>NZ_JBKGXS010000008.1:0-288551 GCF_046546475.1 Pseudonocardia phyllosphaerae
CCCACCGAACTGAACAATCTGGTGATGCTGTGCAAATCCCATCACCGGCTGATCCACAAACCAGGATGGGAGGTCCGGATACGCGGCGGGCTGCCCGAGTTCATTCCGCCCGCGTGGATCGACCCTGCCCGCCGGCCGAAACGACAGCCGAGCCTGCTCATTCCCGGGACGGGCCGCATCGACCTGCCCGGGCAACGCTCCGGTGAGCAGCAGGCGCCGGTGTCGGCATGAACGCCGGCTCACCGCCGGACCGGCTGGCGCAGGATCGTCCGCAGCTTCGCCGGGTCGGCCCGGCGCGGGTCGCTGAGATAGATCTCGTGGTGCCGGCCGGCGAGGGTCAGCCCGTGCTCGGGCACGACCTCGTCGTGGATGCGCCGCAGGAGCGGGCCCTCGTCGTCGTACGGCCCGACGTGCAGCGCCTGCACGCACAAGCCCTCGGACAGCGTCCCGACGCGGACGTCGCCGAGCCGGACCGGCGGGTCCTTCTTCGCCGCCACCTGCTCGGCCGCCGCGGCGACCAGGTCGTCGGGCACCCGGTCCGGGATCAGGATCATCATCGTCCAGGACCAGCGCGACTTGTCCCGCTCCGTCGTGAACGTCGCCATGTCCTCGGCCCACCACAGCCCCTCGAGCGGCATGACGACGTAGTCGAGCCCGAGTTCGCGCCGGCTCGCGAACTTGATCGTGTACGCGAGCGGGTAGAGCGCGCCGACGGCGTCGGCGTAGACCTCGGTGTTCGGGTCACCGTGCCCGTCGATCATGAGGAACCGCAGGTCGGGGACCTCGACGAGCTCCGGGCGATTCCGGCGCGCGGAGTAACAGGCGAACTCGCGCTTGAGATCCGTCGCCGCCACGGTCGCTCCTCCACCAGGTCACCGGGGCGACGATCGTCCCGGAACCGGGCCCGCGCGGCCAGTGTCGCCGGGGTCGCCGGGGGCGCCGGGGGCGCCGGGGTCGCCGGGGTCGCCGGGGTCGCCGGGGTCGCCGATATCCGAGAGTGACCGCAGCTGCGTCTATTCTCGTGACATGTCCGCGCATTCGCCGTCCTCCCCGCGCCTCCTGTCACGACGGACGGTGACGATCGGGCTCGCGGTGACCGCACTCGTGTTCGTCGTCGGCCTGCTCTGGGCCAAGTGGGTGCCCTACGTCGGGCAGGCGGTGAAGGCGGCCGGGTCCGGCACGTGGAGCGGTTCGAACACCCTGACCGCGGGCGGGGTGCAGCCGGGCGACCCGCCGTCGTGGCACGCGGCGACGTCGTTCGCGATCGCCTACGGCACCTCGATCTGGAAGGCGCTCGTCGTCGCGCTGCTGCTGAGCGCGGCGCTGCAGGCGCTCGTGCCGCCGGACCTGCTGCGCCGGGTGCTCAACCGCCGCAGCCCGGTCACCGGTGCGCTCGCCGGCGGGCTCGCCGGGACGCCGTCGATGATGTGCACCTGCTGCACCGCACCGGTCGTCGTCGCGATGCGCCGCTCCGGTGTCGCAACGGCGGCGACCGTCGCGTACTGGCTGGGGAACCCGCTGCTCAACCCGGCTGTGCTGGTGTTCCTGGTGTTCGTCGCGCCGTGGGAGTGGACGGTGACCCGGCTCGTGGTCGGGATCGTCGTGGTCGTCGGCGGTGCCGCGCTGGTTGCGCGCTTCACCGAGGGGCGCACCCTGCCTGCCGAGATCACCGGGGAGGGCACCCCGGCCACCGCCACGGAGCCCCGGCCGGGGAACGCGGCGACGCGGTTCCTCCGCGCCCTCGCCCGCACCGCGCTGATCATCGTGCCGGAGTACCTGGTGATCGTGCTGCTGGTCGGCGCGTTCCGCGGCTGGCTGCTCCCGCTCGACGCGGCCACCGCGTCCGGGCTGCTGTTCGTGCTGGTCGCGGCGGTGCTGGGCACGCTGGTCGTGATCCCGACGGCCGGGGAGATCCCGGTCCTGCAGGGCCTCGCGCTGGCCGGCGTCGCGGCAGGACCGCTCGGGGCGCTGCTGATCACGCTGCCGATCGTGAGCCTGCCGGGGATCGTGATGGTCGCTCGGGCGCTCGGTCCGCGGGCGACGGCGGCGACCGGCGCACTCGCCGTCGTCGGCGGGCTGCTCGGGGCCGGGATGCTGGCGGTGCTGTGATGACGAGCGGTGCTGTGACGGCAAGCGGTGCTGTGACGACGACCTGTCCCGCCGTACTCAACGTATAGCGCGGGGCGGGGCTTGCCGCAAGACCCCGCCACCGGCGCACACTCTCCGCTCGTACCCCTTCTGACCTCGGTGAACGGGCGGTCCATGTACGACGTGATCATTGCCGGCGGTGGCCCCACGGGCCTCATGCTGGCCTGCGAGCTGCGGCTGCACGGCGTCCATACCCTCGTGCTCGAACGCGAGCCCGAACCACTCCCGCACGTCCGCTCGCTCGGGATGCACGTGCGCAGCATCGAGATCCTGGACCAGCGCGGCCTGCTGGACCGGTTCCTCGAGCACGGCGTCGTCCACGAGCGCGGCGGGTTCTACGCCGGCATCCCGGCCCCGTGGCCGTCCGGGATCGACACCCCGCACCCGTACATCCTCGGGATCCCGCAGCCGGTGACCGACCGGCTGCTCGCCGAGCGCGCCGTCGAGCTCGGCACCGAGATCCGGCGCGGCGCCGAGCTCACCGGCGTCACCCAGGACGACGCGGGAGTGACCGCCGTCCTCGCCGACGGCACCGAGGTGCGCGGCCGGTTCCTGGCCGGCTGCGACGGCGGCCGCAGCACCGTGCGCAAGCTGCTCGGCATCGGGTTCCCCGGCGAGCCCGCGACCAGCGAGACGCTGCTCGGCGAGATGCGGGTGACCGCGCCGGCCGAGGAGATCACCGAGGTCGTCACGCGGGTCCGGCGGACGCAGGTGCGCTTCGGGCTCGGCCCGATGGGCGGCGACGGGCTGTACCGCGTCGTCGTCCCGGCCGACGGGCTGTCCGACGACCGCTCCGTCCCGCCGACGCTGGAGGAGTTCCGCGCGCAGCTCGTCGCCACCGCGGGCACCGACTTCGGCGTGCACTCCCCGCGCTGGCTGTCCCGTTTCGGCGACGCCACCCGGGTCGCCGACGAGTGGCGCCGCGGCCGGGTGCTGCTGGCCGGCGACGCCGCGCACATCCACCCGCCGACCGGCGGGCAGGGGCTCAACCTGGGCATCCAGGACGCGGTCAACCTGGGCTGGAAGCTCGCCGCCGAGGTCGGCGGCTGGGCCCCGGACGGTCTGCTCGACACCTACAGCAGCGAGCGGAAACCGGTCGCCGCGAGCGTCGTCGACAACACCCGCGCGCAGATGGAGCTGATGTCGACCACACCCGGCGCGCAGGCCGTGCGGCGGCTGGTGACCGAGCTGATCGGCTTCGAGGAGGTGAACCGGCACCTCATGGAGAAGATCGTCGGGCTCGACGTGCGCTACGACGTCGGCACCGGCTCCGACCTGCTCGGCAGGCGGATGCGCGACGTCCCGCTGAAGGAGGGCACGCTCTACGACCGGATGCACGACGGCCGCGGCGTCCTGCTGGACCGCACCGGCGGACTGTCCGTCGCGGCCTGGGCGGACCGGGTGGACCGGGTCGTCGCGGACCCGGACGAGAGCGGGCAGCAGGCAGTGCTGGTGCGCCCGGACGGCTACGTCGTGTGGGTCGGCGACGACCAGGAGGGCCTGCGGGAGGCTCTCCCCCGATGGTTCGGATCGGCCCGCTGATCGCTCACTCCGGCACCGCCGCCACGCCCCGCACGATCGCCTCCACCCCGAACGCGAACGCCTCGTCCGGCGCCTCCCGGGCCGCCTCCTGTTCGACGATCCCGGTGCGGTGCAACTCGGCGTAGTTCTGCTCCTCGGCGACGAAGCCCAGGACGTAGTGCACCAGTGTCCGCGCCGCCCAGTGGGCCCGCGCCGGGGCGAGGTCGAACGCGCGGTGCAGCCCGTGCAGCGGGGCCAGCGCCTCGGGCCGGAAGGCGTGCGCGAACGAAACCAGCTCGGCGCCGTCGCGGACCCGCAGCAGGGCCGCGCGCAGCGCCGTCGCGGCGGCGCGCGGGTCGTCGTCGGGGATCGGCGCCGGGGTCGTCGCGAGGAGGTGTTCGGCCACGGCGACCAGCAGATCCTGCTTGCTCGGGACGTGGTAATAGAGCGCGCCCGGTCGGACGCCGAGACCGTCGGCCAGGCGGCGCATCGACAGCCCGCCGAGGCCCTGCTCGCCCAGCAGTGCGGTCGCCTGCTCGACGATCCGCTCACGGTTCAGCGCCACCGGTGTCCCCCTCCGTCCACACCAGTCTGACCCGGTGCCGCGACGCCACGGGAACCGGCAGGGCTTGTCGCTCCCGCACCCACCGGCTAGCGTTTGAACGGTGTTCAAAACCTTCGACGACCTCGCCTCCCGCCAGCTCGCCGGTGGCCGCCTGGAGGCCGACGAGGCCCGGACCGTCCTCGAGGCACCCGACACCGAGGTGCTCACTCTGATCGCCGCGGCTAGCCGCCTGCGCCGTGCCTACTTCGACGACCTGGTGAAGGTCAACTACCTGGTCAACCTGAAGTCGGGCCTGTGCCCCGAGGACTGCGGCTACTGCTCGCAGCGGCTCGGCTCCACCGCCGACATCGAGAAGTACTCGTGGCTCTCCACCGAAGAGGCCATCCGCCAGGCAGGCGCCGGGATCTCCGGTGGCGCGTCGCGGGTCTGCCTGGTCGCCAGCGGCCGCGGGCCGGGCAACCGCGACGTCGAGCGGGTCGCCGACGTCGTCGGGGAGCTCAAGAACACCCACCCCGGCGTCGAGGTGTGCGCCTGCCTGGGCTTCCTCAAGGACGGCCAGGCCGACCGGCTCAAGGAGTCCGGTGTCGACGCCTACAACCACAACCTCAACACCGCCGAGTCCAAGTACGCCTCGATCTGCTCCACCCACACCTACGACGATCGCGTCGACACCGTCGAGAAGTCCCGCGACGCGGGCCTGTCCCCCTGCTCCGGGCTGATCGTGGGCATGGGCGAGACCGACGACGAGGTCATCGACACGATCTTCGCGCTGCGCGACCTCGGCGCGGACTCGATCCCGATCAACTTCCTGATGCCGTTCGAGGGCACCCCGCTGAAGGGCACCTGGCAGCTCGACCCGCAGCGCTGCCTGCGGATCCTCGCGCTCGCCCGGTTCGCCTGCCCGCAGGCGGAGATCCGGATGGCCGGTGGCCGGGAGATGCACCTGCGCTCGATGCAGGGCCTCGCGCTGCACGTCGCGAACTCGCTGTTCCTCGGCGACTACCTGACCAGCGAGGGCCAGGAGGCACAGGCCGACCTGGACATGATCGCCGACGCCGGGTTCCGGGTGCTGGGCAAGCAGGAGAAGCTGCCGTCGACGGTGCAGGTGCCGATCACGCGCCGGCGCGGCGCGGGCACGGACGCCGTCCCGAACGCATGACCGCCACCGCACCGACCGGCACCACACCGAGCAGCACAGCACCCACCGGCAGCACACCGAGCAGCACCGACCTGATCGGGCGCGACCGTGGGCTGCTCTGGCATCCCTACGCCGCGCTCGACGGTCCTGCACCGTACGCGGTACTGGCCGCGTCGGGCAGCCGGCTGGAGCTGGCCGACGACGACGGGCGACGCCACGACGTCGTCGACGCGATGAGCTCGTGGTGGTGCATGATCCACGGCTACCGGCACCCGGCGCTCGACGCGGCGGTGCACGAGCAGGCCGACCGGTTCAGCCACGTCATGTTCGGCGGGCTCACCCACGAGCCCGCCGTCCGGCTCGCCGAGGACCTCGTCGCGTTCGCACCGGACCCGCTGCGGCACGTGTTCCTCGCCGACTCCGGTTCGGTGTCGGTGGAGGTCGCGCTCAAGCTGGCGGTGCAGTTCCAGGCCGCGGCCGGGCGTCCGGAGCGGCGGCGGTTCGTCGCGCTGCGCGGCGGCTACCACGGTGACACCACCGGGGCGATGAGCGTCTGCGACCCGGTTGACGGCATGCACTCGCTGTTCCCCGGCCTGGTCGCCGACCAGCTGTTCCTCCCCCGCCCGCCCGCGGCACCGACCGCGGACGGCCGGCTCGCCGCCCCCGACGCGGCCGCCGTCGCGACGTGGGTCGCCGAGGCCGAGCGGATCGTGGCCGAGCACGCCGGCGAGATCGCGGCGGTCGTCGTCGAGCCGGTGCTGCAGGGGGCCGGTGGGATGCACGTCTACCCGCCCGAGTGCCTGATGGCGCTGCGCCGGATCGCCGACGAGCACGGCGTCCTGCTGGTCGCCGACGAGATCGCGACCGGGTTCGGGCGGACCGGCGCCCGGTTCGCCTGCGACCACGCAGGCGTCGTCCCGGACGTGATGTGCGTGGGCAAGGCGCTCACCGGCGGTTACCTCACGATGGCGGCGGTGCTGGTGAGCGACCGGGTCGCCGAGGCGATCACCCGGTCCCCGCAGCGGGCGCTGCTGCACGGGCCGACGTTCATGGCGAACCCGCTGGCCTGCGCAGTGGCGTCGGCGTCGGTTGCTCTGCTCACCCTCGAGCTGGAACGCCGGGTCGGCACCCTCGGATCACGGCTCGCCGCCGCGCTCGCCCCGGCTGCGGATCTGGACGCGGTGCGTGACGTACGGGTGCTCGGCGGGGTCGGCGTCGTCGCGCTGGACGGGCCGGTCGACGTCGGCGCGGTGACCCGGGCGGCGCTGGAACGCGGCGTCTGGGTGCGCCCGTTCCGCAACCTGGTCTACACGATGCCGCCGTACGTCTGCTCCGACGAGGACATCGATACCATCGGCGCGGCCGTCACCGGCGCGGTCGAGGAGGTGCACGGCCGGTGACGGCGACCAACGACCGGACGGCGATGGACGGCTGGCTGGCGGCCGCCGCGGACCGCAGGCGCGACGACGGGCTGGTCCGCCGGACCGACGCCCGCCGGCATCCGCGGGCCCGCGACGGCGTGCTCGACCTGGCCTCGAACGACTACCTGGGCCTCGCGACGGACGCGCGGCTGCGCGCCGCGGCGATCGTCGCGACCGAGCGCTACGGCACCGGCGCGGGCGCGTCGCGGGTGGTCACCGGCACGACCGGGGCGCACGACGACCTGGAGGACGCGCTGGTCACGTTGACCGGGCAGCGCTCGGCGCTGGTGTTCTCCAGTGGCTACGCGGCCAACACCGGACTGCTCACCGCGCTCGGCGACCCGGACACGCTGATCATCAGCGACGCGCACGTGCACGCCTCGCTGATCGACGGCGCACGGCTGTCCCGGTCGCCGGTCGTGGTGTGCCCGCACGCCGACCTGGGCGCGCTGGAGTCGTTGCTGCGCAACCGGAACGAGCCCCGCGTCGTGGTGGTCGTCGAGTCGGTGTACTCGGTGCTCGGCGACGCCGCGGACCTGGTGCGCACTGCCGCGCTGTGCCGCGAGCACGACGCGCTGCTGGTCGTCGACGAGGCGCACGGCATCGGCGTCCTGGGTGAGGGGCGGGGCGCGGTGCACGCGGCCGGGCTCGCCGGGGCGCCGCACGTCGCGGTGACCGCGACGCTGTCGAAGGCGCTCGGTGCACAGGGTGGTGCGGTGTTGGGCGCTCCGGCGCTGCGCGAACACCTGGTCAACTCCGCGCGCAGCTTCGTGTTCGACACCGGCCTCGCGCCCGCGGCCGCGGCAGCCGCTGCGCAGGCCGCGCGGATCGTCGACGCCGACCCGGGTCTGCCCGCGGCCCTGCACGCCGTCGCCGACGTCGTCGCCGCGGCCGCCGGGGTCGAGCGCGCACCGGGCGCGGTGCAGTCGGTGCCCGCCGACGGTCCCGGGCAGGCGGTCGCCGCCGCCGAGACCCTGCTCGACGCCGGGGTGCTGGTCGGGTGCTTCCGCCCGCCGAGCGTCCCCGACGGGATTTCGCGACTGCGGCTCGTCGCCCGCGCCGGGGTCGACGTCGACCGTGCGGCGCAGGCCGCCGACCTGGCCGGACGATCGGTCCGTACGCCGGTGGGAGGTGCGGTGTGACCGCGCACGTGCGGTTCGTGACCGGTACCGACACCGAGGTCGGCAAGACGGTGACGACGGCCGCGCTGGCCGCCGCGCTCGTCGCTGACGGGCGTTCGGTGGCGGTCTACAAGCCGGTGCAGTCCGGACTGGAGGACGGCGCCGGTGACATGGACACGATCACCCGGCTCACCGGAGTGACCTCGGTGCACGAGGGCATCCGACTGCCCGACCCGATGGCGCCGCGCGCGTCGGCCGCCCGGGCCGGGGTGCCGCTGCCGCCGGTCACGACGCACCTGGCGACGATCGCGGCGCTCGCCGAGCGGCACGACCACGTGCTCGTCGAGGGCGCCGGTGGGCTGCTGGTGGAACTGACCGACGACGGCGCGACCCTCGCCGACCTGGCCGCCGCCGTCGAGGGGTCGGCGACGGTCGTGGTCTGCCGCAGCGGGCTGGGGACGCTGAACCACACCGCACTCACGGTGGAGGCGTTGCAGCGCAGGGGTGTCGCGGTCGCCGGTGTGGTGATCGGGTCGTGGCCGGAGCGGCCGTCGGAGATCGAGAGCGACAACCGGCGGTGTCTCGGTGCGATCGGCCCGGGGTTGCTCGGCGCGGTGCCGGCCGGAGCGGGACGATCGGCACCGGCGGTGTTCCGGGAGCGGGCGCCGACGTGGGTCGCCCGCTCGCCGGTCACTGCCGCGTGACCGGGCACCGGTCCGCACACAGTGGACAGTCCTGTGGTGGCCACGTCGAGATCGTCTCCTCGGCCAGCGCGACCAACGGGACGCCGACCCGCTCGGCCATCCGCGCGGCGCCGCCGCCGAGGACGAGGAACGCGGCGATCCCCACCGGGCGGACACCGTGTTCGGCGAGCGCCCGCAGGGTGGCTCCGGTGGCCGAGCCCGCGTTGATCGCGTCGTCGACGACGACGGCGCCACGGCCGCGCAGATCGCGCGAGGCCGCGAGCCGGTAACCGACGCCGTCCGCCGGTGTCTCGACGCGTTCGGCGCCGACGAACCGGAGACCGAGCCGCTCGGCCACGCCGTACGCCACCAACGCACCACCGGTGCACGGCCCGACGACCACGTCGGCGCCGATCGGCCGCAGCCGCTCCGCGAGGTCGTCGAGCAGCGGGGTGACCCGGTCCGGGCGGGCGAAGAAGTCGTCGAGGTCGAGCCAGAGGTCTCCGTGCAGCCCGGACTCGAACACGAAGTGCCCACGCTCGGACCGCATGCGGTCCAGGACACTGACGGCCATGCCCGCAGTGTGGGTCCGGGAGTGGTGTCGTGACCACCTCGGAGCAGAACCGGTCGACGAGCTGTTCCGCCTCGACCAGATGTCGACGGTCCTGGGGCTCCGGCTCGCCGACGGGAGCGAGGTGGTCCTGAAGTCCCGCTACGACGACGACCGCGCCGATGCCTGCATCACCGCACAGGCCCGGCTGGCCGATGCCGGTCTGCCCTGCGCGCGGCCGCTGACACCGGCGATCCGGGTCGGATCGTCGGTCGTGCACGCCGAGGAGTACCGCCCCGGCGGCGAGATTCTGGCCGGTGACTGCCCCGAGGTCGCCGCGCGCTACGCCGAGGTGTTCGCCGACCTGGCGGCCGTACTCGAGAACGTGGTCGTGCCACCTCCGTTGCCGAACCCGCGCTGGATCGCGTGGGACCACACCGGCCCCGGGCTGTGGCCGGAGATCGGCGAACTGGACAGCCGGGACCAGAGCGCGGTGCCCGGACACGTCGTCACGACCGCGGAGCGGGCTCACGCCCGCCTGTCGGCCACGGCCCTTCGGTGCGTGCTCGGCCACGCCGACTACGAGGCCCAGAACCTGCGATGGCGCGACGGCGAGATCCGGGCGGTGCACGACTGGGACTCGCTCGCCTGGCAGCCGGAGGCCGCGTTGGTGGGTGCCGCGAGTGGCACGTTCCCCAGCGCCCGGCCACCGACCCTCGCCCCGGTCGCGAGCTCGAAGGCCTTCCTCGAGACCTACCAGCACCGTCGCGGCCGGTTGTTCACCGCCGAGGAGACCGAGATCGCCTGGGCCGCGAGCCTGTGGCCGGCCGCCCACAACGCGCGATGGGAGGCGTTGCACGGCACCGCCCCGATCGCCGAGCGCGCGCTGCGGGACCAAGCCGCGGAGCGGCTGCGGCGGGCCGGTTGCTGATCCTGCGGCTACTGCGCGTCCCCACGCAGGAGCCAACGGGTCGTCCGCACCTCGATGAGCGCTCGTGGCCCGGAACCGTCGTCAGCCGTGATGTCCCACCCGTCGTACTTCCGGGCGAGCAACGCGACCGCGGCGTCGGGGAACTCCGCCGTGTGGACTCGCACGGCGCCTTCTGCGACGACCGGGCGGCGGCCGTCGTCCAACGCCAGCGACACCATCGGCTGATCACGACAGTTCCGGACCTTCACCGAGCCCGCATTGCATCCGATCCACCAGGTGCCGTCGTCGAAAACGAACCACACCGGTGTGACGTGCGGAGACCCGTCCGGCCGCACGGTGGCGAGCCAGACGATGTCCTCGTGCCGGAGTCTGTTCGCGATCACCGGTTCGGCCGGATCCATGTATCGAGTATCGCTGCTCAGCACTCGACAGGACCCCCGCGGCCGTGCCCCTCGCCCGAGCGTGACCGACCGATCGACGACGTCGTCCTGACCCTGCCTCACCCGGCCGCGTGAGCAACCCGCTCCTCGACCGCACGGGCGCACCCAGCCGCATCGAGGTGCGCCGTGTCCAGCACCAGGTGCTCCTGGTCCCACGGCTCGTACTCCCGCCGCTGCACGTCCGCCCAGGTCGGCAGGCGCAACCCCGGCACGTCGACGGTCCGCTGCTCCACCCGCCGCCGGTGCTCCACCGCGTCCGAGCAGACGATCTCGACCTCGACCAGCGCCGCGCCGGCCGCCGACGCCGCGTCCCGCCATGCGTCGCGGGTGATCTGCAGCGGGTTGACGCACTCGGCCACGACGACAGGCGTCCCCGCCCCCAGCTGCTCCGCCGCGAGCGCGTACCCGATCTCGTAGCCGACCGGGCCCAGCGGCTGCTCCAGTGCGGTGTGCTCGACGACGGTCTGCTCGATGGTGTCGATCCGCAGGTACGCCGCACCGGACGCGCGGACGAACTCGTTCGCGACCGTGGTCTTGCCCGTCCCGGGCAGGCCGCCGAGGACGACCAGAACGGCGCGGGTGCTGCTCACACCCGCGATGATGGACCCATCACCCGGTCACCGCTCCACGACGGTCACCGCCGAGCCGATCGGGACGCGGGACAGCTTCGTTCCGGCCGCGTCGGATGGTGGCGCGGGAAACCTCCGGCGATGCTCCCCAGCCGGTAGACAGGGGTGCGGGACCCGGACCCGGAAGCTCTACTCACGTCCCTCCTCGACCACCCGCCGCGTGTACCCCGCCGCGACGAGCCGGTCGTAGGCAGCCGTGACCGCTGCGGGCACGTCCTGCGGCACCGCCCAGCCCCGCTCGGCGTGCAGCCACACCCGCTGGGTGTCGCCGACGAGCATGTCGACGACGCGGTCCGGGTCGCCGATCCCGGCGACGTAGTCGTCGAGCGACACCTCCTGCGACGCACACACGACGTCGACCTCCGGCCAGCGCATGCGGCACTGGGCGTAGGCGCGTCGCTGCTGGTAGGGCCGGGTCACGAGCAGGACCGACGACACGTCGAGCCCGCGGGCGCGGACGAGGTCGCGGGTGCGGTCGATGTTCTCGCCGGTGTTGGTGGCGGAGGGCTCGACGAGGATCGCCGCGTCCGGGACGCCGAGCTCCAGCGCGTGCTCCCGGTAGTGCACAGCCTCGCCGCGCGGGAAGCGCTCGACGGTGGTCGGGGCGTTGGCGCCGGTGAACACGATCGTCGGGAACAGCCCGCGCCGGTACAGCTGCGCGGTGCAGGTGGCGACGCCGAGGTCGTGGCTGCCGAGGCCGACCGCGAGATCGACGGGCCGGAGCCGGTGGTGCATCCGGCTGAAGTCCCACAGCGTCTCGACGTCGGCCCGGCGTTCGGCCGGAATCCCCTTCAGAGCGTCGCTCCCCGGTTCGCGTCATCGCCACCCCGCGGTCCCCCGCACGTGCATGCCGTCTCCGGTGAGGCCCCGGCCGGATAAATCGACGTCGCGTGCGGGGCGTCGGCCTTGACGGTGTACACCTCCCACGGCTCGGCGCCGGGAGCGTGCACCCAGACCTTGTCCTGCAGGGCATAACAGCACTCGGTGTCGTCCTCGACGCGCGCGGACAACCCCAGCTCCGCGAGGCGTGCCGCGGCCCGGCCGACCTTGTCGCTGGTCCCGACCTCGACGCCGAGGTGGTCGATGACCGTGTCCACGCCGGGCGGCCCCTCGATCAGGACCAGCTTCAGCGGCGGCTCCGCGACGGCGAAGTTCGCGTACCCGGGGCGCCGTTTGGCCGGCCGCACGCCGAACAACGACGCGTAGAAGCTGACCGACGCTTCGAGGTCGGACACCCGCAGTGCGAGCTGGACACGAGACATGAGTGACGCTCCCGGCATCGACGACGATCGGTACCGAGATTGCGCCGAACTTCGACAACAGTCAAGATAGACGAGTGTCGAACCAAGGTCCTGACGGGACCGACCCGGCCGAGTGCTGCTCCCCGCTGGTCCGCGAGCCACTGACCGCCGCGCAGGCGGCAGAACTCGCCCGCTCGTTCAAGGCGATGGGCGACCCGGTACGGCTCCGGCTGCTGTCCCTGATCGCATCGCACGCGGGCGGCGAGGCGTGTGTCTGCGACCTGACCGGCGTGTTCGCGCTGTCGGGCCCGACGATCAGCCACCACCTGAAGGTGCTGCGGGAGGCCGGCCTCGTCTCGGGCGAGCGCCGGGGAACGTGGATCTACTACCGGGTCCGCCCGGAGGTCCTGGAGCGGCTGTCCGGGCTCCTCGCCGCCGACGCCCCGGCGGGGGCGTCGTGAGCGCGCGGACCGGTCCCGCGCCGGTCGTGGAGAAGCTGTCCACTCTCGACCGGTTCCTGCCCGTCTGGATCCTGGCGGCCATGGGGATCGGGCTGCTCGGGGGCCGGCTGATCCCGGGAGCGGGCGCCGCCCTCGACGGCCTGTCCGTGGCCGGGGTGTCCCTCCCGATCGCGCTCGGCCTGCTGGTCATGATGTATCCGGTGCTGGCCAAGGTCCGCTACGACCGCCTGGACACCGTCACCGCCGACCGGCCACTCCTGATCGCCTCGCTCGCGCTGAACTGGGTCGCGGGCCCGGCGCTGATGTTCGTGCTGGCGTGGCTGCTGCTGCCGGACCTGCCCGAGTACCGCACCGGCCTGATCGTGGTCGGGCTCGCGCGCTGCATCGCCATGGTCGTCATCTGGAACGACCTCGCCTGCGGCGACCGGGAGGCCGCGGCCGTGCTGGTGGCGCTGAACTCGGTGTTCCAGGTGATCGCGTTCGCCGCGCTGGGCTGGTTCTACCTCTCCGTCCTGCCCGGATGGCTGGGCCTGCCGACCGCGGACCTGGACGTCTCCCCGTGGCAGATCGCCGGCTCGGTACTGGTGTTCCTCGGCGTTCCGCTGGTGGCCGGCTATCTCTCCCGACGCGTCGGTGAACGCGCCCGGGGCCGTGCCTGGTACGAGTCGCGGTTCCTGCCCCGCGTCGGACCGCTCGCCCTCTACGGGCTGCTGTTCACGATCGTGGTCCTGTTCGCGTTGCAGGGCGACGCGATCACCGCCCGCCCGCTCGACGTCGCCCGGATCGCGGTGCCGCTGCTCGTGTACTTCGCCGTGATGTGGGCCGGGGCCCTGCTGCTCGGCCGTGGGATCGGCCTCGGCTACCCCCGGGCCACCACGCTCGCGTTCACCGCGGCGGGCAACAACTTCGAGCTCGCCATCGCCGTCGCCGTCGCCACGTTCGGCGTCACGTCCGGGCAGGCGCTCGCCGGAGTCGTCGGGCCGCTGATCGAGGTCCCGGTCCTCGTCGCGCTGGTGCACGTCTCCCTGGCCGTCCGGCGCCGCTGGCCCCAGCCCGCGTGACCGGCGGTCACCGCCGGGAACGACCGGTCACCGCCGTCGTGCCGGATGACGCTCTTCCTGCTGGTCACCGGCGTAATCTGCGGAGTGAGCGAGTGCCCCCGGTGGGATTCGAACCCACACCGGTAACCCTTTTAAGGGGCTTGCCTCTGCCGTTGGGCTACGGGGGCGCCGCGTCAGCCTAGCCATCGGGGAGGCACACCGGATGACCACCGGCACCGAGAAGGTCCAGCTCCGCGGAGCAGCGGCGACACTGCTGTTCACGCTCTACCTGCGCCGGCTCGACGCGCTGACCGACCGCCCGATCCTCGGCGACCCGTACGCCGTCGCGACCTGGGACCGGATCGAGCACGACGTCAGCCGGATCGGCACGCTGTCCGGCGACTCAGCCACCGTCGTCAGCCGCGCCGCGATCCTCGACGGCTGGACCCGCGAGTTCCTCGCCGAGCACCCGGACGGCCAGGTCCTGCACCTCGGATGCGGCCTCGACAGCCGCCCGCTGCGACTCGACGTCCCGGCGACCTGCCGGTGGATCGACGTCGATCAGCCGGAGGTCATGGACATCCGCGCCCGGCTCTACGACGTCCCCGCGCACGTCGAGCAGGTCGCCGCGTCGGTCGCCGACGACGACTGGTGGGACGAGGTCGACACCCTCCGGCCGACCCTGGTCCTCGCCGAGGGGCTGCTGATGTACCTGCCGCCGACGGCCGTCGACACGATCGTCCACCGGGTCACGACCCGGCTGTCGCGCGGCGTCCTCGCCTTCGACGCCGTCTCCCCCTGGACGCAGCAGCTGTCGCGGCTGACCAAGCTGGTCACCGGCGTCGACACCCGGTTCCAGTGGTCGTGGGACGGCACGGAGTTCGCACACCGCCACCCCGCGCTGCGCGAGCGCGACGACGTCTCCGTCTACGACGAGGCGATGCTGCGCACCCCGAACCCCTGGCGGCGGGCGTGGCTCGCGGCACTCGGTGTGCTCCCCGGGTTCGCGGACATGATGCGGCTGCACCGCTTCCGCTTCTGACCTGCGGTGCTGCGTATCGGTGAGCAGAGCAGAGCGCACCGGCTGACCTGCGGTGATGCGTACAGGTGAGCAGAGCAAAGCGCGGGCCGAGCAGCCCCGGCTCACCCCGTGACCGGCAACCCCGCCGCCCGCGCCGTCGCCGCCAGGACGTCCTCCAGCATCGCCGGGGTCAGCCGTCCGGTGAAGGTGTTCTGCTGGCTCACGTGGTAGCAGCCGAACAGCTCCAGCGGCTCCCGCGCGGGGCCCGCGGACGCCCCCGCAGGCTCCGCGGGCTGCAGCGTCACCGATGCCCCGTGCCCGAACTTCGGCGCCGGGCGCGGCACCGTCCACCCGGCTCCGGCGAGCACCGGAAGCAGCGCCTGCCAGCCGAACCCGCCGAGCACCATGACCGAGCGCAGCGTCGGGGCGAGCAGGTCCAGCTCGCGTTCCAGCCACACCCGGCAGGTGTCGCGTTCGGCAGGGGTCGGCTTGTTCGCCGGCGGCGCGCAGTGCACCGGTGCGGTGATCCGCACGCCGTACAGCTCCAGCCCGTCGCCGAGATGGGTGGCGGTCGGCTGGGACGCGAGCCCGACGGCGTGCATCGCCGCGTAGAGCACGTCGCCGGAGCGGTCACCGGTGAACATGCGGCCGGTCCGGTTGGCGCCGTGCGCGGCCGGGGCGAGCCCGACGATCAGCATCGACGCGTCGGCCGGGCCGAAGCCGGGCACCGGGCGCCCCCAGTAGGTCTGGTCGCGGAACGACGCGCGCTTCTCCACGGCAACCTGCTCGCGCCACTCAACCAGCCGCGGGCAGGCCCGGCACTCCGCGACCGCGCGGTCGAGCTCGGCCAGCGACGCGGGAACGGCCGCGTCGACGCTCATGCGATGGAGCGCGCGATGCCGTCCAGGATGTCGTGCTCGGACACCACGACCTTCCCGATCCCGGCGCGGGCGTGCAGCTCGTCGGCCAGTGCCTGCACGACCAGCGCACCGGCGCCGATGACGTCGACCCGGCCCGGATGCAGCGACCCGTGCTTCTCCTTCTCCGCGCGCGGCGCGTGCACCAGCTCGTCGGCCAGCCGGTGCAGCTGCTCGCGGGACAGGGTCGAGTTGTGCACGGCGTCGCGGTCGTAGGCGGGCAGCTCCTGCGCGATCGCCGACAGCGACGTGATCGTCCCGGCGACGCCGACCCAGGTCGTCACACCCTCGACCGGTACCGCGGCGAACGCCTCGTCGAGCACCGCGGACGCGACCAGGCGGGCCTCGTCGACCTGCTCCGGGGTGGCCGGGTCGTCGGGCAGGCAGCGCTCGGTCAGGCGCACCGACCCGATGTCCACGGACTTGGCCGCGGTCACCTCGGCGACGCCGTCGCGCAGCTCCCCGACGACGACCTCGGTGGACCCGCCGCCGACGTCGGTGACCACGAACGGTCCGTCGTCGGGGTCCAGGTCGCCGACGGCGCCGACGAACGACAGCCGCGCCTCCTCGTCCCCGGTGATCACCTCGGCGTCGACACCGAGGGTGTCGCGCACCATCGCGAAGAACTCCTCGCGGTTCGACGCGTCCCGGGTCGCCGAGGTGGCGACCATCCGGATCCGCTCGGCGCCCTTGCGGCGGGCCGCCGCGGCGTAGTCGACGAGTGCGGCGCGGGTGCGCTCCAGCGCCTCCGGGTCGAGCCGGCCGGTCGCGTCCACCCCCTTGCCGAGGCGGACGACGCGCATCTCCCGGTGCAGGTCACGCAGGTCCTTGAGCCCGTCGAAGGACTCCGTGACGTCGGCGACGAGCAGACGGGTCGAGTTGGTCCCGCAGTCGATGGCGGCCACCCGCGACATCGGCAGCTCTCCTCGTGGTGGTGGGGCGTTCGGACGGGGCACGGGGCGGGCCCGTCGACGGTCACCGTACGCGGACCGGCCCTGCTACCGCTGTGTCGCTCCTGCTAGCGCTGTGTCGCTACTGCTGTGTCCCGGGCGGCATGCAGTCGCCCTCGGGCAGCCACCACTCGCCGATCTCGGCCAGGGCCTCGTCGCCGAACGGGTTCACCCCGGACCCGGCGGCCAGCGCGTGCGCGACGTGCACGTGCAGGCACTTCACCCGGTCCGGCATGCCACCCGCGGTGACGTCGGGGTGGGTGTCCAGCGGCTCGATCGCGTCGCGGGCGGCGAGGTAGGCCTCGTGCGCGGCCCGGTAGCGCTGCGCCAGCTCCGGGTCGGTGGCCAGCCGGTCCTGCATCTCCTTCATCCGGCCCTCGGCCTCGAGGGTCCCGATGCGCGACGACAGCCGCGGGCAGGTCAGGTAGTACAGCGTCGGGAACGGGGTGCCGTCGGGCAGCTTCGGCGCGGTCTGCACGACCGTCGGGTGCCCGGACGGGCAGCGGTAGCCGACGGCGAGGATGCCGCGCGGGGCACGCCCGAGCTGGTGGGCGACGGCGTCGAGGTCGGCCTGCGCGACGGGTCCCGGTTCGAGTCCGGGCGGCCGGGTCCGGCCGGGGTGGTGCGGGGTGTTCACCCCTTCATCGTCGCGGGTCGCCGGTGACGTCGCCCCAGAGGGTCCGGAACCAGGGGACGCCGGGCTCGGCCTGGCCGTCGGTGACGGCGGGCTTCGGCGGCTGCGGGTACTGGACGACGTAGGGGATCTCGCCGGGCGCGACGTAGTGCAGCCGGCTCCGGGCCTGGGCGGCGACCTCGGCCGGGTCGGACAGCCGGGCGCGGTCCGCCGACAGCCGGGCGACATCGGCCTCGAGTGCCTGCTGCTGCTCGCTGACCGAGGCGAGCTCCTGGCGCTGGGCGACGTAGTTGTGCAGCGGGACGGCGACGGTCAGCGCCAGTGCGCACACCACGATCGCCAGGATCGCGGCGCGCTTGGTCGACGACAGCCCGATCAGCCCGGTGGTCTTCGCGACGACCTCACCGGCGCGCGATCGGGCCCGCGTCAGCCGCGGGCGGCCCTGCACCGAGCGGGACGGGCGCTTGCGCGGCTCCCCGGCCGACGTGGTCGACCCCCGGGTCGGGGAGGTACGCGGCTTGCCGGAGCGGGATCGTGCACGCGACGACGACGGGCGGGCCCGGGTGCTGCCTCCGCGGCCACGCGTGTCCGCCATGCGTCCTCCCGTCCCCGTCCGGGCGATCCGGCTCGTCGCGGAACGCCGCCGGATCACCTGCGTGATCGGCCGGGTCCCAGGATGCCCCCCGATCGGGGTGCTGTCCCGGTGCCGCGCCGGGGGCTCCCGGCGCGGCACGGAGATCAGCCGTTCGGCCGTGTGGTCCGGACCGGCCGGGTGGTTCAGCCCTGGGCGGGCGCCTGGTAGCGCGGGAAGGCCAGCTCGCCGTTGTAGCGGGCGGCGTCACCGAGGATCTCCTCGATGCGCAGCAGCTGGTTGTACTTCGCGACGCGCTCGGAGCGGGCCGGGGCACCGGTCTTGATCTGCCCGCAGCTGGTGGCGACGGCCAGGTCGGCGATGGTCACGTCCTCGGTCTCGCCGGAACGGTGGCTCATCATGCAGCGGTAGCCGGCGCTCTGGGCCATGGTGACCGCGTCGAGGGTCTCCGACAGCGTGCCGATCTGGTTGACCTTGACCAGCAGCGCGTTCGCGGCGCCGCGGGAGATGCCCTCCTCCAGTCGCTCCGGGTTGGTGACGAACAGGTCGTCGCCGACGAGCTGGACCTTGTCGCCGATGGCCTGGGTCAGCGCCGTCCAGCCGTCCCAGTCGTTCTCGTCCAGCGGGTCCTCGATCGAGACCAGCGGGTACTCCGACACCAGGTCGCGCCACACCTCGGCCATCGCCTCGGCGGTGAGCTTCTTGCCCTCGAAGGAGTACTTGCCGCCCTCGTGGAACTCGGTCGCGGCGACGTCGAGGGCCAGGACGATGTCGGTGCCCAGCGTGTAGCCGGCGCGCTGCACGGCGGCGGCGATCAGGTCGAGTGCACCACGGGTGCCGCCCTTGACGTCCGGGGCGAAGCCGCCCTCGTCGCCGAGGCCGGTCGACAGGCCCTTGTCCTTCAGCTCGGACTTGAGCGCGTGGTAGACCTCCGCACCCCAGCGCAGGGCCTCGCGGAACGACTCCGCGCCGATCGGGGCGATCATGAACTCCTGCACGTCGACGGAGGTGTCGGCGTGCGCACCACCGTTGAGGATGTTCATCATCGGCACCGGCAGGACGTGCGCGTTGGACCCGCCGATGTAGCGGAACAGCTCCAGCCCGGAGGACTCGGCGCCGGCCTTCGCGACGGCCAGCGACACACCCAGCAGGGCGTTCGCGCCGAAGCGGGACTTGTCCGGGGTCCCGTCCAGGTCCACCAGCCGCTGGTCGACGAGCCGCTGGTCCACGGCCTCGACGCCGACCAGCTCGGGGCCGATCTCGTCCAGGACGGCCGCGACGGCCTTCTCGACGCCCTTGCCGCCGTAGCGGTTCTTGTCGCCGTCGCGCAGCTCGACGGCCTCGTGCTCCCCGGTCGACGCACCCGACGGCACCGCGGCGCGGGCCAGCGTCCCGTCGTCCAGCGCGACCTCCACCTCGACCGTCGGGTTGCCCCGGGAATCGAGGATCTCGCGCGCCCCGACCTGCTCGATGACAGCCACCGTCACTCCTGTTCACATCGCGGGTCGTATCGGTGCGTCAGCGTAGCCGCCGGAAGGCTCGTTCAGGGGGTGGTGTCAACCCCTCGCGCATCGCTCCGATCACACCTAACGTGGGGTGAACCATGAGCACTCGGCGAGCGAATCCCGGAGAGGGCACGGACCCGGTGGCCGCGTACCGACGCGCCGAGGGGCTGCTGTCGAACCGGCGCCCGCTCGAGGCGCTGTCGGAGCTCTCGGAGATCGTCGAGGAGTGCCCGAACGACGCGTCGGTGCACCTGCTGGCCGGGCGGGCCTACATCGACTCGGCGCAGCTGCAGCAGGCCGAGGCGTCGTTCGTCCGGGTGCTGGAGCTCGACCCCGCCGACCACTACGCGCACTTCGCGCTGGGCAAGACCTACCAGCGCCAGGGGCGCCTGCCCGAGGCCGAGACGCAGCTGAAGATCGCCGCCGCGATGGACCCGCGCCCGGAGTACCAGGAGGCGCTCGGCGAGGTCCGGGCGCGGATGGCGAACCAGCGGGACTGAGCGCCGGCCGCGTTACGGGGTCCGGACGTGGGATTCCCGACGCCGTCGGCCGGGACCGGGAATCCGTCACAGCGTGATCGGCTGACCACGCTCCGCCACAAGAGTGCGGACATATGCACTGATTGCCCGATATGGGGCCACAAACCGGCTGACCAGCCAGGACGCTGCGTCGACGGACGTCTTCCCGCCGCAGTGGGTGAAGGCTAGCCTTCGCTGGATTCCGTGCAGGCTGGCCTGACGGACCGGGCGGAGGGGGCGGGCATGGGAGGAGCCTTCCTCGCAACGTTCCTGATCGGCCTGCGCGAGGGCCTCGAGGCGACGCTGATCGTCAGCATCGTGGCCGCGTTCCTGCGCCGCAACGGCCACTCGTTGCGCCCGATGTTCCTCGGCGTCGCGCTCGCGGTGCTGATCAGCCTGGCCGTCGGGGTCGGCCTGGACCTGGTCTCCGCGGCGCTGCCGCAGCGCAGGCAGGAGATGCTCGAGACGGTCATCGGTGCGGTCGCCGTCGTCTTCGTGACCACGATGATCATCTGGATGAACCGCAACGCCCACAGGCTCAAGGGCGAGCTGGAGGCCGAGGCGCAGGCCGCGCTGCGCAGCGGCGGGTCGGCCGCGCTCGTCGCGATGGCGTTCCTCGCGGTGCTCAAGGAGGGCTTCGAGACCGCGGTCTTCCTGCTCGCCGCGGTCCAGGCCGCCGGTGGGAGCGGCTGGTCGGCGCTCGTCGGCGCGGCCGTCGGCATCGGCGCCTCGATCGTGATCGGCACGGCGCTCTACCGCGGGGCCGTCCGGCTCGACCTCGGCCGCTTCTTCCGGATCACCGGGGTGTTCCTGGTGCTGATCGCGGCCGGGCTGGTGCTGACCACGCTGCGCACCGCGCACGAAGCGGGCTGGGTCGTCATCGGCCAGCAGCAGGTCGCCGACCTCTCGGGCTGGATGCCGCGGACCTCGGTGCTCGGCGCCCTGGTCACCGGCCTGTTCGGGATCCCGGTCGACCCGCGCCTGGTCGAGGTGCTGGGCTGGGTGCTCTACGCCGTCCCGGTCCTGCTGGTCTTCCTGTGGCCGGCGTCGCGGATCCCCGCGCCGGAGCGCCGGCGCCCGCTGCTGCTCGGACTGGCCGGTGGGCTCGCCGTCGTCGCGCTCGCCCTGGTCCTGGCCGTCCCGGCCGGCGGCGACGACACCGCCGTGGGCCCCACCCGCACGCTCACCGACGAGGCGGGCCGCCCCGTGACCGCGACGATCGGGCCGGTCGCCGCGGACGGCACCCGGCCGCTGACCGTCGAGTCCGGCGGGCGCAGCGAGGTCGTCGCGCTGCAGGACACCGGCGACGGCCGGACCTGGGAGACCAAGGTGTCCGGCGACCCGGGCGAGACCGCTCCGGAGGTGACGCTGGGCCGCCTCGCCGAGCTGGCCGGCGGGCGGCTGCCGGTCGGGCTGTCCGCCGCGACCACGCCGGGCCCGTTCACCGCGCGCTGGAGCGCGAACACCGTCTACGACGCGCACACCCTGCCGACCGCGTCCGGCGGCGACGCGCTGGTCTCCGCCGCCTCGTCGACGACGCGGGTCGTCACGCTCTCCGGGGGCGGCCTGCGCTCGTCGAAGACCGTCAGCGTCGGATCGCTGGGCGCCGACTGGGCCGTCCCGCAGGCCGACGCCGACGCCACCACCGCCGCGGTCCAGGCCGCAGGCACCGACCGTGCCGAGCGGATGCTCTGGCGGGCGTGGCTGCCCGCCGTCCTGCTCGTCGCCGCAGCAGCCTCCGCCGCGCTCGCGTTCCGCAGCGGCCGGCGGGTCCACCGGGAACGAAAGGAACGGGCCCCCGCATGTCCGTAAGCAGCACTCCCCCGCGCCGCCTGCTCACCGTCACCGGGTTGCTGGCCGCCTCGGCGATGGTCCTGAGCGCCTGCGGCGGCTCCGACTCCGGTGCCGCACCGCCGGCCGGTGACGCGCAGCAGGGCGGCCCCGCCGCGGTCACCGTGACCCTGGCCAACGAGGGCGGCACCGACTCGTGCAAGCCCGACAAGGACTCCGTCCCCGCCGGTCCGGTGACGTTCACCGTCACCAACACCAGCGCCGCCGGAATCACCGAGGTCGAGCTGCTCAAGGACCAGCGGATCGTCGGCGAGAAGGAGAACCTCGCGCCGGGCCTGGCGCCGGTGTCGTTCACCGCCACCCTCGACGGCGGCGCCTACCAGCTCTACTGCCCCGGCGCGGGCACCGACCACGTGCCGTTCACCGTCACCGGGCAGGCCGCGGCGCCGCCGAGCGGGTCGACCCAGCAGATCCTCGCGCAGGGCTCCAAGGAGTACGCCGGCTACGTCAGCGGCCAGATCGACCAGCTCGCGACCGGCGCCGCCGCGCTCAACACCGCCGTGCAGTCCGGCAACGTCGAGCAGTCCAGGACCGCCTACGCCAAGGCCCGGACCTACTACGAGCACGCCGAGTCCAGCGTCGAGGGCTTCGTACTGCCCGGCTTCTCCGCCGAGGACAACGCGGGCAACCTCGACTACCTGATCGACATGCGCTCCTCCACCCCGGTCGACGACAAGGTCGGCTGGTCGGGCTTCCACGCGATCGAGCGCGACCTCTGGAAGGCCAAGAAGATCACCCCGCAGACCAAGAAGTACGCGGCGGACCTGGTCACCAATGTCGGCAAGCTGAAGTCGGTCGTCGGGTCGCTGTCCTACAAGCCCGAGGACCTCGCCAACGGTGCGGCCGACCTGCTCGAGGAGGTCCAGAACTCCAAGATCACCGGCGAGGAGGAGGAGTTCAGCCACATCGACCTCGTCGACTTCGCCGGCAACGTCGAGGGCGCCCAGCAGGCCTACGCGTCGCTGCGCCCGGGCCTGGTCAAGATCGACGCCAACCTGGTGCAGACGATCGACAAGCAGTTCGAGTCGGTGCTGTCGATGCTCGACACCTACCGCGACCCGTCGGCGCCCGGCGGGTTCAAGGTCTACACCCCTCAGCTGCGCGCGAGCGACGCGAAGAAGCTGACCGCGGCGATCCAGCCGCTGCACGACTCGCTCGCCGCTATCGCGCAGAAGGTGGTGTGACCAGCGCTGATGCGCGGAGGTGAGCAGAGCAGAGGGGGATCGGAGGACACGCCCCGCGGCGGGCCGTCCACCAGCCGCCGGGGTCTGTTGCGCGGCGCGCTGATCGGCACCGGCGGCCTCGTCGCCGGTGCCGCCGCGGGCGGTGCGACGGGCTGGGCGGTCGGCTCCGAGCCGGAGCCGGACACGATCGACCTGGGCCGCAAGTACCCGTTCTACGGCGAGCCGCACCAGGGCGGGATCGCGACGCCGCCGCAGCAGCACACGGTCTTCGCCTCGTTCCGGCTCGCCGACTCGGCCGGTCCGCGGGACCTGCAGGTGCTGCTGGCCAGGTGGTCGGCGTCGATCGCGGTGCTGCAGGACGGGCGCACGGTCGGCGCGGTGCAGCCGTCGTCGCCGGTGCAGCCGCCGCGCGACACCGGCGAGGCGTCCGGGCTCAGCCCGGCCGGGCTGACCGTGACGCTCGGGCTGGGGCCCGCGGTGTTCGGTGACCGGTTCGGGCTGGCCCGGTTCCGGCCGGCGAGGTTCACCGCGCTGCCGAAGCTCAACGGCGACACCCTGGACCCGGCGCTGACCGGTGGCGACCTGAGCCTGCAGGCCTGCGCCGACGACCCGCAGGTCGCCTACCACGCGATCCGCAACCTGGCCCGGATCGGCCGCGACGCCGTCGTCCCGTACTGGAGCGTGCTCGGGTTCGGGCGGGCCTCGGCCGGGCCCGGCCAGCAGACGCCGCGCAACCTGCTGGGGTTCAAGGACGGCACCCGCAACGTCACCACCGACGAGCAGTACTCGCGGTTCGTCTGGCTCGGCCGCGAGGACCAGCCGTGGGCCGAGGGCGGCACCTACCAGGTCGTCCGCAAGATCCGGATGCTGCTCGAGACCTGGGACACCGACCGGGTCGGCGACCAGCAGCAGATCATCGGCCGGAGCAAGGCCGAGGGGGCGCCGCTGTCGGGCACGACGGAGTTCGACACGCCGGACTTCGCGGCCCGCACCGCGTCCGGGGAGACCGCGATCGACCCGAAGTCGCACGTCGCGCTGGCCGCACCGGAGCACAACGGCGGGCTGATGCTGCACCGCCGCGGCTACAACTACACCGACGGCCTCACCGCGGACGGGTCGCTGGACGCCGGGCTGCTGTTCGTCGCCTACGTCAACGACCCGCGGAACTTCGTGACGCTGCAGAACCGTCTCGGCGCGAACGACCTGCTCAACGAGTACATCCGGCACATCGGCTCGGCGATCTTCCTGGTCCCGCCGGCACCGGCCGAGGGGCACTACGTCGGCGAGGCCCTGTTCACATGAGCGGGCCCGGCCCGTGCGTTCACATGAGCGGGCCCGGCCCGTGCGCGGCTACCGGCCGGACGCGCTGACCGCGCCTGCGGCCAGGCTCGCGTACTCGTCGGCGGCGTCCCAGACGTCGCGGGCGTAGGACATCGAGGCGTTGTAGGCCTTCACCCCGCTCCACCAGCCGCTGCCGCCGACGTCGCGGCCGTGTGCGCACAGGTAGCCGGCCGCGGCGAGGGCGGCGTCGTCGATCTGCTGCGGGTCGGCGACGCCGTCGCCGTTGCCGTCGGCGCCGTAGCGCTTCCAGGTGGAGGGCAGGAACTGCATCGGCCCGACGGCGCGGTCGTGCCGCGCGTCGCCGTCGAGCTTCCCGCCGTCGGTGTCGGAGACCGCGCGGGTGCCGCCGGTCGAGCCGTTGAGTGCGATCCCGATGATCGGCGGGCTGACCTTGCCGTCGTCGCCGAGCTCGGCGCCGCGCGAGCTCGCGTGCCGGGACTCGACGCTGCCGATGCCGGCGATCGTCGTCCAGCTCAGCCGGCAGCTCGGGGTCTTCTTGTGCTGCAGTACCTCGGCGTTGGCGTAGGCGCGCAGGACCCGCTCGGGGATGTCGACGTCCGGGGCGGCCGACCGCGCCCAGGCCGCGACGTCGGTGCCCGCGGGCAGCTGCGGTGCACCGCCCGGGGCCGAGCCGCTGGACCGGGAGGTGTGCGGGGTCGACAGGCCGTGCTCGGTACCGCTGCCGATCAACGCCCCGACCAGCATCAGGAAGACGATGCCGCCGATCGCGAGCAGGAGCGACTGGTTGCGCACGTGGCGCACGCTACCGTCAGTTGGTCCCAATGGGTGAGCAGGGGGTCACACGCATGTCGTAGCGGCCCAGTAGCGGCGCCACTGGTCCGCGGACAGGGCGTGCGGGTCGGCTCCGTCGGCCGCGGCGGCCTTCTCGGTGGCCCGCACCCGGGCGTCGAACTCGCGGGCGACGGTGCGCAGCGCGGCCTCCGGGTCGCCGCCGTCGAGCTGCGCGGCCGCGGCGAGACCGAACAGCCGCTCCCCCACGCCGTCGTCCAGGCCGTCTGCCACACCGTCGTCCACGCCGTGGTCCTCACTGCCGCCGCCGGGCAGCAGGTCGGCGGGGAACCCGGCCTTCGCCGTGCGCGAGGCCAGCTTCGCGGCGAGCGCGACGGCCGGCTGGGCGGTCGCGATGCCGTCGACGCAGGACTCGCGGCGCTTCTCGGCCTGCTTCAGCTCGTCCCAGCGGCGGTCCTGGTCGGCGGCGGTGTGCACCTGCTCACCGGCGGCGAACACGTGCGGGTGCCTGCCGACGAGCTTGTCGACCAGCCCGGTCGCGACGTCGTCGATCCCGAACGGCGAGCCCGGGTCCTCGGCGGCGACCCGGGCGTGGAAGAGCACCTGCAGCAGGACGTCGCCGAGCTCCTCGCGCAGCTCCGTGCGGTCCTCGTCCTCGATGGCCTGGTAGAGCTCGTAGCACTCCTCGACCAGGTAGCGCAGCAGCGACGCGTGGGTCTGCTCGGCGTCCCACGGGCAGCCGCCGGGCGAGCGCAGACGGTCCATCACGGCGACGGCGTCGAGCAGCGCGGCCCCGTCCGGCCCGGCGATCGCGGCGTCGTCGGCGGCGGGGTGCCCGGCCGGGACGAGCAGCACGGTGCCGTCGGGCAGTGCGGCGGGGTCGTCGCCGTCCCAGGTCCCGGCGCCTGCCGCGGTGCGCACACCCGGCTCCAGCTCGGCGGCGGCGAGCACGGCGGTCGCGGTGCGCAGCGCGGGCACCGCGGCGGCGGGCAGCGCGGCGGCCCGGCGCGGGCAGACGACGACGGTGGCGGCCACGGTTCAGCCCGCCTGTCCGGCCGGGACGCCGGCGGCCGGGAAGATCTGCGCGGCCTGCTCGGCGTCCGGGGCGGCGGTGAGCGACACCGGGTCCCACACGCCGTAGCGCGGGTTGAGCTGGACCCCGGTGCGCAGCGCGGTCGGGGTGAGCAGCAGGATCCCGGCCTCGCCGAGGGTCTGCGGGTCCAGCCGGCTCCCGACGGCAGGGCCTGCCGGCTTCGCATCGAGCTGCCGCTTGGTCACCCGCACGACCACCCAGCCCTGACCGGAGCCGAGCGGGAACGCCGCGACCTGCCCGGCCGGCACCCCGATCAGCGGAGTCAGCGCGGCCTGCGGGGTCTCCGCGGGCCGGATGTTCAGGTCCTTCTGCGCGGTGCTCGCCCCGGACAGCGCCTTCTCGGCCGCGGCACCGCCCGCGGCGAGCGAGCGGGCCAGGGTGACGGCCTCGTCGCGGGACCGGGCGACGGCGACGTCGGCGGTGACCGAGAGCCGGTCCAGCTCGCGGGCGGCGAGCTGGGTGGCGATCAGCCGGTCGCGGATCGCGGCGCGGGCCCCCCCGGCGGCCACCGAGGTGGACTCGACGGCCTGCGGGCCGCCGGCCTGCGCGACCGCGGCGTCGACCTGGTCGTCGCCGACGACGATGTTCTGCTCGGCCGCGGCCCTGGCCAGCAGGTCGCGCACGACGAGCTGGGACACCACGGCCCGGCCGACGTCGGCGCTGGACCCGCCGCGGGCCCGCAGGCCGTCGACGAGACCCGGCCGGGTCAGCACCGCGGTGATCGCCGGCTGGGCCTCGGACAGCGGGATGGTGTCCTGCCCGACGATCGCGGCCGCGTCGACGCGGTTCGGCCCGGTTCCGCAACCGGCCAGCAGCGCCCCGGCGACGGTCACCGCCGCGAGGAGCCTGCCCGTACGTGTGCGCACGCCGGTCACCTTCTCACGGTGGGTGTGGCGCCCGTCTCGCCACCCGGCCCGGGATCCCCGGCCGGCGGGTGGCCGAACCCGCGCTCAGCCGGCCGGAGCCGGGCTGGGGACCAGCTGGAGCAGCAGCTCCGCGCACCAGCCGAGCAGCTCGGTGTCCCGCAGCGGCGCCCCGCCGATCCGGCCGTTCTGCACCGGCTTGGGCACCGTGACCAGCTGGGCGGCCGGCTTGTACTGCGCCTTCGGGTACAGCCGGCGCAGCCGCATCTGCGCGGAGTCCGGCAGCGTGACCGGCCCGACCCGGATCTGCGACCCGGCGACGGCGACCTCGCCGATGCCCAGCCTGCGGCACAGCTGCCGGAACCGGGCGACCTCGAGCAGGTTGCGGACCGGGGTCGGCGGCTCGCCGTAGCGGTCGGTGAGCTCCTCGACGATCGCGGCCAGCGCCGCGTCGTCCGGGGCCTCGGCGATCTTGCGGTAGACCTCGAGGCGCAGCCGCTCGCCGTCGACGTAGTCGTGCGGGACGTGCGCGTCGATCGGCAGGTCCACCCGGACCTCGGCGAGCTGCTCGTCCTCGACCGAGGCGTCGGTGTCCCCGCCCGCCTGCTTGCGGAACGCGGCGACGGCCTCGCCCACCAGGCGGATGTAGAGGTCGAACCCGACGCCTGCGATGTGCCCGGACTGCTCGGCGCCCAGGATGTTGCCCGCGCCGCGGATCTCCAGGTCCTTCATCGCCACCGCCGCGCCGGATCCCAGGTCGGAGTGCTGGGCGATCGTCGCGAGCCGGTCGTGCGCGGTCTCGGTGAGCGGGTGCTCGGGCGGGAACAGGAAGTAGGCGTAGCCCCGCTCCCGGCCGCGCCCCACCCGGCCGCGCAGCTGGTGCAGCTGGGACAGGCCCAGGGTGTCGCTGCGCTCGACGATCAGAGTGTTGGCGTTGGAGATGTCCAGGCCGTTCTCGACGATCGTGGTGCAGACCAGCACGTCGAACTCGCGGTGCCAGAACGCGTTGACGGTGCGCTCCAGCAGCTCCTCGTGCATCTGGCCGTGCGCGACGGCGACCCGCGCCTCCGGCACGATCTCCTGGATCCGCTTGGCCGTCTTGTCGATCGTGCTGACCCGGTTGTGCACGAAGAAGACCTGGCCGTCGCGCAGCAGCTCGCGGCGGATCGCTGCGGCGACCTGCTTGTCGTCGTAGGCGCCGACGTAGGTCAGGGTCGGGTGCCGGTCCTCCGGCGGCGTGGTGATCGCCGACATCTCACGGATCCCGGCGAGGCTCATCTCCAGGGTCCGCGGGATCGGCGTCGCCGACAGGGTGAGCACGTCGACGTGCGCACGCAGCGCGGTGATGTGCTCCTTGTGCTCGACGCCGAAGCGCTGCTCCTCGTCGACGATGACCAGCCCGAGGTCCTTCCAGCGGACGCCGGACTGCAGCAGCCGGTGCGTGCCGACGACGACGTCGACGGTGCCCTCGGCCAGCTTCTCGATCGTCTCCTTCGCCTCGGCCGGGTCGGTGAACCGGGACAGCCCGCGCACGGTCACCGGGAACTGGCGCATCCGCTCGGCGAAGGTGTTGAGGTGCTGGGTGGCCAGCAGCGTCGTCGGGACCAGGACGGCGACCTGCTTGCCGTCCTGCACCGCCTTGAACGCCGCGCGCACCGCGATCTCGGTCTTGCCGAACCCGACGTCGCCGGAGATCACCCGGTCCATCGGGACCGCGCGCTCCATGTCCTTCTTGACCTCGTCGATCGCCGAGAGCTGGTCGGGGGTCTCGGTGTAGGGGAAGGCGTCCTCGAGCTCGCGCTGCCACGGGGTGTCCGCGCCGAACGCGTGCCCGGGCGAGGACTGCCGCGCCGCGTAGAGCTGCACCAGCCCGGCGGCGATGTCCTTGACCGCCTTGCGGGCGCGGCCCTTGGTCTTGGCCCAGTCGGCGCCGCCGAGCTTGTTGACCGCCGGCTGCTCGCCGCCGACGTAGCGGCTGATCTCGTCGAGGGCGTCGGTCGGGACGAACAGCCGGTCCGCGGGCTGGCCGCGCTTGGAGCTCGCGTACTCCAGCACCAGGTACTCGCGGGTGGCGCCCTGGATCGTGCGCTCCTTCATCTCGACGAAGCGCCCGATGCCGTGCTGGTTGTGGACGACGTAGTCACCGGGCTGCAGTACCGCCAGGTCGACGGCGTTGCGCCGGCGCGGGGTGGTCTTGCGCGGGGCCGCGTCGAGCCCGGCGCGCGACCCGGTGAGGTCGGACTCGGAGAGCAGGACCAGGCCGGAGCCGTCGACGGCGGGGGCGGTGAACCCGTCGGCCATCCGGCCGCAGGTGACGGTGACCAGGCCCTTCTCCGGCACCTCGGTCAGCTCGTCGATCCGGGTGGCCGGGACCTCGGCCTCGCGCAGCTGCTCGAGCGAACGGTCCGCGGTGCCCTCGCCTGCGAGCACCAGCACCGCCGCTCCCCCGGTCGCGACGTGCGCGCGCAGGTCGGTCAGCGCACGCTCGACGTCGCCGCGGTAGGACTCGATCTCCTGCACGCCGGGGACGAACACCTCGTCGTCGCCGGAGATCAGCGGGGACAGCGAGACGACGGCACGCCCGGTGGTCGTCGCGTGCTCCAGGGTCGAGCGCAGGCCGCGGTAGGCCGCGCCGGAGACGTCGATCGGGGCCTCGCCGCCGGAGCCGGTGGCCAGCCAGGAGGCCTCGAGGAACTCCTGCCCGGTGCGGACGAGGTCGGCGCAGCGGGTGCGGATGCGCTGCGGGTCGGCGAGCAGCACCCGCGACCCGGCGGGCAGCAGGTCGGTGAGCTGCTCCATCTCCTCGTCCTCGCCCACGAGGGCCGGGATGAGGGACTCCATGCCCTCCCCGGGGATGCCCTCGGCCAGCTTCTCCAGCAGCTCGCGCAGCGGGTTCGCGTTGAGCCCCGCGGTCTCCGGCTGCTCGCGGGCCAGCTCGGCGGCGCGCTCGCGGACCGGGGCGGTGAGCAGCAGCTCCCGGCAGGGCGGTGCGACGACCCGCTCGACCTCGCCGACCGAGCGCTGGTCGGCGACGGAGAACGAGCGCAGCTCGGAGACCTCGTCGCCCCAGAACTCGACGCGCACCGGGTGCTCGGCGGTCGGCGGGAAGATGTCGAGCAGCCCGCCGCGCACGGCGAACTCGCCGCGGGTGGTGACCATCTCGGCACGGGTGTAGGCCAGCTCGACCAGCCGCTCCAGCAGCTGCTCGAAGTCGTGCTCGTCGCCGACGGCCAGCGAGACCGGGGCCAGCGCGCCCAGCCCTGGCGCGACCGGCTGGATCAGCGACCGGGCGGCGGTGACGACGACCCGCGGCGCGGTGCCGGCCGCGGACAGCCGGTGGAAGATCGTCAGCCGGCGGGCGACGGTGTCCGGGCGCGGCGAGAGCTTCTCGTGCGGCAGCGTCTCCCAGGACGGCAGCACGACGACCGGGGCGCCCGCCGCGTCGTGCACGGTGTCCGACGCCGCGTCCGGCCCGGTCCCGTGCCCGAGCAGGTCCGACACCGCCGCGGCCAGGTCCTCGGCCTCGCGGTCGGTGGCGGTCACGGCGAGCACGGTGCCGTGCTCGAGGGTCTCGGCGATGCCGCCGGTGAGCAGCGGGCGCAGCGCGGACGGCCCCTCGACGCGGACCGCGGGGGTCTCCGCGACGCGGGTGTCGGCGTCCCGGGTCGCGTCGACGGCGGCGCGCAGGCCGCCGTCGGACAGGGCGGAGGTGAGCAGACCGGACAGGATGGCCACGGCGGCGCTGGCTCCTCGTTCGAGGTGGGGCTTCGGTGGCGCGCCGGGCGGCTCCGCCGGCGCGCAGGACAGACCCCTGCCCGGGCCGCGGAAGTGGCCCCCGCCCGAGCCGGAGTACCGGTGTCCGAGGGTACGCCTGACCGCTCAGAGCAGCCCGTCGCGCTCCAGGTTCGCCTCGTAGAGGTCCATCATCCGCTCCTCGTCGTCCCCGGCGGCGGCCGCGGCGTCGGAGTAGGCGGTGGCGTACCGCTCCTGGTTCGCCTCCCAGGTCTTCCGCGCCTTCTCCGCGTCGCGGCGCCAGTAGCCGAGCACCCCGTAGGACGAGGACGGCAGCTTCCGCACGTGGCGCAGGTTCTTGCGCGCGGCGCGGGTGGCCGCGGCCTCGCCGCCGACGTAGACGTAACCGGGCCCCCCGGGCAGGTGGAGGGTCTCGACGAGCTCGGCGAGCCTGCTGCCGTCCGGAACCGGTGCGACGCAACGGACGTCCGCACCGGCCGGGAACTCGGCGGGCATCTCGTCGACCTCCAGCAGGACCCGGGTGTCGATCCCGGCCGGGGTCTCGTCGACGATCCGGGCCAGCGCGGGCACCGCCGCGGCGTCGCCGACGAGGATCTGCCAGCGGGCGTCGGCAGGACGCCGGAACCAGCTGTGCGCCCGGGAGACGCCGATCTCGTCGCCGACGCAGGCACGCCGCGCCCAGCTCGCGCCGATGCCGCCGGCATGACAGACGAGGTCGATCGAGGCCTTGCGCCCGCACGGGCTGACCGTGCGCAGGGTGTACCAGCGGCCGAACTCGTCGCGGGTGCCGTCGGGCTGCGGGAAGTGGAAGACGCAGGCCTCGTCCGGGGCGCCGGGCAGCCCGACGCCGGCCAGCGCGTCGCCCTCGACCTCGGCCCGGACGAACGTGTCCGACAGCGTCCGCAGTCCGACGACGCGCACCGCCTGCGTCATGAGTGAGCCTCCCCTTGCTCGTACTGAGGGTCAGCTAACCACGGGTCACCCGCCCGGGTCCACGACGTATGCCGCACGGAACATCCGGACATCCGGGCGCGAATCCCCCGCAACTGCATCCGTCCAGCGCAGCAGGCGATCCGGGACCGCGGACCCTGTGGGCCGCAAGGGGGGTTGCGGTACGGTCGCGGGACCAGCCGGGCCACCGGATCCTGCACCTGGAGCGAACGTTGATCACGGTCTACCTGAACCGCGCCGTCACCGACGACGAGCGTCGCGAGTCCCTGTTCCGCGGCGACTTCTACCTCTACAGCGGCATCGGGGGCGCGAACGCGCTCGCCGACCACGCCAAGGACCTGATCGCCGAGGCCTTCGCCGGTCTCGACCCCGAGCGGGCCCAGTACGAGATGGACGTCGACGAGTTCATCCGCCGCGTCGAGCCGCTCAAGCGCGAGTTCACCAACGGGCAGCGGACCAAGGAGCTGTGCCGGCAGTTCGCGATCGACTTCGGCGCGGACCCCGAGCGCACCTACTTCGACATCCCCCGGCTGCGCGTGATCCCGGCCGACCAGTTCCTCACCGCGGGCGTCTCCTACAACTACAAGGCGCACCGCGACATGTGGTACGGCCACCCGCAGCAGCTCGTGAACTACTGGACGCCGGTGTTCGACGTGCAGGGCGACAACGTCATGAGCATGTACACCGACTTCTTCGACAAGCCGGTGAAGAACGGCTCCAACCAGTACGACTACGACGAGTGGGTCACCAAGCACCGCACCGCCGCGGCCGGGGAGAAGACCGCGGACACGCGTCCGCACCCGCTGCCGCTGGAGGACTTCGACTCCCGCAGCGAGATCCGGATCGCCGGGCAGTCCGGGGACGTCTTCATGTTCTCGTCGAACCACCTGCACGCCTCGGCGCCGAACACCTCCGACGTCACCCGGTTCTCCTACGACCTGCGCACGATCAACCTGGACGACGTCCGGGCCGGTCGCGGGCCGAAGAACGTGGACTCCGGAGCCACCGGCACCACGCTGGGCGACTTCCTGCGCGTCTCGGACCTCGCACCGCTGCAGGCCGACGAGTTCAACGACGCGCTGACCAGCGCCTGACCGCCCCGCGCACGCCGCCGGCGGGTTCCCGGCTGCCGGGTTCCGCCGGGCGGCGGTGCAGCGCACACTGGGCAGCGATGCCACATCGGATCACCTTCTCGATCGCCGACTGGGAGATCGGGTGCTGCGCTCCCCGGCCGGTCATCGGCGAGGAGACCTCGTGGCCGGTGATGTTCCAGCACCTCCCCGACGACCGGTTCGCCGAGGAGCACCGGTGGACCGTCGAGCACATCGCGTCCGGCTGCCCGGCAGGCGTCGAGGTACGACTCAGCCGCCCCGGAGTGGTCGCGGGGTGGCGGCGGCCGGCCCCGTTGCCGCAGCCGGGGGAACACCTGCTGCGCGGCTGCCTCACCGGTGAAATGCACTTCCCCCCACCGGGTCTATCCCCCGTCATCGGCCGGGTGGCGCGGTTGCGGGTGTCGTCCGTGGAGTACGAGCTCCTCGGCCGGGCCCTCCATCCCGTCGCCGGCACCCAGCGGGCCCGAGACGTGACCGAGTATCCGGAGTGGTTCGGCGTACCGGAGCACGAGTTCACTCCGCCTCCGCCGGGCAGCGAGCTGCAGTTCGTGCCCGCCCTTCCCGGAGCGGGCCGTCACGAGACCGGCGTCCTCGTCGACGTCGACGTACCGGACTGAGGCCCGGTCGTCGCGGGTCCGGTCCGCGCTCGTCGAGATCGAGTGACGCCGCCGTACCCGCCTCGCCGCAGGTCCACGACGGGCCCGAGCGGGTTTCCCGGCACCACCCCACCGCCCCGGTACCGCGCTGCAGGTGGGCGCCGGTCCGCGCAGTGGGCCCTTCGGTGGCCCGTCGAGGTCCGACACCGGCCGCGTCGTCGACCTCCAGGTCCCCGGACGACGCCCCGCCTCCCGCCTCCCGCCTCCCGCCTCCCGCCTCGACAACGCGATCGATCCCCACCGAGGTGCTGATCAGTGCACCGACAGGGACCCGTCTACGCAGCAGGCCGGACCGAGCTCCGCGCCGGTAGGCACCGGCCCGGCACGCGTGACCTGCAGCCGTCGGAACAGCGTGTCGTGCGCCGACCAACGGTCACCTCCCTGCGCCGAACGACCGCAACTTTTACTGGAGAACTGGCTGCATGCTCGGGTATAATCGAACACGTGGTCGATGCAACGGTCGAAGAGGCACTCGCCGGGCAGATGCCGCCCGGCGGGACCCTCGCCGCGCTCTGCGAGACCACCGCCGCCGTACCCGGCGAGCTGTCGGATCGTGAGCTGCTGAAGACCGTCGAGGCCGCGGTGCAGCTGGAACGGTGGGCCGGTGCGGTCCGGACCCGTCTGCTCGGAGCCCTGGTCGAACGACACCCACCCGGCAGCACCGCACCCGTCCCCGACGCCACCGGCAAGACCCCGGTCCCGGTGGCCCGCTGGCTGCCGTCGCAGGTCGCGATGGCGACGCACCTGACCGAGGACCAGGCCCGCGGCGAACTCGGCATGGCCGAACGCTTGTATCGAGTGCTACCGGAGACTCTCGCCGAATGGGAGGCCGGGCGGATCGGGGAACGTGCCGCCGAAGCCATCGCCGAGTCCACCCAGGTCCTCGACGACGATGCCGCCCGGGCGGTGCAGGCCGCGATCCTGCCCGGCGCGTCGACGATCACCCAGACCCGGTTGCGCGCCCGGCTGCGGACCGCGATCCACCGGGCCGATCCCGAGGGTGCGTCCAAGCGTCATCAGCGGGCGTTCGACGACCGCGAGGTCTCGATCAGCCGCAACGACAACGGCATGGGATCACTCTGGCTGTCCGGCTCGGCGGCGCAGACCGAAGCGTCCTGGAACTCCCTGGACCGCCTCGCCCGCTCACTGGGCACCGAGGACCCGCGAACGCTGGCGCAACGGCGCTGCGACCTCGCCCACGAGTTGCTGCAGGGCACGGTGACGATCACCAACCTCTCCGCAGTGGCCTCCGCGGTCACCAGCGTGATCACCGAGCGTCGATCGACCGGCACCGCAGCAGATACTGAGACCGCGCAGGTCACGGAGTCGACGACAGGCACAGAGACCGGCGCAGCCACCGATAACTGCCCGAACGATGTCGACCCCGACGTCATCGCCACCGCCGTCGCCGAAGTCCTCGCCCGCAAGCCCGACCCCAACGCCACGATCGGCCGCAAACCGCTGATCCAGGTCGTGGTCAGCCTCGACACCCTGCTCGGCGCCGACCGGCCCGGGGAGATCACCGGCCACGGCCCCATCTCCGCGACCACCGCCCGCGCCCTGGCTGCCGGTGGTGACTGGAAACGGCTGGTCACCGACCCCGTCACCGGGCAACTACTCGACTACGGACGCAACACCTACCGGCCACCGGCGAACCTGCACGACCACGTCCACGGCCGCGACGGCACCTGCCGCGGTCCGAACTGCGAACGCCGCATCCGCGACCTTGACCATCACCAGGACTGGGGCAAGGACGGCCACACCGTCGACGACAACCTGTTCGGGCTCTGCCAACGGCACCACAAGCTCAAAGACGTCACCGGCTGGCACGCAGTGGTGCGCCCCGACGGTGGACTGACCTGGATCAGCCCCGACGGCTACCAGTCGACCACGTACCCGAAGGACTACCGCGTCTTCACCGAAGACACCGTGGTCACCGAGGGTGTCGCAGACCGGCGGGTGATCAAACCCAGCACCGGCCCCGACGCCGAGGGGCCCGGCGACAGCCAGCAGGCGGCGTTCACGCGCCGCGCCGCGGAACGCGAGATCGCGATCCCTCGCCCCCGCGACAGGGAGGACGGCGAGGACAATGGAGACGGCCGGGACAACGGAGACGGCAGGGACAACGGAGACGGCAGGGACGAGATGCCGGCCCCGTTCTGAGTCCGCTCCGGAGACGGTGGGAGCGACTCGAGGGTCTCGCCGAGTACTGAAGATCCGGCCTGGCCTCCTCCGGCCCCCGACGACCACACCTCGATGCTGCGGCGCGGAGGCAATGCTGCGGCTGTGGAGGTCCGGATCTCGCGGCCCGGACGTTCGACGACGAGCCACCCCACCGGTCCGGCTGCGGTCAACGCCGCTGCGCAGCGCTCGCCCGTTCCCTGGCGAGGGCGGGACCGGAAGCGGTCGCTCGGCGCGGACGGAGTGCCGCTACCCGGCGCGGTCAGCGCGCGTACCGCAGCTCCGCACGCGCTTTGGCCTTGGCCGCCTCCACCTCACGGTCCTTCGGCGGCGCGCTGGTCGTGAGCTCGTCGAGCAGCTCCCGGGTCGCCTCGGCGACGGCGGCGACGGCCCGGTCGAAGGCCTCGGCGTTGGCCTGCGACGGCTTCGCCGTCCCGGAGATCTTGCGGACGTACTGCAGCGCCGCGGCCTGCACCTCGTCGCTGGTGGCAGGCGGCTCGAAGTTGTGCAACGTCCGGATGTTGCGGCACATGGCTCCCCCTCTGGAACGCCCCGTCGACCCGGGATGCTCCGTCGACGCGGCCCGCAACGGCGACGGCCCGCCCCGCGACGGTAGCGCGGGACGGGCCGTGGGCCGAGTGCAAGAAGGGCGAGAAGCCCGGATGCCTACTTCTTGAGGACGTGCATCGACTCGTCGAGCTCACCCGCGGCCTGGCGCGCGTTGAGCACGGCGAGGCGGGTGAAGGAGTTGTCGAACGCCTCCTGGGTCAGGCCGCGCGCCTTGTACTCGGTGGCGAGCTGCTCGGCACCGGCCGGGATGCTCCAGCCGGCCTCGAAGCCGAGCTCCTTGCGGGCACGGGCGAAGTCCACGCGGTAGGAGCGCGGGTCGTTGCCGGCCTCGCCGGTGATGTTCAGCGTCGAGCCGGGGACGGCGTCGATGACCGCCTGCGCGATCTCGGCGACGGTCCGGTTGTTCTTCTCCGTGCCCACGTTGTACGCGCGGGCCCGGACGACGTCGGCGGGCGCGGTCAGCGCGGCGGCGACGGCACCGGCGATGTCCTCGGCGTGCGCGAGCGGGCGCCACGGGCTGCCGTCGGAGAGCACGGTGACCTCGTTGGTCAGCACGGCGCGGCCGACCAGGTTGTTCAGCACGATGTCGGCGCGCAGCCGCGGCGAGAAGCCGAAGGCGGTCGCGTTGCGCATCGAGACCGGCACGAAGTCGGCGTCGGCCAGCTCGGCCAGGTCGTCCTCGACGCGGACCTTGGAGATCGCGTACGGGGTGACCGGCTTGAGCGGGGCGTCCTCGTCGACGAGGTCGTCGCCGGACTGGGCGCCGTAGACCGAGCAGGTGGAGGCGTAGACGAACCGGCCGACACCGGCCTCCTTCGCCAGCTTGGCCAGCCGGGTGGAGGCGAAGTGGTTGATGTCGTAGGTGATCTCCGGCGCGAGCGAGCCCAGCGGGTCGTTCGACAGCGCGGCCATGTGCACGACGGCGTCGAATCCCTTGAGCTGGTCGACGGTCACGTCACGCAGGTCGGTCGAGTAGCCCTCGACGTCCGGGACGTCCAGGTGGCCCAGGATGCAGTTCGCGAACAGTCCCGTGTCCAGGCCGACGACCTCGTGGCCGGCGGCGGTCAGGATCGGGGCCATCACGGTCCCGAGGTAGCCCTGGTGTCCGGTGAGCAGTACCCGCATGGTGTTCCCTTCGCTCGGGTTCGGTGTTGCGCTGTCGGTGCCGCGGCCCCCGTGGGCCCGGCGTCGTACGGCGTGCGGCTCAGGCCGGGTTCCCGGCGCCGAACCCGGCCGGGTCGGACCCGGCCATCGGTGCGACGGAGAGCGTCATCTTCTGCACGTGGAACGCCTCGGCGTAGCGGGCGTGGCACTGCACGCCGCGCACCCGGGCCAACCCGCGGAAGGTCTCGTCGTCGAACCAGGTGCGGTCGCGCTGCGAGCCGTAGTGCTCGTTCAGCTTCGCGATCTTCTCCCGCAGGACCGGCTCGGCCATCGGGAGGTAGACGTTGGGCTGGGCGAGGTCACCCTCCCACTTGAGGATCTCGTAGCCCAGCGTCAGGTGGTCGCGGTACGCAGTCGGGATCATCTGCGACAGCGTCCGGTGGTCCTGGTGCGCGTCGTGCGGCGACGGCCCGATCACCAGGTCCGGCTCGCCGCGGCTGCGCAGGTCCTCCAGGGCGAGCTTGGCACGCTCCCAGTGCAGCGGCACCCGCCCGTCGGGCAGGTCGAGCACGGTGATCTCGAGGTCCGCGCCGGGGCAGAACGCGGCCAGCGCGGCCCGTTCCTCCTCCTCGCGCAGCGACCCGGCGCCGGTGAGCACCAGGGCGCTCACCTTGACCCCCGGGTGCGCACGGCACAGCTCCAGGAGCGTGCCCCCGGCTCCGATCGGGATGTCGTCGCAGTGCGCACCCAGGAGCAGCATCCGGTCGAGCCGCTCGGGCAGCAGGTTCAGCACGTTCTGTCGTTCCCCCCACGTGGCCGGGCGGGTGCCCGGCTGCGTTCTGTGGCCCTGCCGGGCCGTCTAGCGCTGCCGGCTGCTCCGCTGCAGCTCCTCGATCGCGGCCTGCAACGGGTCGCGGTCGGTGCCGTGCGACTCCCACAGCATCCACGGCCGGGCGCCGCTCTGGTAGGCGGCCTCGAGGGCGTTGCGCTCCTTGACCGTGTCGGCAGGCTGCCAGAAGCCGCGGTGCCGGTAGGCCGCCATCCGGCCCTTGCGGGCGAGCGGGGCGCAGACGTCGCCGATCAGGTCGCAGTCCTTCTCGAGGTAGTCGAAGATCTCCGGCCGGAACATGAGATAGCCGCCGTTCTCCCAGATCGGCATCTCCTGCAGCGTGGTGATCGAGTCGAGCTTGCCGTCGTCGTCGACGTCGACGCAGTGGAACGCCGACTGCGGCGGGACGGCCATCAGCTGGCCGATCGCGTCGGTGTTGCGGAACTTGTCGACCATGACGTCGAGCGGGGCGTCGGTGAGGACGTCGGCGTAGTTCGCGTGGAACATCTCCTCGTCGGCCACCAGGGCCTTCACCCGGCGCAGACGCTCACCGATCGGCGAGTCCAGCCCGGTGTGGACGAAGGTGATGTTCCAGTCCTGGATGTCGCTGCCCATGAGCTCGACCTCGCCCTGGTGCAGCACGAAGTCGTTGGACTCGGTCTCGTCGTAGTTCAGGAAGTAGTTCTTGATGTGGTGCGCGCCGTAGCCCAGGCACAGGACGAAGTCCTTGTGGCCGAAGTGCGCGTAGTAGCGCATGACGTGCCAGATCAGCGGGCGCGGGCCCACCGGGTGCATCGGCTTGGGCAGGTCGGACGCGCCGTCGCGCATCCGCATGCCGTAACCACCGCAGAACAGGACGACCTTCACGTTCAGACCACCTCGAGCGACGGGATGGGGAAGACCAGCTTGCCGCCCCACTCGTGGACGTAGGACAGCTGTTCGATGAGCTCGGTGCGCAGGTTCCACGGCAGGATCAGCACGTAGTCGGGCCGGTCCTGCGCGATGCGCTCCGGTTCGTGGATCGGGATCCGGGTGCCCGGTGTCAGCCGACCGTGCTTGTAGGGGTTCCGGTCGACGGTGTACTCGAGCAGGTCGGGGCGGATCCCGCAGTAGTTGAGCAGGGTGTTGCCCTTGCCCGGGGCGCCGTAGCCGACGACGCGCTTGCCGGCACGGCGGGCGTCGATCAGGAAGGCGACGAGGTCGTCGCGGATCGTGGAGACGGCCTCGGCGAACCCGTCGTGGCCCTCGGGGGTGTGCAGCCCGGCCTCGGCCTCGGCGGCGAGCACCTCGCGTACCTTCGCCGACGGCTCGCCGGCGATCTCCGACGGGCGCGCCCACATGCGGATCGAGCCGCCGTGGGTGTCGAGCAGCTCGACGTCGACGACGGTCAGCCCGCCCGCGGCGAGCGCCCGCTCCCCGGTGAGCAGCGTGTAGTACTGGAAGTGCTCGTGGTAGATCGTGTCGAACTGCTTGCGCTCGACGAGCGTGAGCAGGTGCTGGACCTCGATCGAGACCCAGCCGTCGTCGGCGACCATGTTGCGCAGGCCCTGCGCGAAGCCGACGACGTCTGGGATGTGGGCAAAGACGTTGTTGCCGCACACCAGGTTCGCCGGCCCGTGCTCGGCGCGCACCCGGGCGCCGGTCTCCGGGGTGAGGAACGCGGTGAGCGTCGGGACGCCCTTCTCCCGCGCGGCCTCACCGACGTTGCGGCTGGGCTCGACGCCCAGGCAGCGGATCCCGCGCTCGACGACGTGCTGGAGCAGGTAGCCGTCGTTGGAAGCGACCTCGACGACGAAGGAGTCCTCGTCCAGGCCCGCGCGCTCGACGGCGTCGGCGACGAACCGGCGGGCGTGCTCGACCCACGACGTGCTGAACGAGGAGAAGTAGGCGTACTCCTCGAACGTCTCCTCCGGAGTGATCTCCGGAGGCAGCTGGGCGAGCAGGCACGTGTTGCAGACCCGGACGTGCAGCGGGTAGGTCGACTCGGGGCGCTCCGCCGTCTCCGCGGTCAGGAACAGCTCGCACGGGGGCGTGGCGCCGAGGTCGCAGAAGCTCCGCAGGCTCGTCGAACCGCACAGCCTGCAGGAGATTGCAGTACCCGGACCGTTACTGTCGGCAACCTCGCCGACCTGGTCCGACACCTGATCTGAAGCATCCGTGTTCAGCACGTGCTGCAGTCTGTCAACTCGACGCGCGGTAACCGCGCCCGGGGTGTGGGCCGCCCGATAGTGGGCGATTCCGCCCGAATTGCCTCTCGCATTCTCGTGAGACCGGTCATCCCGAGGCAACCTCGGCGGGACATGCGGCCGCGGGTCGCGCGGGGCGGCGTGCCACGATGAGGGCACGATCCGCCGTGGTGTAACGGCAGCACCTCGGATTTTGGTTCCGATGGTCCAGGTTCGAATCCTGGCGGCGGAGCAAGACTCTGACATGCACCCGGCCCGGCCGGGGCGTCCCCAGCCGGGCCGCGTGCGGCATCCGACATCCGGTTCCGACATCAGCGGTCGGCGCCAGGTGGTCGCCTCAGCCGGTACACCGCTACGTCGATCGACGCCGTCGCCACGACCAGTCCCCACGGGACATCGAGAGCAGCCCGGAGCTGCACCGGATCGACGTGGTGGGCGTTCGGCCCCATGAGAACGAGCTTCTCGACCTCCGCGGGCTCCAGCGCAAGCCGCCAGGTGACCGGCTGCCGGTCCACCGGCTCGAACGCCTTGAGCACGGCGTCGAGACGCTCCCGCTTACGCGGATCGACGCCGATCGTCCCGGCCAACCTTCGCAGCTCGCGGAGGTGGTCGGGAGCAGCGCCGGCGACGACGAGGATCCCGTCCGAGGCAAGCACACGCTCGATCTCACCGACGTTGCGTGGACCGAAGACGTTCAGCACTACTCCGGCCGATCGCGATCTCAGCGGAAGTGGCTGCCAGACGTCGACGCCGACCGCTGCGGCTCGTGGATGCGCGCGAGCCGCACGACGCAGCGCCGCCGTCGAGAGATCGGTGACGACGCCGCCCCAGCGATCGGGCAGCCCGTCGAGGACCCCGCCGAGGTAGTAACCGGTTCCTCCTGCGAGATCGACGGCAAGATGCCCATCAGCCGGCGCGTGTTCAACGGTCAAGGCAGTGAGCGTGGAGAGCAACGGCCGATAGTGCCCGTGTTCGAGAAAGGCCATGCGCGCCGCCACCATGGCCGCGGTGTCCCCGCGATGACGTCGCTGGTTCCCGGTCAACAGCGAGACGTAGCCCTGGCGAGCGACGTCGAACGTGTGCCCGCCCGGGCACGTCACGCCGCCCACGGCCACATACAGCGGCTCCGCAGCGCAATGCGGGCAGCGCAACGATTCCGCAGCTACGCGCAGAGCCGTCCGCTCGTCCGAGGATGAGGATGAAGAACCGGCCGTGTGGCCGGAACAGTTCGATTGCACGGTGGCGCCGTCCCTGATCTTGCAGGAGGGAACGCGGCGACACTTCTACACCGGGCCCACGTCGACACGCGTGAGAGGCCGATCGGCGCACAGAGGCCGACCGGCGGAGTGCGCCGCTTCAGGCGGTCCGCGGGCGCTTGACGAGGAGGAGCCACATGGTCACAACCATAGCAATGGTTGTCTCTCGACGTGCCGGGCAGTGGTGCGCTGGCAGGCTGGTCTCCGGGATGGCTCTGGCAAGTGGGCAGGCGCAGCCTGACATCACTAACCGACATCAGTCGGCGGGCCCTGAGGCGGTCCATCGCGGGCAGTCCTAGACAAACCCCGCGCGCTGACCCGCCGCGACATGCGTCGGAGCCGACCACTGCCAGGATTCGGTTCCGATGGTCCGGGCTCGAATCCTGGCGGCGGAGCAGGACCCGGTCGACGGGCCTCGGCCTGGCCGACCCTCAACCACCCGCTCGGCAAAGGAGCGTCACGGACCGAGGTCACCACCATCACTGCGACGGTCCAAACGTCAACCACCGTCAGCGGACGTGGTGGTGTCGGCACTCGTGGCCCGGAAAGCGGTCACGATGCCGAGCGCGGTCAGCACGGCCACTCCCAGGAACAGCAATCGTGCCGATCCGGCATCGGTTGAAGCCAGATTGACCAGGACTCCGGTGAAAGCTGCGCCGAACGCGTTGGCCAGGAGCTGGATGCTGTTGATGGCGGCTGCAGCCTTTGCTCCATCGCCGTACTGTCCACCGACTCGCAAGACGGCGGTCGACAGGTGCGGCCAGGCCAGTCCGATGCCGGCTCCGGCAATGAGCAGGGCGACGATCCACACGATGAGCCCGATGCCACTGATGTTGTCGTGGACGAGGAACGTGCAGGCAAGCAGTCCGGCGGTCAGCGCGGCAGGGCCGGCGATGCTCAGCCGGTCGGCCGAGCGAGGAGCGTCAGCGTTCGAGCTGACGATCTGCGCGAGAGCCCAGCCCGCTGCGGAGACAGCCCCGAGAAACGCTGCGGCGAGCGGCGCCAGCCCGGCCAGACGCTGCCCGAAGAGCGGGACGAAGCCCTCGATCTGGGATCCCATCGCCAGCAGGGCGAGGGTCAAGTAGATCCATCCCAGTGGAGAGCGAGCACGAAACATGCTGGCGGGGAGCACACGGCCGGACCGAGTTCGGCGTTCGTGGCGTAGGAACGCACCGAGGAGTACGACCCCGATGACGACGCCGATCGCACTCAGCCATGGCGTGCCGACCACGCTGACCACGCTGACCACCAGCGCCGCGAGCATCACGATGACCACCGAGACCATCGGGACCGGTTCGGCACCGGCCTGCGGGCGTCCTCTGCTCAGTGCCCGAGGGACGATCACGGCGAGGGTCGAACATGCGACGACGAGAGTGCCGAAAGCGATCCGCCACGACGCGAACTCGGCCAGCGCTCCACCGAGCGCGGGGCCTATGAGCGTGCCGACGCCCCACATCGCAGAGGTCATCGCGACTGCACGTGACCACACCGGCTCGGGCAGTGAAGACTGGATCATCCCGTAGGCAAGACCTGCGAGTAGTCCCCCGCCGACGCCTTGCACTCCCCTGCCGACGAGCAGGACGGCCATCGAAGGCGCCAGGGAACAGACCACGCTGCCGAGCCCGAACAAACCGAGAGCGATCAAGTACGCATGACGCCCACCCAGCACCTCGATCGCCCGTGTGACCAGAACCGACGATGCAACCGAGGCAAGGAGGAAGACCGTGGTGTTCCAGGCGTAGAAGCGCTCGCCCCCGATCTCGACGATGGCCGAGGGCAAGAGGCTCGACGCTAGATAGACGTTGATCGCGTACAACGCCACGCCGCCGGCGAGCACCACGATCACAGGCAGGTTCGAGCCGGAGAGCAACTGACGCCAACTGCCCGGTTCGCCATCGACCAACTCGCTCATCACCAGACCCTTCATCGTCGATTCCCTATTTAGGAAGGTGACTATAGAGCGGGTTGCCGATAGGATGTCAACCGTGCCGAACGAGGACGCGGAGCTGGCCGGTCGCCTGCGAGCCCTGGGCCATCCAGTCCGCCTGGGGATCATGCGACGACTTGCCGCCGAACCCGAGACGTGCGCCTGCGACTTCGCCGACGTCTTCGGCATCCGGCAGCCCACAGTGAGCGGGCACCTCAAGGTGCTCCGTGAGGCGGGCCTCGTCACGACCCGCCGTCGCGGAACCCAGATCTGCTACTCGGTCGCACCGGACGCGCTCGTCGCAGTCACTGCCGTCATCGGTGAACTCCGCGACGGCGTCGCGATCCGACCGGCCGGATGACCCGCTGGGGGCAGCCGGCCGGTGTCAGCGGGAGCGGAGCTGCCCCCTGGGCACTGCAGTCGTGAAAGTTCAGAGGCCGGTCCGACGCGAACAACGCCACAACCCTCAGGCACGACTTCAAGCGGCCTGGCCGTCGGCGGCACAAGGACGTGACCCCAAGACACGCGACCGCTCGGCGTGCGGCAGGTCAGCGACCGCGTGACCCCTGATGGACGACCGCCGCCTCACGCGCGAGGTCCAGCAGTTTCCGCGCCATCTCCACCGCCGCCGCGGCATTGCTCGCGCTGATGTAGGCGTCGCTGCGCACGGTGTTGATCGCCCGGAACACCGTCGAGATCTCGTCGGCGAACAATGCGTACCAGCGCTGCAGCGCCTCCGACGGCAGCGAGTCCCGGCCCTTCCGGGCGAGGGACTTCAACCAGCCGTCGGGAATCTGGTGCGAGGTCAGATTGCCCTTGGCGGCCTGCACGACGCGGTCCAGCTCCGGCCCGATGCGCAGCAGGTGGCTCATGTAGCTGAACTTGTCCGGGGAGGCGCCTGCGGACTCGTCCGGCAGGTCCGGCGGAAGCTCGGTCACGACTGGTCCTCCTCGCGCTGTCGTGCCTGGTCCTGCAGCCATCGACGATACTCCGCCGCCTTGGCGTCGACGGCCTTGAATTCCTCGGCGACGTCCTCGTCGGGCGGCAGCGTCTCCTGCGTCTCGACCTCGCCGACGCCCGGGATGCCGATCCGCTTGACGTACTTCTGGACGTAGGGCGCCGCGAACGCGAGCGCCACCAGCAGGGTCAGCCACACCGCCGCGTCGCCGATTCCGAGCGGGCGGCAGACCTCACCGGCACCGTCCGGGGCCTGCTCGCACACCCGCAGGTAGGGCGTCCAGGTGCTGATCCAGACCACGACCAGCAGCACCCCGGTGAGCGCGACCGCGACGTACAGGCGCCAGTCGGCCACTCCCCCGCGACGCCCGGGCCCGGTCACCATGTCCGCCATTCTCGCGCAGTGATCTCGTACTCGACGTCGCCGAACTCCGCTCCGGGGAGCGGCTCGTCGACGTCCGGCCAGAAGGTCCGGACGTGCCGCATCCCGAGGCTGCGCATCGTCGCCCGGGACGCCGTGTTGACCGCCATGGTGTCGGCGACCACGCGGTCCTGCCCGGCCGTACCGAACGCGTGGTCCAGCAGCGCACGGGACGCCTCGCCGGCCAGCCCCTGTCGCCAGAACCGCCGGAGCAGCCGATAGCCCAGCTCGGCGACCGCCTCACCGGGGAAGCGCTCCGGCGTCGCGACCGGTGGAAGCATCATCAGCCCGACGAACTCGCCGGCGCCCTCGTCGGCCGGCGGACCGCAACCGCCGGTGAACGCCGTCCAGAAGCCGAGGCCCGGCAGCTGCGTGGCGCGGGCGAGCCGGTGGGCGTGCGCGGCCGCGGTCTCGGCCGCGGTCTGCGCCCGGCCGGTGAGGTACCGGTGGACCTCGGGATCCGCGTCGAGCCCGACTTCGAGATCCAGGTGGCGGTCGGCCAGCGGCACCAGCAGGAGCCGTTCGGTACGGAGGCGCCTCTCGACCATGCCCGAGACCATGGCACGGCCGCCGATCGCTTGAGGTGGGCGAACCCGCCGGACACGACTATTCTCCGGCCGCGTGTCCCACTCCACTGACACCACCACGCCCACCACGTCCGATCCTGCCCCCGAGCCGCAGGACGTCGACGGTCCGCTGACCGCGGCCGCCGCCTTCCTGGTCCTCACGATCAACGACGGCGACGCCGCGATGGACACCGCCCGCTCCGTCGTCGCGAGCACCGGCGATCTGATCAAGAACGTCCGCATCCGGGCCGACGGCCGCCCGTTCAGCTGCAACGTCGGCATCGGCCACCGCGTCTGGGAGCAGCTCGTCGGCACCAAGCCGCCGGCCGAGCTGGCCCCGTTCAAGGAGATCGCCGGGGAGACCCACACCGCGGTCTCCACCCCCGGTGACCTGCTCTACCACCTGCGCGCCGAGTCGGCCGACCTGATCGTCGAGTTCGAGAAGATCCTCTTCGAGGCGTTCGGCGACTCGGTGAGCACCGCCGACGAGGTCACCGGCTTCCGGTACTTCCACGGCCGCGACCTGCTCGAGTTCCTCGACGGCACCGCCAACCCCGACGGCGGCGACCGCCCGGAGGCGACGCTGGTCGGCTCCGAGGACGCCGAGCACGCGGGCGGCAGCTACGTCGTCGTGCAGAAGTACCTGCACGACATGGCGAAGTGGCGCGGCGAGAAGACCGAGACGCAGGAGGACATCATCGGGCGGACCAAGTTCGACAACGTCGAGCTGCCCGACGCCACCGAGGGCCAGAAGTCGCACAAGACCCTCTGCACCATCACCGACGACGCCGGTGAGCACGACATCCTGCGCGACAACATGCCGTTCGCCTCGCCCGGCAAGGGCGAGTACGGCACCTACTTCGTCGGCTACAGCCGCCACCTGTGGGTCACCGAGAAGATGCTGGAGCGCATGTTCATCGGCGACCCGCCGCCGCTGCACGACCGCATCCTCGACTACTCGACGGCGGTCACCGGCTCGACCTACTTCGTGCCGGCCAAGGCGGTGCTCGACGGCCTGGGCGACTGACCCGCCGTACCTCCGCCGCAGGACACCGGTCCCGCACACACGAACGGCCGGGCCGCACCTCCCCCCGACGGGGGTGCGACCCGGCCGTCCGCCGTTCTGCGGGACGTGCCCGCGGGACCGTGGCCCGGGGCGTCTCGGCCCGGGGCGTCTCTCAGCCCTCGAGCTTGGCGTCCAGGCTGATCTCGACGCCGGTGAGCGCCTTGGAGACCGGGCAGCCGTCCTTGGCCGCCTGCGCGGCCTTCTCGAAGCCCGCCTCGTCGAGGCCGGAGACCTCGCCGCGGACGGTGAGGGTGATGCCGGTGAGCTTGAAGCCGCCCTTGGCCTCGTCCGGGCCGAGCGAGACCGCGGCGTTCACCTCGAGCGCCTCGGGGGTGCCGCCGGCCTCGGCGATGTTGGCCGAGAGCTGCATCGCGTAGCAGGCCGAGTGGGCCGCGGCGATCAGCTCCTCCGGCGAGGTGGTGCCGCCGGCGTCGTCCGCGGCGCGCTTCGGGAAGCTGACCTCGTAGGTGCCGACCTTGGAGCTCGACAGCTCGACCTGGCCGGAGCCCTGCTCCAGGGAGCCGTTCCAGGCGGTGCGGGCGTTACGGGTGGGCATCGTTCCTCCTCGTATCCATGATCTGCGCAGTGTCCATGACGTGCGCACCGCCGATCGATCGCGCACGACCGATCGGGGCGGCAGCGTTGCCGCCCAAGCAGTTCCCGATCCCCGCGCGGGCGAAACCGCCCCCGGACGACCGGCCGGCCGGCCGCGGTACCGCGCGCGCCACACGAAACGCCCGCGCGGTGCGCGCAGAGGTCCGCACCGGGGCCCGTACGATCCCGTACCGGCGCGGACGCCGGTCCGCCGCGTGCCCCGTCCGCGGACACCGGCACCGGGCACCGGCCCGGAACTTCCCGCGGCGAACGGCAGCAGGAGGAAGCGAACATGCCCGAAGCCCCGCAGGGGCCCGGCGGCGACGGAGCCGGAACCGGCCCCTCGGCGTCCCACCCCGGCCCGGCATCGCCGCGCGTCGCCGCCGCGGTCGTACTCGCGGCCGGCGCCGGATCGCGGATGCGCTCGGCGACCCCGAAGGTCCTGCACTCCCTGGGCGGGCGCAGCATGCTCGGCCACGCCCTGCACGCCGCGGGCGGGCTGGGTGCCGAGCACCTGGTCGCCGTCGTCGGCCACCAGCGCGAGACCGTCGAGCAGGCCGTCACCGACCTGGCCGCAGAGCTGGACCGCCCGGTCGCCACCGCGGTGCAGGAGCAGCGCCTCGGCACGGGCGACGCCGTCCGCTGCGGGCTCACCGCACTGCCCGAGGACCTGACCGGCACCGTCCTGGTCACCTACGGCGACGTCCCGCTGCTCGACACCGCGACCCTGTCCGCGCTGGTCACCGAGCACGAGGCCGCCGGTGCCGCGGTCAGCCTGGTCACCTGCTCCCCCGACGACCCCGCCGGCTACGGCCGCATCGTTCGGGACGCCTCGGGCGCGGTCACCGCGATCGTCGAGCACGCCGACGCGACGCCCGAGCAGCGCGCGATCACCGAGGTGAACTCCGGGGTCTACGCCTTCGACGCCGCGTTCCTGCGCGAGGGCCTGCGGGGCCTGGCCGCGCACAACGAGCAGCAGGAGCTCTACCTCACCGACCTCGTCGAGTCCGCGGCCGCCGCGGACCGCGGCGTGCACGCCGTGCAGTGCCCCGACGAGTGGCTGCTGCGCGGCGTCAACGACCGCGTCCAGCTCGCCGAGCTGCGCGCCGAGCTCAACCGCCGGGTGCTGCGCCGCTGGATGCTCGCGGGCGTCACCGTCGTCGACCCGGCCACCACCTGGGTGGACGTGCAGGTCGAGCTCGGGTCCGACGTCGTCCTGCACCCGGGCACCCAGCTGCACGGCACCTGCACCGTCGGCGAGGGCGCCGAGGTCGGACCGGACACCACGCTGACCTCGTGCGTGATCGGCGCCGGGGCCACGGTGGTCCGCACGCACGGCTCGGACTCCGAGATCGGCGCGAACGCCTCGGTCGGCCCGTTCGCCTACCTGCGCCCGGGCGCGACGCTCGGCGAGCGCGGCAAGATCGGCACGTTCGTCGAGGTGAAGAACTCCGACATCGGGGCAGGCACGAAGGTGCCGCACCTGACCTATGTCGGGGACGCCACGATCGGCGAGATGAGCAACATCGGCGCCTCGTCGGTGTTCGTGAACTACGACGGCGTCCGCAAGCAGCGCACGACCGTCGGTTCGCACGTCCGGACCGGCTCCGACACCATGTTCATCGCCCCCGTCACGGTGGGGGACGGCGCCTACACCGGCGCCGGCACGGTGCTCCGCGACGACGTCCCGCCGGGGGCGCTCGCGGTGTCGGGTGGGCCACAGCGCACCATCGAGAACTGGGTGCCGCGCAAGCGACCGGGCACCGCGGCCGCCGAGGCGGCCGGACGGGCGGGGGCGACCCCGGCCGGAACAACCGAATCCCAGACGACGGACCCCGCCGGCAACGGCGGCCCGCACCCGCACCGGTCCGCCCCCGGGAAGAACACCGGGGACAACAAGGACCTCAGCCGAGGAGGCACCGCACGGTGAGCGCGATCGCAGGCACGCCGAAGAAGAACATGATGCTCTTCTCGGGGAGGGCCAATCCCGAGCTGGCCGACCAGGTCGCCAAGGAGCTGGACGTCACGGTGACCCCGCAGGCGTCGTACTCCTTCGCGAACGGCGAGATCTTCTGCCGCTTCGAGGAGTCGGTCCGGGGCAGCGACGCGTTCGTGATCCAGTCGCACTCCGCGCCGATCAACGACGCGATCATGGAGCAGCTGATCATGGTCGACGCGCTCAAGCGCGGCTCGGCCAAGCGGATCACCGCCGTCATGCCGTTCTGGGGCTACGCGCGCCAGGACAAGAAGCACCGCGGCCGCGAGCCCATCTCGGCCCGCCTGGTCGCGGACATGTTCAAGACCGCAGGCGCCGACCGGATCCTGACCCTCGACCTGCACACCGCGCAGATCCAGGGCTTCTTCGACGGCCCGGTGGACCACCTGTTCGCCCTGCCGGTCCTGGCCCAGTACATCAAGGACACCCGCCCGGACGAGAACTTCGCCGTCGTCTCCCCCGACTCGGGCCGTGTGCGGCTGGCCGAGCGCTGGGCGGACACCCTCGGCGGCACCCCGCTGGCGTTCATCCACAAGACCCGCGACCCGCTGAAGCCGAACGAGGCCGTCGCGAACCGTGTGGTCGGTGACATCGAGGGCCGCTGCTGCGTGGTCATCGACGACATGATCGACACCGGTGGCACCGTCGCGAAGGCGGTCAAGGTCCTGCGCGAGCAGGGCGCGGCCAAGGTGCTCGTCGCCGCCACGCACGGCGTGCTGTCCGGCCCGGCCATCGAGCGCCTGTCCACCTGCGGCGCCGAGGAGGTCATCTTCACCGACTCGCTGCCGATCCCGGAGGAGAAGCGCTTCGACGGGATGACCGTGCTCCCGATCGCCCCGCTGCTCGCCGAGGCGATCCACCAGGTCTTCGAGGACGGCTCGGTCACCAGCCTGTTCGACGGAAACGCCTGAGCGCCCGCGCACGACCACGGACGGCGTCCCACCACCCGGTGGGGCGCCGTTCGTCGTTGCAGGGCCCGGCCCGGGGGTGTAGTGGGGCGGTCCCGTAGACTCGGACCATTCCGCGGCGAGGGCGGGTGCACCACTGACCCGCCGTGATCGACGTGGGCCGATCCCGGTCGGCTCCTCGCCGCGCGCCTGAACACCGCAGATCTTCGAGGAGCAACTCCCGTGGCCCAGACCCGCATCCCCGCCGAGACCCGGACCGAGTTCGGCAAGGGCGCCGCCCGCCGCACCCGCCGCGCCGGCAAGATCCCCGCCGTTCTCTACGGCCACGGCACCGACCCGGTCCACCTGTCGCTGCCGTCGCTGGAGTTCGCCGCGGTCGTGCGTGAGCAGGGCCGTAACGCGATCCTCGAGCTCGACGTCGCCGGCTCCAAGCCGCAGCTCGCGCTGACCAAGACCGTGGTCATCCACCCGCTGCTGCCCTACGTCGAGCACGTCGACCTGCTCGTCATCAAGCGTGGCGAGAAGGTCGAGGTCGAGCTGGACGTCGTCGTCACCGGCGACGCCGCCCCGGGCTCCCTGGTCACCCAGGACATGAACACCGTGACGGTCGAGGCCGACGCGCTGAACATCCCGGAGCAGATCGAGGTCTCCGTCGAGGACGCCGAGATCGGCACCCAGCTGCACGCCTCGGACCTGGTCCTGCCCAAGGGCGTCGAGCTGCGCACCGACCCCGAGTACCTGGTCGTCCAGGTCGTCGCGGCGCCGACCGAGGAGGACCTCGAGGCCGAGGTCGACACCGAGGGTGCCGGCGTCGTCGAGGAGCCCTCGGACGACGAGGAGGCCGCCGAGGCCGACTCCGCCGGGTCCTCCGACGAGGCGAAGGACTCCTCCGAGGACGACTCGGACAAGTGAGTCCCGCTCCGGGCCCCGCAGGGGCCGTTCCCGCACCGGGCCCCGCCCTGGTCGTGGGCCTGGGCAACCCGGGCCCGGAGTACGCCGGGACCCGGCACAACGTCGGAACCCGCGTCGCCGAACTGCTGGCGGCGCGGGCCGGCGCGGGCCGGTTCTCGGTGCAGAAGCGCACCAACGCCGACGTGGCGCAGGGCCGCCTCGCCGGCAGGCCGGTGACCGTGGCCGTCCCGCGGACGTACATGAACGTCTCGGGCGGCCCGGTCGCCGGGCTCCTGAAGTACTTCTCGATCCCGCCGACCGAGCTGATCGTGATCCACGACGAGCTGGACCTCGACTTCGGTGTCGTCCGGCTCAAGCGCGGTGGCGGCGAGGGAGGGCACAACGGCCTGCGCTCGATCAGCAAGGCACTGGGAACCAAGGACTACCTGCGGGTCCGGTTCGGGATCGGCCGCCCGCCCGGCCGTCAGGACCCCGCGGACTACGTGCTCAAGCGGTTCTCCGGCGCGGAGAACAAGGAACTCGACTTCGGCCTCGACCTCGCCGCGGACGCCGCCGAGGCGCTGCTGTCCGGCGACCTCGAGACCGCGCAGAACCGCTTCCACCCGCTCTCGGGCTGACGCCCACCGGCGGGCTCTCCGTCCCCCGCTACGGCGTGATCAGCTCCGCCGTCGCCGCGCGGCGCAGCTTCCCGGACGGGGTCTTGGGCAGGCTGCCCGGCGCGAGCACCGCGACCTCCGCCGGTCGCACCCCCACCGCCGAGACGACGCGGCGCACGACGTCGTCGCGGATCGCCTTCACCGCCTCCTCGGTGTCCGCGCCCTTGGCCTCCACGGCGATCGCGAACGACTCCCGCCCGCGGCCCTCCCCCGCCGCGACCCGGACCGCGACGACGTTGCCCGCCCGCACCCCGTCGGCGGCGCCGGCGGCCCGCTCGATGTCGGTCGGGTAGATGTTGCGGCCACCCATGATGATCACGTCCTTGGTGCGCCCGCAGACGACGACCGCACCGGCCTCGGTCAGGTAGCCCTCGTCGCCGGTGTCGAACCAGCCGTCGGCGTCCTGCGTGGCGACCGGCCCGTCGACGGTGAGGTAGCCGGGGGTCACCGCGCGCCCGCGCAGCTGCAGCGCGCCGACCTCGCGGGGCCCGCGCGGTGCGCCGTCGGAGCCGGTCACCCGCACCTCGATCCCGGGCAGCGGCGGGCCGAGCTCCGGGAACTCCCGCGCCGGGCGCTCCGCCGCGGGTTCGGCGCGGTGGTGTTCCTCCAGCGCGTCGGCCTCCACCCGGTCCACGACGAGCCCCGCCCCGACCGGCGCGAACGACACCCCGAGCGCGGTCTCGGCCATCCCGTAGGCGCACAGCACCGCACCCGGCCGCAGCCCGAACCGGGCACCGGCGTCGGTGAACGCGGCGACCGCGGCCGGGTCGATCGGCTCGGCGCCGTTGAGCGCGATCCGCAGCGTCGACAGGTCCAGCGCGCCGTCGTCGACCCGGACGAGCTGGCGGGCCAGCACGGCGTAGGCGAAGTTGGGGGCGGCGGTGACCGTGCCCCCGTACTTCGAGATCAGCTCGGCCCACAGCCGGGGCCGGGTCAGGAAGTCCGCGGGGGTGACCGACACCAGCTCCAGGCCGACGGTCATCGGCACGGTCAGGAACCCGACCATCCCCATGTCGTGGAACAGCGGCAGCCACGACACCATCCGGTCCCGCGCGACGTCCAGTTCGGACGCGGCGACCATCGCGGCGATGTTCGCGTCGAGGTTGGCGTGGGTGATCCGCACGGCCTTCGGGTTGCCGGTCGACCCGCTCGTGAGTTGCAGCAACGCGGTGTCGTCCTCGCCGGCGACGTCCGCGGACGCGGTCACCGCGGCGGGGTCGCCGTCGAGGTCGGCGAGCATCCGGAACGGCACGCCGCGTTCGGTCAGCACCGGGGCCAGCGCGTCGAACGGCGGTCCGAGCAGGACCGTCGCCGCACCGATCATGTCGAGAGTGGCGACGGTGTCCTCGGCCCACACCGCGAGGTCGGTGCGCGGCGTCGGCTGGTGCAGCATCGTCACGCTGCCACCGCACAGCCACACCGCCTGCACCACCGGGGCGATCTGCGCGGGCTCCCCGGCGAGGACACCGACGGCGGCACCGTCCGGCAGCACAGGCTCCCCCGACGGGCCGGGGCGGCGCAGCGCGTCGGCCGCGCCCAGCGCCGCGCGGTGGATCTCCGCCCAGGTCCGGCGGACCGGCTCGTGCGGTTCACCGGTCGTCATCCCCCGGGCGTCGCGGTCGGGACCGGTCGCGGACTCCAGCAGCGTCGCCAGGAAGCGGGACATGCCCCGCAGCGTACGGGCGGAGGCCGCCTCGTGCGGGCGGGAAGCGGCACACGATTCCGGCGGTCCCGGCCCGGCGTAGCATCGCGCACCATGTCCGAGCAGCAGGTTCCCGCCGAGATCGCCGACGCCGTCACCGGGGTGCTGCCCGGCGCACGCACCGACCTGGAGGCGCTGGTCCGCATCCCCAGCATCTGGGCCGACCCGGACCACGCCGAGGACACCCGGCGCTCCGCCGACGCCGTCGCCGCCCTGGCCCGCGACGCCGGCGCCGCGTCGGTCGAGATCCTCTCCGCCGACGGCGGGGCACCGGCCGTCGTCGCGCACTGGCCGGGCCCGCAGGGCACACCGACGGTGATGCTCTACGCCCACCACGACGTCCAGCCCACCGGCGGGGACGACGAGTGGACCAGCCCGCCGTTCGAGCCGACCGAGCGCGACGGCCGGCTCTACGGCCGCGGCGCCGCCGACGACAAGGCCGGCGTCATGACCCACCTGGCGGTGCTGCGCTCCTACGGCGGCCGGCCGCCGGTCGGGGTCACGCTGTTCATCGAGGGCGAGGAGGAGTCCGGCTCCCCCACTCTGAGCGCTCTGCTGGCCGAGCACCACGAGAAGCTCGCCGCGGACGTCATCGTCATCGCCGACGCGGCCAACCCCTCCGTCGACGTCCCGGCGCTGACCACCAGCCTGCGCGGGCTGGTCGACGTCGTCGTCGACGTGCGGATGCTGGAGCGCCCGGTGCACTCCGGGGTCTACGGCGGCCCGATCGGCGACGCGCTGACCGCGCTGTGCCGCGGCCTCGCGACGCTGCACGACGACAAGGGCGACGTGGCCGTCCCCGGCCTGGTCACCGGCTCGTCGGACGCCCCGGACGTCGACGAGGACACCTACCGCGCCGACGCCGGGCTGCTCGACGGCGTCGAGCTGATCGGGACCGGCTCGGTGCCGGAGCGGGTCACGCACAAGCCGGCCGTCGCCGTACTGGGCATCGACGCGCCGAAGGTCTCCGAGGCCGCGAACATCCTGCTGCCGCGGGCGCGGGCGATGGTGAGCATGCGCCTGGCCCCCGGCCAGGACGCGAAGGAGGCGCAGGCCGCGCTGGCGGAGCACCTGACGGCGAACGTGCCGTGGGGCGCCCACGTCGAGGTCGAGTCCGGCTCCGGCGTCGCCGAACCGTTCTCGCTGTCCTCGACCGGCGAGGTCTACGACCACGCCCGCACCGCGTTCTCCTCCGCCTACGGCGAGACCGCCGTCGAGACCGGCATCGGCGGCTCGATCCCGTTCATCGCCGAGTTCGCGCGGACCTTCCCCGGCGCGGCGGTGCTGGTGACCGGCGTCGGCGACCCGGCCAGCCGCTGGCACGGGATCGACGAGAGCCTGCACCTGGGCATGTTCGGCAAGGGCGTGCTCGCCGAGGCCCTGCTGCTGCAGCGCCTCGCCGGCTGAGCAGGCCCGCCGCCCGGGGCGTCCCGGGCGGCGGCCCCAGCCCAGTCAGCGCGGTCCGCGCAGTCAGTGCAGTCAGTCCAGTCAGCGCAGGGTCAGGGCAGGACCTGGACGCTGTCGCCCGGGTTGAGCATCGAGAACACCGTCGCCGACGCACCGCGGGACAGGTGCAGGCACCCGGCCGAGGCCCGCGACAGGCTTCCCTGGTGGAACGCGACGCCCGGGAAGAAGAACACCGAGTTCGGCATCGGCGCGTCGAACTCGCGGGAGTGATAGTTCGCGTCCTTCATCGACACCGAGAACGTGCCGACCGGCGTGGGCTCGTCGGAGCGGCCGCCGAGCACCGAGAACGGGCCGAAGACGGTCGTCCCGGCGCCGTCGGTGATCCACGCCTTGCCCCGGGACAGGCTCACGCAGGCCTTCACCGTCGGCTCGCACGGCGCCGCGGACGCCTTCTTCGCCGCCGCCCGGCGGGCCTCCTCGGCCTTCTTCCGGGCCTCCTCGGCCTTCCGCTCGGCCTCGGCGCGTGCGACCTCGCGAGTCACGGCACGGGACGCGGCGGCGGTGTAGTCGGCGGCGGACGGGTCGACGCCGTCGCCGGAGACGGTCATGGCCGGGATGCGGCTCTGGGCGACGGCGACGCCGGGCAGGGCGCCTCGCACCATCGGGGCACTCGTCGGTGTCGAGGAGCCCGAGGCGACACCCGCGGTGATCAGCCCGCAGACCAGGATGATCGGGATCAGGACGGCGGCGACCAGCGTGGCCGGGCGACGGGACGTTGACGAGGAGGACACGAATACACTCCGGGACTGAGCACAGGCACGACGGGATTGCGCGATCAGCCCCTCGCGCCGGGCCGGGGGCCGCCCCGAAGGGCCCGTCCCGGATCACCGGATCGTATGCCCCGCCAGGGTCTCAAGTCGCGGATCGTGATCGCTCTGCAATCAGCTGTCGCCGAGCGGTCCCCGGGCGGAACGCCTGTCCGGCATGCCCGGGCGCCGGGGCGGGTACCGCACCTTCATGAGGTTCGGAATCGCCACCTTCGTGACCGACGAGGGCATCCGCCCCGCGCCGCTGGGCCGCGCGCTCGAGGAGCGCGGGTTCGACTCGGTCTTCCTCGCGGAGCACTCGCACATCCCGACGAGCCGGGAGTCGCCCTACCCCGGCGGCGGGGACCTGCCGCGGGTCTACTACCGCACGCTCGACCCGTTCGTCACGCTGTCGGCGATGGCGAGCGTGACCACGGACCTGCTGCTGGGCACCGGGATCGTGCTGATGCCGCAGCGGGACGTGATCCACACGGCGAACGAGTCGGCCAGCCTCGACCTGATCTCCGGCGGCCGGCTGCTCTTCGGCGTCGGCGCGGGCTGGAACCGCGAGGAGATGCGCAACCACGGCGCCGATCCGCGCACCCGCGGCAAGAAGATGACCGAGCAGCTCAAGGCGCTCAAGGCGCTGTGGACCGAGGACGAGGCCGAGTTCCACGGCGACCACGTGGACATCGAGCGGTCCTACGCGTGGCCGAAGCCGGCCCGCGACCCGCACCCGCCGATCTATCTCGGCGGGGAGAGCGAGGCCGCGCTGAACCGGCTCGTCGAGGTCGGCGACGGCTGGCTGCCACGCGGCCAGACCACCTTCGACGAGATCCGCCGGGTCCGCGCCGACCTGGCCGAGCGCGGCAAGCCCGACGTGCCCACCACGGTGTTCGCCGCCCCCGCCGACCCGGACGCGGTCGCCGGGTACGCCGATGCCGGCGTCGAGCGGGTGACCTTCATGCTCCCGACGCTGCCGGAGTCGGAAACGCTCGCAAAGCTCGACGAGCTGGCCAAGGTCAAGGAGCAGGCAGGCGGCTGAGAGTCCCCGGGGGGTCACGGCGCCGCGCCGGGGACGTGCCCCGGGCAGAATGGCCGCGATGTCGATCCGGCTGCTCGGCCCCGTCTCCGTCCGCGACGCGGACGGGCGCGAGCTGCTGCCCGCCGGGCCGCGGGTGCAGGGGCTGCTGGCCCGCCTCGCGCTCGACGCCGGACGGGTGGTCGACGCGGCCACCCTGGTCGACGCGCTGTGGGGCGCCACCCCACCGTCGACGGCGAACGCGCTCCAGTCACTGGCCTCGCGGCTGCGGCGTGCACTCGGTGCGGACCGGGTGCGATCGTCGTCGGGCGGATATCTGCTCGACGTCGGCACCGACGAGGTCGACGCGCTGCGGTTCGCCGCACTGCGCCGGGCCGCGGCCGCCGAGCCCGGCGACGACCGTGCCCGGGCTCTGCTCACCGAGGCCCTCGGGCTGTGGCAGGGCCCCGCGCTGGGCGGGCTGCGGGAGCTGCCGTTCGCCGACGCGGCCGCCGCCCGGCTCGCCGACACCCGGGCCGCCGTCGCCGAGGAGCTGGCCGCGCGCGGGCTCGCCTCCGGTGTCCCGGACGCCGGCCGAGACACGCTGACCGGGATCCTCGACGAGCAGCCGCTGCGCGAGACCACCGCGGTCGCACTGGCCCGCGGACTGCACGCGGGCGGGCGCCGCGCCGACGCGCTCGCCGTCCTCGACCGGACCCGTGCCGCGCTGGCCGACGAGCTCGGCGTCGACCCCGGGCCGGAGCTGCGGCGGGCACGGACCGAGCTGCTGCACGACTCCACCGCGCCTGCGTCCCCCGCGCCTGCACCCGCGGCGCCGGCGCGTACCCCGTCCCGGCCCCGGACGCTCGCGCTCACCTCGTTCGTCGGCCGCGACGACGACCTGGCCCGGCTCCGCGACCTCGTCGCCACGTCCCGGCTGGTCACGGTCACCGGGCCGGGCGGCGCGGGCAAGACCCGGCTCTCCGCCGAGGCCCTCCGGGACCTGGAGCGGCCGGTGGCGGTCGCCGAGCTGGCCGCGCTGACCGGCGCCGACCAGGTCGTCGCGACGGTGCTGCACGCCGTCGGCGGCGCCGAGCTGGCACTGGGCGAGCTCGGCGGCCCGGACCTCCTGGCCCGGCTGCGCGCGACACTGTCCGGCCGCGAGCTGGTGCTGGTCCTCGACAACTGCGAGCACCTGATCGACGCCGCCGCCGAGCTGGTGCACGAGCTGCTGACGACCGTGCCGGGCCTGGTCGTCCTGGCCACCAGCCGGGAGCCGCTCGGGGTGCCGGGCGAGGTGCTGCACCCGCTCGGCGCGCTCGACGACGCCCACGCCACCCGGCTGTTCGCCGAGCGCGCCGCCGCCGTCCGGCCCGGGTTCGCGCTCGACCGGCACACCGCCGTCGTGCGGGACATCTGCCGGCGTCTCGACGGGCAGCCGCTGCCGATCGAGCTGGCCGCGGCCCGGGTGCGCAGCATGGAGCCCGAGGAGATCGCCGAGCGTCTGGCCGACCGGTTCCGGCTGCTCGTCGGCGGGGCGCGGACCGTCCTGCCGCGGCACCAGACGCTGCGCGCGGTCGTCGACTGGAGCTGGGAGCTGCTCTCCCCCGCCGAGGACACCCTCGCGACCCGGTTCGGGGTGTTCGCCGGCGCGGTCGACGCCCGGACCGTCGAGGCCGTCTGCGCGGGCCCCGGCCTGCCGGACGCGTTCGACGTGCTCGGCGCGCTGGTGGAGAAGTCGCTGGTCGTGACGGTCCCGGACGCCGACGGGCCGACCCGCTACCGGATGCTGGAGACGATCCGCGAGTACGCCGCGGCCCGGCTGGAGACCGCCGACGACCGGGACGCCGTCGTCGGCGCGCACGCCGTGCACGTACTCGCCGTGCTGGAGCCCGGCGAACCGCGGCTGCGCGGCCCCGAGCAGCTCGACCAGCTCGTCGTCGTGCGGCGGATCGAGGGCGAGGCGGTGCGCGCGCTGGAACGCGCCGTCGCCGACGGCGCCACCGACCACGCGCACCGGCTGCTCGCCGCACTGCTGTGGAGCTGGGTGATGCGCGGCGACATGACGACGATGGTCGGCTGGATCGAACGCGTCATCGCCCGGCTCCCGCCACCGGTGAGCCCGGCGGGCGCGCTCAACCGCGCGATGCACGCGGTGACGACCGCCTCCTACGACGACCGCATGGCCTCGGACACCGAGGTCGCCGCGGTCACCGCGATGCGCACGGAGCTGGCACGGCCGTGGCATCCGGTGGTGGAGCTCGTCGGGCCCACCGCGCACGCGTTCACCACCGGTGACCGGGGCGAGCTGCTGGCCCTGCTCGACGACCCGGCCCGCGACCCGTGGCTGCGCGCCGCTGCCGGGCAGGTGGCCGCGGTGCACGCCGAGAACGTCGGCGACCTCCAGGCACAGCGCCGCTGCCTGCGGAGCGCACACGAGCTGTTCACCCTGGCCGGCGACCGGTTCGGACTGGGGATGACGACGTTCGCCCTCGGTGAGCTGGAGGACCAGGCCGGGGACCGGACCGCGGCCCGCGCCGCCTACACCGAGGCGGTCGCGCTGGCCGACGCGCTGCGCAACGTCGACGACGTCCCGCAGTACCGGCTGCAGCTGGCATCGCTCGCCGCCCGCGAGGGCGACGAGGCCGGTGCCCGCGAGCAGCTGCGGCTGGCGGAGGAGAACCTGCACGACGTCACCGCACCCGGTGCCGGGACCTGGCTGACCTGGTTCCGTGCCGACATCGAACGCGTGCTGGGCAACCCCGGTCTGGCACTTGAGCTGATCGCGGCCACCGAGGGCGCCGTCACCGACGGTCCCGGCCGGACCCAGCGGCAGGCGGTCGTGCACCAGGTGGCCGGGGCCGCGCTCACCGACCTCGGCCGCTACGACGAGGCCCGCGACCGGCTCGAGGCCGCGGCCAAGACGGCCGCCGCCAGCGAGGACGGCCCCGTGCTGGCCCAGGTCGCCGAGTCCGTCGCCCGCTGGGCCCTGCTCACCGGCGACGCCGAACGGGCCGGTGAGCTGCTCGGCCTGGCCCTCGACCGGCGCGGGATGCTGCACTTGGGCCGGCCGGACGTCGTCTCGACCCGCGACGGTGTGCTGGCCCGGCTCGGCCCGGACGCCACCGAGGCGGCGTACGAGCGCGGCCGGGCCACTCCGCGGAGCACCCCGCCGGTCCCCTGACCGGTGGCGGTGCTCAGGTGCGGCGCCGGTACAGCGCCACGGCCAGCGGCGCGAAGATCACCACGACGACAGCAGAGGTCAGCAGGGACACCGACGCGGCGGCCCCGGCCGGGGAGCCGTCGAGCAGGGCGCGGACGGCGTCGGCGCTGCGGGAGACCGGGTTGACCGCGGCGAAGGCCTGCAGCCAGCCGGGCATCGTCGCCGTCGGGACGAACACCGAGCTGGCGAACGTCAGCGGCAGCATGATCAGCGCGGACAGGCCCTGCACCGAACGGGGCTGCTTCACGACCATCGCCAGCGCGGTGAACACCCAGCACAGGGCGAAGGCGAACGCCACGACCAGGCCGAACGCGGCCAGGATCCCGAGCAGCCCGGCCGGTGTGCGGTAGCCGAGGGCGAACCCGAGCACCAGCATGATCACACCGGAGGTGACGTAGCGGACCAGGTCGGCGCCGATCGCGCCGACCAGCGGTGCGGCGCGGGAGATCGGCAGGCTGCGGAACCGGTCGAAGATCCCGGTCTGCAGGTCCTCGGCGAGCCCGACGCCGGTGCCCGCGGAGGCGAACACGACCGTCTGGAGCAGTACGCCGGGCAGCGCGTAGTTCAGGTAGTCGCCGCTGTTGCCGGAGATCGCGCCGCCGAACACGTAGACGAACAGCAGCAGGAAGATCACCGGCTGCAGCGTGATGTCGATCAGCGCCTCCGACGAGTGGATGGTCTTGACGATGCCGCGGCGGGCCAGTGCGGCGCTGTGCCGGATCACCGAGGGCAGCCGCACGCCCGGCGACGCCGACGGTGCCGGTGTGCCGGTGCGCGGCGGGCGGGAGTCGAGGGTGGTGGTCATCAGCGGGAACCTCCGGCGGGAGCGGCGGGCGCGGTGCTGTCGGCGGTCGCGGTCTTCTCCGCGGTCGCGCCGGTCAGGGAGAGGAAGACGTCGTCGAGGCTGGGCAGCCGCAGGCCGATCTCGGCGATCACGACGCCGTCGGCGTCGAGCCGGTCTTCGACGCGGCGCAGCGCCGTGGTGCCGGTCGTCGGTGCGGTGACCTCACCGGAGGGCTCGACGGTCGGCTCGACCCCTGTCTCCCGCGCGACGACGGCGGCGACGTTCCCGGACTCGGCGGCCACCTCGGGCCGCACGTGCAGCCGGCGGCCACCGGCGCGGGACTTCAGTTCGGCCGCGGTGCCGGAGGCGATGATCCGCCCCCGGTCCAGGACGACGAGGTCGTGCGCGAGCTGGTCGGCCTCCTCCAGGTACTGGGTGGTGAGCAGAACGGTGACGCCGTCCTCGGCCAGCCGGCGTACGGAGTCCCAGACCTCGTTGCGGTGCAACGGGTCCAGCCCGGTCGTCGGCTCGTCGAGGAAGAGCACCTCGGGGCGCCCGACGAGGCTGGCGGCGAGGTCGAGGCGGCGGCGCATGCCGCCGGAGTAGGTGCCGGCACGACGACCTGCGGCCTCGGTGAGACCGAACCGGTCGATCAGCTCGGTCGCGCGGGCCCGGGCCTCGCGGCGGGGCAGGTCGAGCAGGCGGCCGATGAGGACGAGGTTGTCCCGGCCGGTCAGCGCCTCGTCGACCGAGGCGTACTGGCCGGTGAGCCCGATCCGGCGGCGGACCCCGGCGGCGTCGGCGACGACGTCGTCGCCGAGCACGCTCGCGCGGCCGCCGGTCGGCGGAAGCAGGGTCGAGAGCATGCGGACGGTGGTGGTCTTGCCCGAGCCGTTCGGGCCGAGCAGGCCGAGCACCTGTCCGCGGTCGGCGGTGAAGGAGATGCCGTCGACGGCGTGGACGTCGCCGAACGAACGGACGAGCCCCTCCACCTCGATGGCGGGTGCGGTGGTGTGCATGCCGCAACGGTGGACGCGGCCGCTGGCACGGCGCGGGCACCGCGCTGGCACCGCGCTGGCACGAGCCTGACAGCGGCGCACCGCCTGCGTCGGACTCTGCGTCTGGATCGGCCGGCACGGAGAAGCCGGTCAGCGTGGAGAAGCCGGCCGGCACCGAGAGTCAGCGCGGCACAGGGAAGTCGACACAGAGGAACAGGGGCTGCCACCGGCCCCCCGACCGGTGGCAGCCCCTGCCTGATTTCCCCCCGCACGGCGCTCGCTCCCCCGGGCCGCCGTGCAGTGACCACGCTACGGCGGCGCAAGGCCGAGCGGATCAGCCGAACTACCGAGATCCGGATGAGGTGTCTCCTCCCCAGGGTGGAGATCACTTCGTACCGTAATCGAACAGCAACCGAGAGTTATCCCTCGGCGCGTTCAGCAGCCTCCAGCCACTCGGCCTCGACGGCCTCGCGCTCGGCGACGACGCCCTTGAGCTCCCTGTCCAGATCCGCCAGCCGCGACGGTTCGGTCGCGGCCTCGGCCAGCTGGGCGTGGAGCTTCTCCTCCTGCTTGGTCAGCTGCTCCATCCGCCGTTCCAGACGCTGGGCGTCCTTGCGGGCGGTCCGCTGCTCGGCGGCGCTGAGCTTCGGCGCCGAGGCGGCCGGTGCCGAGTCCGCGGCCGACGGGGGCGCGGTCGGCGCGGCACCGGACGGTCCGGTCCCGCCGGCGGCGCGGCGCTGCAGGTACTCGCCGATCCCCCCGGGCAGATGCGTCAGGTTCCCGTCACCGAACAGGGCGTAGACCTGGTCGCAGACGCGTTCGGTGAGGTACCGGTCGTGGCTGATCACCACGAGGGTGCCCGGCCAGCCGTCGAGCAGGTCCTCCAGGCCGGTGAGGGTGTCGACGTCGAGGTCGTTCGTCGGCTCGTCGAGCAGCAGGACGTTCGGCTCGGACATGAGCAGCCGGGTCAGCTGCAACCGCCGCCGCTCGCCGCCGGACAGCCGCCCGACCGGGGTCCACTGCCGTGCCGCGGGGAACCCGAGGCGCTCCAGCACCTGCGACGCGGTCATCTCCTGCTTGCCGAACCGCACGTACTTGGCGACGGCCTCGGTCGCCTCCAGCACGCGCATGTCCGCGGGCAGGTCGGCGAGCTCCTGGGTAAGCTGGGCGAGCTTGACCGTGGAGCCCTGGATCCGGGTCCCGGAGTCGGGCTCGCGGTCGCCGGACAGCGCCCGGAGCAGCGTCGTCTTGCCCGAGCCGTTGACGCCGACGATGCCGACCCGGTCCCCCGGGCCGAGCCGCCAGGTCACGTCGTCGACCAGGGTGCGGTCGCCGACGCGCAGCGTCACGTCCTCCAGCTCCAGCACGGTGCGGCCGAGCCGGTTGGTCGCGAACTGCATCAGCTCGACGGTGTTGCGCGGCGCCGGTACGTCGGCGATCAGCTCCTCGGCCGCCTCGATCCGGTAGCGCGGCTTCGACGTCCGCGCGGGCGGGCCGCGACGCAGCCAGGCCAGCTCCTTGCGGGCGAGGTTGCGGCGGCGCTGCTCGGCGGCGTCGGCCTGGCGGGAGCGCTCGGCGCGGGCGTAGACCCAGTCGGCGTACCCACCGAGGTAGGACTCGACGCGGCCGTTCGCGACCTCCCAGGTCCGCGAGCACACGGTGTCGAGGAACCAGCGGTCGTGCGTGACGACCACCAGCGCGACCCGGCGGCGGATCAGGTGGTCGGCCAGCCAGCCGATGCCCTCGACGTCCAGGTGGTTGGTCGGCTCGTCGAGGACCACGAGGTCCAGGTCCCCGACCAGCGTCGCGGCGAGTGCGATCCGGCGCTTCTCGCCACCGGAGAGCCCGTCGGTGGGACGCTCGACGTCGGTGATGCCGAGGCCGTCCAGGATGTCCCGGACCCGCGGGTCCGCGGCCCACTCGTGGTCGGCGTCGTAGTCGGCGAGGACGACGTCGCGGATCGTCGAGCCGGCCGGGAAGCGGTCGCGCTGGGCCAGGTGCGCCATCCGCAGGCCGCCGACGCGGCTGACCCGTCCGCCGTCGACGGGGCGCTCGCCGGTGATCACGTCGAGCAGGGTGGTCTTGCCGCCGCCGTTCAGGCCGACGACGCCGATCCGGTCGCCGCGCTCGACGCCGAGCGAGACGCCGTCGAGCAGGACGCGGGAGGCGTCGCCGGGCACGTGCGCGGTGACGTTCTCCAGGTTCAGCAGGTTCTCGGGCACGGGTTCGGTTCCAACTTCCGGGGGGGTCAGGCGCGGGCCGGTGGCCACGAGCCGGACGGCGACGGGCCACCTCGTTCGGGCGGGGGTTCGTGGTCGTCGACCACGCGGGCGCCGCCGACCGGGCCCTGCGCGACGCGCACGGTGCGGCAGACGCCCATGCCGGCCAGCTCGGTGGCGACCTCGACGGCCTCGTCCGGGCCGCCGCAGAGGAACGCGCAGGTGGGGCCGGAGCCGGAGACGAGCCCGGCGAGGGCACCGGCGTTCACCCCGGCGCGCAGGGTACGGCGCAGGTCGGGGGCCATCGACACGGCCGCGGCCTGCATGTCGTTGCCCAGGTTCAGCGCGAGCCGGCGCGGGTCGCCGGAGGCGAGCGCCTCCAGGACGGGCTCGACGGGGCGCGGCTCCGGTTCGGCGTCGCCGCGCAGCCGGTCGAGCTCGCCGAACACCGCGGGCGTGGACAGCCCACCGCGGGCCAGCGCGATCACCCAGTGCAGCCGGTTGCGGGCCAGCACCGGGACGATCTGCTCGCCGCGGCCGGTGCCGAGCGCGGTGCCGCCGTGCAGCGCGAACGTGACGTCCGAGCCGAGCTCGGCGGCCAGCTCCGACAGCTCCTCGCGCCCCAGCTCCATCCGCCACAACGTCGACAGCGCGACCAGTGCGCCCGCCGCGTCGGCGGATCCGCCGGCCATGCCCCCGGCGACCGGGATCCCCTTGCGCAGGGTGACCCGGACGTCGGGCTCGCGGTCGGCGCGCCGGGCGAGCAGCTCGACGGCACGCCAGGCCAGGTTCGTCGCGTCGATCGGCACCTCGGCGACGCCGTCGCCGTGCACGTCCAGCGCCGGGGCGTCGGCAGGCTCGACCGACACCTCGTCGAACAGGCTGACCGCGTGGAAGACGGTGACCAGGTCGTGGAAGCCGTCCGGCCGCACCCCGCCGACGGCGAGGTGCAGGTTGATCTTCGCGGGGACCCGGACGGTGACCGGTCGCGGCACGGCGGACAGCACCGTTCAACCCTACGGGCCGCGGACCCGGCTCCGCCGCCGCCCGCCGGGTCCGGTGGGCGGGCTCACCCGGTTGCCCCAGGTCCTGGCCCCGGGACCGGCCACCGGAGACGCTCCCGGGGGCCGGGATGCTTCACCTGCTGAGGTACTTGGCGAACGGAGCAACACCGCCGGTCCGGCCGGTGCCCGTCTGCACGGCCGCACGACCACCCGCGGACCGGCTCGGGACCGGGCTCAGGGACGGGCGGCCGCGACCGCGGCGAACTCCGCGATCGAGAGCCGTTCGGCGCGGGTCATCGGGTCGATCCCGGCCGCCCGCAGCGCGGTCTCCGCGGCCGCGGCGGACCCGGCCCAGCCGGCCAGCGCACCGCGCATCGCCTTGCGCCGCTGGGCGAAGGCCGCCTCGACGACGGCGAACGTCGCGGCCCGGTCGGCCCCGGCAGGCGGGTCCTGACGGGTGAAGGCGAGCAGCCCGGAGTCGACGCCGGGGACCGGCCAGAAGACCCCGCGCGGCACCGGCCCGGCGCGGCGGGCGTCGGCGTACCAGGCGAGTTTGGCGCTGGGGGCGCCGTACTCCTTGGTGCCCGGCCGGGCGGCGAGCCGGTCGGCGACCTCGGCCTGCACCATCACCAGGCCGCGCTCCAGTCCGGGCAGCTCGGCGAGCAGGTGCAGCAGCACCGGGACCCCGACGTTGTAGGGCAGGTTCGCGACGATCGCGGTCGGCTCGGCCGCCCCCTCGCCCGCGTCGGCGGCGAGCCGGCCGGCGGTGACCCGCAGCGCGTCGGCGCCGGTGACCGTGAGCCGGTCGGCCAGGTCCGGTGCGCGCTCGGCGACGGTCGCGGGCAGCAGCCCGGCCAGCGCCGGGTCGATCTCCACCGCGTGCACCCGCGCCGCGGCGGGCAGCAGCGCCAGGGTGAGCGAGCCCAGCCCGGGCCCGACCTCGACGACGACGTCGTCCGGCCCGACCCCGGCGGCCTTCACGATCCGGCGGACCGTGTTGGCGTCGTGCACGAAGTTCTGGCCGAGTTTCTTCGTGGGGCGCAGGCCGAGTCGTTCGGCCAGTGCCCGGACGTCGGCCGCGCCCAGCAGCCGGGCGGTCGCGTGGTCGCTCACGCGACCATTGTCCGCAGCGCCCGCGGCGGGCGTACCGGCGGGATCAGCTCAGGCCGGCCTTGGACGAGCACGAGGGCCACGCGCCGTAGCCGCCACGGTCGTCCTTGATCTTGTTCGCGACGGAGATCTGCTCCTCGCGCGAGGCCTGGTCCGGGCGCGGCGCGAACTGGTCGCCGCCGTAGGCGTTCCAGGTCTGCTTGTCGAACTGCAGACCGCCGTAGTAGCCGTTGCCGGAGTTGGTCGACCAGTCACCGCCCGCCTCGCACTCGGCGAGCTTGTCCCAGGTGGCGCCGTTCGAGACGGCCGGAGCCGACTTCTTCGCCTTCGAGGACCCGGAGTCCGCGGACTTCGACGAGGACTGCGACGAGGACTCCGAGGACGAGTTGTCGTCACCGGCCTGCGAGACCTGCTCGTCGTCGCGGGCGGCCTGCTTCTCGGCGGTCTCGGCCTTCTTGGTGCCGACCTTGACCACGCGCGGGCTGCCGGCGGTGCTCTGGCCGCCGGCGATGCGCTCGCGGGAGAGCTCCTTGCCTGCCTTGTCGTAGGTGACGCGCCAGATGCTGCTGCGCTCCCCCGCCTTGCCCGGGGAGACGACGGTGCGCGAGCCCTGCTCGGCCGTCGGGTCCTGCACGACGCGCTCGGCGACCGGCTGCTTCTTCGTCTCGACGATCTGCGCGGCGTGCGTGGCCTGCGCGTCGGCGATCGCGGCACCGGTCGCGGGGGCGGACGAGACCGGGGCCAGCGCCGGAGTGGCGTGGCTCAGCGTCATCGAGGCGGCACCGAGGTCCGTGGCGTTCGACGCCAGGTCGGCACGCAGGTCCTCGGCCGGCCCCTCGGCCGCCGGGGTCAGCACGGCGGCGGCGACGGCGCCGGTCGGCAGCGAGAACAGCGCGGCGGCCGCGGCGGTCCGGGCGCCGGCCCGGCCCTTCGGGGCGCGGTGCCGACCGTCCCGCTCGATGCCCTGCCCGAGGCCGGCGGGCGGGGCGGAGGCGGCGGACACGTCGTCCCGCGACACACGGACAGTGCGCTCGAACATGACTTCCCGGGGAACTCGTCATTCCGGGCCAGGGGAACAGGTCCGGCGGTGACGACGACCGGCGCGGTACCGGGGAGCGGAACCTTGCTGGGGAGCGGACCGGTCGTCGTCACCGCGGGCCGGGGGAGCGTCCCCATCCCGGCGGTACGGGCACGGACGTTAGCGGACCGTGATGCGGCGAAAACCACCTGACCCACCCCTGGCGGCGAACGGCATCACCGCAACGGTGAGTGACCGGTCACGAGACGGACGGTCGGGTCGACGGCCTCAGCCGGTCGTGCTCAACCCGAATACCCGCTCGGCGTTCCGACGGGCCGCCTCGGCGACGATTCCCTCGTCCTGCCCGCGTGTCGCCGCGATGCCACGGACGGTCCAGGGCAGGACGTAGGGCTCGTTGGCCCGCCCGCGGTGCGGGTGCGGGGTGAGGAACGGGGCGTCGGTCTCGACGAGGAACTGGTCGGCGGGCACCAGCTCCGCGGCCGCGCGCAGCTCGTCGTTGCGCTTGAACGTGACCGGCCCGGCGAAGGACAGCACGTAGCCGGCGTCGACGCACTCGCGGGCCATGGCCGCGTCGCCGGAGAAGCAGTGGAACACGACCTGCTCCGGCGGGCCCTCCTCGCGCAGGATCCGCAGGACGTCGTCGTGGGCGTCCCGGTCGTGGATCATCAGCGGTTTGCCGGTGCGCTTGGCGAGCCCGATGTGCCAGCGGAACGCGTCCTGCTGCGCCGCGGGCGGCGAGGCGTCCCAGTAGTAGTCCAGGCCGGTCTCGCCGACCGCGACGACCCGGTCGTCGGCGGCCAGGCGCTCGATCTCGGCCAGGTCGGCATCGCTCACCGACGCCGTACGGGTCGGGTGCAGCGCGACGGCCGCCCACACCCGCGGGTCGGCGTGCGCCGCACCGACCGCCCAGCGGGCCGCGGTGAGGTCGTCGGCGATCGTGACCGCCCCGACGACGCCGACTGCCTGCGCCCGGTCCATCGCCGCGGTGACGTCGGCGCCGGTCTCGCAGCCGCACGCGTCGAGGTGGGTGTGGCTGTCGACCGTCGGTGCCGCGAGCGGCTCGGGCGGCTCCGGCCGGGGACGCCGGCCGTGCGCGCCCGAGCCCTGCTCGGTGGTCTCCGAGCCGGTGCTCACGACTGGACCGGGGCCCACTCCGGGCCCGTCTCCGCGAGCTCCGGCGGGAGCTTGGAGAAGATCGGCGACGGCTTGGCCAGCGGACGGCCCACCTCGATCGGTGTGGAGCCCCAGTGCGCCTGCTCGGCGTCGTAGTCCCCGGTCAGGACCGGGTACGCGGGCCCGTCGCCGAGGTCGGCGACCTCCTTGCGCTCCGGCTGCGCCGCCCACACGCCGGTGCCGCCCAGCGCCTCGTGCACCTTCTGCGCCGAGTGCGGCAGGAACGGTGTGAGCAGCGTGTTCGCGTCCTGGACGACCTGCAGCGCGGTGTGCAGGATCGTGTCCCGGCGCTCCGGGTCGTCCTTGCGCTTCCACGGCTCCTGGTCGGACAGGTAGCGGTTGGCCGCGGTGACCACCCGCATCGCCTCGGTGGCGGCCTGCTTGATCCGGTTGCGGCCCAGCAGCTCGCCGACGGTGTCGAACCCGGCCTTCGAGTACGCGAGCAGGTCGTGGTCGGCCTGGACCGGCGCGGACGGCGTCGGGATCGCCCCGACGTTCTTGTGCGCCATCGAGATCGAGCGGTTGACCAGGTTGCCCCACTCGTTGGCCAGCTCGAAGTTGACCCGGCGGGTGAACTCGTCCCAGGTGAAGTCGACGTCGGTGTTCTCCGGCCCGGCGACGGCCACGTGGTAGCGCAGCGCGTCCGCGCCGAACTCGCGCAGGAAGTCCCCGACGTAGATGACGTTGCCGCGGCTGCTGGAGAACTTCGAGCCGCTCATCTTCAGGTACTCCGAGGACACGACCTCGCTGGGCAGGTCGAGCAGGCCGTAGGGCCCTGGCTCACCACCGCGGTCGCCCTGGCCGTTCTGCCCCAGCAGGATCGCCGGCCACATCACCGAGTGGAAGGTGATGTTGTCCTTGCCCATGAAGTAGTACGCCTGGGCGGACGGGTCGGTCCACCACTGCTTCCAGGCGTCCGGGTCCGGGCCGCGGCGCGCCCACTCGACCGACGCCGAGAGGTAGCCGATGACGGCGTCGAACCAGACGTAGATCTTCTTGAGCGGGTTGGCCGACCAGCTGTCGAGCGGGACCGGCACACCCCACTCCAGGTCACGCGTGATCGCCCGCGGCTTCAGGTTCTCCACCAGGTTCGCGGAGAACTTCAGCACGTTGGGGCGCCAGTCGGTACGCGTGGACAGCCACGACCCGAGCGCCTCGGAGAACGCGGGCAGGTCGAGGAAGAAGTGCTCGGTCTCGACGAACTTCGGCGTCTCCCCGTTGATCCGGGAGACCGGGTTCTTCAGGTCGGCCGGGTCCAGCTGGTTGCCGCAGTTGTCGCACTGGTCGCCGCGGGCGCCGTCGTAACCGCAGATCGGGCAGGTGCCCTCGATGTAGCGGTCGGGCAGGGTGCGCCCGGTCGACGGGCTGATCGCGCCGAGCTGCACCTTCGGGACGACGTAGCCGTTCTTGTACAGCGACGTGAACATCTGCTGCACGACGTCGTAGTGGTTGGTCGTCGTGGTGCGGGTGAACAGGTCGTAGCTCAGGCCGAGACCCTGCAGGTCGTCGACGATCACGTCGTTGTACTTGTCCGCCAGCTGACGCGGGGTCAGGCCCTCGGCGTCGGCCTGCACCTGGATCGGCGTGCCGTGCTCGTCGGTGCCGCTGACCATCAGCACCCGGTCCCCGGACATCCGACGGAAACGGGCGAACACGTCGGAGGGCACACCGAAGCCGGAGACGTGGCCGATGTGCCGGGGACCGTTGGCGTAGGGCCACGCCACGGCGGTCAGCACGGCATTGCTCATGCCCACCAGCCTATTCGTCGCAGCCAGTGAGTTCGTCGGCGGCACGTCACCGACGGTGTGGATCCGGTGTGGATCTCGGGTGAGCCGGGCCGATTCCGGGCCGGGTACTGCCATGATGCGCGCATGGACCGTGCCGAACGGGACCGCGAGGCACTCCTGGACGCGGCTCTCCAGCAGTGGGCCGACGGCGGCTGGGTCGCCGTCGACCCCCGCGCCGCCGCGGCGGCCGCGGGACTGCCCGCCTCCGCCGCCGAGGAGTTCCCCACCGCCGCCGACCTGGCCTGCGAGGTCTTCGACACCGTGGTCGACGAGCGCGCCGCGGCCATGCTGGCGGCCGCCGCCGAGACCGCCGACGCCCCGCCGATGGTCCGCTTCCGGGCGATGACCACCGCAATGGTCGACAACATCGGCCAGGACCCGCGCCGCGCCGTGGTGGTGTCCGACGCCGTCGGCTGCCCCGAGCTCGTCGCCCGCCGCCGCAGCGCGAACCGCGGTTTCGCCGATGTCGTCGCGGCCCGCCCGCTGGACCCGGAGATCGGGCCCGACGAGCTGCGCGTGGCCGGGCACTTCGTCACCGGTGGGCTGGCGGAGATGGTCCTGGCCTGGCTCGATCCGCAGAGCCCGGTCACCCGCGAGCAGGTGATCGAGCAGGGTGCCCGGCTGATGGAGGCGTGCGTGACCGCGCGCTGATGCGGGCGCCCGCGAGGCGTACCGTCGAGCCGTGAACGTCGACGTGACGCCGCTCCCCGGGATCGGGGTGCGCAAGGAGATCGAGCTGCGCGCCGGCCGCAGGATCGGGGTCATCACCCACCGGGACGGCAAGATCGAGCTGATCCTCTCCCGGAGCGACGACCCGGACGCCTGCGTCGCCGAGCTGCCGCTGACCACCGAGGAGGCCGGGGCGCTCGCGAACCTCCTCGGCGCACCACAGCTGGTCAACCAGCTCAACGACGAGCAGGCGGAGCTGCCGGGCATCACCACCCGCAAGCTCCCGATCAAGCACAACAGCCCGTTCGACGGCCGCCCGCTCGGCGACACCGCGCTGCGCACCCGGACCCAGGTCTCGGTCGTCGCGGTGATGCGCGCCGGGCAGGTGCACCCCTCCCCCACCCCGGACTTCGTGCTGGCCGGCGGGGACATCGTGATCGCCGTCGGCGTCGCCGAGAAGCTGGAGCAGGCCGCCGACGTCCTCGCCCGCGGCTGAGCCCGGGAACCGTACCGGTGGACCACGTCGCACTCGAACTGCTCGAGCTGGGCGCCGTCTTCTTCGGCCTCGGCCTGCTCGGGCGGCTCGCCCAGCGGATCGGGCTGTCCCCGATCCCGCTGTACCTGCTCGGCGGGCTCGCCTTCGGCTCCGGCGGACTGATCCCGCTCGGCGACATCGGCGACTTCACCTCGCTGGCCGGTGAGGTCGGCGTCATCCTGCTGCTCCTGCTGCTCGGGCTGGAGTACTCCGCGGCCGAGCTCGTCACCGGGCTGAGACGCTCGTGGGCGGCGGGCATCGTCGACGCGGTCCTCAACTCCGCGCCCGGCGTCGCCGTCGCGCTGATCCTCGGCTGGGGCGTGGTCGGGGCGATGGTGCTGGGCGGGGTCACCTACATCTCGTCGTCGGGCATCGTCGCGAAGGTGCTGTCCGACCTCGGACGCCTCGGTAACCGCGAGACCCCGGTGATCCTCTCGGTGCTGGTGTTCGAGGACCTGGTGATGGCCCTCTACCTGCCGATCCTCACCGCGCTGCTGCTCGGCGTGACGCTGCTGGGCGGGCTGAGCGCGGTCGGCATCTCGGTCGCGGTGATCGCCGTCGTGCTGCTCGTGGCGCTGCGCTACGGCCGCTACGTCTCCGCGCTCGTCGACTCCGACGACCGCGAGGTCTTCCTGCTCAAGATCCTCGGCGCCGCGCTGCTGATCGCCGGGTTCGCGCAGGCCATGCAGGTCTCGGCGGCGATCGGCGCGTTCCTGCTGGGCATCGCGGTGTCCGGGTCGACGGCGGAGAACGCCACCAAGCTCCTCGAGCCGCTGCGCGACCTGTTCGCGGCGGTGTTCTTCCTGGTCTTCGGCCTGACGACCGACCCGAAGGCCATCCCGCCGGTGATCGGCTGGGCGCTGGTCCTGGCCGTCTCGACGACGCTCACCAAGGTCGCCACCGGCTGGTGGGCCGCGAAACGGGCCGGGATCGGGCGGATGGGCCGGGCCCGCACCGGCGCCGCGCTCGTCGCGCGCGGCGAGTTCTCGATCGTCATCGCCGGGCTCGCGGTCGGCCACCCGGGGGTGCCTGCGGAGCTGTCCGCCCTGGCCACGGCGTACGTGCTGATCATGGCGGTGCTCGGCCCGGTCGCGGCACGCTACGTCGAGCCTGCCGTACGGCTGCTGCCGGCACGCAAGCCGCGGGAGCCGGTCAACGTGTGAGGTGCCGCGGCAGGGCTCAGTCCCGGGCGGCTCGGTCCCGGGCGGCGAGGGCGGCGTTGTAGAGCTCGCGCTTCGCCACACCGGTCGCCTCGGCGACGGCGGCGACGGCGTCCTTGAGGCGTTCGCCGTCGTCGGTGCGCTCGCGGACGGCGTCGACCAGTGACTCCACCGGCGGCGCCGCGCCCGGCTCCGCCCCGGCCAGCACCACCGTGACCTCGCCGAGCACCTCGGTGCCCGTCGCCCACTGCGTGACCTCGCCGAGCGTGCCGCGCACGACCTGCTCGTGGGTCTTGGTCAGCTCCCGGCACACCGCGGCGGGCCGGTCCGCGCCGAGCACGTCGACGGCGTCGGTGAGCAGGTCCGCGGTCCGCCGGGGCGACTCGAAGAACACCACCGCGCGGCGCTCGTCGTGCAGCGACTCCAGCCAGCGGCGGCGTTCGGCGGACCGGCGCGGGGCGAACCCGTCGAAGCAGAACCGCTCGCACGGCAGCCCGGACAGCACCAGCGCCGTGGTCACCGCGGACGGGCCGGGCGCGCAGGTGACCGGCAGCCCCTCCTCCGCCGCCGCGGCGACGAGCCGGTAGCCGGGGTCGGAGACCGCGGGCATGCCTGCGTCGGAGACGACCAGGACGGTGCCTCCCTCGCGCACCGTGGTGAGCAGGCCGGGCAGCCGCGCGGTCTCGACGGCGTCGTAGTGGCTGACCACCTTGCCGGTGTAGGTCACACCGAGGGCGTGCGCGAGCGTGCGGAACCGGCGGGTGTCCTCGGCGGCGATGACGTCGGCGGTCGCGATCAGGTCGCGCAGCCGCGGCGACGCGTCGCGGGGGTCGCCGAGCGGGGTCGCCGCGAGCACGAGAACGCCGGAGTCGGGAGCGGGAGCCACGGGGTCCACCCTACGATCGGGGGCATGGCCCCAGGCACTGCTGTCTCCGGCAGCCGGGTGGCCGGCAGCGGCGGCGAACCGGGACTGACCCCGGTCGGCACGCCGCCCCCGCTGCTCCCGGACCGGCCCGGCCCCGCCGACCGGCTCGGGGCTCCCCCGCCGTCGGACCGGTTGCGCGGCTGGGCCGTCACCGTCGCGGTCACCCTGGTCGCGGCCGTGCTGCGGCTGGTGCACCTGGGTGAGCCGACCGACCGCGGCACTCCGGTGTTCGACGAGAAGCACTACGTCCCGCAGGCGTGGGAGATGGTGCGCAACGGCGGTGTCGAGAACGACCCGGGCTACGAGAAGATCGTCCACCCGCCGCTGGGCAAGCAGCTCATCGCGCTCGGCGAGAACGTCTTCGGCTACGACGGCTTCGGCTGGCGGATCGCCGCCGCGCTGGCCGGGGTCCTCACCGTGCTGCTGCTGGTCCGGGCTGGACGCCGGCTCACCCGGTCCACCGCGCTCGGCGGGCTCGCCGGGATCCTGCTGACCGCCGACGGGCTCTCCCACGTGCAGTCCCGGATGGGGATGCTCGACGCGTTCGGCTCGCTGTTCGTGATGGCCGCCTTCGCCGCCCTGCTCTGCGACCGCGACGACATCCGGGCCCGGATGGCCCGGGTCGTCGCCGAGGGCCGGGTCGCCGACCACGAGTTCGGACCCCGCTGGGGGGTGCGCTGGTGGCGGCTCGTCGCGGGGCTGTGCATCGGCCTGGCCGGCGGGGTGAAGTGGAACGGCGTCTACTACGTCGTCGCCTTCGGCCTGCTCTGCGTGCTGTGGGACGTCTCGGTGCGGCGCCGGGCCGGGGTGGCCCGGCCGTGGACGGGCACGATCGCCCGCGACGTGCTGCCCGGGATCTGGGCGCTGGCCGTGGTCCCGGTCCTGACCTACCTGGGCTGCTGGTGGGCCTGGTTCGGTAGCGAGACCGGCATCGACCGGCACGTCGTCGGACGCGAGATCGGCACCGGCGGCCTGTTCTCCTGGGTGCCGGACAGCCTGCGCTCGCTCTGGTACTACCACGCACGCGTCCTGGACTTCCACGAAGGACTGACCACGCAGAGCGCCGGGAAGCACCCGTGGGAGTCCAAGCCGTGGACGTGGCCGATGGGCCTGCGCCCCATGCTCTACCGCTGGTCGGACAAGGCGTCGGGCTGCGGCGAGCCGTCGTGTGTCTCGGCGGTCATGCTGATCGGGACGCCGGCGCTGTGGTGGCCGTCGATCCCGGTGCTGGGCTGGGGGATCTGGCGGTCGGTGACCCGCGCGGACTGGCGCTGGGCGGCGGTGCTCACCGGCTACGCGGCCGGGTTCCTGCCGTGGTTCCTCAACCTCGACCGGCAGATGTACTACTTCTACATGATGCCGACGGCGCCGTTCCTGGCGCTGGCGACGGTCCTGGTCATGGGGCACCTGCTCGGCCGGCCCGGCCGCTCCGAGCGGTGGCGCCGGGCCGGGCTGCTGGTGGTGTCGGCGTGGATCGCGCTGATCCTGGTCAACTTCGTGTGGCTGTGGCCGATCCTGGTCGGGGACTCGATCACCCCGGCGCACTGGCAGGCCGAGCTGTGGCTGCCGTCCTGGCGCTGACGGTGCTACCGGCCCCCGAGACACCGATGCCCCGAGGGGCACCCTCGTCACCATCGGTGGGAACGAGGGTGCCCCTCGGGGCGGACGGAGGGGCGTGCCCCTCGCGGCGAACCGGGTTACTTGATCACGCAGGCCTTGCCGCCGGTCTTGACGACCTTCACCGAGCCGTCCGGCTGCACCTTGACCACGGCGCTGGTGGCGGCGGCCAGGTTCAGCCGCTGCCAGGAGCCACCGGCGGTGCCGGTCTGGTCGAGCGGGTAGCCCGAGTCGATCTCGGTCTGGGCCAGCACCGAGGTGCGCTGCGCGTCGTTCAGCGTCGGGAACGTGGTGAGCAGCAGGTTCTCCGCGCCGGCCGGGACGGACGGCTTCTGGCCGCCGTTCTCGACCTGCTCGAAGCCGTAGGTCATGCGCTCCTTGTAGACCTTCACCGCGCTGGCGCGGTCGGTGACGATCTGCGGGGAGCCGCCGGGCAGCGCCTTGCCGCCGTAGGGGTTGTCGCTGTAGCCCTTGCCCTGGGCGATGCAGGCGGCGAGCTTCCCGCCGCACTTCTTCTCCAGGTAGCCGACGAGCTCCTTGCGGGCCGGCTCCAGCTTCTCCTCGCGGAACTTCGCGTCCGACCAGCGCGCGGCCAGCGCGGCCTCACCGTTCATCCGGCCGCCCATGATGTCGAGCGGGTAGTGCACACCGAGCACGATCCGGTTGTTGCCGGCCTCGGAGGCGCGGGTCAGCAGCTCCGGCGCGAGCTCCGGGACGAGCGTGGCCAGGGTGATACCGGCCTGGTACGCCGTGGTGGTGTGCCCGCTGGGGTACGAGCCGCCGGTGCACAGGCTCTTCTTGCCGTACTGGGCCGAGAGGTCGACGTCGTTCGGCGAGTACTTCTTCGAGCTGTCGGTGAAGTCCGGCACCCGCTTGATGTTCAGGGTGCCCGACGCGTCGGCGTAGGGCTTGCCTGCCCGCTCGGAGGCCAGCGACGACGCGTTGACCTTCTCCGGCGCGCACGCGGGCTCGTCACCCGGCTTCGGCGCGGCCTTCGGGTCGGCCGGCAGGAACGGACGCGGGTGGGAGTAGCGCTTCTTGGCGTCCCCGGTGTCGACGTAGGCGCCGGTGGTGCCGTCCGAGGAGTTGATCAGGGCGGTGGTGAGCGGGAGCGATCCGTCCTGGCGGCCCTGGACGTAGAGCGGGCCGAGCTTCGAGCCGAGCGCCTCGCCGATGGTGATCGACTGGTCGTAGCTCGTGTTGGTCTTGTTCTGGTACTCCGAGTCCTGCATCGCGCGGCGCTGCTGCTCCGGCGTGGCGTGGTTGTTGATCCACACGATCAGCGAGTCGTCCCGGGCGAGCGTCTTCGGGTCCTTGACCGTGCCGTGCAGGTCGTTCTTGCCGTCGGAGACCCAGAAGCGCTCGTAGCCCTCGTCCACGCGGACGATGTCGGGCTTGGCCTCGTCGGAGGGGTAGTCGGCGGTGGCGGCCATGCCCACCGCGGGGGTGCCGAGCAGCAGGGTGCCTGCGAGAACCGCGAGCCCCGCGGTGCGGAAACGTGAAGGACGCATGGGTACTCGCCGTCCTCCGTCAGGGGGACGGCGCTCCTCTCTGGAGGTCGGGGAGAAACGCGATCACCGTAGGAACGTCGTTCGTCGGCGCACCCAACACGAGATGACGTCGACGCGACCGGAGTGCGGCCATCAGTCGTTGCACTCCGGAATCATCGACGATCTTGATCGTCCGATCGGGCGATACATGCGGACGGAGTGGGGAACATCGGATCCGTTGTGCGACTGCATGTCCGGTTCGGTGTCCGGTTCGGTGTAGGCGGGACGGCGGCCGGCCTCGATGAACCCGCGGGCCCGGTAGAACGGCAGCCCCAGCTCGTTGCCCTCGGTCACACTGACCCACATCCCGGTGGCGCCGTGCTCCAGCAGCTGCCCGGTGACGTGGTCGAGCAGCCGGGTGCCGATGCCCTCGCCGCGCCGGTCGGGGTCGAGGTAGAGCACGTACAGCTCGCCGGTGGCGTCCCCGGTGACGGCACCACCGGCCGCCCCGACGACCCGCTCCCCCGGCACCCCGGCCCCGGGCTCCACCGCGACGACGTAGCCGAGCCAGTGCGGCGGAGCCGGGTCGATCTCCCCGGCGATGCGGTCCTCGCCGTAGAAGTCACGGATGGTGCGCTCGATGTGCTCGTCGGGCAGCAGGCCGCGGTAGGTGGCCCGGTAGCCGCGGGTGCAGACGTCGGCGATGCCGCCGACGTCTGCAGCCCGCGACCTGCGGATCTCGACCGTCATCCGTTTCCGGGCAGGTAGCGGCGGGCGCCCCAGTAGCCGTCGCGGGCGGGGTCGAGCCGCGCCGGGGTCAGGCGGACCGGGATGCCCGCGTTCTTGGCCTCGAGCATCTTGCCGTCGCCGGCGTACATGCCGACGTGGTGGATCTTCCCCTTGCCGCCGTCGTGGGCGTAGAAGATCAGGTCACCGGGCTTCAGGTCCTTCTTGTCGACCGGGCGGGCGAGCGGGCTGTTCGCCTGCGGGCCGGAGTCACGCGGCAGCAGGATGCCCGCGGCCTCGTAGAGGGTGCCGGTGTAGCCGGAGCAGTCGAACGCGAATCCGGACCGCCCGGCCCAGACGTAGTCCACGCCGAGGAACTTCTTGCCCTCGGCGACGAGCTGGGCCCCGGTCGGGGTCGGGAGCTTCTGGTCCGGCTTGCGGACGTCGACGTCGGCGGCGCGCAGCCAGGCCGGCCGGTCGCCCGGCGTCAGGACCTGCACGGTCTTGCCGCGCTGCCCGAGCACCGGGAGTTTCGTGTTGTAGGGGATCTGGATCCTGCGCTTCGTCAGGTCGGGGTCGGCGTAGAGCCAGGCCCGGGGAGCGGCGGTGACCACGGCGAGCGGCCCGCGGTGCAGGTTCGCCTGGAACGGCGCGTCGGTGGTGAGCTGGCGGCTGGGGATCCAGCCCGGGTAGCCGAGCGGCTCGTCGGCGTTGGGCTGGTTCTCGACGGCGACGCGGCTCCAGTCACCCTTCTTCTCCAGCACCCGCACGGGGGCGCCGTAGACGGCCTGGGTCTGGGTGAGGCCGTCGTTGGTGAGGTTCTCCTCGTCGGCCAGGGTCATGTCCCGCAGCCAGTCGTCGGACCGGACGGGGTTCTCCAGGGCCGGCTTGTCGACCGGGCGCGGGCTGGTGGGTTCGGTCCAGACGGTGGCCACCGCGACGGAGACGTACTCCGTCGGCGGTCCGGCCGTGGGTGCGGTCGGGGCGGCCGAGGCCGCGGGGCTGAGCGTTCCCAGGAGTGCGAGGACGCCGATGGACACAGCTGATCTACGGATCACGGTGCGCAGCACGGGATCACAGTAGGCGAGGAAGGCCCGCATCGGGGGGCATGTCGCGGATGTCCGGTACGAGACTGTTCGCTGCCCGCTCGACGATGCGCCTGGCCACGCCTCCCCGGCGTCTATATAGTTGTCGATATAAGGATCCGAGGAGGAAGCGTGGCGGTCACCAGCGTCGACCTGGACCCGAAGCTGATCGAACGGGCGCGAGAACTCACGGGCGAGCGGTCGAACCGAGCAGTTCTCGATCTCGCACTGCGCCGGCTCATCGCGGCGAAGCAGAAGGGGGCCATGATCGACGGGATCGCCGGGCTGAGCGGCCTGGAGGCCGAGCTCGGCGCCCCCGTCATCTCCCCGGACGAGCCGCCTCAGGCGTGACCGACTACCTGGTCGACAACTCGGTGTGGGCACGGCTGGCGTCCGGCGATCCGGTCGTCGGCGCACGCCTGCGACGCATCGAACGTGCGCCGGCCGATCTGTTCGTCACGTGTCCGCCCCAGGTGCTGGAGTTCTGTCACAGTGCGCGATCCCCTGAGGAACACGCGCACCTCTACGAGCAGATGTCGCTCGGGTTCCCGCTGGAGCGCGCTCCCGACGAGTCCCTCGTGCTCGACATCCAGAGCGCACTGTGGAACGCCGGCCTGGTGAGAGCTGCCGGAGCGACCGACATCCTGATCGCCGGTTACGCCATCGTCAACGACGCCACCGTCCTCGCCGCGGATCACGACTTCGGCCACATCGCGCGGGTCACGGACCTGAGACACGAGTACGTCGCGCCGTCGTCGTGATGCCCGGGCGCGCGGGCGCCCCCCGGCCGGCGTCGCGGCAGGACGGCAACGCTCCATGTCGATGGTCAACCGCTCTCGGTCTCGCGTTCCTGGTACTCGCGGGGCGAGAGGCCGTGGAAGCGGGAGAAGGCGGCGCTGAACGTCGGCAGGTGGGCGTAGCCGACGCGGCGCGCCACGGCGCTGGGCTTGGCCCCACCGGCGAGCAGGTCGCGGGCGATACGCATCCGGGTGGCATAGCGCCACCGGGCGAACGACATGCCGGTCTGCTCACGGAAGGCCCGGTGGACACCGGGTGGTACGTCGAAGGTCGTCGGCTCCGAGCCGGTTCCGATGCGGCGCAGGTAGTCCATCGCCGCCTCCCGCGCCCCCGCGTCGGTGGGCATCGGCACCGACAGGGCACGCCGTGCCGCCACCTGCTCGACGAACAGGTCGAGGATGCGCCGGGAGTCGTAGCCGTCCGGGCGGAGGTGGGATCGGGCGCTGACCGAGCAGAACATCAGGTAGTCGTCCCAGGCCGGTGAGAACTGCACCTGCAACGGCTCGGTGAGGGTGAGGTCGACGACGCCGGCGTCGCTCAGCGGCAACGAGACGGAGTTCTCCCGCAGACCGGTGACGTGCTCGACGCCGGCCGGGATCCAGGTCGCGACCCCGCGTCGTCGCTCGTAGCGCCGGTCGCCGATGTCCAGGTATCCGCTTCCGCGACAGATCCAGCTGAGCACATGGAAGTCGTTGGCATGTGGCGGCGTGTGGGTCGCGGGCAGAAGATCCGGTGCGGCACCCGTGCCGCCGCCTCCCCGTGCCAGGCGGGAGAAGCTGCTGGTCTGGCGTGCTGCGCTCGCGGACCGGGCGGGGCCGCCGGAGGCCGAGCGGGCAGCGAGCTCCCTGGCGAGTTGGTACGGAGTCACTCCGAACTGCTGCTGGAACGCGCGCCGGAAGCCACCGCGGCTGCCGAAGCCGACCCGTGCGGCGGCCTGATCGACCTCATGTCCCGCGGCCAGCAGCTCCACCGCCACAGCCAGCCGGCAGTGCAGCCTCCACTGCTCGAAGGTGAGCCCGGTGTCGGAGACGAAGTCGCGCAGCAGGCTGCTCGGGCTGGAGGAGACCCGGGCTGCCCAGTCCCGCACGGTGAAGTCGAGTGCGGGATTGCGGAGGAGCTCCTGGGCCACCGCCCTCGCCCCGGACGACTTCGGGGTCCTGGGCGGACCCCGTAGTTCGGACGGGTCGGCCTCGCGGCCTGCTGCGATCCGGGGCGCCGGTGGGCCGGAGCGGCGAAGCAGGTCCGAGATCCCGTCGTCGGGGTACCCGCGAGCACTGAACGGAGTGGACTGCAGGTTGAAGTGCTGGATCAGCCAGTCCTGCCAGTCGTCGGGAACCTCGAAGCGGGTCGGCTCGGCGAGGATCCCGGCGGCGACGCCGGCGTGCGGGTAGAGCGGGAACGCGACGGTGCCCGGATCGGTGAAGATCTCGTAGCGGTACGGGTCCCCCTCCGGAACCCAGACACCTTCCCCTGCGGCGAGCCGGAACTCCGCGTCGTCGATGAGCACTCGCGCCCGCCCGGTGCGGACCCAGACGAGCACCTGACCGGGGTACCCCAGTCGTCCCCGGTGTGCCGCGGGGATCGGCGGCGGGCCGCCCGTCGACGCCGGTAGCGGAGACGCGCGGTCCATCTCCTAACCATATGACGATCTACGTACCCACCCGGGGTAAGGGCCGCCTAATCTTAGCGTCGGCTCCCTGCCGACCCCCGAGACGCGATCCCCGAGACGACCGAGAAGGGCTCCCCTGCATGCCGAAGACCTCGCGCCGGCTCACCGTGCACCCGCTGACCCTGCGCGAGGTCGAGGTCGTCCGGGTCACGGATCTGACGCCGGGGATGCGGCGCGTCACCCTGTCCGGCAGGCAGCTGCAGGCGTTCACCTCGGCGAACGGCTTCCCACAGCCGGCGTTCGACTCGCCGGGCTTCGACGACGACATCAGCCTGCTGTTCTGTTACCCGGGCCAGGACGCTCCGGTGCTGCCGGTGCAGCAGGAGAAGGGCCTGAGCACGCCGAGGAATCCGCGCCCGCTGTCGCGGGAGTACACGGTCCGCCGGTGGAACGCCGAGATCGGCGAGCTGGACGTCGACTTCGTCGAGCACGGCATCGGTGTCGGCACCACCTGGGCTCACCGGGCCCGGCCGGGTGACCGCATCCACATCACCGGCCCCGGCAGCTCGAAGTCGTTCCCGGCCGGCGCGGGCTGGTTGCTCGTGGCCGGCGACGACACGACGATCCCCGCGATCGGCCGCCTGCTCGACGAGCTGCACGAGGAGGCGCGGGCGCAGGTGTTCATCGAGATCGCCGAGGACGCCCACCGGCCGGCGCTGCGGGAACTGCCCGGCGTCGAGGTGACCTGGCTGATCCGTGACGGCGCCGAGGCGGGAACGACCACCCACCTGGTCGACGCGGTCCGGGACGCCCGCTGGTGGGACGGTCGCCCGTTCGCCTGGGTCGCCGGCGAGCGCACCGCCGTCCGGGACCTGCGCCGGCACCTGGTCGAGGTCCGCGGGATGCCCAAGGAGGACATCGATTTCACCGGGTACTGGCGCCGCAGCGAGGTCGTGGCCCTGGAGTCCGACGGGGCGGTGCCCGACCCGGAGAGGTCGACCACACCGTTCGAGAGGCTCCATGAACTGACCGAGCTGGTCGCGCCGACCGCGATCCGCACCGCGGTCGAGCTGGGCATCCCGGAACTGATCTCCCGCGGCGTCACCGGTGTAGCCGACCTCGCGGCCGGAGCGGGTGCCGACGAGCGGGCGCTGGGGAAGCTGCTGCGCTACCTGCACAGCCTGGACGTGCTGACCATGACCGAGCCGGGCCACTACCGCCTGGCGCCGGTGGGCGAGGTCCTGACCCTCGATCACATGGCCGACTCCCTGCACCCCGCCGGGGTGGTGGGACGGGAGATGCTCGGCATCCACGGGCTCACCGCGTCGATCCGCACCGGCCGGGCCGCCTACGCCGCCGTCACGGGCCGGACGTACGGCGAGGTGCGCGCCGAGCAGGACTACGAGGACCGCAACCTGGAGCGCCGGGCCGAGTTCGCGCCCGCGCTGGCCGTGCCGATCGCCGAATCCGGGATCCTCAACGACGTCGAGCACCTGGTGATCCACTCCGACGGTGCGGGTGCGCTGGCCGGCGAGTTCGTCGGCACCCGTCCGGACCTGCGGATCACGATCTGCGCCCTGCCGGCGCAGGCGGACTGGCTGCGCCGCGATCTGCCCGCCACCATCCCCGACGAGGCACAGCGTGCCCGGGTGTCGGTGGCCGAACAGTCCGTCTTCGAGCCCGGTCCCGCCGCGGACGCCGTGTTGATCAGCCGGGCCTTCGCGTCCCTGCCCGACGCCGACGCCGCACACGCCCTGCGCCGAGCCACCGAGAACCTCCTCCCCCACGGCCGGGTGCTGCTGATCGAGGAGACCTTCGACCTCGACGACCTCGACGAGCACGACGGCGAGGAGGACCTGCTCGCCCTCACCGTCCACGGCTCCGGCGTCCGGACCGACGCCGAGCTCCACGCCGTCATCACCGCCGCGGGCCTCACCCGGAAGGCCGCACACACCGTCGGCTGGGACACCAGCGTCCACGAACTCGCACCGGCCGACATCCGCTGACCCCGTCGTACGACAGATGAGAGAAGAACGAACGCACATGCTCACGACACGCCCGAGACGGCGCACCGCGATCCTCACCGCCGCGCTCCTGAGCGCCGCACTCGTCCTCGCCGGCTGCGGTGGCAACGGCGACCGTGACTCCGCCGCCGCACCGGGCGGCTCGGCACCGGGCTTCCCCGTCACCGTGACCAGTGACCTCGGTGAGATCACGCTGCAGAAGAAGCCCGAGAAGGTCGTCGTCATGGGAGACGCGCGCTTCGTCGACGTACTGGCCTCCCTGGGCGAGCCACCCGCGTTCTTCGGCTCGTACCAGGACGAGAAGACGAGCCTCCAGTACTACCCGTGGCTCAAGGGGCAGTACGGGAAGTTCGAGCCCGGCCTCGCGACGTCGTCCGGCGAGGGTTCCTCCGATCCCGACGTGGAGGCCATCGGCGCCCTCAAGCCGGACCTGATCATCCTCTCGACGCTCGGCGACCTCAAGGACGGCACCCGCCAGCAGCTCTCGCAGATCGCCCCGCTCTACGCGGACGACAACCCCGAGACGTGGACGAAGGCCGTGACCGACATGGGCGCGATCACGGGCAAGCCTCAGGAGGCGCAGCAGCTGATCGCCAAGGGCGAGGCCGAGTTCGCCGACGCCCGCAAGCGCCTCGCCAAACTGCAGGGAAAGACGTTCTTCGCCGGATTCGTCAGCCCCGACGGCAGCGTCGCACCCTTCCCCGAGATGGGCCTCTTCGCCACGAAGCTCGGTCTGAAGCCCGCGTCCAACATGCCGGTGCTTCCCGACCGGGGGAAGTCCATCTCCGCGGAGAACCGCGACAAGATCCGGGCCGACGTCGTCCTCGCCGGCAGCGTCGACGGCGACTACAAGAAGCTCCAGAGCGACCCGCGCTACGCCGATCTGCCTGCGGTCAGGAACCGGACGATGCTCTTCCTCGAACCGCTGGGGATCTCGCCCTCGGCGACGACCGCGATCGGGCCGGCGAGCATTCCGTGGCTGCTGGGCAAGGTCGTCCCGGACCTGGAGAAGTCCACGCTGAACACCGGAAGATGACACGTCTGCCGAACCAGTTCGCGCGCACGCCGGTCGCCGCGACGCATCCCCGCCGGCTCACCGGGGTCCTCGCCTGCCTCGGCTGTCTCGGTCTCCTGCTGCTCCTGAGCATCGCGGTCGGGTCGAAGAACATCCCGCCGGCCACGGTGCTCGACGCCCTCGGCGACGACACCGGGCGCGCGGACGCCTACGTGATCTGGGACCTGCGCATCCCCCGTACCGCCGTCACGTCGGCGGTCGGTGTCGCACTCGGAGTGGCGGGCGTGCTGGTCCAGGCCCTGACCCGCAACCCTCTTGCCGACCCGGGCGTTCTCGGCGTGAACGCCGGGGCGGCGTTCTTCGTGGCCGTCGGCATCACGGTGTTCGGGATCACCTCCATCAGCGGATACGTGTGGTTCGCCTTCGCCGGCGCCCTCGTGGTGACGGTGGCGGTGTATCTGATCGGCTCGGCCGGGCGCGGCGGGGCCGACCCCGTGCAGCTCGTCCTCGCCGGTGTCGCGTTCGGTGCGGTGCTCGGCGGCCTCGTCACCGCGATGGTGCTGATCGACGTGCGGGCGTTCGACCGGATGCGGAACTGGAACGCCGGCAGCGTGGCCGGCCGGGGCTGGGACGCGCTGCTGCCGGTGCTGCCCTTCCTCGTCCTCGGGCTGCTGCTGGCGGTCGTCGCGGCCTCCGCGTTGAACGCGGTGGCCCTCGGCGACGACCTCGCCCGGTCGCTCGGCGCGAACATCACCCGTACCCGGATCGTCGTCGTCCTCGCGGTGACGTTGCTCGCCGGCGGCGCGACGGCGATCGCCGGGCCCATCGGGTTCGTCGGGCTGATGGTTCCGCACGTCGCCCGCTGGATCGTCGGCCCTGACCAGCGGTGGATCCTCGCCTACGCGCTCGTCCTGGCGCCGTCGCTGGTGCTCACCGCCGACGTCCTCGGTCGCGTCCTCGGTCCCGGTGACGGCGAGTTCCCCGTCGGGGTCGTCACCGCGTTCGTCGGCGCCCCCGTCCTGATCCTGCTCGTGCGGAGGAAGAAGGCGAGCGGGCTGTGAGCGGGACGGTCGAGCAGGCTCCGCGTCGGGTGGACTTCGGTCACGGGACCGTGGTGATACGGCGTCGTCGCTGGTTCGCGCTGCGGTGGCCGCTGCGATCGATGATCGTCTGCGCCGTCCTCGTCGTGCTCACGGTGGCGGTGTCGGTGTGGGCGGTGACGCTCGGGAAGTACCCGGTCACCGTGGCCGAGGTGTGGGGTGCGCTGATCGACGACCCCGCGGTCGGCTTCGCGCGCCAGGTCGTGGTCGAGTGGCGGTTGCCACGAGTACTCGCCGCCGCCGTGTTCGGTGCGGCACTGGGCGCATCGGGTGCGGTGTTCCAGTCGCTGACCCGCAATCCGCTCGCCAGCCCGGACATCATCGGCTTCTCCGCCGGCTCGTTCACCGGCGCGCTGGTGGTCATCATCCTCGTCGGCGGCTCCTTCCTCCAGGTCGCGGGCGGGGCCCTGCTCGGCGGGATCGCGACGGCCGCGGCCGTGTACGTGCTGGCGTGGCGCGGCGGGGTCCAGGGATTCCGGCTCATCGTCATCGGCATCGGGGTCAGTGCCGTGCTGGGGTCGTTCAACACCTGGCTGATGTTCACCGCGAAGCTCGAGGTCGCCCTGTCGGCGGCCGTCTGGGGTGCCGGCTCGCTGAACGGCACCACATGGGAGCAGGCCGCGGTCGGCAGCGGCGTCGTCGTCGTGCTGCTGGTGGGGCTGCTGGGGCTGATGCCCGCGTCACGGCAGCTCGAGCTCGGTGACGATGCCGCCCGGGCCACCGGCGTGCGGACAGAACCCGTCCGGCTGGCTGTCGTCGTGCTCGGCGTGGCCCTGACCGCGACGGTCACGGCAGCCGCCGGGCCGATCGCCTTCGTCGCGCTGGCGGCCCCGCAGATCGGCCGGCGCCTCACCCGCGCGCCCGGAGTCACGATCCTGCCGGCCGCTCTCACCGGAGCCCTCCTGCTCGCCGGCGCCGACGTGACCGCGCAGCGTCTGCTGCCGGTCGCCGTGCCCGTCGGTGTGGTCACGGTCGTCGCGGGAGGCGGATACCTGGTGTGGCTGATCGTCCGGGAGGTGCGCCGCCGTGCCTGACACCACCAGGTCGAGGCCCCGGCGCGCCGAGAAGGCAACGATCGGCGACGACGAGCGGGAAGCTCGGCCCTGCCTCGCGCGGTGGACGGCCGCTCGCCGACCCTCGGAAGCCGGATCAGGCGCCGTCGGTCTCGCGCTGCTGGTAGTCGCGTGGGGAGACACCGTGGAAGCGGGAGAAGGCGGCACTGAACGTCGGCAGGTGGGCGTAGCCGACGCGGCGCGCCACGGCGCTGGGCTTGGCCCCGCCGACGAGCAGATCGCGGGCGAGACGCATCCGGGTGGCGTAGCGCCAGCGGGCGAACGACATGCCGGTCTGCTCACGGAAGGACCTGTGGACCTCGGCAGGAACATCGGACGTCGTGGAACCACCCGCTGCGCCGAGTCCGCGCAGGTAGTCCATCGCCGCTGCGTGCGCACGCCGGTCCGTGGGCATCGGCACCGAGAGGGCTCGTCGCGCCGCGAGCTGCTCGGCGAACAGATCGAGGATCCGGCGTGGGTCGTAGCCGTCCGGACGGAGACGGGACCGGGCGCTGATCGAGCAGTGCATCAGGTAGTCGTCCCAGGACGGCGAGAAATGGACCTGGAGCGGCTCGGCCAGCGACAGGTCGGCATTGCCGGCATTCCCGAGCGGCAGCGAGATGGAGTTCTCGCGCAGCCCGGTGACGTGCTCGGTGCCTGCGGGGATCCAGGTCGCGACGCCGCGTTCCCGTTCGTAGCGCTGATCGCCGATGTCCAGGTAGCCGCTGCCGCGGTACATCCAGCTCAGCACGTGGACGTCGTTGGTGTGCGACGGCGTACGCGCCGGAGGCAGCATCTGGGGCGCGGCGGCGGTGATGTCGTCCCCCCGCGCCAGACGCACCAGATCGCTCCTCCGACGAGCCTCCGTGGTGCGCGCCGCGAGGTCCGCGTCAGGAGGTCCGGCGGCGAGTTCTCGGCGGAACCGGTGGGGAGTCGAGCCGAACTGCCGTTTGAAGGCGTGCGTGAAACCGCCGCGACTGGTGAAGCCGACCCGGGCGGCGACCTGGTCGACCTCGTACCCCGCGGTCAGGAGCTCGACGGCCGCGCCGAGCCGGCACGCCAGTCGCCACTGCTCGAACGTCGCCCCGGTATCGGCGAGGAAGTCGCGCAGCAGGGTCCGTGGACTGGCGAGCACGCGGGTCGCCCATTCCTGGATCGTCAGGGCGAGCGCGGGATCGCGGATCAGCTCCTCGGCCACCGCTCTGGCCCCGCGGGCACTCGGCATCGCAGGCGCAGCGGGCGCTCCCGCGGGGACGGCGTCCCCGCTCCGTGCCGGTGCCGGCAGCTGCGTGCGGGACCGGCGCAGCAGGCCGGTGATCGCCTCGCGGGAGTATCCGCGACCGCTGAACGGGGTGACGTTGAGGTTGAAGTCCTGGATCAGCCAGTCCTGCCAGCTGTCGGGGACCTCGAATCGCGTCGGTTCGGGCGGTGCTCCGGAACCGGGATCGAGCCAGAGCGGGAAGGCGACGGTGCCGGGCTCGGTGACGACTCCCCGGTGCTCGCACCCGTCCGTGGGGAGCAAGGCCCCCTGCCCTGCGGTGATGCGGAATGCCGGAGCGCCGTCGACGTAGGCGTGCGCCGTGCCGGTACGGACCCAGATGAGCAATGGGTGGATCTGGGCTCCGGTCCAGTCCAGTCGCGCTCCCGGGATCGCCGGCGGGCCGCCGTCTCCGGCAGCACAGGGGAACGGGCTCGTCACATCCTAATAATATGGCGAATTCTCTTCACCTCGGGAAGTGAGGGCTACCTAACCTGCCCGGTGACCGTCCCGCCGACGACGGCGTGCGGTCGACCGAGAAGGGAAGGAAGCACACCATGACCACGACCCGGCTGAGACGCCGCAGCGTCGCTGTCGCGACCGCACTCCTGAGCGCGACCCTCGCCCTGACCGGGTGCAGCAGCACGAGCGACGCCCCGGCTCCCCCGACGGGCAGGACCCACGCCGTCGAGGCCGACAACGGCACGGTCACCGTTCCCGATGACCCGAAACGGATCGTGACCCTTGGCAACGCGGGTGTGGTGTACACCGAACTCGGCGGCGAACCGGTCGGCACGACGGAGTACAAGTTCGATCCCATCACGCAGGCCCAGCACGACCTCCTCGGTCGCGCAGAGGACCTCGGCCCGTCGGGTGGGGAAGCGGACCTCGAGAAGGTGGCCGGACTGAAGCCGGACGTCATTCTGGTCTGGATGCCCAAGGACGACTGGAACCGGATCGGTGACGAGCTGCAGTCGATCGCCCCGACCGTGTTCGTAGGCTTCGACAGGGACCGATTCTCGGTCATGCAGGTGCTCGCCGATGCCGCCAATCGGACCGACCAGCTGAAAGCACAGAAGTCGGACTACGAGAAGCGCATCACCCACATCAAGGAGACCTACTCGAAGACCATCAAGGAAACCTCCTTCGTCGGCGCCACCCGTGGTTCCTGGAACGCCCCGGGAATCTACAAGTTCGGCCTGGTCAGCGACCTCTGCACCACGATCGCCCGAGATGAGATCGGGCTCGACATACCGAAACCGACCACCGACTACAAGCGCTCGTTCGAACAGATCGGCGAGCTGGCCGGCTACGACGCGATCCTCTACCCCGTGGACTTCAACGGCGCCGTGCTCGACTCGTTCGTCCCCGTGACCCAGACCAACGCATGGCGAGCGCTTCCCGCCGTCAGGTCGGGTCACACTCTGGGGGTCACCTGCACCAGCCACGGCTCCTACGCGTCCCTGTCACACTTCCTGGATCAGCTCGACCGGGCTCTGGCGACGCTGTCGACGGGCCGGTGACGGCATCGGGCAGCGGGATCGGGACCCGGGATGCGGTGACCGCACCCCGGGTTCGCCGGCGAACCGTCGGCGTGCTCGTGGCGCTCGTGCTGCTCGTGACACTGCTGATGCTCAGCATGATGACGGGCGCGACCGCGACCTCGTCACCGATGGTGGTCTGGGATGCGCTGTTCCGCCAGTCGGGATCATTCGACCGGTTCGCGATCCGCGATTTCAGGCTGCCGCGCACGGTCCTCGGCTTGGTCGTGGGCATGGCACTCGGGACCGCGGGGGCGCTGATCCAGGCGCTCACCCGCAACCCGCTGGCAGACCCGGGAATCCTCGGCGTGAACGCGGGCGCGTCCTTCGCGGTCGCGGTCGCCGTGGGCGTGCTGGGAATCCGCGACATCCGGGGCTACATGTGGTTCGCGTTCGCCGGTGCACTGATCGTCACGCTCGTCGTACTCGCACTCGGATCCACGCGGCAGGGTCGGTCCCCGGTTGTCATGGTGTTGGCCGGAGTGTGCGTCGGAGCGGTGCTCGGCGGCGCCGGATCAGCTGTCCAGCTGACCGATCCGCAGGCATTCGATGCGATGCGCTCCTGGAACGCCGGGTCGATCCTGGGCCGTCCGCTCGACGTCGTATGGCCGATCCTGCCGTTCTTCGCGGTCGCGCTCGTACTGGCGTTCGCGGTGTCGGGCCCTCTCGATGCCATGTCCCTGGGCGACGATCTGGCGGCGGCCCAGGGGGTGCGCCTGGCACGCACGCGCATCCTGGCGATCATCGCGCTCACCCTGCTCGCCGGTGGAGCGACCGCGATCGCCGGACCGATCGGTTTCGTCGGGCTCATGGTGCCGCACCTGGCCCGCTGGTTCGTCGGCCCGCACCAGCGCTGGATCCTCGCCTTCAGCATTCTGCTGGCGCCGAGCCTGCTGCTGGTCTCGGACGTCCTCGGCCGGATCCTGATGCGGCCCAGCGAGGTCCCGGTCGGCATCGTCACTGCATTCGTCGGCGCCCCGGTCCTGATCGCTCTGGTGCGCCGGAGGAGGGCGAGCGGACTGTGACGACGCCCCACAAGACGATGCCGCCCCAGAGGACGCCGGCCCGGAAGGTGGACTTCGGCAGGCCGGTACTCACCCTTCGCCGCGGCCGGCTCGCAGCACGCCTGGAGTGGCGCACACTCGTCGTCTGCGCGGCGCTCGTCGCCGCGGTCGCCGCCGTCGCGCTGCTGGCGTTGATGACCGGCTCCTACCGTCTCGGTGTCACGCAGGTGCTCTCGGCGCTGACCGGCGGAGAGACCGGGTTGGTGCACGAGATCGTGGTCGAGTGGCGGCTGCCCCGCGTCGCCGCGACCGTGGTGTTCGGTGCCGCGCTCGGGGTGAGCGGGGCGATGTTCCAGTCGCTGATGCGCAACCCGCTCGCAAGCCCGGACGTGATCGGCTTCTCCTCCGGCTCGTACACCGGTGCACTGATCGTGATCCTCGCCGTCCGCGGCTCCTACCTGCAGGTGGCAGCCGGTGCGCTGCTGTCCGGAATGGCCACCGCCGTGCTCGTGTACCTGCTCGCCTACCGGCGCGGCGTGCGGGGATTTCGCCTGATCATCATCGGTATCGGGGTCACGGCGATGCTCGGCTCGGTGAACACCTGGCTCATGCTCACGGCAGACCTGGACGCAGCGATGTCGGCGGCGGCGTGGGGCGCGGGTTCGCTCAACGGCGTGTCGTGGGACCAGGTCCTCGTCGGCGGCGCGGGCATCGCCGTGCTGCTCGTGCCGGCCGGGATGCTCGGCAGGCCGATGCGGCAGATGGAGCTCGGCGACGATGCCGCCGCCGCTCAAGGCGTGCAGGTGACGGCAGCGCGCCTCGGCCTGATCGTGGTGGGTGTGGCGCTGACCGCGACGGTGACTGCGGCGTCCGGCCCGATCGCGTTCGTCGCCCTCGCGGCCCCGCAGATCGCCCGCCGGCTCGCCCGCGCCGCGGGGATCCCCCTCGCGCCCGCGGCCTTCGTCGGCGCACTCCTGCTCGGCGTCGCGGACTTCTCCGCCCAGCACGTCGTGCCCACCCCGCTACCGGTCGGCATCGTCACCGTGATGATCGGCGGTTGCTATCTCGGCTACCTGCTGTTCCTCGAGGCCAGGAGACGACTGTGAGCTCCTGTGCCGACACCGTCCCGTTCGCGACCTCGGAAGGCCCGTCAGCCATGCTCGATCGCCAGGCTCCGGCCGCAGCCGCCTCCGATGCGCGGGAGTCGTCCCGACTGCGGGCGGACACCGCGACCATCGGCTACGACAAGCGGATCATCAGCGAGCGCCTGTCGGTGTCCATCCCGGACGAGTCGTTCACCGTGATCGTGGGACCGAACGCCTGTGGCAAGTCCACCCTGTTACGCGGCCTGTCCCGGCTGCTCAAGCCGTCCGAGGGCGAGGTGATCCTCGACGGTGCCGACGTCCACTCCTACAAGGCCAAGGAGGTCGCACGGCGGATCGGGCTGCTGCCCCAGGCCTCGATCGCCCCCGACGGGATCACGGTCGCCGACCTCGTCGCCCGCGGCCGGTACCCGCACCAGGGACTCCTCCGGCAGTGGACCGACGACGACGAACGGGCCGTGCTGAGCGCGATGGACGCCGCGTCGGTCACCGACCTGTCCGGCCGGCTGGTGGACGAGCTCTCGGGCGGCCAGCGCCAGCGGGTGTGGGTGGCCATGGTGCTCGCGCAGCACACCGACATCCTGCTGCTCGACGAACCGACCACGTTCCTCGACATCACCCACCAGATCGAGCTCCTGGAGCTGTTCACCGACCTGCACCACGCCGGCCACACCCTGGTCGCCGTCCTGCACGACCTCAACCACGCCGCCCGCTACGGCACCCACCTGATCGCCATGAAGGACGGTCAGGTCGTCGCCGAAGGGCCCCCCGGCCGGATCGTCACCGCCGAGCTGGTCGAGGAGGTGTTCGGCCTGCCCTGCCTCGTCGTGCCCGACCCGGTCGCCGGCACGCCACAGGTCGTGCCGCTCGGCCGCGACCGCCGGGCCGGACGCTCGCGGGCGAGCCGGTGAGGCGTACCGATCCCGCCGGTCTCGGGCGCGGACCGCTGACGAGGCGCCTGCCGGTGCTGGGACAGGCACCCGCCGAACCTCCCGATGTCGAGCCGTTCGCGGTCGGGGCCGGGGACACCCCGGGCCGGTTCCTGGGACGGGTGCTCTTCTCCCTGCCGCGGGTCACGGTCCCGGCTCTGCTGCTGGCCGTCGTGTGGCAGGTCGGCGAGTCGGCCGTTCCGCTGGTGATGGGGGTCGCGATCGACCGGAGCCTGTCGACCGGCGACGCCGGACAGCTGGTCGTGTGGCTCGGCGTGCTGGTGTCGGTGTACGTCGCGCTGACTGCGGCGGCCCGGCTCGGCTGGCGGCTGACCGTGTACGCGGAGCAGCTGGTGCAGCACCGGTTGCGGGCGACTCTCTCGGCCCGCGTGCTGCATCCCGGCGACCGTGCCGGTCGGGAGGGGGCCGCCCGGACGCCGGACGGAGCCGTCGTCTCGGTGATGACCAGCGATACCGCCCGTCTGGGCGCGGCGGGACTGGTCGTCCAGCCGGTCGCCCAGGTCGCCGCGATCGGCTTCATCGCGGTCTCGTTGCTGCTGATCCACTGGCTCGTCGGGCTCGTCGTCCTCGTGGGGGCCTCGGTCGTGGTGTGGCTGATGGGAGTGCTCGGCACGCGGTTCTCGCGGGACACCCGCGGGTACCAGGGGCTGCTCGCCTCCACCGTCGCGCGGGCCTCGGACATCGTCGCGGGCTACCGGGTGGTCAAGGGCATCCGCGCCGAGGCCGAGGCGGCCAGGCGGTACCGGCTGGCGAGCCAGGAGGCGCTCGTCGGCGCCCGGCGCAACGCCGGGTTGCTGGGCGGGTTCCTGTTCGGCACCGGTGCACTCACCGGCGTCTTCGTCGCGACGGTGACCGGGCTCGCGGGCTGGTTCGCGGTGGACGGACGGCTCAGCATCGGGCAGCTGATCGCCGTCGTCGGGCTCACCCAGGCGCTGCTGCCCCAGATCCAGGCCCTCGCGCAGGGCGCTGCGCCATCGCTCGCCGCCGCACGCGCCTCCTCGGCCCGCGTGCTCGGCGTGCTCCGCGGCGACGACCCCGGGACAGCCGGGCTCCGGGGCGCCCCGGCCGGCCGCACCAGGATCGACGCGACGCAGGTGCCCGCGCTGGACATCGAGCTGCTCGGCTCGACGGTGCGGGTGGAACCCGGCGAGCTGGTCGGGGTGCGAGCCGACGACCGGACCGCCGCGCGCCTCGCCGAGGCACTGCTCGACCCACATGCCGGGAGCGACAGCGACAACGGGATCGAGGTCCGGCTCGGCGGACGACCGGCGCAGGGGCTGAGCCCGGCCGACTACCGGTCGTGGGTGACCGTCGCCCCGCACCGGACCACCCTGTTCACCGGCACGATCCGCGACAACCTCGGTCCGCCTGCGCGTGCCGACGGCCGCGGACCGGAGCTCGTGGACGCCGCGGTGGAGGCGGCCGCGTGCACGGACTTCGCCGGCGATCTCGACCTCCCGGTCGGTGAGGACGGGAACCGTCTCTCCGGCGGGCAGCGGCAACGCGTCGCGCTGGCGCGGGCCCTGTCCACCGATGCGCCGGTGCTGGTGCTGCACGATCCGACCACGGCGGTCGACCCGGTGACCGAACAGGCCGTCGCCGAGCGACTCGCGGGTATCCGGGCCGGACGGTCGAACCTGGTGATCGCCTCCTCCCCCACCCTGCTCCAGCACTGCGACCGTGTCGTCGACCTCCTCGAACAGGGTCGGGCGGCCGACGGTGACCTGTTCGACGAGCCGGTGGCACCGTGACCATGACGTCCGCGGCGACCAGGACGCCCGCGGCGGCCGACGATGCGTTGCCGGTCGCGACCGGCCGCCGGACCGCCCGGGAGGTGTGGCGGCTCAGCCGTGGGCATCGGCTGCGGATCGCCGTCGTCGTGGCCCTGGGGACGGCCGGAACCGCTGCCGACCTCGTCGTGCCGGTGGCGACCGGATTCCTGGTCGATCGTGTGCAGGCCGGAACCGCGGGCCCGGGCACCGTTCTCACGGTCGGGGCGATCATGGTCGTCTCCGCGGTCCTCGGCTCCGCCGGTACGGCGGCGACGATCGTTCTCGCGACCCGGGCCTACCACGCGATCCTCGCCGAACTACGCGAGAAGCTCGTCACCCGGGCTCTGACGCTGCCGCAGCACCGGGTGGAACGCGCCGGCACCGGCGACCTGATCTCACGGTCCAGCGACGACGTGACGGCCGTGGCCGATGCCGCGCCGGCAGTGATCCCGGTGCTGACGGTGACCGCGTTCAGCATCGTCATGTCGCTGAGCGGCCTCGCGGCGCTGGAATGGCCGTACGCCGTCGCGTTGGTCGTCGTGCTGCCCGTCCATGCGCTGGCTCTGCGCTGGTTCCTGTCCACCGGACCCGCCGTCTATCGCGATCAACGCGCCGCGATGAGCGGGCGAGCCCAGCAGATCGTCGAGTCCCAGCGCGGCTACGCCACCGTGCTGGGTTTCGGGCTCGGCGAGCAGCGCCACCGCACGGTGCTGGCGGCCTCGTGGGGTGTCGCCGTGCAGATGCTGCGGGCCCGCACGGTGCAGAGCATGTTCAGCGCCCGCCTGAACTGTGGCGAGTGCGTGAGTCTCGCCGCCGTGCTCGTCGTGGGCTTCGTCCTCATCGACAACGGACATTCGAGTGTCGGCGGCGCCATCACCGCGATGCTTCTCGTGCTGCGCCTGCTGGGTCCGGTGAACCAGCTGATGTTCGTCATCGACACCCTCCAGTCGGCCACCGCCTCGCTCAACCGCATGGTCGGCGTCGCGACGATGCCGGTCGCCGCCGCGGAGCAGGTGGAGGACGTCCCGGCTGCGGCCGGGGTCGCCGTGCGTCTCCGGGGCGTCGGCTTCCGCTACGGCGACGGGCCGCTCGTGCTGGACGACGTCGCGCTGGACGTGCCGGCCGGCCGTTGCGTCGCCGTCGTCGGAGCGTCCGGGGCGGGCAAGTCCACGCTGGCCGCAGTGATCGCGGGCGTCCACCCCGCCGGCTCCGGAACCGTCACCCGTCCTGCGCGCACCTCGATGATCACCCAGCAGTTCCACGTGTTCGCCGGCACGTTGCGGGACAACCTCACGCTCGCCGCGCCGGAGGCCACCGACGACGACATCCGGGCCGCGCTGCGGGCGACCGGGGCCGCCCGGATCCTCGATCTCGCTCCCGAGGGGCTGGACACCGTGGTGGGCGCCGGCGGACACCCGGTCACCGATGCACAGGCGCAGCAGCTCGCGCTCGCCCGGCTGCTGCTCACCGACGCGGAGCTGGTGATCCTCGACGAAGCCACCGCCGAGGCCGGCTCCGCGCAGGCCGGGCAGCTGGACCTGGCCGCCGACGCGGTCCTCGCCGACCGCGCAGGGCTGGTCATCGCGCACCGGCTCGCGCAGGCCGCGCGGTGCGACCGGATCGTGGTGATGGAACACGGAAGGATCATCGAGGCGGGGACCCACGCCGAGCTCGCGGCCGCCGACGGCGTGTACGGGCGGCTCTGGTCGGCCTGGTGCCACGCGCAGGGCTCCGCCGGGTCGTCACCGGGGGCTCATGGTGATCACGTATGAGAGCCGCCCGAGGTCGTCGAGCAGGCCGAGGCGGACAGCGCCCCTGAAACGAACAGCGCCCCCGGGACTCGGCCGAGTCCCGGGGGCGCTGTCAGAGCTGGAGTGTGGAGCTGAGGGGAATCGAACCCCTGACCTTCTCGATGCGAACGAGACGCGCTACCAACTGCGCTACAGCCCCGCGACCGGCCTCTTGCGAGGCCGACCTGGAGAACACTAACAGACCGCTACTCGCCCACTGCGGGGCGGTGGGCGTGAACCGGTTCGAGCTGGTCCATGCCCTCCTCGACGCTCTCCTCGGACTCGAGGTCGACCATCGAGGTCCCGGCCGGGACCGGGGGCGGCGGGGCCGCGGCGAGGCGCGGGAGCGACGACTCGTGCTCGGTGGAGGCCGGGCCGTCGACGGTGCGGCGGCGGGCCGGGAGGACGCCGAGGGGCTCCCCCGTCCCCCGGACGCGGCCGTCGGCGTCGTCGGCGGTCCAGTCGTCGTCGGCGGCTGTGTCGTGCGGGTCGTGCGGGTCGTGCGCGTCCGCCTTGTCCATCCGGTCGCCGGCGGGCTCGTCGTGCTCGGCGTCGATCTCGTCGTCGGCGAGGTCGTGGTGCGCGTCGTGCTCGGCGAGGTCTGCACGCACGGCGGCGGTGTCGTCGGCGTCGTGGTCGCGGGGCGGGCCGGCCAGCCGCGCGGTGCGTCGGGCCCGGATCGTCTCCTCGATCCGCACCTGGCGGCGCAGGTAGGTGAGGTACCCGGCGAGGCCGAGGCCGACGGCGGCCGCGACCCACCAGAACACCGTCGAGACCAGCAGCGCGGTCAGGACACCGGCGAGCAGCAGGACCAGCAGGGCGAGGACGACGCGCTGGCGGAACGCGTACTTGGCGTGCGCCGTCTCGGCCGCGGCCTGCGGGTCGAAACCGCCGCGGCCGGGGCGGTAGCGGGCCGCCGGGGGCTCGGCCGGGTCGACGGGGACGGCGCCGTGCTCGGCGTCGTGGTCCAGGGCCTCGTGGTCCGGACTCTCGTGGTCCAGGTCCTCGTGGTCCACGTCTTCACGGTCCACGTCGTCGAGGTCTCCGTGGTCGGCGGTCTCGCGGCCGAGACCGTCTCCGTGAAGATCCTCGTCGTGGAGGTCGGTCTCGGGGACGTCGCCGAACTCGTCGTGCGCCACCGGAGCGCGGTCCCCGTCGTCCGCGTCGTCCGCGCTGCCCGAGGCGTCGTCGAGCTCGCGGTGGGGCTCGTGGGCCTCGGCCGGCTCGAACGTGTCGTGGTCCGGCTCGTGCATGTCGTGGCCGGCGCGCTCGTGCTCGACCGGCTCGTGATCAGCCGGTTCGGAGCCCGTCGCGGCGTCCCCGTGGTCACGGGTGAGCGGCACGGCGCCGGACGAGGCGATCCCGGAGGACGCCGAGCCGTCCCGGGCGATGCGCACCGGGCGCGCGTACTCGTGCTCGTACTCGTCGTGCTCGTCGTGGTGGGACGCGTCGAGCTCGGCGTCCAGCTCCGCGTCGAGGTCTGCGTGCTCACGGTGCTCACGCGCGAGCCGGTCCCCGCCCGCGGAGCCACCGGGCTCACGCTCGGCCGGGACGGCGCCGTGCGCGGCCTCCGCCTCGAAGCGGTCGTCGCCGGGGACGTCGTCCCGGGCCTCGACCAGCTCACCCACCGTTGTCGGACCGGATCGATCCATCACACCCACCTCCGGGTATCTGTGCCGCATCGGACGCTCCAGCACGCGCCCGGACAGCAGCGCCGGGCTCAGCCGGGCCACCTCCTGCTGGCGGCGGGCCACCGTCGGCACCAGGAACAGCAGCCACAGCACGACCAGACCGACGAAGAACACAGAGCTGGGCAACGGGCTGCCTCCTCCCCGACCGGCGCAGTCCACCCGGTGAGACGGCCCCGACCCCGCTCACCCGCGACTCACGGTAAACGGCGGGTGGCGGGGTTCCGGGTCGCGACGCGCCGGGGGCCGTGCCCGGTCCTGCGGATGTCCCCCGGACGGACGCAGCGAGTCACGCCCGCTCGGCGCGGCCCTCACGGATCAGCCGCCCGGTGAAGCCACCGGACGGGATCTCCTCGGCGGTCAGCGCGTAGCAGTAGTGGTCGCGCCAGGCGCCGTCGATGTCGAGGTAGCGGCGCAGCAGACCCTCGCGGCGGAAGCCGAGCCGGTCCAGCAGCGCGATGCTCCGCACGTTCTCCGGGCGGACGGTCGCCTCCACCCGGTGCAGCCCGACCGGGCCGAAGCAGTGGTCCAGCACGAGGGCGACGGCGGCGCCGGCCAGGCCGTTGCCGGTGAGGGTGGCGTCCACCCAGTAGCCGACGTAGGCAGACAGCACGGGCTCGCGGACGACGTTGCCGATCGTGACGTGCCCGGCGAAGTTCCCGTCGACGACGAGCGCGAACGGCAGGGTCAGCCCGCGCCGGGCCGCGGCGCGCAACAGGTACCAGCGGCCCGGCCACTCGATGCTGGAGTTCCGGCGCGACCAGACGCCCGGTGTCGTGGGCTCCCAGGGCCGCAGGTACTCCTCGTCGCGGATCCGGATCCGGGCCCAGTCGGGGCCGTCGCGCAGCCGCACCGGGCGCAGCCGCACGGTCCGGCCGCCGACGCGCAGCGTGCCGAGGCGGGCCGGCCAGCCCGGGTGGCTGCCTGCGGAGTCGGGGGGATACGGGGGCGGCACGGCAGGAGGGCGCGGCGCCTCAGCCGCGCCCGCGCGGCACGAGGTCGATCTGCTCACCGACGGTCAGCTCGGTGACGTCCTCGGGCACGACGGCCAGCGCGTTCACCTCGGCCAGCACCGCCAGCAGGTGGGTGCCGGACATGCCGAGCGGCTGGGCGAGGAGCTCGCCGTCGTCGTCGGAACGCAGGAGCCGGGACGGGATGAACGAGCGGCGCCCTGGCGGGGAGACGACCGGCGAGGTCAGCCGCGCCGTCCAGGTGCGGCGCTGCGGCTCCTGGCCGAGCGCGAGCCGGATCAGCGGCCGGACGAACACCTCGAACAGCACCAGCGCGGTCGCCGGGTGCGAGGGGAACAGGAACGCCGGCACCGCCTCGGCGCCGAGCCGGCCGTAGCCCTGCGCAGAGCCGGGCCGCATCGCGATGCGGGTGTCGTCGATGCCGCCGAGGTCGGCCAGACCGCTCTTGGCCTCGGCCGCGACGGCACCGCCACCGGCCCCGCAGATGACGACGATCTCGCTGGCGGGCAGCAGGTCCTCGACCGCGCTGCGGATCTCCGCGGCGCTGCTGCCGACGGTGCGCGACCGGTTGGTCTCCGCGCCGGCCTCGCGGGCGGCGGCGACGACGGCGTGCGAGCACACGTCCGCGACCTGCCCCGACGACGCCGACCGGCTCACCTCGACCAGCTCGTCGCCGACCGAGATCACCGAGACCCGCGGGCGCGGGTGCACCAGCAGCTTGTCGCGTCCGGCGGCGGCGAGCATCGCGACCTGCGCGGACCCGACGATGTCGCCCTCGCGCACGGCCACGTCACCGGACTGCACGTCCTCGCCGACCCGGCGGACGAACCCGGCCGAGGGCACACCCCGGTACACCGCCAGGCGGGCGTTGCCGCCGTCGGTCCAGCCGAGGGGTGCGACGGCGTCGGCCAGCGTGGGCAGCGGCGCCCCGGCCGCGACCCGCACGGCCTGGCCGGGCTGCAGCCGGAGCGGCTGGCGCGAGCCCGCAGCGATCTCCCCGACCACCGGGACGGTGATCGGGTGGGTGTCGCCTGCCCCGGCGACGTCGACGCTGCGCACGGCGTAGCCGTCGATCGCGGCCTGGTCGAAGACCGGCAGCGGGCGCGCGGCGACGACCTCCTCGGCGCTGCGCAGCCCGTGGGCGTCCGCGATGGCGACCCGGACCGGGGCGGGCCGCACGGCCACGTCCAGGATCCGGGCGAGGTGCTCGGAGACCGTGCGCACGTATCAGTCCTTCAGTCGCTCGGTCAGCCAGTCACGCAGGCCGTCGCCGTAGTCGGGGTCCTGCAGCGCGAAGTCCACGAACGCGCGGGCGTAGCCACCGGGGTTGCCCAGGTCGTGCCGCCCGCCGTCGTGCACGACGACGTGCACCGGGTGCCCCTCGGAGATCAGCAGGGCGACCGCGTCGGTCAGCTGCAGCTCGCCACCGGCGCCCGGGGTGATCCGGTCCAGCGCGTCGAAGATCGCGCGGTCGAGCAGGTAGCGCCCGGCCGCGGCGAAGGTCGACGGCGCGTCGTCGGCCGAGGGCTTCTCGACCATGCCGTGGACCTGCTTGACGTCGTCGGCGTCGGTGTCGGTCACGTCGAAGACGCCGTAGGCCGAGATCTGCTCGCGCGGGACGTCGATCGCGCACAGCACGGATCCGCCGAACTGTGCACGCACCTCGGCCATCCGGCTCAGCACGCCGGTCGGGAGGACCAGGTCGTCGGGCAGCAGGACGGCGACGGCGCCCTCGTCGTCGGCCAGCTCCGGGCCGGCCTGGGCGACGGCGTGGCCGAGGCCCTTCGGCTCGTACTGGTAGACGGTGGCGACGTCGAGCAGCTCGGGCGCCCGCTTCACCTTCTCCAGCAGCGCTCCCTTGCCGCGCTCGGCCAGGGTCAGCTCGAGGTCCTCGTCGCGGCGGAAGTACTCGGCGACCGCTTCCTTGCCGGGCGAGGTCACGACGAGTAGCCGGTCGGCGCCGGCCTCGGCCGCCTCGGCGGCGACGAGCTCGATCCCCGGGGTGTCCACGACGGGGAGAAGTTCCTTGGGAACCGCCTTGGTGGTCGGCAGGAATCGTGTCCCGAGGCCGGCGGCGGGAACGACGGCCGTGCGGAAGGCTCCGGCCGCGTCGGACGTCTGGACGCTCATGGTTCGCGAGCCTAGCCATCGCACTAGCCTGAGGCGGTGACGGCTCGCAGGGAGGCACCCGACCTGATGTCCCCGGACGCGTCCGGGGAGGGCGCGGCGACGCAGCGTGACGCCAAGCGTGTCCTGCGCCGGCGCCTGCTCGACGCCCGCGCGGCCCGGTCCGCCGACGACCGGGCCGCGGCGACGGCCGCGCTCTCCGCCCACGTGCGCGACCTCGCGACCGGCCTGACCGGGCCCGTGGCCTGCTACCTACCGGTCGGCGGTGAGCCCGGCGCTCGCGGGTCGGGCACCGGGACCGTCGCCGACGCGCTGCTCGCCGACGGGCACACGGTGCTCGCGCCCGTGGTCCCGGCCGAGCCGGGCGCACTGGACTGGACGACCTACACCGGCCCCGACGGGATGACGACGGGGCCACTCGGTGTGCGCGAACCGGCTGGTCCGCGACTCGGCGTCGAGGCGGTCGGGACGGCCGCGCTGGTACTGGTGCCCGCGCTGGCGGTGGACCGGCGCGGCATGCGGCTGGGCCGCGGCGGCGGCTACTACGACCGCACGCTGCCGCTGATCGGCCCGGACGCCCTGGTCGCGGTGCTGCTGTACGACGACGAGCTGCTCGACGAGGTCCCCGCCGAGCCCCACGACACGCCGGTGCCGCAGGTCGTCCTGCCCGGGCGCGGCGTGGTGCAGGTCTCCCCCTGACCCTGCGGACGGCTACGCGACGCAATCGTGAGCGGGTATGCTGGCACTCGAAGCTGACGAGTGCCAGCCGTTCCCCGGGGAGATGCCGTGCCCACCTACCAGTACGCCTGCACCGAGTGCGACCACCACTTCGATGCGGTGCAGTCGTTCTCGGACGACGCGCTGACCACCTGCCCGGAGTGCGGCGGCAAGCTGCGCAAGGTCTTCTCCTCGGTCGGGATCGTGTTCAAGGGCAGCGGCTTCTACCGCAACGACTCCCGGTCCGGGCCGGTCGCCGGGTCCTCGGAGTCGAAGTCCGACTCGGGCTCGTCCTCGGACTCGTCGTCCTCGTCGGACACGTCCTCGGAGAAGTCGTCGTCCGGGTCGTCGGAGAAGTCGGGGTCGTCGGAGAAGAAGTCCGAGTCGTCGGGCTCGGCGAAGTCCGGCTCCTCGTCGGGCTCGAAAGCCGCCGCGAACTCCTGACCGGCCCGCAGGCCGTCCGTCCACACCTCCGGAAGTTGTCCACAGTCCGCTGATCCGCGGGCCCGGGGCGCTCCGGCCCCGCCATGCTCGTCGTGACGACAGGTCACTAACGGGAGGCGGTTGCGGTGCGCGCACGGACGAGCTCGGACGCGGACTCAGCCGCGGCACCACGGGGATCCCGTGGGTTCGCCGCCGTACCCCTTCCCCGCGCTCTGCGCGGGCCCGGCTGGGCGCGCGGGCTGCTGCTGCGCCGGGTCGCGGCGGCCCTGCTGGTCCTCGCGGCGGCGGTCGTCGCGCTGCTGCCCGATCCCGCCGACGACCGTGTCCCCGTCCTGGTCGCGGCGCGTGACCTGTCCCCCGGCGGCCCGATCGCCGCCGCCGACCTCACCGTGGCGCAGTGGCCGCCGTCGCTCGTCCCGGCTGGGGCGCTGCGCCGGCCGCCCGACGCGCTGGGCCGCGTCCCGGCCGGGCCGATGCGGCCGGGCGAACCCGTCACCGACCTGCGGCTGATCGGCCCGGAGCTGGCGGTGCGCACGGCCGGGCCCGGTGCGTCGGCGGTACCGCTGCGGCCTGCCGACCCCGGGGTCGCGGCGCTGCTGTCCCCGGGGTCGGCCGTCGACGTCGTGACCGGCGACCGTGCCGGGCCGCGGGTGCTGGCCACACGGGCCCGGGTGCTGGCCGTCGTCGCGGCGGCCGGGGGTGCCGCGGCCCGGGCCGACGGCTCGGGCCCGCTGGTGCTCGTCGCGCTGCCGGAGGCGGAGGCGACCGCCGTCGCGGCCGCGACCCTGGCCGGCGAGGTGACGGTGACCCTGCGGTGAAGCGGGTGCGGACCGGGCGAGGGCCTGCTCAGCCGCCGTGGTGCGGCGGCCGGTTCTCCCGGTACCAGCTCTCGGCCGAGGACCGCTCGCGTTCGTCGGCCGAGCCGCCGTCGGAACGTTCGTCGGAGGTGGTGGCCGGGTCGTCGCCGAAGATCTCGGCGATACGACGGCGGCGCTCGGCGTCCTCGCGGGGGCCGGGGGTCTCGGCGGAGTCGCTCACCGCTCCATGGTGCCCGGTGGGCGCCGGTGCAGATCACCCGGCGGTAACGGCTGTGGCCCGTCCGTGGTGCGTGACCACACAGGACGTGCTCGCGGTGCCACCATGGGGAACGGCCGCACGCAGATGCTGCGGGCGACACGACGAGGGAGGACCGCCTGATGGGGTTCGTGGACAAGGCCCGCGAGGCCGCGGAGAACGCTCTGAAGAAGGCCGGCCCGACGATCGAGAAGGCCATGGAGAAGGCCGGTCCCCACCTGGAGACCGCCAAGGAGAAGGCCGGGCCGCTGGTGGAGAAGGCCGCCGCGCAGGCCGACAAGGCCACCGGTGGCAAGTACAGCGACCAGATCGACGGTGTGAAGTCCAAGGTCGAGGGCGCCCTGAAGAAGGACGGCCCGGCCGCGCCCGGCTCGGGCACCCACTCGGCGACCGGCACGCAGGCCGGGGACCCGCGCTCCGGCTCGGACGTCCCGCCGGTGCCGCCGGCCCCGCCCGGTGGCGACGCGCTCAAGCCGAAGGGCAACCCGTCGACCGGGTCGCAGGGCAAGCACGCGAGCCCGGGCGACACCGCGTCCTGACCCGGCACCCGTTACCGCACGACACCGGCCGCCGTTCCTCCCGGGGAACGGCGGCCGGTGTTGCTCGTGGGGCTGTCAGCCGTCGAGGCCGGAGAGCTCCGAGATGACGTGCGGGACCAGCGGCGTCAGCGTCGCCATGCCGTCACGCACGGCCGCGCGCGACGCGGCCAGGTTGACCACCAGGGTGCTGCCCGAGACGCCGACGACGCCGCGGGACACCCCCGCGTCGACCGCGCCTGCGGCCAGCCCGGACGCCCGGATCGCCTCGGCGATGCCGGGCACCGGGCGGTCGAGCACACCGGTCGTCGCGTCCGGGGTGACGTCGCGCGGTGAGACCCCGGTCCCGCCGACGGTCACCACGAGGTCCACACCACCGATGACGGCGGTGTTCAGCGCGCTGCGGATGGCGACGACGTCACCCGGCGCGGAGACCACGCCGTCGACGACGAGCTGGGCCTCCTCGAGCAGCTCGGTCACCAGCGGACCGGTGGAGTCGTTGCGCTCACCGGTGCTGACGCGATCGTCGACGATCACCACGAGGGCCCGGCCGATCTGCGCTCCCGCCATCTCCATGCCGTCACCCTAGCGCCGGGCCCGCGGGACTCCCCGGGGGAGGCCGTGCCGGCGCGGGGAGGGGGACCCACGCCGGCACGGCGCTCCTGACGGGCCCGATGAGGCATCAGCGGGCCGGTCGGCGTCAGCTCATCACGACCTTGTTCACCCGTCAACGAGTTGCCCGCAACCGGCGGTGCGGCGCACCGGTTTCGCCCGGTTGCGCGTCAGTCCTCGCCGAGCGTGACGTCGGCGGTCCGGTCGCGCAGCTGGAGCCGGACGGTCGACCCCGGTGGCTGCGAGCGCACCGCGGCCTGCAGGTCCTGGCCGGTGGCGATCTGCTGCTCCCCCAGCTTCGTCACCAGGTCCTGTGGCTTGAGCCCGGCGCGTTCGGCCGCCCCGCCCGGGGTCACCGTGCGCACCACGGCGCCGCCCTGCTGCGGGTCGTCGGTCACCTCGACGCCGAGCACGGCGTGGGTCGCCTTCTGCCCGGCCCGCAGCTGGTCGGCGATCCGGCGGGCCTGGTTGATCGGGATCGAGAAGCCGACGCCGATCGAGCCACCGCCGGGCCCGGCCGTGGCGATCGCGGAGTTGATCCCGACGACGCGGCCCTGCATGTCCACCAGCGGTCCGCCGGAGTTGCCGGGGTTGATCGCGGCGTCGGTCTGCAGCGCGTTGAGCACCGTCGACGGGTTCCCGGCCTCGCCGCCGACGCTGACCGCGCGGTCCAGCGCGGAGATGATCCCGGTGGTCACCGATCCACCGAGCCCCAGCGGTGCGCCGATCGCGGTGACCTGCTGGCCGGGGCGCATGGCGTCGGAGTTGCCGAGCTCGACGGGGGTCAGCCCGGTGAGGTCGACGCGGGCGAGCGCGATGTCGGACTGCGGGTCCCGGCCGATGACCTTGCCGACGGCGCTGCGGCCGTCGGTCAGCACCACGCGCAGCGTCCCGCCGGTCGCGGCCGGGGCGACGACGTGGTTGTTGGTGAGGACCAGCCCGTCGGAGCTGATCACCATGCCGGAGCCCTCGCCCTGCTCACCGCCGCGGAGCGAGCCGCCCTCCACGCGCAGCTGCACGACGCTGGGCAGCACCCGGGTCGCGACGGCCTCGACCGGCGTCGTCGGCTCGCCCTGTCCGGCGGCCGGGATCGGCTCGGCCAGCGAGCCGCCGGAGGTGGAGTAGGACGACCGCGCGACGGCGGCGCCGACGACACCGCCGATCGCGCCGGCAACCAGGGCGAGCGCGAGCGCCCCGGCGAGCAGCGGGCCGAGCCTGCGACCTCCGGAGCGCGGGGCGTCGGCCGCAGCCGGTGTCGTGGGCGGGCCGGCCCACGGCGGGGGCGCACCGGCCGCGCCGTGCGCGGCGGTGGGCGCCATGGCTCCGGGATCGGCGTCGTGCGGGGCGCCGCCGGAACCGTGCGGGTCCGGGGAGCCCGGCTGCGCGCCGGGGGCCTGCTGCGGATCCCCAGGGGTCTGCTGCGGGTAGGGCGGCAGCTCCGCCGACGTGGACCCCGGGCGCGCCCAGGGGTTGACCTGCCCCGTCTCCGGGCCCGGCGTTCCCGCCGCGGGGTCCGAACCGGTGCCGGTCCCCTCGTCGGGCGGGTTGTCCTGGGCCATGCATCCACCGTCCGTCGTCGCGCGAGCACGAGGCGCCGTCGCGGCGGCCCGCGTCCACAGGCTATGGGCTGCCCGTGGCGTCCACGTGACGGCCCGGCAGCGCCAGCGACAGCAGGGCCCCGCCCTCGGGCGCCCGGCCCGCGCGGACCTCGCCGCCGTGCCGCGCCGCGGCCTGCGCGACGATCGACAGCCCGAGCCCGGAGCCGGGCATCGTCCGCGAGGTGTCGGCCCGGTAGAAGCGGTCGAACACGTGCGGCAGGTCCTCGGCCGCGATCCCCGCACCGGAGTCGGCGACCTCGACGACCACCCACTCCGGCGAGATCGGGATCATCGACAGCCGCACGGTGCCGCCCGGCGGGCTCCACTTCACCGCGTTGTCCAGGAGGTTCAGCACCGCGCGTTCCAGCGCGCTGGCGTCGCCGTCGAGGATCCAGCGGGTGAGGTGGACGTCGAACGTGACGTCCCCGGCCCGGCGCTTCACCCGGGCCAGCGCGCGCTCGACGACCTCCCCCAGCTCCAGGGCCTCGGTGGTCATGGTCGGGGCGTCGTCGCGGGCCAGCTCGACGAGGTCACCGACCAGGTGGGTCAGCTCCTCGACCTGCGCACGGACGTCGGCGAGCAGCTCGGTGCGGTCCTCCGGCGGCAGGTCCGGGGCGTCCGGCCGGTCGGCGGCGGCGAGCAGCTCCAGGTTGGTGCGCAACGAGGTCAGCGGGGTGCGCAGCTCGTGTCCCGCGTCGGCGACCAGGCGGCGCTGCTGTTCCCTCGACGCGGCCAGCCCGCCGAGCATCGCGTTGAAGCTGACGGTCAGCCGGGCCAGCTCGTCGGACCCGGACACCGGGATCGGGCGCAGGTCACCGGTGGTCGCGACCCGCTCGGTGGCGGCGTTGAGCCGCTGCACCGGCCGCAGCCCGGTCCGGGCGACGGCGACCCCGGCGAGCGCCGCGAGGATCACCCCGCCCAGTCCGACCAGCGGCAACGCGGTGCCCATCCGGGTCACGACGCGTCGCACGGTGTCGAGCTGCTGAGCGATCACCAGCGCGCGCCCGGGCCCGGCCTGCACCGCGACGACGCGGTAGGGCACGCCGTTGAGCACCTCGGTGCGGCCCGTCTGGGAGCCCTTCCCGCGGGCGACGGCGATCTCCGGGTCGCCGTAGGGCGGCATCGACGAGTCGTCGGAGGAGACCGCGAGCCCGGTCTGGTACAGCAGCGCGATCCGCAGGTCGGCGGCGCCGAGCACGGCCGGGGAGATCGTCGCGAGCAGCTCGGGGTTGCCCAGGTCGGTCTGCGCGGCGGCCTCGGCGCGCTGCAGCAGCGTCTCGTCGAGCGAGCTGGTCAGGTTCTGCTGCACGACCAGGAACGCCGCCGCCGACACCAGGCAGACCATGGCGGCGGCGACGAGCGCGGCGAGCACCCCGATCCGGGCGCGCAGGGTGAACCGCTCCCGGTCGGGGGGCAGCTCGGCGCGGCGCCACTGCGCGGTCGTCGCACCGACCCGGTGGGCCTTGCGGAGCAGGCTCACGGCGGCGACTCCCGCAGCACGTACCCGACGCCGCGCACGGTGTGGATCAGTCGCGGCTCGCCGTCGGCCTCGGTCTTGCGGCGCAGGTAGCCGACGTAGACCTCGAGCGCGTTGCCGCTGGTCGGGAAGTCGTAGCCCCAGACCTGCTCGAGGATCTGGCCGCGGGTCAGCACCCGGCGCGGGTGCGCGAGCAGCAGCTCCAGCAGCGAGAACTCGGTGCGGGTCAGGCTGATCGGGCGGCCGCCGCGGGCGACCTCGCGGGTGTCGGGATCCAGCGACAGGTCGGCGAAGGTCAGTGCCGCGCTGCCGATCGCGTCGCGCTCCTCGGGCTCGACGGTCCGGCGGCGCAGCAGCGCACGCAGCCGGGCCAGCAGCTCCTCCAGCGCGAACGGCTTCGGCAGGTAGTCGTCGGCGCCCGCGTCGAGACCGGCGACCCGGTCGGAGACGGCGTCGCGCGCGGTCAGCACCAGGATCGGCAGGTCGTCACCGGCACTGCGCAGCCGCCGGCACACCTCCAGGCCGTCGAGCCGGGGCATCATCACGTCGAGGACGAGCGCGTCCGGCCGGTCGGTGAGCATCGCGTCCAGCGCCGCCTGGCCGTCCTCGGCGAGATCGACCTGGTAACCGTTGAAGGCCAGCGAGCGGCGCAGCGAGTCACGGACCGCCTTGTCGTCGTCGACGACCAGAATGCGCATGCCGACAGTCTGTACCGCCGTCCTGAGAACGATCTGAGTGCGGGTCCCGCACCGGGGCACGGCCCTGCTCAGGACGCCTCGTGGACCGCGGCCGGATCGTCGCCGCCGTGCCCGCGCCTGGTTCACTGGCGGCGTGAGCGACGCAGGTGAGCCGGGGTTCTCCAACCGGACCGGCCGCCCGCCGGGCCGCGTGATCACCGCGGTGTCCCGGTTCGTCCCGGCCATCCGGCGGGTGCAGCATCAGATCGAGCCGTACGCGCAGCACTGGGAGCAGCGCAACCGCGCCGAGCTCGCACGGACCGGGCCGTTGTGCGTGGCGCTGGGCGACTCGATGGCCCAGGGCGTCGGCGCGGCGCGCCCCGAGGGCGGCTGGGCCGGGCAGCTGATGGCGTCGCGTCCGCAGTGGCGGCTGGTGAACCTGTCGCAGTACGGCGCCCGGGTCGACGACGTCGTCGACACCCAGCTCCCGGCCGCGCTGCGACTGGAGCCGGACCTGCTGGTGTGCCTGATCGGGTCCAACGACCTGATGCAGCCCAAGCACCAGGGCGGCGTCGCCGAGCGGTACGCGGCGCTGCTCGACCGCCTGCCGCCGGGGACCGTCGTCGGCAACCAGCCCGGCACGTTCGCGGCGGCGTTGCAGGTCAACGGCCTGATCGACGAGGCGGTCCGCCGGCGCGGCCTGGTCCTGGCCGAGCTGCGCGACCCCCGCACCCGGCACTGGCGGCACAAGCTCGCCTCGGACCACTTCCACCCCAACGACGCCGGCTACGCCGCGATCGCCGCGGTGTTCGCCGAGGCGCTGGACCGCGCCGGGAGGTGAACATCCGGTGTTGTGAGCCACAGAGCCATGGCGTTACCGGCGGTACGGCATAGCGTCCGGCCCACGCGAGGGCGCGGCGGCGGGAGCCGCGCCGAGAGGTGGTGGCGGACATGGGCGACGTGCTGTTCACCGGGTTCCCCGGTTTCCTCGGATCGGCGCTGCTGCCCCGGACACTGCGGCGCGACCCGGACCTGCGGGCGACCGCGCTGGTGCAGGCCAAGTTCCTGGACCAGGCGCGGGAGGCGCTGCGCCGCATCGAGACCGAGACGCCGGAGATCGCCGGGCGGACCGAGATCGTCGTCGGTGACATCACCGAGCCGGGCCTGGGACTGGACGACGCCGACCGCACCCGGCTGCTCGACGGCCCGCTGGAGATCTTCCACCTGGCTGCGGTCTACGACCTGTCGGTGCCGGCCGGGATCGCCTGGCGGGTGAACGTCGAGGGCACCCGCAACGTGCTGCGGTTCGCCCGCGACGCCCGTGACCTCGTCCGGCTGCAGTACGTGTCGACCTGCTACGTCTCGGGCCGCTACGACGGGATCTTCGGCGAGTCCGACCTGGAGCTCGGCCAGCCGTTCGCCAACCACTACGACCACACCAAGCACGAGGCCGAGCGGCTCGTCGCGAAGGCCCGTGATGCGGGGATGCCGGTGACGATCTACCGGCCCGCGGTCGTCGTCGGGGACTCGGTGACCGGCGCGACGCAGAAGTACGACGGGCCGTACTACATGCTCCAGCTCATCGCCCGGCAGGGCGACACCGCGTTCGTGCCGCTCCCCCGCCGTGCCGCGCGGACCTCGCTCAACGTCGTGCCGTCGGACTTCGTGGTCGACGCGATCGCCGCCCTGGCCGGCCACGAGAACGCGGTCGGGCGCACCGTCGCGCTCGCCCAGCCGGACCCGCCGACGATCCCCGAGCTCTGCGAGGCGTTCGCCCAGCGGCTCGGCAAGACCGTGCGCATCGTGCCGACCAGCCCGAAGCTGGCCGCGTTCGCGATCGACCACCTGCCCGGCGTGGGGCGGCTGTTCAAGCTGCCCTCGAGCACGCTGGACTACATGACGCACCCGACGGACTACGACACCGAGGCGACGACGGCACTGCTCGCCGAGGTCGGGGTGACGTGCCCGGCGTTCGCCGACCACGTCGACGCGATGGTCAAGTTCTATCTCGACCACCCGGACGTCGGCAGCGCAGCGATGGTCTGAATTCGTGTACCGCCGATCGTGTGAATTCGAATCGCGACGCATGCATGTGATCGGCGTTGCGTTGTCGTGATACAGATCACTACGGGTGAACGGGTTCCCATTCGGAGCGTCTACTCCTGTGTCCGGCTCACACGGGGCCGGGGATTTCGAGCAATGGGGGAACCATGAAGTCCACGATGATGCGTCTGGGTCTGGGTGTCGCGACCGCGGCCACCGCGATGGTGTCGGTCGCCGGCATCGCGGCCGCGGACCCGGCGCCGCAGCCGGGACCGATGGCCGGTCCCGCCTGTGAGGTCGGGAAGCTCTGCGTCTTCGACGGCCCGCAGTTCACCGGACACCGGCTCGACATGTTCGAGTGCAAGAACTACGACGTCAACGCCGCCGGCCTGGCGGGCGTCCGCTCGTTCGTGAACAACCAGAGCGGCGAGGCCGTCGCGACCTTCGCGAACGACCAGAACGTCCCGCAGTACAGCTCCAAGGCCGTCGACGCCCGCTCGGACGTCAACGCCCCGGTCCGGTTCGTCAAGCCCTGCTGACAGGACTGACGAACCACTGAGGACGACGGCGGCGCCGACCACGGGGGGTGGCGCCGCCGTCGTTCTCCCGTTTCCGGGTCAATTCGAGGTCGCCGGTCGGCGAAATGCGGGTGAATCCCATGAGTGGAATTCACTCGTCGCCGGGACTCGAATTCGAATCCGTGGCGGGCAACCGTTCGTCTCGCCGCTGACGCGGTGCCCGTAGGCTCGGGGCCGATGTCGAACAGCGCGCAGCACGACGCCGAGATCGGTGACACCACGACCGCCCTGACCGAGCGGCTCACGGCCCTGCCGGACGCCGCGGACGGCGACGGCCGGCTCACCGAGCTGGCCACCGAGGTCGCGGCGCTGCCCGACCGGCTCGGCGACGACGCCGATGCCGGGGTCTGCGAGGGCGTCCTCGACCTGCTCAGCCGGACAGCCATGCGGCTCAGCCGCGCCGGCGACGCGCAGGAGTCGATCGACCTGGTCGGACGGGCCCTGACGCTGTCCGAGCGCGTCCTGGGCCCGGACCACGTCGCCACGCTGACCGCGCGCAACAACGTCGCCGGTGCGCACGAGGCCGCCGGAGACCCCGAGGCCGCGGTCCCGCTCTACGAGGCCGCCCTGGCCGACTACGAGCGTGTGCTCGGCGCCGACCACGCCGACACCCAGATCCTGCGCGGCAACCTCGCAGGCGCCTACCAGCAGACCGGGCGCCCGGACGACGCGATCCCGCTGCTCGAGGCCGTCGTCGCCGAGCGCGAGAAGGTGCACCCCGAGGACCACCTCGACGTCCTGACCTCGCGCAACAACCTCGCCTACGCCTACCGCTCGGCCGGCCGCGCCGAGGACGCGATCCCGCTCTACGAGGCGGTGCTCGCCGGGTGCGAGCGGGTGCTGGGCAACGACCACCCGAACACGCTGAGCTCGCGCAACAACCTGGCGGCCGCCTACGAGGCCGCCGACCGGCTCGACGACGCCATCCCGCTGCACGAGGGCACCGTCGCCGGCGCCGAGCGCGTGTTCGGCGCCGACCACCCGGACACCCTCGCCTTCCGCTACGCCCTGGCTTCGGCCTACGCCGCGGCCGGCCGGTTCGACGACGCCGTCACCGCCTACGAGGCCACCGTCGCCGGGTGCGAGCGGATCCTGGAGCCGGGCCACCCGAACACCCTGATCGCGCGCAACGACCTCGCCCGCGCGCTCGGTGCCGCGGGCCGCACAGACGAGGCGTTCCCGGTCGCCGAGGCCGTCGTCGCCGACAGCGAGAAGGAGCTCGGCCCGGAGCACCCGGTCACCGGGGCCGCCCGGGAGACGCTCGGCGCGCTCGCGCAGCAGACCCGGGAGTGACCCGGGCCGGGCCGATGCCGTTCACCGACATGCGAGCCGGTCGGATGTCAGTGAACGGCACGATGACTGACATCGACAGCAAGCAGGTCGGTCGTGTGTGACATCGCTTCGATGTCACACAAAGGCAGAATTGCTGACATCTAGCTGTTGTGAGTCATCTGCCGCTATGCTCATGCCGTGGACCTGCAGGCTTTCACCGAGGACTCGCCCGGTGCACTCGTCGCGATCAGCGGGACGGACGCCCACCACGGGCAGTGGAGGCACGCCGCATTCGTGCCCGACCCGCTGAGCTCCGAGTCCCCTGCCCTGACCGGCGCGACATACCGGATCGTGGCCAATGCCCGCGCCGCACTCGCCGCCCTGGACAGCACGTCCCGTCAACTGCCGAACCCGCGTCTGTTCCGACGCCCCTCCCTGCAGGCGGAAGCCCAGAGCACATCGGCGCTGGAGGGGACATACGCCCCGCTGGCGGAAGTCCTGACCGCGGACACCGAACGACCGCCGAACGTCGACCTCCGAGAGATCTTCAACTATGTGGAGGCGGCCGACGCGGCGTTCGACCGGACGACGGCCGGGCACCCGCTCACGGTTGGCTTCCTGGGCGAGCTGCAGGCCGTCCTCGTGACGGGAACCAGCAACGAACACCCGTCATCAGGCAGAGTTCGTGGTCACCGGGTCGTCGTCGGACAGCGGGCCGATGCGGAGCCTGCTGAGCTACCCGTTCGGGCAGCACGCTTCATTCCCCCGCCCCCGGGCATCGACCTGCACGCGAACCTGCAGGAGCTGCTCGACTGGATGAGCAGAGGGGTGGCGAACGAGAAGATCGACCCGGTCGTCGCCGCGGCAATGGCGCACTACCAGTTCGAGTCACTGCATCCGTTCCACGACGGCAACGGTCGCATCGGACGCCTGCTCATCGTCGTGCATCTCCTCCAGCAACGCGTCCTGTTCGAGCCGACCCTGACTGTCTCGCCGTGGTTCGAGGCACGTAGGACCGAGTACTACGACTCCCTGCTGCGGGTCAGCACCGAAGCCGACTGGGACTCCTACGTCGGCTTCTTCGCCCGGGGCCTCGAGGAGTCGGCGAAGCGGACGCGTGCCCGCATGCTGGCCCTCGTCGACGTGCAGACCGACATGAAGGAGGCGGTGCGGCGTTCGCCCCTCCGCGCCGACACCGCGCACGCGCTGGTGGACTTCGCCGTCGCGAACATCTCCTTCACCGTCCGCGCCGTCGAGGGCGGGCTGGGGGTGACGTACGGCCGGGCCAATACGCTCGTCAACCAGCTCGTTCAGCTCGGCCTCCTCGCCCCGCTCGACGACGCCCGCGGGCCGGCCCGGCGGTTCTACGCACCGCAGGTCTACGACGTCCTGCTGGCCGAGGAAACGTGACCCGGAGGCCGCATCAAACAAACCGCCGTCGCGGACAGGACCTGACCGCGTACCCCGGGACAGTCGGTGGCGCACCGCCCCGACTCCCGGAGGACGCACCATGTACGCACCGGCCCGCCACGACGAGATCACCGGCCTCGTCGCCTACATCGACGAGCAGCTCACCGCCCTGCGCTCCGCCGCGCTCGGCCTCACCGAGCAGCAGGCCCGCGAGACCCCGTGCCGCAGCGCGCTCTCCATCGGCGGCCTGATCAAGCACGCCACCTACTGCATGCGCGGCGCCCTGGTCCGGCTGCACACCGAGGTGACCGAGCAGCCCCTCGACGCCGCCGCGGTCGCCGCCTTCACCGACAGCTTCGCCGTGCGCGACGACGAGTCCACCGCCGAGACGATCAAGCACTTCGACGACGCCTGGGCCGACCTGCGCACCGCCGTCACCGCGACCGACCCCGCGGCCGAGACCGTCGCGCCGCCCGCGCCATGGCACGGCATCACCGACGCCCGCCCGATCCTCGCCCGCTACTACCTCGTGCACCTGGTCGAGGAGTTCGCCCGGCACGCCGGCCACGCCGACATCATCCGCGAGCAGATCGACGGCGTCGCGGTGCCGACGCTGGTCCTGACCCTCGCCGGGGCGCCCGCGAACCCGTTCTTCCAGCCCTACGAGCCGGTGCCGGGCACGCTGCTGACGTGACGCGAGCCGGGCGGAGGTCCCGGGTAGGCTGGCCCCGCGCCCTCGTAGCTCAGGGGATAGAGCACCGCTCTCCTAACGCGAGTCAGGCACGTCGACGGCCTGCGCGCTCACTCCGGCACCGACGCTGACCAGGCCGCCCGCTGCTATGCCGTGTCAGCGGGTGCCGGGCCGTCCCGGTCCGGATGTGCCCCAGATGTGCCCCAGCGCGGTCCGCACCTCGCTTGCTGAGTGCCATCCCGTCGACCTGCTGTAAGCCGACCGCGCGTGCGGCCGTGGGCGGCCCTCGACGTAACCACTGGCCGATCCCGTCAAGCTCCGCCCACGGTTGTCCGTGTGGTAGACCGGAGGGAGGTCGGCGGGATGGCACGCCCACCATCCCGGAGATCTGCCCGCCCGGCGAGGGCGCATACTTCTCAAGGTGTCGCGAATCGACTGGGGTAGACGCACCGGCGACGAGGTTGAGACGGTTGTCGGCATCTTGCTATGCCGACGCTTCCTCAGAGTGGAACGAGTCAAGCCAAGCCAGGGCGATAGCGGATTGGATGTCATCCTTCGCGAGCCCGACGGCTGGACTATCTGGCAAGTGAAGAAGTACAGCGCCCAACCAAGCAGTGACCAAAAAGACAAGATCAAGAAATCTTACGAGCGAGCTTTGGCTTATACATCCAGGGAGAATGTCACACTAAAGGCGTGGAATCTGGTCATGCCAGTCGACCCAACCCCACCCTCACTCAAGTGGTTTCGTGAACTAACCGACCAAGGCGTGTTTTCATGCTCCTGGCTGGGACAGGATTTTCTTGACAGTCTAGCCTCAGAGTTTCCTGATGTAGTTGACTACTATTTTCGGGACGGAAAAGAACGTCTGTCCGTAGCCATTGCGGAGTTCACTGCCATGAGTCGAATCCGAACCGGAATTGATAAATCAGTCGAGCCGGCCGAAGCAATCGAGCACCTCCGCTCGGCTCACAGTCTGATAAATAAGCTCGATCCGCATTTCAACTACGACTTCTCCGTTGACAGCGATATACCGACAATCGACGCCGATCAAAGTGGACTCGCATTTGCATCGGTGATTGGCACGGGCGACTGCTACGTCACCGTGAGAGTCATCGAGAAGTACACCGGATCGCTAGACGATAGACCCATTAACGGACAGGGTGCACTACATACTCCGGACGAGGAGTCACGCAAGGCAGTCCGCGACTTCTTCGAGTTCGGAGCCCCACTGCAGCTAGACAGCGCCACCCTCTCCGTCGACCTCCCCGGGGGACTTGACGGGAGCGAGCGCACCGGACCGATCAGCATCTACCCTCGCCAATCCTCGGAACAGGATAAGGTCATTCTCCGCTTCAGGATTGAGACTGACACCGAAGAGCTAGAGACGGTGCAGGTTCAGGTGGACCCGTACACGACCGGACTAGACGGGCGAAACTGGAGGACGATCGCGACCGAGTGGCCAGCCGAGACTTTCAGCGTCGAACAGCGATTCACTGAAGAAACGCGAATAATGAAGCTCGACTTCGCTATTGGCGAACTTACGGGGAAGAATCCTGATGAGGTCTTGCCCGGACTTCGCTTTATTCGCAGCCTCACTCCAGGGCGCGTAATTCGAGCAGGTCGCAAGTTTGGTCCGATGACTGACATTCGATACCCGGTGGGTACGGATCTGTCACACCTCGTCCCAGGCCCCCTTCTAGACCTAATCGAATCGATCTCGACTATTCAGAGCGTTACGAGCGAGCAGCTTACAGTTCCAGATCTAGACCAACTGACCACTCGCGAAGCTGTCGATATTGACATCGCCGCACGCCTAATCCGAGGCGAAGAGGTGGCCGTGAGCACACCCGAGATTAAGGTTGAATCCAACGGTTCACCCATGTCGGATGGCAACTTTGCGGTCTACTTTGTTAACGAGCACCGAGTTTTAGTGGGGCGGACAGAAGTTTCGATCGGGAACGTTGGATTTCACGCCGACGCGGTTTCAGCGACCGTCGATCGAACCGCTGACGGGACCCCAGTCAGATCAATCTTGCGCCCATTCGGAGAGTCCGAAGTAATCCGAGGAAGACTGCAGCGTCACACCGACTAAGAGGATTCCTGCCTGGGGACCGGCCGGAGGCCGCACGCCCCGGGCAGGAGTCCTCTCGGCGCCGCAGGCGCCGCTTGATACCGAGAAGAGACTCTAGACACGGCGGGAGCCTGGTCGGCCGGACGACGGTTAGAGGTGGTCCGCGGCCCAGGTCACGACTGCTTTGTCGTCGTGGCGCTTCGCGCGGGGAAGGGCGCGGCCGTCGGGGTCCATGTGGGTCTCCCACCGGTGGAGGTCGTGGAGCAGCGCACCGAGTGCGTCGCTGTCCCGTGCGGCGACGTCGGCCCACGGGAGTTCGAGGTGGTCTATCGGGCGCTGTGCGCCGTCAGTCGCGAGGACTGCCCATCGCAGCTCGGTCAACGCGTCGCGTCGTGCGACTGAGTGCCGGGCGGCCGCCGGGTCGGCCTCGGCGATCCAGTACCCCATCTCGGAGTTGCGGGCCGCGATCTCGGCTGACTGAATCTCGGAGAGGATCTGGCGGTGCGTGCCGTCATAGCCGTGACCGCTTTCGAGTCGTCTGCGGTAGGTGTCGCGTTGAGTGGGAGCGACGGCGGCTAATCGGTCGTCGCGGAGCCGGGTCTCGGAGCCGTCCGCGAGCCCGAGGACGATGGTGCTGTCGCCGAGAGCCAGCGAGTCGACGTGAGTGCCAGTCCAGCGCAGTACGGCGACCGTCGACGACGGCGCCCCTCCGGGGTGGAGTTGCAGCTCGGTCGCCACCGCGTCGATGGCCTCGGCGACGACCGCAGTGAGGTCACGAGTCGCGTCGAGACGCTGGCTGATGGCGGCGAGTAGGTGATCTACGTACTTCTCGGCGGGTGGCACGTCGGGCGCAACTGCCGTTGCCCCGTCGAGGACGACGATGCCGTGCGGGGTGACGGTCCAGCGGTCCTGCCCCGGGGGGCTTCCGCCCGGCAGCGATGCGCCGTGCGTGGTCATGGCGACCAACGACGGGGCGGAACGAGCACGTCCAGCTTGGTCGGCGTCAGCCCCTCGAACTCGCCCCCGACGACCATGCTGAACGCACAGTCGCCGAACTCGGACCAGAGCGAGGCGACATGGTCGGTGAGGAAGTGTGCGGCGCCCACCGACCCGAGGGCGTGAACCCCGGCGATGTGCACGACCACGGACCCGTCCGGCATCACCTGCCGCGCGAGGTAGGCGACGTCAGCGCGGCGCGGCTGCTCGTCGTCCATCGGGGAGAGGAACCGCTCCCCCGTCTCCTGGTCGACGATGCCCCATCGGGCGCCGTCACCGAGCGACATCGTCAGCAGTGGATCGCGCTGCATCAGCATGTTGCCGACGTGTGCGGACGAGGGCCCGCATACGACTACGGCGTCGCGGACGGGTTCCCACTCCTGCTGCGGGTCGATGATCTGGCGCTCGACAGTGAACGCGAGCTGCTCTGCCTCGTCGGTGAGGTGGGTGCCGGTGGCGTCGTCCTCGGTGGCGATGACGACGTCGTCCCGGTCGAGCAGACGGCGCCCGGGTAGCGCGACGTCGAGCGGGCCGACACCGAAGAACGCGCGGTAGGCCGGCGGGGCGCTGCTACGGATCTGTGTGATCCGTCCCTTGGTCAGCCCGAACGCCCGGGCGACCTCGGTGTAGCTACCGCCCAGCTGGTCGCGCGCCTCTTCGATGGCGTCGCGGCGGACGCGCGCGAGTTCCACCGATCGCTGCTGGTACGTCGCCAGCAGGTCGGTCGCACGCCGCCCTCGCCGGACCGGATCCGGCTCGGCACGCAGCGCGTGGAACTCGTCATCAACATCAACCACGACCGCCAGTTTAGGCCCCTTGACAAGGCGAGCGACCGGCGACATGCTGGTTTAGCCCCCTGAACGGCGTTACTCCGGCGCCTTGACTGTTTAGGGGAGTCAACAACCGAGAGGTGGTCAGCGATGAGGGATCTGCCGGTGGTGCTCGACGGGTTCAAGCTCACGGTGGTGGAGCCGCCCGCGCCGAAGATGCGTCAGGACGCGAACGGTGCGGAGGTGCCGGTGACCGACCGGGACGGGGTGGCGCAGTTCGTGGTGTCGCTGTTCGCGAAGCAGCTCGCGGCGCCGGGGCAGCGGGTGCCGAAGGGTGAGGAGATCAAGGTGACCCTGGCGACCGATCCGGGCGGTGACTTCGGCGAGGACGTGCGGGTGCAGCTGATCGACCCGAAGATCTCGCCGTACGCGATCGAGTCCGGTGACGGGCGCACGGTGTCGGGCATCGCGTTCAAGGCAATGGGCCTGCGCCCCGCCCACCCGACGCCGGTCCGGCGCGGCAAGGACGACGGCGAGCAGTAAGTCCGCCGGCCGCCGGACGCGGCCCAGTTTTTCCGGCCGGACACGGTTCCGGCAAATCTGAGCAATTCCGTATCGGGGACACGTGTGTCCTTTTCCGGGGAGTGAAGTGGCGATGGTGTGTGGCGAGTGCAGTGGTAGCCGGGACTGCGATGTCTGTGACGGCTACGGCGAGTCGATCGACTCAGTCGGGTGCGACAAGTGCGACGGCTCCGGGTCCTGTCCGGGGTGCTTCGGCGACGGCGTCATCAGTGAGGACACCAGTGGCGCGGTGCCGCTGGCAGGGACGGAGGTAGGGCGATGAGTGCAACGACGGTGGTGCGGCCGCGGATCACGACCGGGGTGGGGCGGCTGGTGCGGCGCCTGGAAATCGAGCGGCGCCGCTGGGCCCGCGGGGACGAGCCGGGGGTGCCGACCGAGCAGGCGTGGCGGGCCGGTGTCGCCGAGGGCCTGCGCCTGGCCCAGCTCGCGATCCGCAAGGGCGTGTGAGCCGTGGCGATCAGCGTGGGCGCGCGGGACCGGGTGAAGACGCTGCCGAAGGTCAACCGGCGCGCACTGCGTAAGTACGGGGAGTTCTGGCGGGCGTTGCAGCTGGTCGGCGATGCCCTGGCAGACGCGGAGAAGATCGCCGCCAAGACCACCGACACCCCCAAGACCCGGCGTAGCAAGAGCGCGGGCAAGGGCGTTTCGGCGAAGGCCGGCGGCTCCGGTGGGCACTGGTCGACCGCCTCGCCGGAGGAGATCAGTGCGGCGGCGAAGAAGGCGCACGGCTCGTTGCGGGTGATGGCGTCGTCGGCGAAGAAGTGGGAAGCCGAACTGATCTCGCGCGAGTGGAGGAAGTAGCCCCGTGTCGAAGGCTGTGGACCGGACCGTGGAGCAGCTGGATGCGGCGATGCGTGAACTCCGCCGGAGTCTGCACGGGATCCCGTACCGGACGGGTGGGTTCAAAAACACCCACGACAACCTCGCCCGTGATGTCGCCGTGCTGACGGTGCATCTGGATTCGGCGCGGGGCGAATTACGCGAACAGAAGTGACCACCTGTGGTGGTGGGGCGCCCGCCGAACTGATTCTTGGCGGAAACACCGGCGGGCACCCCGCTACCCGGCAACTCATTCTCGTGAGGACTGGTAGCAATGACCAAGCGTAGTAGTGGTGGCACCGCCACCCGCACCAACACCCCGACCCGTCAGCCGAGCCGTCCCGCGCGTCCGGCGGGCCGGGAGGTTCAGGCGCTGGCGTGGCTGGCCCAGCACCCCGGCTTCGTCATCGGCCCCCTGCTCGGCCTCGGCCTGACGATGACGCTCGGCCCGATCATCACCGGGGCCGTGTTCACCGCCCTCGTATTCGGCGTCGCTGCGTGGGGACGGGCGCACCCGGCCTCGTTCGACCGGTATGCCGCGCCTCGGCTGCGGGCGTCCTGGCGCCGCTGGACGATCTACCGCGGCCATCGGTGGGCCCGCCTGATGGGCGACTGCGGCCTGACCCGCGAGCACCGCGGCTCCGGCGAGCACCTGGTACCCCGCGTGCTGCGGGTCCGCTCGGCCACCGCCTCGATCGACACCGTGTACGTACGCATCGTCCGGGGTCAGGACGTCGCGTTCTGGCAGGAGAAGGCCCCCGTCCTGTGGGAGGCGCTGATCGCGCACCGGGTGGCGATCACCCGCCACAAGCCGGGCGTGGTCGCCGTGGTGATCGAGTGGGAGATGCCGTTCACCCGCACCATCCCCGCACCCCCGATCCCGGCCCGCAGCGAGGACGTGGATCTGGGCGGGGTGGAGCTCGGCGACAACGAACGCGGCGAACCCTTCACCGCCCCCGTGATCGGCGGGCACCGCCTCGTCGCTGGGGCGTCCGGCTCGGGCAAGGGCTCGCTGCTCTGGTCCACGTTGCGCGGGGTGGGCCCGTGCCTGCGCGACGGCCTCGTGCGGGTCTGGATGGTGGATCTGAAGGGTGGGGTGGAGACCGAGCAGGGCGCGCCGCTGTTTCACCGCTACGCCACCACCATGCCCGACGCCCTGAACCTGCTGACCGAGTTCCGCGACGCCATGCGTGACCGGCAGGACGACATGCGCGACCACGGCATCCGCACCTGCACCCCGTCGACGGCGACGCCGGTGGAGCTGCTGGTGATCGATGAGATGGCGATGCTCACTGCCTACGGCGACCGCACCGCCGTCCGTGACGCCCTGCGGCTGCTGGCGGAGATCATGACCCAGGGGCGGGCGTCGCTGTTCAGCGTGCAGGGCTACCTGCAGGAGCCCTCCAAGGACGTCCTGGACGTGCGCGAGCTGTTCACCCAGCGGATCTGCCTCGGCGTCACCGCCGCCTCGCACGTGGACATGGTGCTGGGTGAAGGCGCGCGGGAGCGGGGAGCGCTGGCCGATGAGATCCCCGGCGACCCGGCCCATGCCGGCATCGGGTTCGTCATCGACAAGGGCTCTCGCCTCCCGGTCCGCTTCCGGGCCGCGTTCGTCTCCGACGACGACATCACCGAACTCGTCTCCCGCTGCGCCCCGCCACCCAGCGCGGACGTCATCGACCTGCACGACAGCACCGACGACGAGGGCACCGACGGGGAGCAGGAGGTCGCGTGATGGGCACGACAACCCTCTGGGCACTGCGCACCTGGTTCAAGCTGAGCCTGCTGCTCGGGCTGCTCGTCGGCGTGGTGTGGGTCTGGTTCGGCACCGGCTCCGGCTGGTTCTGGACCGCGATCGCCGCCGCCTGCGTCACCGAGTACTACGTCGTGCGGCAGCTCGGCCGTGAGTGGTCGTGGGAGGCCCGCGCGACCTGGTGGTGGTCGGCATGAACCGCCGCCCCGTGCAGGACGCCCTGTTCGGCAACCCCGTCCTGATCGAGACGGCCGAGGACAGCCCGGCCGCGACGCAGGACCCACGCGAGGTCGCCCGCATCATCGCCCTCGCCCAGGACCCCGGGCTGCTGGTCATCGAACGCAGCGGCCGGGTGCTGCGGTCCGATCCGGCCCGGCCCGGCTGCGCCGAGGCGGTCTCCCGCCATGACGGGGACACCGTCGCCCAGCTGCTGGACTCCGGGCACCTGCGTCTCGGCGGGAACCACCACACCCACCACAACGGGCAAGAAGGCCCGGCACGGGCCGTGCTGGTCCCGAAGGCGACCCGGGACATGGTGACCCGCTGGGACCACCTCCACCCCATCCCGCAACAGCCCCAGCGGCCCACGCCCGCACCGAAGAAGCAGCCGAAGCCCAGCGGGGTCATCGCGGTCGACGTCGTCGAACCCGGCAAAGCGCTCGTGCTGATCCGGGGCACCGCGACCGGCGGGCTGATCCGCCGCGACTCCGGCCGCTACCGGATCGAGGACGACCACGACAACCACGTCGGCTACGCCTCCTCCTTCCGCGCCGGGGCCCGGATGCTCGCCCGCCACTACGGCTTGAAGCCCGGCGTCGTCGAGATCGACCACGAGCCCCAGCGCTACCAGCACGACTAACCGGCCCGGCCCCCCACATTGCTTCGTCATCCCCGGGAGGGATGCCGCCATGACGGCTGCACACACCCAGCACGACCAGCACGAGCACGATCTGTCGCACCTGCTGCGCTCACCCGGCTTCCAGGACTGGCGCCGCGCCGTCACCGCCCTGCACGGCTGCTCCGCACCCATCCACCTCACCGGCTCATCGCGGATCTACGACCGCACCACCGGCACGGTGCTGGCCGAACGCGACGGCGACGTCCTCGCCCCCTGCGGCAACCGGCGCGCCAGCGTGTGCCCGGCCTGCTCGGACCGCTACGCCTCCGACGCCTACCACCTGCTCCGCTCCGGCATGGCCGGCGGAAAAGGCGTCCCCGAATCCGCGGCCGAACACCCACGGGTCTTCGCGACACTCACCGCGCCGTCGTTCGGGCCGGTGCACACCCGCCGCGTCACCACCCGCGGGCTCGTCGTGCCCTGCCCCTGCGGCGAGAAACACCACCGCGACGACCCCCGCGTCGGCACCGCCCTCGACGGCGACAGCTACGACTACGTCGGGGCGATCCTGTGGCAGGCCCACGCCGGGCAGCTGTGGAACCGGTTCGCGATCCGGCTCCGCCGCACCCTCGCCCACCAGCTGGGCATCCGCGTCCGCGACTTCCCCAACCGCGCCCGGCTCTCCTACGCCAAGGTCGCGGAGTACCAGCGGCGCGGCCTGGTCCACTTCCACGCCGTCGTCCGCCTCGACGGGCCCGACGGCCCCACCGACCCGCCACCGCGCGGGATCACCACCGGGACCCTGCACGCCGCGATCACCGACGCCGCCCGCTCGGTCTCGGTCGTGGTCGACCGGCCCGACGGTGCGCCGATGGCACTCGCGTGGGGCACGCAGGTCGACACCCGACCGATCACCTCCACGGCGGCGGCCGCGCTCGAGAACGACGACGGGCAAATCTCGGACTCCGCGCTCGCCGCGTACGTCGCCAAGTACGCCACCAAGGGCACCGGCAAGTCCGAGGCCACCGACCGGCCGATCCGCGACATCACCCACCTCGACCACCTCAACCTCACCCCGCACCACCGGCGGCTCATCGAAACCGCCTGGGAACTGGGCGGGCGCGAGGACTACGAGGACCTGAACCTGCGCCGCTGGGCCCACATGCTCGGCTTCCGCGGCCACTTCCTCACCAAATCCCGCGCCTGGTCCACCACCTTCGGCGCCATCCGCAGCGAACGCCGCCTCTACCGGCTCGGGGAACTCCTCGCCGCCCTCGACACCCCCGCCGAGCCGGGCTCGGTGCTGGTGGTCAACGACTGGCAGGTCACCCAGATCGGCCACCGCAACGACGCCGAACGCGACATCGCCACCGGCATCGCCGAACGACACCGCGAACAGCGACGCACCCGCACCACCGAGACCGGGAGGACGTCATGACCAGCACCGAGTCCCTGACCTACACCGTCGAGCAGGTCGCCGCGCTGCTCGGGATCGCCCGCGGCGTCGCCTACGAGTCCGTCCGCAACGGCGAGATCCCCGCAACCCGAATCGGGCGCCGCTGGCTCGTCCCGCGCAAGCGGTTCCACGCCTGGCTCGACGGCGAGCCCACAGCCCGACCGAGGAAGGACGCGGCCTGATGGCTGACATCGACGACCGGTGGCATCGGAAGGGCCCGAACGGCAAGCCGGTACGGACCGCGCGTTACGGCAAGGGCTCACGGTGGATCGTCCGCTGGCGGGACCCGTCGGGGATTCAGCGGAAGAAGGCGTTCCGGCTCAAGGCCGACGCCGAGGACTTCGCGGGGACCGTCCGGCAGGAGGTTCGCACCGGTTCCTACATCGCCCCGGATGCCGGGAAGATCCTCGTAGAGGAGTGGGCGCGCCGTTGGGCCGAGGCGCAGGGCCACTTGAAGGAGTCGACGCACGCCCGCAGCGTCGGGGTGGTCCAGAACTACGTCCTCCCACGCTGGGGCCGCACTCCGCTGTCCGCGGTCACCTTCACCGAAATTCAGGTCTGGGTCACCGATCTGACGCGGAAGGGCAGCGCGCCGCGCACGGTCGCGAAGATCCTCGGGGTGTTCCGGCAGATCCTCGGGTGGGCAGTGCGCGACGGACGGCTCGTGCGGAACCCGGCTGACGGCGTCCCCGTGCCTCGGCCCGGCGAGCTGCATACACACCGGTACCTCGACCACGCCGCCGTCGCCTTGATGGCGCAGGAGTGCGGCCCGTACGGCCCGTTGATCCGGCTGCTCGCGTACACCGGACTACGGTGGGGTGAGGTCGCAGCGCTCCGGCTTCGCCACGTCGACTTGGGCAGCCGGCGGATTCACGTGGTCGCTTCCGTGACTGAGGTGAACGGGCGGCTCGTGTGGGGAACGCCCAAGACACACCAGCGCCGAGTGGTGCCGGTCCCCCGGTTCCTCGCCGCTGAGCTGGTGCCACTCGTGGAGGGTCGTGATGCCGAGGCACTGCTTTTCCGGGCACCTCGTGGCGGGGTCCTGCGGGTGCGCAACTTCCGGCGGAACGTCCTCGACCCGGTGGTGCGTAGGACCGGCCCGGCCGGGTTCCATCCGCACGAGCTGCGGCACACTGCTGCGTCTCTCGCGATAGCGTCGGGTGCCGACGTGAAGGTGGTGCAGATGATGCTGGGGCACAAGACCGCGACGATGACTCTCGACCTGTACGGCCACCTGTTCCCGGACCGGATGGACGACCTGGCCGATCGGCTCGACTCGGCGGCATGTGCCCCAAATGTGCCCCAGGACGACGACGGCGACGACGAGCAGCCGGAGACTCCCAGGTAGCCTGCACGTACGCCCTCGTAGCTCAGGGGATAGAGCACCGCTCTCCTAAAGCGGGTGCCGCAGGTTCGAATCCTGCCGGGGGCACAATTGTGATGTCTTGGGACATCACAGCGAGTGCATAGCGGGACTCGAACCTGCGACACGCGCGAGTGGTGATGACGCTCGAAGTGGACGGGGTCAGCTGGAGTCGATGTCCCGGCGACGCAGTCCGATGAGTCCGATCACGGTGAGGGCGGCGCCGAGCCCGACCAGTACCGCCACGGCTGCAGGTAGTCCGGTGCCCTCGGACAGCGGAACGGAGATCGCGGCGAAGGGGGACAGGTAACGCAGGGTGTGTGGGTCGAGGTAGCCGAACTCGCCGACGAAGTCGGCGAGGATCGCGGCGGCGAGCAGGGCCCAGGTCACCGGAGCGGCGAGACGCGGGGCCCACCCGGTCAGCGCGGCGCCGAGCCCGACGAACAGGAGACAGGCCGGCAGGTAGGCCATGCTCACCGCGAGCTGCGCGGCGCCACCGGCGATGCCGGTGCCCACGCCGAGCGCGAGCAGCACGAGCGCGGCGAGCGCGGCGGCGGCGAGCAGGTGTCCGCCGGCCCATCGTCGACGGTCGACCGGACCGCTGAGCAGCAGCTCGCCCAGGCCGCCGGTTTCCTGGGAGCGCACCCGCAAAGCGGCCGCGACCGCGCCGGCCGCGCCCACCTGGGCCAACACGTAGGTCATGAGAGACAGGAACGCCGTCACCGGGTCACTGGTCCCGCGTGAGGCGGCCAGGTCGCGGTAGGCCGGGGTGTCGAAGAGTCCGCGGCTGTTGAGTACCGCGGCACCCAGCACGATCCCGAGCACCAGCGCGGCGACGACGCCGCCGACCAGGGTTCCGCGCTGGACTCGCCAGGCGAGTCCGAACGGGCCGCGCAGGTCCGCGCCCGCGCCCGCCGGTCCCGGCCGGGCAGCGACGAGCCCGGCTCCGAGATCTCGGCGCTCGGACAGGATCGAGGCAAGACCGGCCAGCGCGAGGGCGGCCGCGACGAACAGGGCAAGGACCCACCACTGCTCACCGGCGAAGGGCCGGAGGTGTCGCAACCAGCCGAACGGGGACAACCACACCAGACCGGTCCCGCTCAGATCGCCTGCCCCGGCGACGAGCAGCAGCACCCCGGCGGCGACCAGCCCGAGCGCGCGGGCGGTGCCGGCGCGCTCGCTCCACTGCGCGACGACCGCGCCGAGCGAGGCGAACACCGCACCACCGGCGCCCAACCCGAGCCCGAACGCCAGCGACCCGGCCGCCGGGAGACCGATCGCGAGCAGCGCGAGCGCGGTCAGCACAGCCAGAACGACGTTCGCCCCGACGACCACCAGCAAGGCGGCGGCCACCGGAGCAGCTCGGCTCACGGACGCCGAACCGAGCAGTTCGGCGCGTCCGGCCTGCTCGTCGGCGCGGGTGTGCCGGACGACCAGCAGCAGACTGATCACACCGACGATCAGCAGCCCGCTGGTGCCGAACGTCTGGGCGGTCAGCGCCCCCGGCGTCGGGCCGAACAGGGGGCCTCGAAGGGCGAGCAGCGTCGGGTTGGCGCTCGTCTGGGCGACGAGCGTGGCGCCCACCTCCGGGTTCGACACCGTGGTCGTCGCGGCCGAGCCCAGCGCGATGGCCAACAGGGCGACCAGGACGACCCATGCGGCGACAACGAGCCGGTCGCGGCGCAGCGCCAGCCGGGCCAGCGCCCCGGTGCCGACCGGCACGCCGATCGACGAGCCCGCAGCGTGCGGTGCGTTCGAGGTGATCGCCGCGGTCATCGGGAGGCCTCGATCAGGGTGGATTCGGTCTGGTAGTGGGACAGGAACAGCTCTTCCAGCGACGGCGGGCGGCAGGTCAGGCCGCGCACGCCGACGTCGGTGAGAGCCCGCAGCAACCCATCGAGATGATCGGCCTCGACCCGGCAGGTGAACGTCGTGCCCACCCATTCCGGCTCGCTCACCCCGGGAAGGTCGGCCAGCCGTGGGGCTGGCGTCTGCAGCTCGGCGGTGACGATGCTGCGACGGCTGGCGCGTAGCTGCGCCAGCGGTGCGGACTCCACGACCCGGCCGGCGCGCACGATGCTCACCCGGTGGCACAGCGTCTCGACCTCGGACAGGATGTGGCTGGACAACAGCACGGTGCGGCCGCGGTCGCGTTCTCGGGCGACCTCCTCGGCGAACACGGCTTCCATCAGCGGGTCCAGACCGGACGTGGGTTCGTCGAGGACGAGCAGGGACACTGACGACGCGAACGCGGCGACCAGCGCGACCTTCTGCCGGTTGCCCTTGGAGTAGGTGCGGCACCGCTTGGTCGGGTCCAGCGCGAACCGCTCGGTGAGTTCCGCGCGGCGGGCGGGGTCGTGGCCGCCGCGCACGCGGCCGAGCAGGTCGATCACCTCGCCGCCGGTCAGGGTGGGCCAGAGCGTCACGTCGCCGGGAACGTAGGCGAGCCGCTGGTGAAGGTCCATCGCGTCGGTCCACGGGTCGCGGCCGAACAGCCGGGCGCGTCCCGAGGTGGCCCGCAACAGTCCGAGCAGTACCCGGATCGTGGTCGACTTGCCGGCCCCGTTCGGGCCCAGGAAGCCGTGCACCTCACCCCCGTCGACACGCAGGCTCAGCCCGTCCAGGGCACGGAACCGGCCGAAGGTCTTCACGAGGTCCTCGACCTCGATCACCGCCGAGCCGTCGGCGCGGTCGCGCACCGTGCTGCTCTGCGCTTGGTTTGTCACTGTTGGTTCCCCTGTTCACGAGAGACGGAGACGGGAGCGTCTGCGTCGAGGGCGCGGCGCAGGCCGTCGAACACCCCGTCGGGCAACAGCCCGGGCGAGATGATGTCGAGCGTGGCCCGGGCCATCTGAGTTCCGGCTTGTGCGGGGTCGGTCGTCTCGGTGGCCAGTAGGCGACCGATCTGCTCGTGCAGCACCAGTGCGCCCATGCGCATGCCGACCCAGACGACCGCGCGGGTGCGTCGATCGGTCAGCCCGGGTGTGTCGGCGAGGTGTGTCTCGGTGAGCTCGACCAGGCGCACGAACACCGACTCCGCCGCCGCCGAGCCATCCACCAGGGATCGGGCCAGATATCGGGTCACCGGTCGGATCGACACCCCGACCGCGTCGAAGAATCCGGGAGAGTCGGGGGCGACTTCGAGTCCGGCACCGAAGTACTCCACCGCCCGGGTGTCACAGGCCGCTCTTAGCCCGTCCTTGGTGCCGAAGTGATGCTGCACCAGCGCCGGAGACACCCCGGCGCGCCCAGCAATGCCGCGGATCGTGGCGCTGCGGATCCCGCGTTCAGCGAACTCCGCCATCGCGGCGTCGCGTATCCGGGCCCGGGCGGTCAGGTCTTCGATCGGTCGCACACGCCGCACCATACACATGTACAGCTTCAAGTACACATGAACAGCGCCAGCGGTCACCTGCTCGGGTCACGGCGAGCCGGTGACTGTCGGCAGCGGCTCACGGCACAGGTACCGGTCGAACCAGGACACGATGCGTCGCATGGAGCCACCCAGGCCGAGCTTGATGTACAGGCTCCCATCGCGTCGCACGGCAGGATGTCGAGCTGTTTGGCTCGCCCGCCCGGGCGTAGGCGGCCTGGACCTCGCCGAGCTCGTGGCAGGGGCCCGGTCCGCCGTTGGCCACGATCAACAACGGCGTCGGATCGAGGCGGTCGATGAAATCCACCGGCGCCCAGCCCAGGAGCTACTCCTGTGACTGCAGCAGCACCTCGTTGCGGAATGTCGGGTAGTACGCTCCTCGCCACGACGCATCGCACGCACCGGTCGAGCACCGCGGCCTGGATGACCACCGGTCCCGCAACTCTGCTGTCCCAGACGCCGATCCGCCGCGGACCGATGTCGCCGTGACTGTCCGCGCGGCGACACAACCAGGACACCGCGCTCCGCACGTCGACCTGCTGCTCGGGAAACAGCTGACCGCGAGGCTCGCCCCTCGCTCGCCCCGGCATCACCCCAGGCCACGGCGACGTCATCCGAGGCGGTGCCCGGTTCGAATCTGCCACCCTAGGCACTCGATAGTGCGTCGTCGAGGCGCCCCGAGTGCCAGCGCCCGGCACGAGCCTCAATACATGAAGCTTTCAGAGGGTCGCCCAGACGGTCTTGCCCACGCTGGTCCGTTCGACGCCCCACCTGGGAGCACGCAGGTCAGAGCAGCTGACTCACTCGGGAGAACCCCCGCGTGGTGTCACGTGCGGGCCACCGGACCCGTTGCCGTCGAGCGCCCGCTGACTTCGCGACCATGTCAGGCACCCCGCAGCAGCAAGACAGGAGCTTTGGTGATCTGCGTCGTGCTGCTGTCGAACACGTATAGTCCGGACACGGAATATCAGAACGCGCTGTTCACGCACATGTGCCGTCCGACCGATGCCGAGGTCCGGTCAGAGGCGATGCCGACCGTGGGTGACGCCGACCAGGGGGAGAACTATGTTGTCGACCGTGGGTGAGCCGGCAGAGGTGCACGAGGCCCGGTCCGCGCGTCGACGGGTGTCGCTGGCGCCGCCCGCCGCCCTGGTCGCAGCGCCGGGCTACGGCGCCCGGCGCCTTTACCAGGCCTACCTGGCCGCGTGGAACCGGCACGTGGACTCCGTACTGACCGGCCCGCAGTTCGCCGTGTTGACGGCAGTCCGCGCCTACCCGGACGCGGACCAGAGTTCGCTGGCCGCCGCGGTGGCGCTGGACACCTCGACGATGGCCGACGTCTGCCGACGACTCGAGCGCCGCGGCCTCATCCGGCGATACGAGGCACCGTTCGACGCCCGCGCGAAGGTGCTCACCCTGACCGACGAGGGGCAGGCGGCACTGGATGAGACCAACCGCAGGGCCAGAGCCCTGGACGAGGCGTTGCTCGCCGGCCTGAACGGCGGACGACGAGACGAGATCGCCGGCCTGCTCAACGACCTCAGCCAACGGTGGGAAGCCGTCGCGGACAGCAAGGAACTGCCCGGCCTCTAGCCCGACGAAGCTCGTCTGCGTTACGAGTAGGTGTCATCGACGCAGACTATTGCGCATCCGGATAGTACGTGTTCGGATCGTATGGCGAGGGGCCGCGATGCTCCCGCCTCGATCCAGGTTCACGAGGAGGTCAGCGCAATGGCAGCCAGCCAGTCGTTCGAGGTCACGGTGGTCGGGGGCGGACTCGGTGGCTTGTGCGCGGCGCTGTCGATGCGCCGGCGCGGTCTGCGTGTGACCGTCGTCGAGGCAGCGCCGGAGCTGGGCGAGATCGGCGCCGGGATCCAGACCGCACCCAACGCGAGCCGCATCCTGATCGGCCTCGGCCTGCGGGCCCAGCTCGAAGCGATCCGCACCCAGCCCGAGGACCAGGTCCGGCGGCGCTGGGCGGACGGCAGCATCATCGCCCAGCTTCCGCTCGGGCAACGCGTGATCGACGCGCAGGGCGCCCCGTACTGGCACTACCACCGCGCCGATCTGCACCAGGTCCTGCTCGACGCCTGCCTCGACCCGGACGGCCCCGGCCCGGTCGTCGAGGTCGCCACGGCCGCGACGGTCGTCGAACTGGACCGGACCGATCCGGAGCGCCCGGTCGCTGTGTCGGCCGACGGACGCCGGTTCACCGGCGACGTCCTCATCGGTGCCGACGGGATCCGGTCCGCGGTCCGCGATCTCGCCGGGTTCGACGACACCCTGGTGTTCTCCGGGGAGATGGCCTACCGGGCCCTGATCCCGGGGGAACTCGTGGCCGCCGACCCGGCGACCCGGTTCCTGGTCGACCGATTCCACTCGACCATCTGGTACGGCCCGGACAAGCACCTCGTCCACTACATGATCCGCGGCGGCCAGTACCTGAACGTCGTGGCGATCGTGCCGTGCACGGACACGATCGCCCGCGACTGGAGCGGCCCCGCGACCCCGGACGACCTCGCCGCCGAGTACGCGGACTGGGACGACCGCGTCCCGGCGATGCTGACCAAGGCCAAGCCCGAGGACGTCTCGGTCTGGGCGATGTACCGCCGCCGCCGCGACCCGGTGTGGGTCGATGGCCGGGTCGCGCTGCTCGGCGACGCCTGCCACGCGATGCTGCCCTACCAGGCCCAGGGCGCCTCCCAGGCCATGGAGGACGCCGCGGTGCTGGCCGAGGAGCTGGGCGGGATCACCCGGGCCGGCATCGACGAGGCGTTGTTGCGCTACGTCGATCGCCGCGCCAAGCACGCGGGCATGGTGCAGGACGCGTCGCTGCAGAACATGGACTTCTACCACCTGCCCGACGGACCCGAGCAGCGCGCGCGGGACGAGAAGCTCGCCCGCTTCGACGGCGAGTCCGACCTGTCCTACGACTGGCTCTGGCGCGGGAGCCCGCTGCGCGACCCGGACACCGAGTCCATCCACTACCAGTTCGCCCGCTGACGCGACCCCACCCGGCCCGGCCCCACCGATACCGCGACCACGCGGGATGAGGAGCTATCCACATGCGCACCGGAGATCAGATCGTCCAGGACCTGCCATGGCGATGGTCGGTGCAAGGCAAGATCTTCATCATCGGCGGGCTGGGCTACATGTTCGACGCCTGGGACGTCGCCCTCAACGGATTCCTCACCCCGCTGCTGGGCACCGAGTTCGGGCTGTCCGCCGGCCAGAAGGGGCTGGTCGCCACGGCCAACCTGATCGGCATGGCGGTGGGCGCCGTCGCCTGGGGCACGGTCGCCGACCGGATCGGCCGCAAGAAGGCCTTCAGCATCACCCTGCTGATCTTCGCCCTGTTCTCCGTGCTCGGAGCCCTGTCACCCAACATCGAGATCTTCCTCGCGCTGCGGTTCCTGGCCGGCGTCGGGCTGGGTGGCTGCATCCCGGTCGACTACGCCATCGTCAGCGAGTTCTCCCCCAAGAAGCAGCGCGGCCGCGTGCTGGCCGCGATGGACGGCTGGTGGCCGATCGGCACCACCCTCGCCGGGGTGTCGGCGACGCTGCTGGTCCCGGTCCAGGGGAACTGGCGCTGGATGCTCGTGCTGATGATCCTGCCGGCCCTGCTGTTGTTCTGGGCCCGCCGCGACGTGCCCGAGTCCCCGCTGTACCTGACCCGCAAGGGCCGGGACACCGAGGCACGCCAGGTCATCGACGACCTCGTCGCCCGCACCGGGGCAACACCCGAGCCCTACTCGATCCCCGACCCGGTCGTCGAGGACAAGCGCGGCGGAGCGCTGGCGGCGGCGGCCGATCAGCTACGCCGGATCTGGGCGTTCAACCCGAAGGTCACCGCCGTGGCCTGGTCGTTGTTCATCTCGGTGATGCTGGTCTACTACGCGGCCCTGAGCTGGATGCCCTCGATCCTGCGTGCCGAGGGCCTCGGCGAGGTGGCCGCGTTCGCCACGACGACCCTCATGAACGGGCTGGGCATCGTCGGTGTGCTGATCGCGGTGCTGGTCGTGGAGCGGCTGGGACGCAAGCGGGTGATCGGCGCCGCCGGGCCACTCGCGGCCGCCACGCTGGTCGCCTTCGCCGTGTTGCTCGGCGCGGGCGCCGTCAGCGCAGCGATCGTGGCCATGGCCGCGTTCGGTGCCTTCGCCCTGATCGTCATCCCGGTGATGTACGCCTACGTCTCCGAGCTCTACCCCACCGAGCTGCGGGCATCGGGCTTCGGGTGGGCGTCGTCGTCCAGCCGGGCGATCACCGGATTCGCACCGCTGCTGTTCGGCAGCGTCCTCTGGCCGGTCCTCGGCCTGCCGCTGACGTTCACCCTTCTGGGCGTCCTGGTCGTCGCCGCGGTGGTGTTCATGTGGCGATGCGCGCCGGAGACCGCTGGTCAGGAGCTCGACCACATCACGCCCGGCTCCAACGCGGCACCGTCGGATCAGTCGGATCAGTCGACTCCACCCACGACCATCGCGTCGTCCTGACCCGACTTGCAGGAGGCTGTCGAAGGTGAAGCCCAGCGCGTTCCGCTACCACCGCGCCCACGACGTGCCCGACGCGATCGGGTTGCTCGGTGAGCTCGACGCGGCGGGCGACGACCCGAAGGTCATCGCCGGCGGACAGAGCCTGATGCCGATGATGGCGTTCCGGCTCGCCCGCCCGGGCGCCCTGGTCGACCTCGCACCGCTGCGCCGTGAACGGGCGCTCACCGCGATCGACCACGACGAGGACGGCTCGCTCACCCTGGGCGCACTGCTCACCCATCGGCAGGTGGAGACCGGCGCCGCCGCGCTCGGCCCCGGTTTCGACGTCCTCTCCCGGGCGATGCGCTGGGTGGGGCACCTGCCGATCCGCTCGCGGGGAACCGTCGCGGGCAGCATCGTCCACGGCGATGCCACAGCCGAGTGGTGCCTGCTGGCCCTGCTGCTCGATGCCGTGATCGTCGCCGAAGGGCCTGCTCCCGCCGGCGGGACACGGACCCGGGAGATCCCGGCCGCGGAGATGTTCTTCGGGTTCTACGCCACCGCGGTCGAACCCGACGAGGTCGTCACCGCGGTGCGCTTCACCCGGCCCTCGCCGCGCGCAGCCCTCACCGAGTTCGCCCGCCGCCACGGCGACTTCGCCATCGTCGACGCCGCAGCGTCACTCGAGATCGACGACGCCCGATCCAACGGCTCCGGACCGCGCCTGGCCGGCGGCCGGATCGTCCTCGGCGGGGTCGCGCCCACCCCGGTCCGGATCGCCGACGCCGAGGCCGTCCTCGCCGGCGGGATCCCCGGGCCGGACCTGTTCGCCGAGGCCGGCGCCGCCGCCGCGGAGGCGATCGACCCGCCCGACGACGCCGCCGCCACGGCCGGATACCGCCGCCGCCTGACCCGCACCCTGGTCACCGCGGCACTGACCGATGCCTGGCAGCAGGGAGAGAACCGATGACGATCCCCACACCCGGCGCCGACCACGAGTCCGACCCCGTCGACACCGAACCGGCGCGGGCGGCGAGTTTCGACTCGGCGCGTGGCCACTGGGTCGGTGCGTCGGTGCCGCGGCGGGAGGACCCTCGCCTCCTGTCCGGCCGCGGCCGGTTCGTCGACGACATCCACCTGTCCGGGATGCTGCACGCCGGATTCGTCCGGGCCACGGTCGCCCACGCCGAGCTCACCGGAGTCGACCTGAGCGCCACCCGCGAGATCCCGGGGGTGGTCGCCGCCTACGACGCCGACGATCTCGCGCTCGGCGACATCGTGGCGCTGCTCGACCGGCCACCCGAGGAGTTCACTCCGACCACGATGCCGGTGCTGGCCCGCGGCAAGGTCCGTTTCGTCGGCGAACCGGTCGCGCTCGTCGTCGCCCGCGACCCCTACGTGGTGGAGGACGGCATCGAGGCCGCCGTCGTCGACTACGACGCGCTGCCCGCCGTCGTCGACGAGGACGGCGCCCTGGCCGACGACGCACCCGCCCTGCACGACGAGGCGACCGGCGGTCCCCTGCCCCCCAACGTGCTGCTCGACGTGTCGATGTTCGACACACCCGGCGTCGACGACACCTTCGACGCCGCCGCCCGGTCGGGCACGGTCGTCGAGGTCACCTCGCGCAGCGCGCGGCAGAACGCGCTCCCGCTCGAAACACGCGGAGTCGTCGCCTCCTGGGACGCCCGCGACGACCAGCTCCTGGTCCAGACCTGCAGCCAGGTCCCCCACCAGGTCCGCACCGTCCTCGCCCGCTGCCTGCGGCTCCCGGAGCGGGCCGTGCGCGTCACGGTGCCCGACATGGGCGGCGGCTTCGGCCAGAAGTGTGTCGTCGGCCGTGAGGAGATCGCCGTGGCGGCCGCTGCGCATCGGCTGGACCGACCGGTGAAATGGATCGAGGACCGGCGGGAGGCGCTGACCGCGGGGTTCCTCGCCCGCGAGCAGCGCTACCGCACCCGCGCGGCGTTCGACGCGACCGGCCACATCACGGCCCTCGACGTCGACGTCGTATGCGACATGGGGGCCTACTCCTGCTACCCGTTCACCGTCGGCATCGAGCCCCTGATGGCCTCGGCGGAGATGCCCAGCGTCTACCAGGTGCCCGCCTACCGGGTCCGCGGCCGCGCGATCACCACCAACAAGGCGCCCACCGCCCCCTACCGCGGTGTCAGCCGCCCCCAGTACGTCCAGGCCGTCGAACTCGTCATGGACCGCGCCGCCCGCGCGCTCGATCTGAGCCCGGTCGAGATCCGCCGCCGCAACGTGATCACAGAGTTCCCGTACACCGGCGTCAACGGCGTCACCTACGACCCCGGCACCTACCGCGAGTCACTCGACCTGGCCGAGACCACGCTGCGCGACGAGGGCTGGTACGCGCTGCGCGACCGTGCCGCCGCGGAGGGCCGCCACATCGGCATCGGGTACAGCTGCTTCTCCGAACGCACCGGCTACGGCTCGGAGGCCTTCGCCAAACGGAAGATGCAGGTGGTGCCCGGGTTCGACATCTCCGAGATCCGCATGGACACCACCGGCGCCGTCGTGGTCACCAGCGGCACGATGAACCACGGCCAGTCCCACGAGACCACCCTCGCCCAGATCGTCGCCGACCGCCTCGGCGTCGACATCGCCAAGGTCAAGCTGCGCCAGGGCGACACCGAACGCATCGCCTACGGCTGGGGCACCTTCGCCTCCCGGTCGGTGACCATCGGCGGGTCGGCCGTCTCCCTCGCGGCCGGCCGGCTCGGGGAGCTCCTCTGCCGGATCGCAGCGCACCTGCTGGAGACCCGCCCGGACAACGTCGCCCTCGACGGCGACGGCGGGGTGACCCAGCTCGACGATCCGACCCGGCGGATCTCCTTCGACGACATCGCCGACGTCGCCTATCTGCGGGCCCACCTGCTGCCCAAGGACGTCGAACCGACCCTGTCGGCGACCGCGAGCTTCGACGTCCCCGGCGACGGGACGTTCTCCAACGCCACCCACGCGGTGGTCGTCGAGATCGACCCCGGAACCGGGCAGGTCCGGTTCCTGCGCTACGCCTGCGTCGAGGACTGCGGTGTGGTCATCCATCCGAAGGTCGTCGACGGCCAGTGCCGCGGCGGTATCGCCCAGGGCATCGCCGGCGCGCTCTACGAGCAGGTGACCTACGCCGGGAACGGCGAACCGTCGGCTGCCAGCTTCATCGACTACCTCGTCCCGACCGCCGCCGAGATCCCGGACATCTCCGTCACCCACCTGGAGACCCCGTGCGCGTTCACCGAGAACGGGGCCAAGGGAGCCGGCGAGGGCGGCACGATCGGCGCACCGGCCGCGGTACTGGGTGCGCTCAACGACGCACTGCGCCACACCGGTGTCGCGATCGACGACACCCCCGTCCACCCACAGACCCTGCTGGCCGCCCTCGACGAGGCCGCCACGCGAACTCCGGAACAGGAAGGCGCCCGGTGAGCGAACGACAACTGGTCGTCCTGACCGTCAACGACACCGAGCACGAGATCCTCGTCGAACCACGCCGGACACTGTCCGACGCGCTACGCCACGATCTGGAGCTGACCGGGACCCATGTCGGCTGCGAGCACGGGGTCTGCGGGGCGTGCACCGTCCTCGTCGACGGCGCCCCGGTCCGGGCCTGCCTCATGTTCGCCGTCCAGGCCGAGGGCTCCCGGGTGACGACGGTGGAGTCCCTCGGCCACGACGGCGAGCTCAGCGACCTCCAGCAGGCCTTCAGCAGCCACCACGGACTGCAGTGCGGGTTCTGCACCCCGGGGTTCCTCATGCTCGCCGAGGGCTTCCTCGCCGACGAGCCGGACGCCGACCGCGACGCGGTCCGCGACGCGCTCTCGGCCAACCTGTGCCGCTGCACCGGCTACCAGACCGTCGTCGACGCCGTCGCCGACGTCGCGACCCGGCGCCGGACCTCAGCCTCGAAGGAGACCCGATCGTGATCCTCGACAATCACCTCGACATCCCCGCCGACCCCGACGCGGTGTTCGCTCTGATCAACGACGTCGAACGTGTGGCGAGCTGCCTGCCCGGCGCGATACTCGACGGCCAGGAGGACGACACCTACCTGGGCCGCGTGAAGTTCAAGGTCGGACCGATCAGCGCCGCCTACGCGGGGAAGATCCGGTTCACCGAGGTCGCCGCCGACGAGCGACGGCTGCGCCTGTCCGCCCGGGGAGCCGACAGCCACGGCAACGGCGACGCCGAAGCCGACGTCACTCTCACCGTGGCCCCCGCATCCGCGGGGTCGACCCTCGATCTGCACACCGACCTGGTGGTCCGCGGCAAGATCGCCCAGTTCGGCAAGGGCGCCATCACCACGGTGTCGAACAAGCTCCTCGACCAGTTCGCCCGCAACCTCGCCGCGCAGCTCCAGGCACCGCCCGACCAGAACCGACCCGGTACCGCGGAGCACGCCACGGCAGGTGGAGCAGCGGAGGCGGTCCCGACCGCGGGCGCACGGAACGGAGGATCCGGCGGCGAGTCGCTCGACGGACTGGCGATGCTGCTGCCTGCCGGCGCCGGACGCTACGCCGCGGCCGCCGGCGCGCTCGCCGTGGCGTTCTTCCAGGGCTGGTTGCTCGGCCGGGTCCGCACCCAGGACAAGCTGATCAAGGAGTTGCGGCGTGACCGCTGAGAGCCTGCACGGCGCCGACACCGACGCCACCTACGACCGCGCGGGATTCGGCGCAACGGTCCCTCGCGGACCGCGCCCTGCGCTCATCGTCGTCGACCTGACCCGCGGGTTCACCGAACCCACATTCGCCTCCGGCTCCGATCTGTCCGCCCCGGTGGCCGCCGCGGCGGCCCTGGTGGACGCCGCGCACCGCGCAGACGTGCCGGTCGTGTTCACCGCGATCAGCTACACGCCGGCCGAGGCCGACGGTGACGCCGTCGCGTGGCTCCGCAAGGCGACCGGTATGCGCGCCCTGCGCGAGGACAGCGAGGCCGTCGCGCTCGATCCCAGAATCGACCGGGTGCTCGGCGACCACCTGATCGTGAAGAAGGGAGCCTCGGCGTTCCACGGCACCGGGCTCGGCGCCCTGCTCTCCGGTCTGCACGTCGACACCGCCGTGGTCTGCGGCGCCACCACCTCGGGATGCGTACGCGCCACCGCCGTCGACGCGGTCACCGGCGGTCTCGACACGCTCGTCGTACGCGAAGCCTGCGGCGACCGCGCCGCGGGGCCGCACGACGCCGCCTTGTTCGACCTGCAGGCCAAGTACGCCGACGTGATCGACCTCCACGACGCGCTCGGCTACCTCGCGACCCACGCCGTCCGGCAACCCGCCCTGTGAGGAGACCGCCCGTGACCAGCACCGTCCCGACCGTCGAGGTGGAGCACGCGACCGCCCGGCTGCTGACCCAGCCCGCACTCGCCGACCTGGCCGAGCTGTCCGCTCGCGGAGTCACCAGCCGCTGGGTACGGACCCCCTCCGGGCACCTGCACCTGCTCGACTACGGCCCCGCCGATGCCGTACCCGTGCTGATCCTGCCCGGCATCACCAGCCCCGCGATCACCATGGACTTCCTCGCCCGCCGGCTCACCGACCTCGTACGGCCGCTCGTCCTCGACGTGCGCGGGCGCGGGCTGTCCGACAACGCCCCGACGGACGCCGCCGGCCCGCTGCGCGGCTACGACCTCGGCGCCTACGCCGACGACGTCGACGCCGTGACAGCAGGCCTCGACCTCGACCGCCCGATCCTGTTCGGACACTCCATGGGGGCGAGAATCGCCGCCGTCGCCGCTGCCCGCGGGACTCATCCTCTTCGCGGCACGGTGCTGGTCGATCCGCCCATGAGCGGCCCCGGACGCGGCCCCTACCCGACTCCGCTCGCGGCGTTCCTCGGTCAACTCGACCAGGCTCGGCGCGGCACCGACGCCGATGAGGTCGCCGCGTCCTGGCCGCTGTGGCCGCGCCGCGAGCAGTCCCTGCGGGCCCGGTGGCTGGGGTCCTGCTCGCGCACCGCGATCGTCGCCACCCACGCCGGCTTCGAGTCCGAGGACTTCTTCGCGACGTGGCCCGGCGTACCCTCCCCGACCGTCCTGCTCCGCGGCGGGGACAGCCCCGTCGTCACCGCTGCGGACGCGGCGGAGGCAGCACGAGCCCGTCCCGACGCGCAGATCGTCGATGTACCCGACGCGGGACACATGGTCTTCTGGGACCAGCCCGCCATCGGTCTGGGCGTGGCCAGGCAGGCACTGACCACGCTGCTGAGCTGACCGCACGACGACGGTGGGGCCGGTCGTCGACCGGCCCCACCGTCGTCGGTTTCAGGCCGCGTGAACCGGCATCCGGGTGACCGGCCCCGGATCGGTGACCGCACCGCTGAGCAGGTGTCCCGCTCCCGGCACCCGCGTCGCGAGCCCCAGCTCGGACAGGATGCGGAAGGTGGTCGCGGTGGCCGCGGACAGCACCGGCATACCGACGTCGTCCTGCACCGCTTCGATCGCAGGCAGCGACGGCATCTGCACACACGCCGACAGCACCAGTGCGTCCGCTCCCGACAGGTCGAGCCTGCGGTGGTGCTCCCGCAGATCAGCCGGGTCGAGACGGGCCACGGCCAGATTGTCGGGAACCTCGAGCGACAGCGCGTCGACGACCTCGATCCCGGCATCGGTCAGGTACGCGACGACGGCCGCCGTGAGTGGCTTCATGTACGGGGTCACGATCGCGACCCGCCGGGCGCCCAGTGCCGCGATCCCCGACAACAGCGCTCCGGCCGAGGACACCACCGGGGCCTGTGCACCGCCCTCGCGCAGCGCCCGGGTGATGTCGTCCTCTGCGGTGCAGTGGAAGCCCGGCCCCTGCGCCATGATCGCCACCAGGCACGCCGTCGCAACGACGTCCGGACGAGCGTCGGCGAGCTCGCTCGCAGCCCTCGTGGCCTGCGCGTTCATGGCCTGCAGCTGCTCCGGGGTCACATGCTGCATCCGGGCACGGGCCGCATGGAACACGAACCGGTCCTCCGGAAGCTCCCGCTCGCGGGCGGCGAGCATGCGGGGCAGCTCGGTCTCCATCGTCAGGTTCGAACTCGGTACGACCATCCCGATGTGATGGTCACCGCCGGCGCTCACCGCGACGACGCCGGACGCATCTCCGGCACGGTCAGCTCGCCCTTGTCGACGATCAGCTCGTCGTCGAGGAACAGGGAGTTGCCCCGCATCGGGATGTCAAAGTGACACGGCGTGTCGTTCGGACCGCCGAGCTCGTTGTTCGGGCCGATCGAGAACATCACGTTGCCGTAGAAGCTACGCAGCTCCATGCCCATCCCGCCGGGGAACTGCGTCAGGCCGTGCCAGTGCGCGCGCTCGTCGAGCCCCCAGCCGACGTGCGACATGCCGTAGCCGCGCGGGTCGTCGAAGCTGCGGATGTAGGAGGACAGCAGGTCGGCATCCAGGCTCGACCGTCCGTCGGTGCCGCGGATGTCCCGGATGAAGCCCTGCTCGATCGTCAGGGTCACCGGGGACCGGACGTAGGTGTTGAACGGCAACAGCACGTCGCCCGCGGAGAGCACGATCTGCCCGTCCACACCGTCGTCGGCCCCGCCGGTGAACACGAACGCCGCCGGCCAGTGGTCCCAGCGCCCGGGGGTATCGGTGTAGCCGTACTCCGACAACGTCGGATACACCCCGAGGCGGTAGGTCACATCCGTGCCGGCGGGGCTGGTGATCCGCATCGTGGAGGCCTTCGCGAGCAGCTCGGCACCGATCTCGACCCGCTCGCGCAGCTCGCGGGTGGGCATCAGCCGGGCCAGCAGCTCCGGGGGCTCGACCGCGGTCAGGATGCGAGTACCCGCGTCCTGGATCGCGAACTGCTCGGGGCTGAACAGCAGGAACGTGCAGTCGACCAGCATGTCGACCGACTTGAGCGCCTCCACCGCCAGCGGGATCGACCCGAGCCCGGAGTCGCCGACCGCCCACGCCCCCGACGCGTCGGCCGGCGACGGCAGGCGCAGGTGGAACGTCGCCGCGCCCAGCTGCTGGGCCGCCCACAGGAAGGCATCGGCGTACTCGGCGCGCTCGGCACCGCGGGTCAGCACCGCCACGGTCTCACCCTCGTGCACCCCGGACAGCTCCAGCTGCTGTCGGCAGATGTCGTTGAACAGATTCTGGTCCATGTCGACCACCTCCAGATACCATCCGAGCACGTACTATCCGAGCACGCAAGGCTCCGGGTGCATCATCGGCCACTCCCCGCGGACGACCGCCGGCGGGGAGAGCGAGCACAGCCCTCCGCCGGAGGCATCCGGACGAGAACCTGCCGCATCACCGGCCGGGCCGGCTCAAGCGGCCACTTCCCCGCCCGGCGAGGGTGCTTCATCGGCCAGGCGAGCCAACGACTTCAGAGTTTCACGATGCGAGAAGCCCTACTGCCTGGCGCCTGCCGTGGCCCGCACCCCGGCGAGCACGATCGCAGTGACCCGTTCGGCGTCGGCCCGGGTGAACTCGCGTCCGCCCCGGCTGACCAGCAGGTGCACCGGACCGCTCAGCATCTCGCCGAGGAAGTGCGGGTCCACCACCGGCAGCTCCCCGCTCGCGACGGCCGCCTCCACCCGCGCGTGCAGTGTCTCCTGACGGCGGGCGAGCACGTCGTCGACGACGGCCTGCAGCGCCGGGTTGTCCCGGGCCGATCCGACGACGGCGAGCAGGGCACGCCCCTGCGGGCTGCCCAGCGAGGCGGCGACGGCCTCGAGGAAGTCGGCGAGGTCGGCGTCGATGTCGCCGGAGTCGTGCAGCGGCGCCGCGTCGGCGCTGAAGGCGACCAGCGCGTCGGCGACGAGCGCGGTGCGGTCGGGCCAGTTGCGATAGACGCTGGTCTTGTTGACCCCGGCGAGATCGGCGACCTCGTCGTAGCGCAGGCCGGCGAACCCGTCGCGGGCGATCAGCTCGGCCGCGGCCTCCAGGATCCGCTGCCGCACCCGGGCGGTGCGCCCGCCGGGTCGGCGGGACGGTTCCCGGGTCGGTCCGTCGTCGGCCACGGACGGCACCCTACAGCGGCTGCGCCGCACGCAGCCGGGCGTTGCGGGCCTCGATGTCCGCCCAGGTCGCGGGCACCATGAGGTCGGCGCCACCGAGTGCGAACTCCTGCGCCGCCGCCGCGTGCGGACGCTGGCGCCGCTCGTAGGCCTCGAACGCCGTGGTGAGGTCGTCGTGCCTGCCGAGCTCCTCGGTGAGGTACCAGGCGCCGAGCAGGGCCAGTGAGGCACCGCGACCGGCCATCGGGGTGGCGCAGTGCGCGGCGTCGCCGATCAGCACGACGCGGCCGCGGTGCCAGACCGGCATGTGGATCTGCGCGATCGCGTCGAAGTACAGGTCGGGGTCGGCCCGGGCGGTGCGCAGCAGCGCGGGGATCTTCCAGTCCTCGACGCCGTCGAACACCTCGGCCAGGATGCGCTTCTGGGCGTCCAGGTCGTGGTGGTCGTAGTCGATCGGGCCGGAGCGGAACTCGAACATGCCCAGCGTGCGGTCGTGGTAGTGGGCGACGCCGGCCATCAGCCCCGGCACGTTGAGGATCTCGGTGGTGCGCTCACCGGGGGTCGCCTGGTCGGGGGCGTCACCGATCGCGACGTACACCCCGAGGTGCTCGGTGAACTGCTGCTCCGGGCCGAAGACCAGGCGGCGCACCGTGGAGTGCGCCCCGTCGGCGCCGACGACGAGGTCGTAGACCGCCGCGCGGCCGGAGGCGAACGTGACCGCGACGCGGTCGCCGTCGTCGTCCAGGGCGGTGATCGACTCCTCGAAGCGCAGCTCCACCTGTTCGGGCAGGGCCTGCCGCAGGATGTTCGTGAGGTCCTCGCGGGGGATCTCGACGTCATCGGAGGACTCGTCGATCTCCGACCCCACCAGCGGCGCCACGGCCGCGCCGGAGGCGTCGACGAACCTCGTCCGCTCGGTCATCGTGATCTCGTGCGCGTGCACCGCGTCGAGAATGCCCATGTCCCGGGCCACGCCGAGGGCCGCACCCCGCACGTCGATCGGGGAGCCGTTGGTGCGCAGGTGAGCCGCCCGCTCGACGACCTCGACGTCGTGCCCGGCACGTGCCAGGTCGATGCCGGCGGCGAGCCCGGCGATACCCGCTCCGCTGACCAGGATCCGCATGTCCACTCCTCCGTCTGGCGGTCTGCGACCGCTGAGCGCAACGATCCATTGCTTTAGTCGACGCTAGCAGCGCACTAAAGCAACGGCAAGGTGCACTAGAGGCCTCCCGGTGGCAGTGTCCGCCGTCCCCGCGATGCCGAGCCCACGCCACGACGGGCCGCCGGCCTGCTCGATCTCGATCGGGACGGCGATCGCCGTCGATCAGTTCCGCCTCGACGAACCGTCGGTCACACGCTCTCGACGGGGTCCAGGTCACCGAGAACGGTGCCCGGCACGATGCGCAGCCCCATCGTTCGCATACAGGCCCACATCGTCGCCTGGTTCGCCGCGATGACGGGCTTGCCGATCGCACCCTCGAGCAACGGGAGCACGTCGATCGTCGACAGGTTCGTGCAGGCGACGACGATCGCGTCGGCCTGTGCGTGATCGGCGGAGATGATCCTCTCCGCGGTCTCCCGGTACTGGACCGCCCAGATGCGGCGCGTCAGCCCGAAGCTGCAGGCCGAGACGACGCTCTTCCCCCGGGCCTCGAGATAGGCCACGAAGCGGTCGGTGACCTCTTCGGTGTAGGGCGCGACCACGGCGAGCCGCTCCGCGCGCACGGCGTCGGCGGCTTCCGCTATCGCATCCGCCGTGGTCACCAGGTGATCCGAGCCGGAGGTCGCCATCGCGTTCTGCACCGTGCGCTCGTGAGCCGGACCCTCGAAGAAGCTGCCGAGGGTGCACAGGTAGGCCGTGACCGCCGGGACGAAGTCGTGCAACGACCGCGCCGCGGCCTCGATCCGGCTGGTGTCGCTCACGAACGTCGCCGACTCGAGCCCGACGTCATCCGAGTAGTACGGCAGCCGGGCCAGATGACACGAGATCTCCTCCGGGAGCCAGCGCACCAGCTCCCCGCTCAGCGCGAAATCCGCCGGCGCGACCACCCCGACGGACGAGGAGTAGGTGGGCCCGTCGATGCCGGCCAGCCACTGCGGCAGCACACTCACGTCTCATCGCCTTCGGGCATGCCGTCGCCGCGAGGCGAGCCGGCGTCGGTACGAGCGCGCACGGCCTCGGTCAGGACTTCCCGCAGCTGCGCGTGGGCGTCCCGGATCCGATCGCGCTCCAGCACGACCTCGATGACGTGGAGGCCGGCCGGCGGGCTCTTCACGAGCTCGACGAGGTGCCGGCGATCGGTGGCCCGCGTGTACTCGGCGGCGTGCCCGAGACAGATCTGTTCCAGGTCGACCGACTGCGGCGTACCGAACAGCCGCTCGAAGGAGGCGTCGGACTCGTCCGCGTCCGGCAGCAGGGAGAAGTTCCCACCGCCGCCGTCGTTCAGCACGACCACGGTCAGGTCCGGCCGGCGCTCGTGCGGCCCGACCAGCAGACCGTTGACGTCGTACAGGAAGGTCAGATCCCCCATCAACGCGTAACAGGGCCGCCCGATGCCGTCTCTCGAGTTGGCGAGCGCGAGACCGGCGGCCGTCGAGGTGTTCCCGTCGATGCCGGCGACGCCCCGGTTCGAGTGGACGTACAGGTCGCTGCGCGGCGTCGCCCCGAAGTAGGTGTCGCGGACGGAGTTCGAGGCCCCCAGGAACAGGATCGAGTCGGCGGGGAGCTCGGCCACCATGTCCCGTGCGACCTGCATGCCGGTCGGCCACTCATCGGAGTCCACGTACCGGTCGGCCACCGCCCGGACGTCGGCGTCCAGGGACAGCCACGCACCCGACCAGTCCCAGTCGGCCTCGGAGTCCGCCACCACCCTCGGCGGCGCCTCGGGGAGCCGGCCCGTGACCGTCACGGCCGAGTGCTCCGGGTCCGTCCACCCGTCGGGGTCGCCGACGCGGTGCACCGGTGTGCCGTCGAGCGACGGTGGGGTCGTCGGGGTCAGCGTGTTGCGGCCGACCGCCAGGATCGCGTCCGGGGCGAGGTGACCGGCGTCCACGGTGGTTCCGGTCGGGAGCTCGCCGCTGCCCCACAGCAACGCGCCCGCCGTGAGCACCGCCGCGTGCTCGCGCAGCGCGATCGGCGCGGCCGCGGGCTCGGCCACCACCGGCCATCCGGCCTCCGCCGCGTACCGCGCAGCAGCGCGGATCCGCGGCTCCGGGCCGTCCCCCAGCACGACGATCGTCCGCTTCGGAAGGGCGGCTCGGAACTCCTGCCCGCCGTCCTGCCTGGCGGGCCACTGCACGACCGAGGTCCAGGGCTCCCCCGACGGGCGCCCCCGGTAGTCGGGCGGGACGTCCTTCTCGCGGTCCGCGAGCAGCGGCTCCCTGAGCGGAACGTTCATGTGCACCATGCGCGGTGAATCGACCTGGGCGACCGCGCGGCACACCATGCTGCGCCACAACGAGTTCTGCCCCGGCCGGTTCTCGGCGACCGGGACATCCATGCTCGACGCCGAGCCCTGAAAGAGTCCCGATTGCCGGATCGTCTGACTGCTTCCGGTGTTCTGGAGTTCCGGTGGCCGGTCCGCCGTCATGACGAGGAACCCGATATCGGAATAACAGGATTCCAGGACTGCCGGATAGATGTTCGCGACGGCGGTACCCGATGTGCACGCCAGCGCCGTCAGCCCGTCCCCGGTGGCCGCCAGCCCCATCGCCAGATACCCGGCCGACCGTTCGTCGAGCCGGACATGCAGTTCCAGCCGATTCTCCCGCTCAGCCTCCAGGAGCGCGACGCTCAAGGGGGCGTTCCGCCACCCGGCGCACACGACCGCATGTCGCAGCCCGTTTCGCACGAGTTCGTCGGTCAGTACGCGAGCCTGCAGGAGAGACGAAGTCATTGGAAACCTACCCGTCGAGTGGCTTTCTCAGCGGAACTGGGCGGGGGCCGGGCAGAACGATCCGTACGAGGATCGTCGCCGTGGCGAAACCGTCGGGTCAGCGCCCGGCCGACGGCGACTCGGGCCCGGAAGGCAGGCTCGGACAGGGGTCGCCGGATTCGGCGGCGCTCCGCTGATCGCTCATGCTCTGCATCCTCGGGTCGGCGGTGACCGTCAGTCCCAGAGCCGATTGCTCAAAGCCTCCGGGAGTTGTGAGCGTATTGACGGCGACGTGACTGTCAAGGGTCGGCACGGGACTCCGGATCGGACTCCGGGAACCGTGGATCACCTCATGATCGGCTCCGACCCCGCGGCACCCGTCCCGCCGCCGTCCTGATGTCACGCCGCGCCGGACACCTTGCGCATGGCGCCATCATGCGCCACTATGGCGTCATGCAGTTGGACGGATACGTGGATCGACTCCGGGCGCAGTTCGCCGCGGTCAGTGACGTGGCGAGCGACGAGGTCCGCGACATCGCCGAACGCCTGGTGGCGCCCCTGGAGTCCACCGTGCGCCTGGTGCTGCTCGAGGCCCTGGCCACGGCGGCGGACGAGATCACCCTCGACCTCGCCCCCGGCTCGGTTCATCTGCGCCTGAGCGGATCCGATCCCGAGTTCGTGGTCGCGCCCGCACCCACCGGGTCGACCGCGCCGGACGCGACACCGAGCGGCGCCACCGTGGCGCCACCGCCGGAGTCCGAGGGCGGCCCGGTCGCCCGAATCAACTTCCGGCCCCCGGAGAGCCTCAAGACCCGCATCGAGGACGCCGCCGGGCGCGACGGCCTCAGTGTCAACACCTGGCTGACCCGGGTGGCCCAGGCCGCGCTGGACCAGCCGTCGTCGTCCGCTCCGCCGGGCAACCGGCGGGTCGGCTGGTTCGGCTGACCCACCCCGCGACTGCACGAACCGCAGACACTCCGCAGAACGCCCAGAGCTCACGGCGCCACTCGCGCCGAGGAGGCGATACCCCATGTCCGCTTTCGACACCCCGGGACCGGTCAGCGCGACCGTCGACCTGCCGATCGGCACGGTGCGCGTGGTCGCTGCCGACCGGCCGGACACCGTCGTCGACGTCCGTGCCGACTCCGCCGACCGCGAGCAGGCCGACGCCGTCCGCGTCGACCTCACCGGCGACGAGCTCCGGGTCACCGGCCGGCCGCTCGGCCTGCTGCAGAAGCTCTCGCCGAGGACACCCGGCCGGTCGCTGGAGGTCGTGGTCGACCTGCCTGCCGGGTCGTCGCTCACCGTCCGCACCGGCTACGGCGACGTCACCACCGAGGGCCCGCTCGGCGCCTGCGACATCGACGCCCGCTACGGCGACGTCCGCATCGGCGAGGCGGCCGAGGCCAGGATCGTCGCCGGCTACGGCCGGATCGCCGTCACCGGCACCGTCGACGGCGACGCCACCCTGACCGCCGACCACGGCGGCGTCCGTGCCGGCCGGATCGGCGGAACCGCCACCCTGCGCAGCAAGCACGGTCTCGTCCGCGCCGACGAGCTCGCCGGCCCCGCCGACCTCACCGGCACGCACGGTGACATCGAGATCGACGCCGCCGATGCGGACGTCCGCGCCCGCACCTCCTACGGGGGCGTCCGGATCGGCCGGCTCACCCGCGGCGAGGTGTCGCTGAGCAGCACACACGGCCGTCTGGAGGCCGGGATCGCCGCCACCACCGCAGCCTGGCTGGACCTGGACACCGGAGCCCGGATCGACAACGAGCTCACGGCCCGTGAGGACCCGACCGGCTTCACCGAGAAGGTCGCCGTCACCGCCCGGTCCCGCGAGGGCGACATCGTGATCCGCCGGGCCTGACCCCGGCCCCTCCCCTGCTCGAGAGCCGCCGGACCACGAGGGTCCGCCGGCCGCCCCGTCCTGCCCGGAAACAGGAGCCCGTCATGCCCGAACCCGCCATGCCCGAGTACGCCATCGCCGTCACCGGCCTGCACAAGTCCTACGGCACGCACGACGTCCTGCGCGGCGTCGACCTGCACGTCCCGACCGGCACCGTGTTCGCCCTGCTCGGGCCGAACGGCGCCGGCAAGACCACCGTCGTCACGATCCTGTCGACGCTCCTCCGGCCCGACGCGGGACGCGTCCGCGTCGCCGGCCACGACCTGGCCACCGAACCCGACGCCGTGCGCGCCGCCATCGGCGTGACCGGCCAGTTCTCCGCCGTCGATGGGCTGCTCACCGGCGAGGAGAACCTGCGGCTGATGGCAGACCTGCACCACCTGCCACGCGCCGAGGCCCGGGAGCGGGCCCGCGAGCTGCTCGAACGCTTCGACCTCACCGGCATCGCGGCGAAGCCCGCGAGCTCCTGCTCCGGCGGCATGCGGCGGCGCCTCGACCTCGCCATGACCCTGGTCGGCTCGCCGCAGGTGATCTTCCTCGACGAGCCGACGACCGGTCTCGACCCGCGCAGCCGCCGCGACCTGTGGGCGTGCGTGCGCGACCTCGTCGCCGCCGGGGTGACGGTCTTCCTCACCACCCAGTACCTGGAGGAGGCCGACCAGCTCGCCGACGACGTCGCCGTTCTCGACGGCGGCCGGATCGTCGCCCAGGGCAGCCCGGCGCACCTGAAGACGCTGGTCCCGGGCGGGCACGTCCGCCTCAACCTGCCCGACGAGTCCGCGCTGGCGCTGGCCCGCCGGACCCTGCCCGGCGCCGTCGCCGACCCGGACGCGCTGACGCTGCAGCTGCCCGCGGACGGCGTCGCCGCCCTGCGCTCGGTGCTCGACCGGCTCGACGCGGCCGGGGTCGACCCGGCCGGGCTCACCACTCACACCCCCGACCTCGACGACGTGTTCCTCGCCCTCACCGGGCACGGCGCCGGGTCCTCCGACGATGACAGGAAGCCGGTCCTCTCATGACTGCCACGCTCGACACCGCCACGCTCGACGCGCCCCGCCCCGTCGCGGACTCGCTGACGATGGTGCGCCGCCGCATCCTGCACATGCGCCGCTACCCGTCGCTGACGATCATGCTGATCGGCCAGCCGATCGTGCTCCTGCTGCTGTTCGTCTACGTCTTCGGCGCGACGATGGGCGCCGGGCTCGCCGGCCCGGGCGGCGGCCGCGCCCAGTACCTCGCCTACATCACCCCGGCGGTGCTGCTGATGACCGTCGCGAGCGTCGCGCTGGCGACCGCGATCGGCGTCGCCACCGACATGACGACCGGGATCGTGGCCCGCTTCCGGACGATGGCGATCGCCCGGGTCAGCGTGCTGACCGGGCACGTCGTCGGGGCGTTCGTGCAGACGGCGGTGGCGCTCGTCGTCGTGTTCGCGGTGTCGCTGGCGCTGGGTTTCCGCCCGGGCGCCGGTCCCGGCGGATGGCTCGGTGTGCTGGGAGTCCTTGCTCTGCTCACTCTGGCGCTGACCTGGTTCACCGTCGCGCTCGGGCTGCTCGCCCGGACCGTCGAGTCGGCGAGCAACACCCCGATGTTCCTGGTGCTGCTGCCGTTCGTCGGGAGCGGGTTCGTGCCGACCGACTCGATGCCGTGGGGGCTGCGCTGGTTCGCCGAGTACCAGCCGTTCACCCCGGTCATCGACGCGCTGCGCGGCCTGCTCGACGGCGGCCCGGCGCCGGTCACCAGCGTGCTGCTCGCCACCGGGTGGTGCGTGGTGATCACCGTTGTGAGCTACGTCTGGGCGCGGCACCTCTACGACACCCGCGCCTCCCGGGCCTGAGGACCGTGAGTGATCACCGGTTGTGGAGCTCGGCGTGCGCTGAGCGTGCGATCCGCTCCGCAACCGGTGATCACTGATACCGAGCGGAGGGATCAGCCTGCGACCACCGGCTCCGGCAGCGCCGCCACCAGCTCCTCGATCCGCGCGGTGGCGGCCGCGTCGAGCGGGGCCAGCGGCTCGCGCGGCAGCCCGACCGGCAGCCCTCGGGCCGTCGTCGCCACCTTGACCCCCGGGATGAAGCCGACCGACAGCAGCGTGTCGAGCAGCGGGTAGATCCGCTCCCACTCGGTGCGGGCCCGGTCCAGGTCACCGGCGGCGATCGCCCGCTGCACCGAGACGAGCTCGCCCGGGATGACGTTGCCGCTGCCGCACATGGCCCCGGCGGCGCCGTCGGCCAGCGCCGCGAGGGCGAGACTGTCCCAGCCGACGATGGTCGAGACGACGTCGCCGTGATACCGGATGAGCTGCCCGAGCTGGGCCATGTCCCCGCTGGTGTCCTTGACGTAGCGGATGGGACCGACCTCGCGGGCCAGCCGCCCGACGGTGTCCGGGTCGAGGTTCACCCCGGTCGCCGGCGGCAGGTTGTAGAGCATCACCGGGATGTCGACGGCGCCCGCGACCGTGCGCAGGTAGCGCAGGGTCTCGTCCATGGTGAGCGGCTCGTAGAACGGCGTGACCAGCATGAGCACCGACGCACCGGCGTCCTGCGCGTGCCGGGAGTGCGCGATCGCCTCACGGGCGCTCAGCCCCCCGGTCTGCGCGACGACCGGGACCCGCCCGGCGGTCTGCTCGACGACGATCTCGACGACGCGGTGCCGCTCGTCCGCCGTCATCGCGGCGAACTCGCCGGTCGACCCGCAGGCGACGACGCCGCCGACCCCGCCGTCGACACTGCGGTCGACCACGGCGCGCAGGGTGGGTTCGTCGATCCCGCCGTCGGAGTCGAACGGGGTGACCAGGGCGGTGAGGATTCCGCTGAGCTCGGACACGGTGGTGCCTTCCCTTCCGGTGATCGGGAGTCAGAACGCGCTGGTCAGCGCGTCGGGCGAGGTGGGGGCAGAAGCGGCGGTGTCGGCCAGCACCGACCGCACGTTCTGCGCGGCGGTCAGCCCGGTGCGCACGGCGGTCTCGGTGTAGAGCGTCCCGAGGTAGTCGCCGGCGAGGAACACGCGCCCGCCCCGGCGGCGGGTGAGCGCGGGCTGCAACAGGCCGCGCCCCGGGAAGCTGTACGGCGATCCCTGCGGCCAGCGCCGCACGTGCGCCTCGGTGAGCGTCCCGGCGAAGCCGGGCAGGACGGCGGACAGGTCTTCGGTGTAGCGGCGCAGGATGTCGTCGTCGTCGAGGTCGAGCAGGGCACGGGCCTGGTTCGCCGGTGAGAACGTCATCAGGCTGCTGCCCGGGATCCGCTCGGAGCCGTAGCCGTGGACCACGTTGGACATGTTCAGCACGACGCTGAACGACCGCTTCGGTGTGGCGATCGCGTACGAGTCGTCCCAGCGCCGCGGCGTGGTCTCGCCGGTGAGGAACGCGGCGCTGACGAACGGGCCGTACTCGATGCGCGACAGGGCCTCCCGCAGGTCCCGGTCGAGGTCGACGGCGATCCGGTGCGTGACATGGGCCTGGGTCGCCAGCACCACGGCGCGGGCCTGCACCTCGTGGTCGCGCCCGTCCTGGTGGTAGCGGACCACGACCGAGCCGTCGCGCTGCACGACCTCGTGCACCGCCGCGCCGAGCTGCACCCGATCACCGAGTGCGGCGGCGATCGACTCGGTGAGCGTGGACGGCCCGCCGAGGATGTTGCGGTTGAGCCCGCCGCCGATGTTCCACACGAGGCTGAAGTAGCCGATCCCGGCTCCGGCGGCGATCTGGTCGAGGTTCGCCGACGACCGGGTCACCGTCGGCTCGAACAGCGCCTTCGCGTCCGGCGGCAGCTCTCCCACGAAGTCGGCGAACGAGCGGTCGTTCATGAAGTCGTAGATCCGCTGCTGGCGGCCGGCGTCGTCCTCGCCGGGGCGGCGCTTCAGCACCTTCGCGTAGCGGGCGACCGCGGCGCGGACCTTGATCCCCGCGCGGGCCATGTGCAGCCGGTCGTTCCAGGACATCGGGACGCGCAGCGGGTAGGTCTCCACCCGGCCGCGGGTCAGGAGCCTGCCGTTCATCGACAGCCCGGACAGCGAGCCGGGGACCTCGGCGGAGTCGACGCCGGTGCTGTCCAGCAGCCACGACGTCGCGGAGTCGCCGCCGGCGTAGACGTGGCCGCCCCAGTTGAGCCAGTGCGCGCCGCGCCGTTCGGAGTGGACGCGGCCGCCGACGCGGTCGTCGGCCTCCAGCAGCAGCGCGTCGGTGTGCCGCAGCCGCCACGCGGCGGACAGCCCGGCGAGCCCGCCGCCCACGATGATGACGTCTCTCATCAGGTTCTCCTCGTCGAGGTCAGCAGTCCGGGGCAGCACGGTCAGCGCCGGACCGGCGTGGCGGCCGGGGCGGCGGAGGGGGTGTCGAGGGCGGCGGCTTCGGAGAGTCCGAGGTGTGCGGTCTCGGGGGCCATGAACCAGGAGACGGCGAGCCCTCCGAGGGTGACCGCGGCGCCGATCACCATCGTGGTTCCGATGCCGAGCCCGGAGAGCGAGAGCGGGACCAGGTAGGTGCCCACGGCCGCGCCGATCCGCGACAGCGAGGAGCACAGCCCGACCGCCGAGCCCCGGATCTCGGTCGGGAACAGCTCGTTCGGATAGATCCACTGCAGGATCTGCGAGCCGCCGATGAACACCGCGTAGGCGACGAAGAGTCCCATGACGACGCCGACCGGGGCCTCCGGGAACAGGCCCAGCCCGAGCATCGCCAGGCCCGCCCAGAGGAAGCTGTGCAGCAGCAGCGAGCGCCGTCCCATCCGGTTGACCAGCAGCAACGACACCGCGCAGCCGACCAGGAACATCACCGTGATGACCGCGGAGCCGACGGTGTCGGCGCCGTCGCTCAGGTTCAGCGCACCGAGGATCTTGGGGCCGAACGCGTAGATCGCGAACAGCGGGACGACCGAGCAGGTCCAGAACAGCGTGACGAACACCAGGCGCCCGGCGTAGCCGGAGCGGACCAGGCGGCGCAGGCCGACGGTGCCCTCGGGGTCGGGCTCGATGTCCTCGACGCCGGCGTCGGGTCCGAACACCTTCCGCATGACGGCGGCGGCCTCGTCGACGCGGCCCTTGCTCAGCAGCCAGCGTGGGGACTCCGGGGTACCGATCCGGCAGACGACGATCAGCAGCCCGGGCAGCGCGGCGCTGGCCAGCATCCAGCGCCAGCCGTCGTCGTAGGCCAGCAGGAGCTCCCCGACCAGGTAGGCGGCCGCGGCGCCGACGAACCACATGGTGACGAACGCACCGAGCAGCGGGCCTCGGTGGCGGCGCGGTGAGAACTCGGCCAGCAGCGACGTCGCGATCGGGTAGTCGGCACCGACCGCCATCCCGACGAGCAGCCGCAGCACGATCAGCCAGACGGCGTCGGTGACGAAGAACTGCGCCACCGAGAACGCGATGATCGCGACCAGGTCGATGGTGAACAGCAGGTGCCTGCCGAAGCGGTCGGTCAGCCAGCCACCCGCGAACGCGCCGAGGAAGATCCCGACGAGTGCGGCGGCACCGACGAGGCCCTCCTCCGACGCCGAGAGCCCCAGCGCCGGGGACGCCTGCACCAGCGCGACCCCGATGATCGACAGGACGTAGCCGTCGAGGAAGGGGCCGCCGGAGGAGAACAGCGCCAGGCGCTTGTGGAAGCCGGACAGTGGTGCGTCTTCGAGCACGTTCCGTGGCATGGGCGCTCCCCACGTGGTCGTCGTGCCGCGGCCGAGCCGCAGGCCCCGCGTCCTTGCGGTGCGGGGAGGAACGATGACGTGACCGGGCACGGCGGCACTTCCGACAGCGTCACGAATCGACGCCCCGGCGTTCCGACACAGTGTCGGAACCAGCGCTGTGAACTGGGCGGATGCGGCGGTTCCGCTGCGGATGTCAGGGGTCGGTCAGCAGGTCCGGCCGCGACCGGTAGGCCTCCAGCACCCGGTGCAGCTTGACGCCGAGGTGCAGCGCGAGCCGGTCGGCGCCGTCGTGCAGGGACACCTCGCCGAGCGCCTCGATCCGGCCGAGCCGGTAGTAGAGCGTCGAGCGGTGCACACGCAGCGTCGTCGCGGTGCGGGTCGCGTCGCCGCAGCAGTCCAGATAGGTCTCCAGCGTGCCCACCAGGACGTCGCCGTTGTCCTGGGCCAGCAGCCGGCGCAGCCCGTCGGGCAGCCGCTCGGCGGTGCGCGCGGCCCGCGGCAGCCGGAGCAGGACGCCGAGCACGCCCAGCTCGGCCTCGGCGACGACGTCGCCGAGGTCCGGCAGCAACGCCGCGGCGTGCGCGGCGAGGCGGGCCCCGTCGTGGGAGCGGTACGCGGCGTCGGCGCCGGTCGCGGACGCCCCGATCCCGGTCACGGCGCGGGTCGACCGGTCGAGACCGGCGAGCATCCGGGTCGCGGTCCCGCGGGCGGTACCGGTGGTCGCGGCGCCACCGAACAGCAGCAGCGTCGCGCGGCGACCGTCCACCGTGGCCAGGATCCGGCCGGGCGCGTGGTCGCGGACAGCGTGCTCGGCCGCGGTCCGCAACGCGGCCTCGCTCTCCGGCCCGGGCTCCCCGTCCGGGGCGACGACGAGGGCCACGACCGGTTCGGCCGCCACGACCTGCCGTTCCTCGACGGCCGCGAGCGCCGCGGCCTCCCGGGTGCGGGCGGTGCCGGCGATCAGGTCACGGGCCAGTTCCTCGGCGCGGGCCTGCGCCCGCTCGTGCAGGATCACCCGCCGGTACATCAGCCCGCCGACCTCGGTGGCGGCCGCCGCGGCGGCGTCGACCTCCCAGCCGTCGACGTCCTGGTCGATCAGGAACAGATGTCCGAACAGGAGCCCGCGGGCCCGGACCGGGCAGCAGACCCGGGCCTTGAAGTCGATCTCCGGGGCCGCCGGGACCCGGCCCGGCTCGGTCCAGTCGTAGATCCGGTGGGCACGGAAGTGCGCCATGACCCGCTCGTCGGACTCGCGCTGCAGCACCGCGTAGACCCGCAGCGGGTCCTCGTCGCCGAAGTGCCTGCTGACGGTGACCATCCGGCCCTGCGGGTCGTCGACGGCGACCGAGCGGCCGAGCCGCTGGGCCAGGTTGTCGACGACCTGCTGCAGGCCGTCGGTGGCGATGCCGTCGTCGTAGCTCAGGATGTCCTCCGCAGGCCGGAACGCCGGGTCGCGTGCGCCGTGCGGCGATTGTGCCGCCGGCGGGCCACGGACGGCGAGCCCTGGACAGGCCGCTCGCCCGCTCCCTTGCGTTGCGCAACCGTTCACCGATCGGTCCCGCGCCGGATCACGCTCCGTCGCCGGTGACTGACCAGGGTGGGCCACGTACGCGTTCCCCCGCGGCCACCCGGCCGCGACCGACGAGAGGATCATCGTGGGCGACATCGCGAGCAAGGTCGACAAGGCTTACGAGGACAAGGACATCGCCGAGCTGGCCGACGCGCCGGTCGCCTCCCTGCAGGGTGTCTCGGACAGCGACGCCGAGCACCTCAAGGAGGCGTTCAACATCAAGACGGTGCGCGACCTGGGGACGAACAAGTACTTCCTCTGGGCGCAGGCGATCGCCAAGCTGGCCGACTGAGCGACGTGCACGACCCGCGTGGGGCGGCACCGGTGCCGCCCCACGCGGGTGTCAGCCTCCGGCGTCGTCGCGGTGCTGGTGGGCGACGAGCCGGGCGTAGGCGCCGTCACGACCGGCCAGCACCGCGGGCGGCCCGAACTCGGCCACCCGCCCCTGCTCCAGCACCGCCACGAGATCGGCGGAGCGCAGGGTCGAGAGCCGGTGCGCGATGACCAGCGTCGTCGCGTCCGGTCGCGCCTCCCGCAGCGCGTGCAGGATCCGCTGCTCGTTCTCCGAGTCCAGGTTCGACGACGACTCGTCGAGCACCAGGATCGGCGCTCCGGTGAGCAGTGCCCGCGCGATGGTCAGCCGTTGCCGCTGCCCGCCGGAGAGCAGCGCCCCGCGTTCGCCGACCGGGGTGTCGTAGCCCTGCGGCAGCGCACTGACGAACGCGTGCGCGCCCGCGTCGCGGGCGGCGATCTCCAGGTCCAGGTCGGACGCGTCCGGGGCGGCCAGCCGCAGGTTGTCGGCGACGGTCCCGGCGAAGAGCTGCACGTCCTGCGGCACGAGCCCGACCAACCGGCGCAGCTGGCTCAACGGCATGTCCCGCAGGTCCTGACCGTCGATCGTGATCCGCCCCGCGTCGGGGTCGTGCAGCCGCAGCAGCAGGTGCGCGGCCGTCGACTTGCCCGCGCCGGAGCGCCCGGCGACCGCGACGGTGACGCCCGCGGGGATCTCCAGGTCGAGCCCCTGCAGTACCGGGCGCCCGGGCCGGTAGCCGAACCAGACGTCGTCGAACCGGACGGTGGGGCGAGCGACCGGCACCGGCTCGGTGGCGGTGTCCGGGACGGCCTCGGGCTGGTCGAGCAGCTCCAGCACCCGGCGCGCACTCGCGCGCAGCGGCGCGAGCATCGACGCCATCCCCACCGCGGCGGTCACCGGGCCCATCGCCGCCATGACCACGGTGACCGCGACCGCCGCGGCGGGCAGCGTGATCGTGCCCGCACCGGCGAGGCCGAGGGCCACGACCAGCACGGCGACCGCGGTGCCCGCGGACAGCGCGTCGGTCACCCCGCTCTGCGTCCCGACGGCGCGGGCGTGCGCCAGCCGCAGCCGGCGCACCGTGTCGCTGCCGCGCGCGATCCTTCCCCACCAGGCGTCGGTGGCGCCGTGGACGACGAGCTCGCGCATGCCCTGCACCCCGTCGACGACGTCGGCGTTGACCTCACCGACCGCTGTGGACAGCGCGTCGGAGCGGCGGGCGCCGCGGCGGGCGAGCAGCTCGGGGACGAGCCCGGCGAGCAGCATCCCGACGACGGCGATCAGCGCGACCCACGGGCTGATCACGGTCAGCGCGACCGCAGACGCCAATCCGGTGGCCCCGGCCACGAGCGCGCCGACACCGAGGTGGGCGAAGAAGCCCTCCAGGGCGTCGACGTCGTTCAGCACGGTGGTCGCGAGGTCGCCGCTGCGGCGCCCCTGCAGGCTGCCGGGCGCGCTGCGTTCCAGGGCGTCGAACAGCTGCAGCCGCAGGTCGGCCTGGGCCCGGAAGGCGAAGGCGTGCCCGAACTGGCCGAGCGCCCAGGTCCCCACCGCCGCGACGACGACCGCGACGACCGCCCACACCGCGCCCGTGACCAGCGCCGACGACGGTGCTCCGGACGCCGCGGCGCCGACCGTCCAGCCGACGGTGCCTGCGGAGACGACCGCGCCCACCGCCTCGGCGACACCGCCGACGACCGCGACGACCAGCGCCGCACGCCCCGACCGCAGCCGGCGCAGCACGGCGAGCAGACCGTCGCCGCCTCCCCCGCGCTCCGCCTCGGGCGGTCGCGGAGCCTCCACACGTTCGGCGGTCGTCGTCATCGCGCCGCCACCTCCTCGTCCCGGTTCCCGTCCTGTGCGGCGATCAGTGCGGCGTAGCGGCCGCCGGCGGCGACCAGCTCGTCGTGCGTGCCGGTCTCGACGACGGCACCGTCGTCGAGCACGGCGATCCGGTCCGCCCGCCGCACGGTGGACAGCCGGTGCGCGATGACCACGACGGTGCGGTTGCCCCGGTCGGCGTCGAGTGCGTGGACGATCGCGGCCTCGGTGACCGCGTCGACCGAGGCGGTGGCCTCGTCGAGGACCAGCACCGGTGCGTCGGCGAGCAGTGCGCGGGCCAGCGAGAGTCGTTGGCGTTGCCCGCCGGAGAGCCCGGCGCCGCGTTCGCCGAGCACGGTGTCGTAGCCCTCGGGCAGGGCGACGAGGTCGTCGTGGACGGCGGCGGCACGGGCGGCCCGCTCCAGCTCCGCGTCGGAGGCGTCCGGCCGGGCGAGACGCAGGTTGGCCCGCACGGTGTCGCCGAACAGGTAGGTGTCCTGCGCGACCAGCGCGGTCGGGACGGCCCCGCGCGGCACCGACGCCAGGTCGGTCCCGCCGATCCGCACCGCACCGGCCTGCGGGTCGGCGAAGCGCAGCAGCAGCGACGCGACCGTGCTCTTCCCGGCACCGGACGGCCCGACCAGTGCACACGTCTCACCGGCCGGGACCTGCAGGGACACCTCGCGCAGCACCGGCCGCTGCGGGTCGTAGCCGAAGGTGACGTCGTCGAGGGCGACCGGCAGCGCGCCGTCGGCGGTGGGGAGCGCGCCGTACCCGGTGGTGGGACGGGTCGGCGGCGTGGTGTCGAGGAGGTCCTGGATGCGGCGGGCGGCGTCGGTGGCGGCGTAGCTGGTGTGGAACGCGCCGGCCAGGACGCCGATCGGGCGCAGCGCCTCCCGGGTCAGGAACAGCGCCACGAACGCGGTCCCGACCGGCAGCACGCCCCCGGCGACCCGGAAGGCCGCCACCAGACCGACGAGCACGACGCCGCCGACGATCCCGGCCGCGTAGATCCCGCCGGGAACGAGCGCGATCGCCATCTCGCGGTTCCACCGGCGGACGAGCCGGTCGGAGGTATCGGCCAGCTCGTTCCGGCGGCGCCGGGCGGCGTCGACGCTCTTCAGCGTGACGATGCCCTGCAGCGTGTCCAGGAACTCCGCGCCCAGCCCGAGATAGGCGTCCATCCGCTCGGAGCCACGCTTCTTGAGCGGGCGGGTCCACAGCGGCGGCAGCACAAGGGTGAGCACGGTGACGACCGCGACGAGCAGGGCCAGCACCCCGTCGCGCGGGGCGAGCAGGGCGACGACCGCGACCGGTGCCGCGAGGGCGGCGATCAGCGAGGGCAGGTAACCACCGAGGTAGCCCTCCAATGCCTCGGCGCCCTCGACCAGCGACTCCCGCAACGCTCCGGTGCGGGCTCCGGTCAGGTGCACCGGGCCGAGCTGCGCCAGCCGGTCGAACGCGCGCCTGCGCACCCGCAGCGTCGTCGCCGCACCCGTGCGCGCCGCGAGCACGTCGGCCAGCCACAACAGCACCGCGCGCAGCACGACGACTCCGGCGAGCCCGAGCACCGGCCCGGCCAGGGCGCCGACCTCGCTGCCGTGCACCACTCCGGCCAGCAGCCCCGCGAGCAGGAACCCCTGCGCGAGATAGCAGGCCAGGACCGCGAGCCGGACGACGGTCACCGCCGCGATCCAGCCCCGCACCCCCTCCGACAACGCCAGTACGGGATTGCGCCCGCCGCTCACCGTCTCCATGCGCCGCACGGTACTGACTGTCGGTCAGTCATTTCAAGAGCGGTTATCGTGACCGGGTGACCCGAGGCGACGCCACCACCACCGGCCGCGCACCCCGCACCAAGCCCGCACCGCAGCGGCGCCGGGAGCTGCTCGACGCCGGACTCGAGGTGTTCCTGGAGAAGGGTGTCGCCGCGGCGACGCTCGACCAGATCACCCGCGCCGCGGGCATCGCGAAGGGCAGCTTCTACCTGCACTTCGAGTCCAAGGAGCACCTGCTCGCCGGGCTGCAGCAGGATTTCGAGACCCGCATGGTCGAGCGTGCCGACACCGTCGCCGAGGCTGCGGGCGACGATCCCGCGGCCCGGCTCGACGCGTGGCTCGACGCCGCGTTCACCCACTACCCCGACGACGTCGCCCTGCACGACGTGCTGTTCCACCACCCGGTGCTGGCGACGCCGCATCCGGACTCCGAGGACGACCGCCGCGACCTCACCGACAGCCTCGCCGACGTGATCGAGCACGGCCGATCCACCGGGCTGTTCACCGTCGACGACGTCGAGCTGACCGCGACGCTGCTGTGCAGCGCGCTGCACCGGATGTTCGACCGGCTGTGGCACCGCTCCGACGACATCGCCACGGAGCGGATGCACACCGCGACGCGGACGCTGTTCCGCCGGGCGGTGGGCCTGCCGGACGCCGCGTCCGCTCCTCAGCCGGCCGGTGCGGCCTCGATGACCGAGTAACCGAGCAGCGGCAGCGGGTGCACCACCATCGAGAAGCCGGCTGCGGTGAGCAGGGAGCGGTACTCGGGCTCGGTGCGCCACCGGCCGCCGAGACTCACGACCGAGTTGATGTCGTCGAGGTAGAGCCGGGCAGGCACCGAGCCGTCCACCGTGGTGGGCAGCATCTGCTCGACCAGCAGCAGCCTGCCGTCCGCGGCGATCGCCTCGCGGACGTTGGCGAGCAGGCGCGCGACCGCGGCGTCGGCGGCGTAGTTGAACAGCACGGACTTGCAGACGTAGAGGTCGGCGGGTGGCACGGAGTCGAGGAAGTCCCCGATCCTGATCTCGCACCGGTTCTCGACGCCTGCCCGGGCCAGCACATCGGGGGCGTGCGCCGCGCCGTCGGCACGGTCGAGGAGGACACCGCGCATTCCGGAGTGGACGGCGAGGACGGCCGCGATCAGCGGGCCGCTCCCACCGCCGATGTCGACCACCGTCGAGAAGCGGGCCAGGTCGACCGCCGCGAGCACGTACGGCGTGACGCTCGCGGTCTCGTCGATCATCAGCCGGTCGACCTGCTCACGGGTCACCGACCCGTCCGTCCAGCCGACCGCGGTCATGTAGTCGCTGCCGTGGACGTGCTCGAACGCCGACTGCCCGGTCCGGACGGAGTGGTCCAGGGCCGGCCAGGCGTTCCACATGGGGTCGTCCAGCGAGACGGCGAGGAACGCGTACATCGAGTCCGGGACGTTCGGGCGTAGCCGGTGACCGCGTGCGGTCAGCCGGAACCTGCCGGGCTCCCCTTCGGCCAGTACGTCCAGGGCGGCGAGCGCGCGCAGGGTCCGCAGCACCGTGGGGGCGTGCCAGCCGGCCTCGTCGGCGAGGCTCTCGGCGGTCACGGTCCGCTCACCGATCCGCTCGGCCAGCCCGAGCCGCAGGGCGGCGCGGAGCAGGAACGGCGCCGCATACGCGTCGGCCAGTTCCAGCAGCCCGACGTCCAGTTGCCCGGCGTTCTCCTCCGCCACGACGGCTCCTCTCCTAGAGTCGGCTCACCATCCCGGTTGGAGACGACGTGATGTCAACCGACGACCACACCGTTGCGATCGGTGCCGCCGCCGCACTGTTCGGTCTCGCCCCGTCCACGCTGCGCTGGTGGGAACGCCACGGTGTGCTCCCGGCCGCCCCGCGCACCGGCGGGCGGCGGCGCTACGACCGCCGCGAGCTGCGCCGGATCGGCCTGGCGCATCTGTGTCGCATCAGCGGCGACATGACGCTCACCCGTACCGCCGCGGTCGTGTCCGCGGGGACGACGCATGCCGCCTGGCAGGGCGAGGTCCGCGGCGAGCTCCGCCGGCTGGACGCCGAGATCGCCCGGCTCGACACCGCCCGGGAGCACCTGCGCCATCTGCTGCAGTGCGTCGACGACGACCCCGCCGCCGACTGCCCGTTCCTCGACGACCTGCTCGCCCGGGACACCCCGCGTGGCCGGTTCCCGGAACGGGATCCGCTCGTCGCGGCACGGTCGGCCGCAGCCGCGCCAGCCGGTGCCGCCCGTGACGGATCTGCAGGGTTTCGTCACGACGAGCGCCGTCGCGGCTGTCTGCAGTGCGGCACCGCCCTGACGGCGCGCAGCACCGGCCGCCGGGCCTCGTACTGCTCCGCCGCGTGCCGTCAGCGGGCGTACCGGCGCCGCCACGGAGTGACGTAGATCGACACCGCCACGGAGTGGCGTAGATCGACACCGCCACGGAGTGGCGTAGGACAGTGCCTGCGCCGGGTCGGCCCTTGCGCCCTCCGCGACCGGGGTGGTGTGCTCGCCCCATGCTGACTGCCGTTCAGTCACTCCAGGATTCGGTCTCCCGCCGTTCCCTGCTCGCCGGTGCCGCGGCCGCAGGGGTACTCACCGGATGTGCTCCGGCGGGCGGGCGGTCCGCCGAGCGGACCACTCCGGGCTTCCCGCGCTCGGTGCAGAACGCCTCGGGGGTCACCGACATACCGGCCGCGCCGACTCGGGTGGTCAGCGCGCTCGACTACGACGACCTCGACGCGGTGCTCGCCGTCGGCGTCGTCCCCGTCGCCTTCGGCCACTCCCCCTGGCTGGTGCCGGACCTGACGCCGTGGGCGCAGGGGGCGAGCCGATCGGTACGCCTGGAGGGCTCGGTCGCCGAGGTCGGCCTCGAGAAGATCGCCGCCCAGCGACCCGACCTCATCGTCGCCGCGGCGGGGCTGATCGGGGACAAGCTCCGGCCGCTCCAGGCGATCGCACCCACCGTCACCGTCGAGCTGCGTGACGGCGACTGGCGGCGCGGCACCGCGGTCGTCGGGCGGGCCACCGGACGCGAGGCACAGGCGACCGCGGCGATCGATGGCGCCGAGACCGGACTGGCGGCAGCGCGTGATCGGCTCGCGGCGATGGCGGGCACCCGCGTCGCGGTTCTCGGGCACTACGGCGGCGGCATCCGGGTGGACAGCGTCGACGACGGCCAGGCAGGCGGCGGCGTCCTGCTCCGCGCGCTGGGCCTGACGCCCGTCGACCCGGGCGCGGCACCCGGGACCCGGCAGATCTCCGACGAAGAGCTCAGCCGGTTCTCCGATGTGGACGCCGTCGTCGTGCAGGACTTCGGCACGACGACCGCGCAGCTCCTCGCCACGCCCACCTTCGCCCGGCTCCCCGCCGTGCGCCAGGGACGCGTCACCCGGCTGGACCCGGCCGCCACCCGCGCGACCTACCTGCTCAGCTCACTGTCGGTCCCGTACGCGGCGGACGCGCTCGCCTCGGCGTTGCTCGGGATCCGCCGCTGAACTGCAGAGGGGTCTAGGAACGCAACGCCGACGGCGGCAGCCCGTACTCCCGCTTGAACGCCCGGGTGAAGGTGTCCGGATCGGAGAACCCCGCCTGCCGCGCCACCGCGGTCACGGTGGCGCCGTCCCGCAGCAGCGCGCGGGCGTGCCCGAGCCGCTTGCGCCGCACGTAGGCCGCGGGCGACTCCCCGGTGTCGGCGAAGATCTTGTGCACCAGCCGGACCGACACGTGGTGCTCGGCGGCCAGCTTGTCCACGGTCAGATCCGGGTCGGCGAGGTGGTGGTCGACGTAGGCGCGCATGGCCGCGTCGAGGGCTCGGGTGTCGATCCGGGAGGTGGCCGGGCGGCCGACCGGCAGCAGCGCTCCGCGCAGCAGGGTGACCGCCGCGTCGGCCAGCAGGTCGTTCTCCGCCGGGTCGCGCGGGCGGTCGCCGTCGGCGCCGAGCGTCGTCATCAGGTGGGTCAGGGCGGTGAGGCTCGGTGAGTCCGGCAGCACGCGCGCGGTGAGGTCGTCGAAGGCGTGCCCGTTGCGGCCCAGCACGCGGCGCGGCACCTGCAGCACCAGCTCGGCCATCCGGCCGGGGAAGCGCAGCGAGTAGGGCACCGACGCGTCGTAGGCGGCGGCCTGACCGGCCCGCAGGTCGGCGGCCCGTCCGTGCTGCTCGACCCGGCCGCGGCCGACCCGGTGCAGCGACAGCAGCAGGTCCTCGCGCGGCTCGCGGGTGATCGTGCCGGAGCCCCGGGAGACGACCGATCCGTCGCTGGCCACGCGCGTCACCGAGACGCCTGCTGCGAGTTCGGTCTGGTCGAGTTTCGCGGCGAAGCGGGGCGCCGTCGCCTCCACCGCGAGGGGCACGAACGCCGCGCTGCACGCGTCCGCCCACTCCGACACCGACCGCACTGTGACCGGGGTCATCGCGGTCCAGTCTACGAACCGGCCCCGTCCCCCACCAGCGGTGCGCCGTTTCCCTTGTGTTTCCGCGGCCGCGGATCGTGTTGCACGTGCAGAAAGCGCCGGATCGACGGGCGCATCCTGCACGGATCTCCGGCTGCGGTGCAGGAATCGCCGGGCCGCACCGCGAACTCCGCTCCTAGTTTCGACCGCACTCCCGGGGCGCCCGGCCCCGGTCCGGTTCGGAGGAGGCAACGGTGAGCGACTACACGACGCAGTTCCGTGCAGCGGTGGTGCAGGCGGAGCCGGCCTGGAACGACGTCGAGGCAGGCGTCGAGAAGACGATCGCCCTGGCACGCGAGGCGGCCGAGGGCGGCGCGGACATCATCGCGTTCCCGGAGGTCTGGATCCCGGGCTACCCGTGGTTCCTCTGGCTCGACTCGGTCGCCTGGCAGTCCCAGTTCACGCTGCCCTACGCGCAGAACTCGCTCGAGGTCGGCAGCCCGCTCTGGGGCCGGATCGAGAAGGCCGCCCGCGAGCTGGGAATCGCGATCTCCCTCGGGTTCAGCGAGCGCGACCACGGCTCGCTCTACATCGCCCAGGCCTTCATCGGCGCCGACGGCGTCACCCGCACCGTGCGGCGCAAGCTCAAGCCCACCCACGTCGAGCGGACGCTGTTCGGCGAGGGCGACGGCTCCGACATCCAGGTCATCGACACCGAGTTCGGCCGCTTCGGCGCCCTGAACTGCTGGGAGCACCTGCAGCCGCTGGCCAAGTACGCGATGTTCTCCCAGGGCGAGCAGCTGCACGTCGCCGCCTGGCCGAGCTTCTCGATCTTCGAGGGCGCGGTCTACGCGCTCGGCCCGGAGGTCAACACCGGCGCCGCGCGGCAGTACGCCGTCGAGGGCCAGACATTCGTGCTGTCGCCGTGCGCGATCGTCGGCGAGGCCGGGCAGGCGCTGGTCGCCGACACCGAGCAGAAGAAGCAGTTCCTCGCCGTCGGCGGCGGGCACGCGCGGATCTTCGGCCCGGACGGCCGCGAGCTCGCCGAGCCGCTGGCGCCGACCGTCGAGGGCCTGCTGTTCGCCGACATCGACTACTCGGCGATCCTCGCCGCGAAGAACGCTGCGGACCCGGTCGGGCACTACTCCCGCCCGGACGTCTTCCGGCTCCACTTCGACAACTCCCGCAAGGCCAAGGTCGTCGACCGCCCGCTGTCCCCGGGCGCCGAGCAGCCCGCCGACGACGACCTCGCCCAGGTGTTCCCGGGCTGAGCACCGCTTCCCGGCCCGCCGGTCTCCGGACGAATCGGAAACCGGCGGGCCGCGCACCGCCGCGGGCGGCAGGATGAGCGGCATGAGCCCGCACGCCGTCATCTCCGGAGCCAGCATCGCCGGGCCCGCCCTGGCCCACCAGCTCAACGCCCGCGGATGGCGGACCACCGTCCTGGAGCGCGCGCCGCAGCTGCGCGAGGAGGGCCAGAACATCGACATCCGCGGCGTCGGCCGCGAGGTCTGCCGCCGGATGGGCATCGAGGACGCCGTGCTCGCCGCCGGCACCGGCGAGGTCGGGCTGCGCTTCGTCGACGACGACGGCGCCGCGATCGCCGTGTTCCCCGCCGGTGAGGGCGACACCAACGGCGGCACCGCCGAGGCCGAGATCCTGCGCGGTGAGCTGTCCCGGATCCTCTACGAACGCACGCCGGACACCGACTACCGGTTCGGCGAGCAGATCGCCGGGATCACCGAGGGCGACGACGGCGCGACGGTCACCCTGACAGGCGGCGACGTGCTCACCGCCGACGTCGTCGTGCTCGCCGAGGGCACCCGCTCGCGCACCCGCGACGCCGTGTTCACCCCGGCCGGGATCACCCCGGACATCACCGAGCTCGGGCTCTACATCGCCTACCTGACCATCCCCCGCACCGCCGACGACGACCAGTGGTGGCGCTGGTACTCCGCCGTCGGCTCGCGCAGCGTCAGCCTGCGCCCGGACAACCTCGGCACGACGCGGGTGTTCCTGTCGCTGCTCAGCAACATCCGCGGCCTGGAGGCGCTCGACCGCGCCGACCAGGCCGCGGTGCTGCGCCGCACCTTCGCCGACGCCGGCTGGCAGACCGGCCGGGTGCTCGACCGGCTCGACGACGCGCCGTACTACTTCGACGCCGTCGCGCAGGTCCGGATGCCGCGCTGGAGCACCGGGCGCACCGTGCTCCTCGGCGACGCCGCCTGGTCGCCCGGCCCGTTCGGCGCCGGCACGACACTGGCCCTGACCGGCGCGTACGTACTGGCCGGGGAGCTGCGCGACGGCGCCGACGTGCGTGGCGCGTTCGACCGGTACGAGACGACCATGCGGCCGTTCGTGGACAAGGCACAGGACATCCGGCCGTCGGTGCTGCGGGTGATGAACCCGCAGAGCCGCGCCGGGCGGGCGGTGAACCGCGTCGCGATGCGCGGGATGTCCGCCGTGGTGAACAGCCCGCTCGGCGGGCTGCTGGGCAAGCTCACCTCGCCTCCGGTGAACACGATCGAGCTGCCCGACTACGACCGCCCGCGCAGCTCCAGGTAGGCGAGGATCGCCAGCACGCGCCGGTTGTCGTCCTCGCTCTGCGCCAGGCCGAGCTTGTCGAAGATGCTGTTGATGTGCTTGCTGACCGCCTTCAATGACACCGAGAGACGCTGCGCGACACCAGCGTTGGTACGGCCCTCGGCCATCAGCGCGAGCACGTCGGCCTCGCGTCCGGTGAGCCGGTGCAGCGGGTCGTCGCCGTCACGCGGGGCGAGGAGCTGGGAGATCACCTCCGGGTCGATGGCGGTCCCACCGTCGGCGACCCGGCGGACGGCGTCGACGAACTGGCCGACCTCCATGACCCGGTCCTTGAGCAGGTAGCCGACCGCACCGGCGCCGTCGGCGAGCAGCTCGCGGGCGTAGAGCGGCTCGACGTGCTGGGACAGCACGAGCACCGGCAGCCCCGGGCGGCGGCTGCGCGCGCCGATCGCGGCGCGCAGGCCCTCGTCGGTGAACGACGGCGGCAGCCGCACGTCGACGACGGCGACGTCGAACTCGTGCCGGGCCAGGGCGTCGGCCAGCAGCGGGCCGGTGGCGACGGCGTCGACGACCTCGACGTCGTGCGCGGTCAGGAGGCGGACTATCCCGTCCCGGAGAAGGGCGAGGTCCTCGGCGACGACGGCGCGCACGGCACCTCCATCCTGATCTCGGTCGGGCCTCCGGCGGGACTGACGACCTGCACCGTCCCGTCGACGCCGGCGAGCCTGCCACGCAGCCCGGCGAGTCCGCTGCCGCGGCCGGGGTCGGCCCCGCCGTGGCCGTCGTCCCAGACAGCGGCGTGCAGTGCGGAGCCGGAACGGCAGAGCTCGAGGCGGGCCCGGCCGGCGCCGGAGTGCCGGTTCACGTTCGTGATCGCCTCGGCGAGTGCGAAGTAGACGGCGGTCTCGACGGCCGGACCGGCCGGTTCGTCGAGCGCGATGTGCTGCTCGACCGGGATCCGCGAGCGCAGGCACAGCGCCCGGACGGCCTCGGTCAGGCCGCGTTCGGCTAGCACCGGCGGGCGGATTCCGTGCACGGTGGCGCGCAGCTCCTGCAGGGTCTGCCCGATGGTCCGCTCGGCCTCGGCGAGCAGCTCGTCGGCCCTCTCCGGCTGCTCGCGCAGCAGGGTACGGGCCAGGCCGATCGTCATCCCGGTCGCGACGACGTGCGCCTGGGTCCCGTCGTGCAGGTCGCGCTCGACGCGGCGCATCACCGCGTCCTGTGCCTCGACGGTCGCGGCCCGGGTGCGCGCCAGCTCGTCGACCCGGCGGCTGAGGTCGGAGCGATGTTCCGGGGCGGCGAGGAACCAGCGGGACACCGCGGCGAGCCGGCGCAGGACCGGCAGGCCCACCAGGAACGGGAGCGCGAGCAACCCCAGGGCGACCGGCGCCAGTACCAGTGCACCTCCCCCACCGGGCACCGGTTCGAGGAAGGTCCAGCCGAAGAACAGCGACGCCCACATCAGCAGCGGGACCCCCAGCCCCGCCACGGCCTGCCACACCGTCCAGCCGAGGTAGCGCCAGAACGCGTCACTACCCAGCAGCCGGCCGAAGCGACGCCACACCGAGGGGCCCGGTTCGTCGATGAAGCGCAGGCCTGCGGGCTCCGGGATCGACGCGTCGAGCCGGCGACCGGCCGCGGCCCGCTCCTCGGCCGCGAGCAGCCGGACCAGCGCGAACACCCCCACCAGTACCGGGACACCGAGCCCGGCGAGCGGCAGCAGCACGACCCCGGCGACGAGCAGGCACAGCAGCAGCCCCGCGGCGACGCCGGTGAGAAGCAGCCGCCACACGCCGGCCGCCCAGGCCTGCACGAAGCGGACGAGCCGCATTCCGATCACCTCCCCCGCGATCCATCCTGGCCGATCCCGTCCGTGCGCAGGAGGGCGACGGCTCCCCGGGCGGGGGTGGACCTTCCTCCCCCGCCCGGGTGGAGCACCGGAGCTCCGGGTGTGGACCGCGCACCCTCCTGCTGCTCGGCGCAGCTCGCGACGATCGATCTCGTCCGATCAGCAGCCGCGTTTGAGGGGACCAGATGAGTGCGCTGGCCGTGTTCCTGAACCGCGCCGTCGTCGACCAGCCGTCGATGGGGGCCGTCGCGCCGACGTCGGGGGTGGTGGCGCGCCGGATGGCCGCGCTCATACCCGGCGCGCCCGGTGTCGTGGTCGTCGAGCTGGGGGCGGGTACGGGTGCGGTCAGCGCCGCGCTGGGCCCGAAGCTCGACGGCCGCGGCACCCACCTCGCCGTCGAACGGGACCCGATGATGCTGGCGGAGCTGCGCCGGCGGGCGCCGTGGGCACACCGGATCCCCGGCGACGCCCGCGACCTCACCGCTCTGCTCACCACCGCGGGTGCGGGTCCGGCGGACGCGGTGCTGAGCACCCTGCCGTGGTCGTGTTTCGACGCGGCAGGCCAGGACCGGGTGCTCGAGGAGGTGCTGTGCGCCCTGCGCCCGGACGGCGTGTTCGCGACGGTGACCTACCGGCCCGCGCGGCTGCGCGCCGGTGGACGCCGGTTCCTGGACCGGATGCACGAGGCCTTCGGGGAGGTCGTCGAGACCGCGACGATCTGGGCGAACCTGCCACCGGCCCGGCTGACGATCGGCCGTCGGCCGCTACGGAGCGCATCGTGACCGCGGTGCCCGGTGCGGCCGACCTGCCGCTGCCCGTTCTGTTCGCGCTGGTGGTCCCGGTGCTGGTGGTCGAGGCGGGGCTCCCGGTCGGTGCGTTCGTCCCGGGGACGCTGGTCGCCCTCACCGCGGGGGCGCTCGCCGGAGGAGCCTCACTACCGGTGGCCGTGGCGGCGGTGGCCGCCGGGACGGTGGCCGGGGGCCAGCTGGGCTTCCGGATCGGGCGTGCCCGACGCGGGCGGGCGGCGCCGTTCGCGGTCGCGACGCGGCTGCCGCGGGGACCGTGGCGCCACGCCGGGCGGCTGCTCGCGGGGCACCCGGTGCTCACCGTGGCGACCGGTCAGTGGCTGTCCTGGGGCCGGGTCGTGACGCCCCGAGTCGCGGGCTGGGCCGCGGTACCGCCGGGCCGGTTCACCGTCGTCCACTCGGTGTCCGCGACGACCTGGGCGGCCGTGCTGACGACGCTGGGGCACCTCACCGGCGAGGCCGCGCGGGAGTCGGTGACCTCGGCGTACGGGCTGGTCACGGCCGTCGCCGGGGCTCTGCTGACCGTGCTGCTCGTCGGGCTCCGGCGCCGGCGTCGTGGTCAGCGCCGCGCGACCAGCACCCAGTCGTCGGCCGACGGCGGCCGCTGCTCGGTGCCCGTGGTCGCCGGGCGGTAGGTGCCGCTGCGCGGGTCGAACCACTGCATCCGGGTCAGGCCCTTGGTCGCGGCGTCGTCGAGGGTGAACTTCTCCCCCGACGGGCTGTAGACCAGCAGGTAGGAGCCGTCCGAGCCGCGGTTGGCGACGACCCGGTCCGCGCCCGAGCCGGCGTCGGAGGTCAGAGCGTCCTGGGCCGGGACGCCCTTGGTGAACGGCAGCGAGGTCATCAGCTGCCGCAGGTGCGCCATCTGCTCCTTGCCGGCCGGGAGCTGCAGGGCGTCGGTCCAGCTGCCGCGGGCACCGAGCGAGCCCTTGCCGCCGGGGCTGAACTGCCACACCGCGTGCGCTCCGTAGGTGTGCCCGGCGGCGCCGCCGAGGACGGCCCAGTACGCGTCGCGGCGGACGTCCTGCGCCGTGGAGAAACCCTTCTCCGGCTTCCAGCAGTACGGGTGGTCCTCGTAGATCGGCTCGCCGTCGACGAACGGCTTCGCAGGCGACGCGCCGTAGGTCTGCTCGACCAGCTTCTGCCGCTTCTCGTAGCGCAGGCAGTGCCCGCCCTGCAGCATGTTGAAGTCGAGCCAGTCGGACCCGGCGAACCACTGGGCGGAGGTCTGGTCGCCCTGCGGGTGGTAGGTCTTGAGCTGGGTGCCGCCACCGGCGTCGAGGCCCTTGGCCAGGGCGCCCCAGAGCTTCTCCTCGCCGTCGGCGGGGTGGTCGCCGCCGAGGGTCCAGGTGATGTTGTCGCGCGCGCCGTAGCGCTTGCCGAGGAAGCGGCCGTAGTCCTCGGCGTTGCCCTCGTTCACGACCTTGCCGGTCTGCTTGTCGCCCCACACCGGGTGGATCGCCAGGTAGAGACCGCGCTTCGCGGCCTCGTCGACGATGCCGTCGACGCGCTTCCAGTAGTCCTCGTGCTCGCTCGCGGTGCTGACGTCGCCGCTGATCGGCTTCGTCGACCCGGCCTGCGGGAAGATCGCCACCGTCTGGATCACGGTGTAGCCCTGGGCCGCGCGGGTGTCGAGGTAGCGCAGGACGTCGTCGTGGTCGGGCTTGCCCAGCAGCGCCCACGCGGTGTCACCGAGCCAGAAGAACGGCTTGCCGCCCGCGGTGAAGAAGCGGCCGTCGGTCTGCAGCCGCGGCAGGGGCGCGTCCGCCTGGGTGCGCGGCGCCGGTCCCGGGTCGGGCTTCGGCCCCGGGACGGGACCGCCGACCCCGGCCGAGGTCAGGGCGCCGACGGACAGGACCGCCCCGAGGGCGAGCAGCACCCGCCGGACGTGGCTCGAGGTCGTCGGGCGTGGCATGGCCCCTCCGGTCACTCCAGGCGTCATGATCGTCGGCGCCGACGGTACGTCGACGGAGCCCCGTTCCGACTCGTTCGTCCCCTTTTCGAACGAGTGGTGTCTTCGTCCTTTCGTGGCCGTACGCTGCTTCGCGTGCAGACCACCACCTCGCCCGCGAGCGTCGCCCGATGAGCGCCGGCCTGTTCGCCCTGTTCGACGACATCGCCGCGCTCACCCGGCTCACCGCCGCCTCGCTCGACGACGTCGCCGGTGCGGCCGGGCGGGCGAGCACCAAGGCCGCGGGGGTCGTCGTCGACGACGCCGCGGTGACCCCGCGCTACGTGCACGGCCTCAAGCCCGAGCGCGAGCTGTCGATCATCCGCAGGATCGCGGTCGGGTCGCTGCGCAACAAGCTGGTCTTCATCCTCCCGGTCGCACTGGTGCTCAGCCAGTTCGCGCCGTGGGCGCTGACCCCGATCCTCATGCTCGGCGGGCTCTACCTGTCCTACGAGGGCGCGGAGAAGATCTGGGAGTACTTCTCCGGGCACGGCCACGACGAGCAGTCGCAGGACGAGGAGACCGGCGAGGACCCGAAGGCCCGTGAGAAGCGAGTCGTCTCCGGCGCCGTGCGGACCGACTTCATCCTCTCCGCCGAGATCATGGTGATCGCGCTGAACGAGGTCGCCACCGAGGCGTTCGTCGCGCGGGCGATCATCCTGGCCGTCGTCGGCGTGCTGATCACCGTGCTGGTCTACGGCGTGGTCGCGCTGATCGTGAAGATGGACGACGCCGGCGCGGCGCTGGCCGAGCGCGACTCCGCGGCGGTGGCCGGGTTCGGCCGCGGCCTGGTCAAGGCGATGCCGATCGTGCTGTCGGTGCTCTCGGTCGTCGGCGTCGCGGCGATGCTGTGGGTCGGCGGGCACATCCTGCTGGTCGGGATGGACGCGCTCGGCTTCCACCCGGTCTACGGGTTCGTGCACCACCTGGAGGAGGTCGTCACCGGGGCGACCGGCGCGCTCGGCGGGGTGCTGGGCTGGCTCACCAACACGGTCTTCTCGGCGATCCTGGGCATCGTCGTGGGGTCGGTGATCGTCGGGCTGATGCACCTGATCCCGAAGCGGGACAAGAAGACCGGGGATGGTGAGCAGAGCCGGGCGGCCGAGGGTTCCGAGGCCGGTGAGTCCTCTCAGTCGTATCAGTCCTCTCAGCCGTCTCAGTCGTCCGAGTCCTCCGCGTCGTCCGAGTCCACGGAGCGCTGACGCTCAGCGCGCCGGGAGCCGCTCGGCCAGGCCGGTGGCGAGGTGGTCGAGCACCGCGGCGACCCGCCGCGGCGGATGTGCGTCGTGCACCGCGAGGAAGTCCGCGGGCGGGGTCGGGACGTCGTCGAGCACCTGCACCAGGTCCCCGGCGGCCAGCAGCGGCGCCACCTGCCACAGCGAGCGCATCACCAGCCCGCGCCCGGCCAGGCACCACGCGGTGGCGACCTCGCCGTCGTTGCAGGTCATGGCGCCCGTGACGCGGACGGCGGTGCTGTCGGCGGGCGAGGTGCCGAAGCGCCAGTGCGCGTAGGCGGTGTCGGTCTCGCGGATCACGATGCAGTCGTGGCCGGCCAGCTCGGCGAGTTCGCGGGGCGTACCGCGCCGGCGCAGGTAGTCCGGGGCGGCGCAGACGACCCGGCGGTTGCGCACCAGCGGGCGCGCGTGCAACCGCGAGTCCGGCAGCGGCGCGGTGCGGATCGCGAGGTCGTAGCCGGTGCCGCCGACGTGCACCGGCAGGTGCGACAGCTCCAGGTCGACCCGCAGGTCCGGATGCGCGGCGGCGAACGAGCCGAGCAGCGGCGCCACGTGGGCCCGCCCGAACCCCATCGACGAGTGCACCGCGACCCGGCCGTGCAGCCGCCCGGAGCCGCGGCCGACGTCGTCCTCCAGGTCGTCGATCTGGCCGAGGACGTCGGCGGCGCCCGCGGCGTAGCGGCGGCCCTCGTCGGTGAGGGTGAGCCGCCGGGTGCTGCGCTGCACCAGGCGGGCGCCGAGTCGCCGTTCCAGGCGGGCGAGCCGCTTGCTCACCGCCGACACCGAGACGCCCCAGACCCGCGCGGCCTCGGTCAGCGTCCCGGCGGCGGCGACGCCGCTGAAGAACCGGAGGTCGTCGAGCTCGGGCAGGTCCACCGCGTCCTTCTTTCCTCCGGCGAAAGACTGTGCGGCGCATTCTGCGCTGTTCCGCTTCGTTCTCGCGCCTCAGGCTGGAAGCAGCAGGCCGGAAGCACTCGGAACGAACGAAGGAGCAGCACATGACCCGCACCCACCGCATCGCCGTCATCCCCGGGGACGGGATCGGCACCGAGGTCGTCCCCGAGGGCCTGCGGGTGCTCGATGCCGCCGCCGAGCGGTTCGGGTTCACGCTGGAGCCGGTCGAGTTCGGCTTCGCGAGCGCGGCCTACTGGCTCGAGCACGGCACGATGCTGCCCGGCGACTGGTTCGAGCAGCTCCGCGGTTTCGACGCGCTGTTCTTCGGCGCCGTCGGGTGGCCGGACGTGCTGCCCGACCACGAGTCGCTGTGGGGCAGCCTGCTGCAGTTCCGGCGCCGCTTCGACCAGTACGTCAACCTGCGCCCGGTCCGGCTGCTGCCCGGCGTCCCCGCGCCGCTGGCGGGCCGCTCCCCCGGCGAGATCGACATGTTCATCGTCCGGGAGAACACCGAGGGCGAGTACTCCAGCATCGGCGGCCGGATGTTCGAAGGGACCGAGCGGGAGACGGTGATCCAGGAGACCGTCATGACCCGCACCGGCGTCGACCGCGTGCTGCGCTACGCCTTCGAGCTGGCGAACAGCCGCCCGGAACGCCACCTGACCTCGGCGACCAAGAGCAACGGCATCTCGATCACCATGCCGTACTGGGACGAGCGGGTCGCGGCGATGGCCGAGCAGTACCCGGACGTCCACGTCGACCGGTACCACATCGACATCCTCGCGGCCCGGTTCGTGATGAGCCCGGACCGGTTCGACGTCGTGGTGGCCAGCAACCTGTTCGGCGACATCCTCTCCGACCTCGGGCCGGCCTGCACCGGCACGATCGGCGTCGCGCCGAGCGCCAACATCAACCCGACCCGGGAGTTCCCGAGCCTGTTCGAGCCGGTGCACGGCTCGGCGCCGGACATCGCGGGCAAGGGCGTCGCGAACCCGGTCGGGCAGATCTGGTGCGGCGCGATGATGCTGGAGCACCTCGGGGAGCAGGAGGCGGCGGACGCGGTCCTGGCCGCGATCTCCGACGTCGTCGGGCGGGGCGGGGACGTGACCACACCGGACCTGGGCGGGTCCGGCACCACCGCCACGCTGGGTGCGGCGATCGCCGACGCGGTCCGCGGGTGAGGTCGCCGACGACCCTGGCCACCTGATCATGTCGCGGCTACGTTGGGGTGACGTGAGCGCCGCCGACGACCTCGCCGATCTCTACCGCGACCTGCACCGCCATCCCGAGCTGTCCTTCGCCGAGACCCGCACGGCCGGGATCGCCGCCGCCCGGCTCCGCGACGCCGGCTACGAGGTGGCGGAGGGCGTCGGTGGGACCGGGGTGGTCGGCGTCCTGCGCAACGACGACGGCCCGACGGCGCTGCTGCGCGCGGACATGGACGCGCTGCCCGTCGCCGAGACCACCGGCCTGGACTACGCCAGCACCGCCCGCGGCGTCACCCCCGACGGCGAGGAGACCGCCGTCGCGCACGCCTGCGGGCACGACATGCACGTCACCTGCCTGACCGGCGCGGCCGCCGAGCTCGCCGCGGCCCGCGACACCTGGTCCGGGACGCTGCTGGTGGTGTTCCAGCCGGCCGAGGAGGTCGGCGGCGGGGCCAGGGCCATGCTCGACGACGGCCTCTACGACCGCTTCGGCACCCCCGACGTCGTGCTGGGCCAGCACGTCGCCCCGCTCCCGGCCGGGCTGCTGGCGCTCACCTCCGGGGCCGCATTCGCCGCCAGCGACACCGTGCGGGTCACGCTGCACGGCACCGGCGGCCACGGCTCCCGCCCGGAGACCACCGTCGACCCGGTGGTGCTCGCGGCGGCGACGGTGCTGCGGCTCAACACGATCGTCTCCCGGGAGATCCCCGGCTCGGAGACCGCGGTGCTCACCGTCGGCACGATGCGGGCGGGCACCAAGGAGAACATCGTCCCGGACACCGCCGAGCTCGGGATGACCGTGCGGTCCTACACCCGCGCCGTCCGGGACCGGGTGCTGGGCGCGATCGAGCGGGTCGTGCGCGGGGAGGCCGCCGCGTCCGGGGTGCCGAAGGACCCGGAGATCGCCTTCGGCGAGAGCTTCCCGGCCGTGATCAACGACGCCGACGCCTGCGAGCGCACCCGCGCCGCGCTGGCGACGGTCACCCCGCTCCCGGTCGTCGACCCCGGGCCGGTGACCGGCAGCGAGGACGTCGGCGAGTTCGCCACCGCCGCCGGGGCGCCGTGCGCGTACTGGCTGCTCGGTGGCGCCGACCCGGAGCTGTTCAGCGGATGCAGCTCGGTGGAGGAGATCCGCGACCGGGTCGGCGAGCTGCCGTCGAACCACTCCCCGCGCTACGCGCCGGTGATCGAACCGACCCTGACGACGGGGGTCGCGGCCCTGGTCGCGGCCGCCCGGGAATGGCTGCCCGCCCGATGATCGGCCGCCCGATGATCGACCGTCGTGCGCTGCTGCTGTCCGGCGCCGGGATCGGCGCGGCGCTGCTCACCGGCTGCGGGGCCTCCGGCGCCGCCACCCCGCCCACGACCGTCGCCGACGTCGAGGCCCGCACCGGGCGGCGGCTCGCCGTGCACGCGCTCGACACCGGGACCGGCGCGACGGCCGGGCATCGCGACGGCGACCGCGTCCTGATGTGCTCGACGGTGAAGGCGCCGCTGGCCGCGTTCGTGCTGCACCGCTCGGTCACCGACCCCGGCCTGCTCGACCGCCGGATCCGGTACACCCGCGCCGACCTGCTGGAGCACGCGCCGGTGACCAGTCGCAACGTCGGCGCCGGGATGACCGTCGCGCAGCTCTGCGAGGCGGCGGTGACCGTCTCCGACAACACGGCCGCGAACCTGCTCTCGGCTGCCACCGGCGGGCCGGGCGCGCTGACGGCGTGGTTGCGCTCCCTCGGCGACGCCACGACCCGCGCCGACCGCACCGAGCCGTCGCTCAACTCCCCCGACGGCGAGCGCGACACCAGCACCCCGGCCGCGTTCGCGGCGACGCTGCGCACCCTGGTCCTCGGCGACGCGCTGCCGGCGCCGCACCGCGACCGGCTCGCCGGGTGGCTGCGCGCCAACACCACCGGCGAGGGCCAGATCCGTGGCGGGGTCCCGGCCGGCTGGTCGGTCGGCGACAAGACCGGCGGCGGGAACGCCGGCGAGAAGAACGACGTCGGGGTGCTGTTCCCGCCGCACGGCGCGCCGATGGTGCTGACCGTGTTCAGCGCCCCGGCCGATCCCGCCGCACCGGCCGACGGGGACCGGGCGAAGCAGGCGATCGCCGACGCGACCCGCGCCGCCCTGGCGCAGCTCGGCCGCGGGTAGCGCTCAGAGCTGCGCCAGGATCGCCCGCAGCACCGTGATCTGGCCGTCCGGGCCGGGGTGCACGCCGTCGTCCTCCCAGAACTCGGGGCCCACCGGCACCGAGGCGAGGTCGATCGCGGTCCGGTCGACGTCGCGCACGGTCGCGGCGAGGCGCGGCAGGTCCGCGGCGTCCCAGAACTCGCCGGTCAGGAACCGGGTCGACGTCGAGCGCTCCGGGTCCATCGGCGGCGGCACGATCAGCCGCACCCGGGCGCGCACCTCGGTCTCGAGCAGCGCCTTGAGCGCGTGCAGGTTCCGCCCGGTCTCCCAGGCCGACACCATCGGCACGGCCGCGGACGCGCCCTCGCGGCGGATGTCGTTGGTGCCCAGCAGGACCAGCACGCGCGTCGGGCGGCGTGAGATCAGGACGGGGGCCAGCGCCAGCGCGTCGCCGGTGGTGCGGCCGGACAGTGCGAGCACCTCCACCGACACCTGCGGGTGCATCCGCCCGACGAGCTCGACCAGGATCCGCGCCCAGCTGAGCCGGTCCGCCGACAGCGAGTCACCGACGACGACGATCCGCTCCCCCGGCGCCAGGTCCAGCGCGGCCACCCGGTCGGTGACGGCGGGGTCGGTGAGCAGGGCGTCCGCGGCGTCGAGCACCAGCTCGTCGAGGTCGGCGCGCAGGCCGGTCACCACCGACGGGTCGACGCCCGCGGCGTCGGCGAGCAGCCGGTCCACCGCCGACTCGCGCACCCCGAACGCGGCGAACGCGGGGAAGCCGGACAGGTCGGCGTAGCGGACCAGCCGAGGCAGAAGGTCGGGATCCACGACGCCAGCATGCCCGCCCCGCCCGGACGCCCGGGAACCCCCTCGCATCACCCGAACAGTCGCACGCAATTGTGATGCGCATCACCCAACAAGGTATGTACAACGCGGAAACCCGCTGCTCCGGACCCCGATTCAGGCTGACCCCACCGGCGGTATGGGGAGCCTCTGTTGGCTGGTGGGCGCAGGCGGGACGGTCCACGATCTGCGTCATGACCACGGCTCAGGACATGCCCCAGGTTCAGCAGTGCGCCGCCACCAGCTGCTCCTACAACTCCGACTCCACCTGTGGCGCGGGGGCGATCACGATCTCCGGTGACCACGCCGCCTGCGGCACCTTCGTCGAGATCTCGTTCCGCGGCGGGAACGGCAACGGCCTCGTCGGCGCGTGCCACCGCTCCGACTGCAAGTACAACGAGAAGCTGGAGTGCACCGCGTCGTCGGTGAACATCGGCAAGGGCACGGACGCCGCCGACTGCCTCACCTACGAGGCCAAGTAGGCGAGTTCCTCCGCACGCACCTCGCCGGACTCGTCGACGCGCAGCGCGCCGTCGGCGACCGCGAGGGCCGCGACGGGGTCGGCGTCGTCCACGAGGACGGCAATCCCCTCCGCGGCGACCGAGCGCAGCGCGGCGAGCACGGTGCTGCGTTCGGACGAGTCGAGGCCGTCGGTCAGGCGGTCGGCGAGGACCATCGCGGTCGGGCCCCGACGGGCCGACTCGACGGTGGCCAGCCGGTCGCCTGCCGGCTCGGCCTCGCGCGCGCCCAGCCGGCGGACGACCGCGTCGTGCCCGGACGCGCAGCGCCCGGTCGAGTCGTCGAGCCGGTTCATCATCCGGCGCCGCTGGACCGACGGACCGAGCAGCACCGTGACGCTGCCGGTCGGCAGACGTAGCGACATCAGGCCTCCCTCACCGTTACCCAGGCGAGCCTAACCGTTGATGACGGTGAGGTGAAGGCCGTCCTGCGCCGGGCCGGTACCGCCGGCCCGGCGGGGTGCGCTCAGCCGGTCAGGGCCGCGCCGGGGTTCTCGGGGGTGGTGCGGGCCTGGGGCAGCACCGGGTCGGGGCCGTCGGCGTCGGCCTGCGGGGTCTCGGGCGCGGCCCGGTGCTCCGCGGGGCCGGTGTGCGGGGTACCGGCGACGCGGCGGGCGTGCTCGGCGGCCTGGCGCGCGGCGGCGGCCCGGCGGATGTAGCCGGGCACGGTGCTCGGCGGCACCGGGACCTCGATCGGCGGGACGGCCCCGCCGAGACTGCGGACGGTTCGGCTGCGGCGCAGGTACGCCCAGCCCCCACGGCCGAGCCGGGCCAGCCGGACGGCCGCGCCGGAGTCGGGCATCGCGTCGCCGGCGCCGCCCTCGCGGGAGGCGATGTGCCGCAGCCGCGCGACCGCGGCGGGCAGCCGGCGCAGCGCGACCGCGCGGCCCTCCGGCGACAGCGCCACCTTCGCGAGGAAGCTGCCCAGGCCGAGGCCGTAGCCCTCGAGCTGGGCGCGCAGCGCGTTCTGGTCGGGGCGGTGGTGGTGCCACAGGTACGCGCCCGGGACGTAGCCCAGGACGTGTCCGGCCAGGATCATGCGGACGAGGAACTCGCAGTCCTCGCCGCCCTTGGTGGGGGTGCCCGGGCCCATGGCCTCGTCGAAGCCGCCCGCGGCGCGGGCGGGGGTGGCGCGCACGGCCATGTTCGCGCCGATGCCGAACAGGCCCGGGGAGAACGGGAAGATCGGCGAGTCCGCGGGGGGCTCGGCGAGGGTGAACCGGCGCGGGGTGAAGCCCTTGTTCCAGGCCAGCGCGACGTCGGCGGCACGCTCCTCCGGCGAGCCGAGGCGGGCGGCGAGCACCGGTCCGGACAGGCAGGCCAGGTCGGGGTCGGCGGCGAAGGCGCCGGCGATGCGCGAGGCCCAGGCGGGGTCGACCTCGGTGTCGTCGTCGGTGAAGGCGACGTACTCGGTGCGGGCCTCGGCCAGACCCCGGTTGCGGCCCACCGAGGTACCGCGGCGGGACTCGCGCACGTAGCGCACCCGCGGGGAGCCGGTGGCGGCCACGGCGCGGGCGGTGCGTTCGTCGTCGGGGTCGTTGTCGACGACGACCACGGTCAGGGCGGGGTGGTCAGAGGCCAGGACCGCGCGCAGGCAGCGGGCCACCATCTCGGGCCGGTTGCGGGTCGGGACGACCACGGTGATCGGTTCGTGCGACACCGGGGCCGGCGCGACGGCGTCGGCGGGGCCGAGGGACTCGATCGCCGCGGCGAGGGCGTCGACGGCGGCGTAGCCGTCGACGAGCGGCACGGTGATCTGGCCCTGCGGGGTCCCGGCCACGGTCACCAGCAGACGCGCCGCGCGGTAGGCGGGGTCGACCTGCAGCTCGCGCAGCGGCGCGGAGCGGTCCAGCTCGCCCACCCAGGTCGGCACGTCCGGTGTCGTCATGGGTTCCATGGTCCATGGCCGAGCTGTGATCACGCTGAGACCCCCGAGCAACATGCCCGGAATGTGTCGGACGAGCTGCCGACGCCTGGAGTTTCCTCACGCCGTGTACCGGACGCCGTCGCTGGTCAGGGCCGTTCGGGCGACGGGAACAGATCACGGACCTCCCCGGTTGGACGTAACGGATGACACGTCAACGACGTGGTCGCCACCACAACCTCGAAGGGAGGCCGGACCGATGACCCTCGATGCCCTGCCCTGGATGGACGACGCCGCAGTGCAGCCGGCCGACCGCTGGGAGCGCGCGACCTACCTGTTCGACTCGGGCGACCGGATCGCCGCCGCCCGCGTGCTGGACGAGCTGGTCGCCGACCGGCCCGACGCCGTCGCGCCGCGGCTGCTGCTCGCCCGCGCCTACTTCCACTCGGCCCAGCTCGGCCGGGCGGAGACGGCGCTGCGCGAGCTGCTGGAGCGCGCCCCGTCCGAGGGCTACGCCCACCTGCTCCTCGGCCGGACGCTGCAGCGCACGTCCCGCCGCGAGGAGGCCGCGCCGCACCTGCGGCTGGCCGAGGCGATGGGCGTGCCCCAGGACTGAACGAGCCGCTCCTGAGCACCACCCGGTCCGGCCCCGTCGCAGCGCGGCGGGGCCGGACCGGCACGCTGGCCGGGTGAGCACCGAGGACCTCGCGCGCCTGGAACGCCTGGCCGAACCGGAGGGCACCGCGCTGCTGGAGCGGCTCGCGGACTCCGACCTGTCCGGCGACGCGGCGCTGCGCCTCGGCACCGTCCTGCGCCGCGACCACCCCGCCGACCTGGTCGCCGACGCGATGGCGCAGGCGCAGCTGCGGCACCGGGCCGCGGCGAAGTTCTCCCGGGCCGCGGCGATGTGGTTCACCCGCGACGGGCTGGAACAGGCGTCGTCGGAGGTGATCGCGCGGCACCGCGCCGCCCGCTACGCCGGGCTGGGCCGGCTGGCCGACCTGTGCTGCGGCATCGGCGGCGACCTGCTGGCACTGGCCGACGGGCACGACGTCGTCGGCGTCGACCGGGACCCGGTGCACCTGTGGATGGCCTCGCGCAACGCCGCCGCCTACGACCGCGAGGCCGTGACCTGGTGCGGTGACGTCCGCGACGCCGACCTCACCGGGATCGACGGCGTGTTCGTCGACCCGGCCCGGCGCTCGTCGGGGGGCCGGATGCGGACCGGCACCTCGGAGCCGCCGCTGGAGTGGTGCGTGGAGCTGGCAGGCCGGGTCGGCGCCGTCGGGGTGAAGGCCGCGCCGGGGATCGACCACGACACCGTCCCGGGCGGCTGGGAGATCGAGTTCCTGGCGCTGGGCCGGGAGCTGAAGGAGGCCGCGGCCTGGTCGCCCGCGCTGGCTGCGAGCCGCACCCGCGCCACCGTCCTCGACGCCGACGGGACCGCGCACGTCCTCGCCGGCGACCCGGACCCCGAGGACGGCGACACCGGCGTCGCGGTCATCGAGCCGGGCACATGGCTGCTCGACCCGAACCCCGCCGTCACCCGCGCCGGGCTCGTCTCGCAACTGGCCGAGCGCACCGGGACGTCCCGGATCGACCCGCGGATCGCGTTCCTGACCGGCGACGAGGAGCCGCCCGGGACGCCGTTCGCCCGCCCGCTGCGGGTGCTGGACTCGCGGCCGTGGGACCAGAAGCGGCTCCCCCGGCTGCTGCGCGACCTCGACGTCGGCGCGGTCGACGTCCGCCGCCGTGGCCTCGCCGGGGACGTCGACGCGATCGCCCGGAAGCTGCGCGGCAAGGGATCCCGCCGGGCGACGGTCGTCATGACCCGGGCCGCGGACCGGCCGTGGGGCCTGGTCTGCGTCGATCCCTGAGCGGGCCAGTCGGGGCCGTCAGCCGCGGCCGGGGAAGTGGATGAACTCCAGCGCGATGCCGTCCGGGTCGCGGAACTCCAGCGTCGCGTAGCCGGTCGGGTCGTGGTGCTCGACGACGCCGTCGTGCGGCACCGCGAGGACGTCCAGCCAGCTCGCCCACCGGTCCAGGTCGCCACGGCGGGCGACACCGAACGCGAGGTGGTCGAGCGCGCCGCGAGGGCCGCCGAGGTCGTCGGCGGCGGGTGCGTGCAGCTCGATCATCACCCCGTTGCCCGGGTCGAGCAGCAGCACGGCCTTCTCCGGGTCGCCGATCCCGGCGGTGTGGTGCGGGAACGTCATCGGCATGCGCTGCAGGCCGAGCACCCGCTGGTACCAGGTGGCGCTGGCCTCCACGTCGCCCACGACGGCGGACACGTGGTGGAAGCCGGTGACCACCGGTCGTTCGATGCCCGAGCTCATCGCCGCCCGTCCCCTCCTCCGGCCGCCGGCCGCACCTGCGGTCAGTCAATCGGTCGCCGCGCCCGGTGTCCACCGGACTCCCGTTCCATGATCACGTGCACGGGTCGGCGGGGGTGTGCCGTGGCCGCAGCACACCGTTTCGGTACGCAGCACATGCTGCAGCGTGTGCTGCGTACGGACACGGTGTGCGGCAAGGCCGGTTCCCGCTGGGTCTGCCGCGACCCGTTCGGCGCGCCGGTTGGCCGCGGCCGGCTTGGCGCGGTGCCGCGGCGCGTGTCAGGTTCGCCGGTGTGCCCACCCTGATCACGCTCGCCCCGGGCTGGCTCGACGCCGTCACCGCGGCCGTCGACGCCGCCGCGCCCGGACCGGCCGGGAACCGCCTGATCGCGGTCGACGGGTTCTCCGGCGCCGGGAAGTCCACCCGCGCCGCCGAGCTGGCCGGGCACCTGGGCGCCCCGCTGCTCGAGATCGAGGACCTCTACCCCGGCTGGCACGGCCTCGGCCACGCGCCGGGCCTGGCCCGCGACGGCATCGGGGAGCCGCTGGCCCGCGGCAGGACGCTGCGGTGGACGTCCTGGGACTGGGCGCACGACCGGCCCGGGCAGGTACGCGAGCGGGCGCCGGCGCCGGTCGTCGTCCTGGAGGGGTGCGGGGCGGGCGGCCTGGCGCTGGCGGAGGTGACGTCGCTGCTGATCTGGATCGACGCCGACGACGACGTCCGCGAGGCCCGCCTGCACGCCCGTCCCGACTGGCCGGGCTACGCGCCGTTCCGCGACACCTGGCGGCGGCAGGAGCTGGAGCTCGCGGTGCGCGCCCGCACCCCGCAGCGGGCGGACGTCGTGCTCGTCGACCCCTGACGGTTCCGGCCGCGCGGAAGCGGCCCGGCACCACCCCCCACGAGGATGCCGGGCCGCCGGATCGCGGTGCGGGTGTCAGGGCCGGGCGCGCCGCACCAGCAGGTAGCCCCCGGCCGCGGCGACGACCGCCACGACCAGCGGGTAGGTCGCCAGCAGCAGTCCCCGGGGCGTCTCGACGAAGAACCGGCCGAACGCCGGCCACCCGCCCTGCCAGGTGATCAGAACTGCCAGCCCGCCCAGCACCAGCGTCAGCGTGACGAGGACCGTCCACACGCCGTACTGACCCCAGCGGCGGAAGACCGTGCCGATCGCGAGGAACAGGAATCCGAAGGTCAGCAGCGGCACCCAGTAGCAGGCGAACTGCAGCGCCGGATTGGAGTCCGGCACGATCCCGGCCGAGAAGAACTTCATCCTGATACCCCACCCGCCGGTCGCGAACTCGATGTTCACCAGGATCGTCACCAGCAGCGCGTGCACGAACGTCTCGGCCACCATCACCAGCGCGACGCCGGTGTAGAAGTCCCGCCGGGTCAGGCCGAGGCTGAGGGCGAACGGCAGGACCTGGGTCATCATCGCCAGGTAGCTCGCGCCGACGATGATCAGCAGCGCTGTCACCGCACCAGTTCCGCCCCCGGCCTCCGCGCCGGGCGAGGACCGCAGCTCGACCGTCCGGACGACCCAGAAGATCGCCACGTTGACCACGAAGATCACGGAGAGGACGCCCCAGACCAGGCCCATCCGGCGTCCGAGGTCGACGTTGGTCATCCGGGCGACCGCGACGAGCCGGTTCGGGACGGCGGTGGACGGTGCGGCGGGCACTGCGGCGGCGGTCATGACAGGACCTCCCGGCTGTCGAGGGACGGCACTCCGGCGTTCTGCTGGGTGGTGCGGACGACGAGCTGCTGCAACGAGACCGGCTCGAACTGCAGCCCGGGCACGGCCGGCTCCGGCTCGGCCCCGGCGAGGGTGACCCGCAGGAACCCGCCCATCGCCTCGCGGTGCAGCTCGGTGTGGCCGCGGGCGAACCGTTCGACGGCCTCGGCCGGCCCGGTGACGGTGACGGCGCGCCCCCGCAGCGCGTCGGCCTCCTCGTCGATCAGGACCCGACCCCGGTCGATCAGGACGACGTGCTCGATCAGATCCGACACCTCGTCGATCAGGTGCGTGGACAGGACGACCGTGCGCGGGTGCTCGGCGTAGTCGGCGAGCAGGTGGTCGTAGAACATCTGGCGGGCGACGGCGTCGAGGCCCAGGTACGGCTCGTCGAAGAAGGTCAGCGGCGCCCGCGACGCGAGTCCGATGATCACGCCGACGGCGGAGACCTGGCCGCGGGAGAGCTTCTTGCAGCCCCGCTTGAGCGGCAGCGAGAACTCCTCGACGAGCCGGTCGGCGAAGGCCTGGTCCCAGTGCGGGTAGACCGACGCGGCGGCCCGCAGCGCGTGCCACACCTGGAACGCGTCCGGGTACTTCAGCGACTCGCGGATGAAGCAGGTACGGGCGAGCACCGGCGCGTTCTCGTACGGGGCCTCGCCGAACAGCTCGACGCTGCCCGACGTCGCGAAGTTCTGGGCGGTCAGGATCTGCATCGCGGTCGTCTTGCCCGCCCCGTTGCGCCCGAGCAGGCCGTGGATGCGGTCCTGCTCGAGGGTGAAGCTCACGTCGTCGAGGGCCAGGGTGTCCCCGTAGCGCTTCGTGACGCCCTGCATGGCCAGCGCGTTCATCGCTCGTCCCCCCAGACGTCGATCAGCTTCTTGAGCTGCTCCGGGTCGATGCCGAGCTTGCGTGCCTCGGTGACCAGCGGAGCGATGTACTGCCGGGCGAAGTCCTCGCGCCGGTTGTCGAGCAGCCGGGTCCGTGCCCCCTCGGCGACGAACATCCCGATCCCCCGTCTCTTGTAGAGGACACCCTCGCTGACCAGCTGGTTCAGCCCCTTCGCCGCCGTCGCCGGGTTGATCCGGTGGAACGCGGCGAGCTCGTTGCTGGACGGCACCTGGGTCTCCTCCGGGTAGGTGCCGTCCACCACCGCGGAGGCGATGTCCTCCGCGATCTGCACGAACAGCGGCCGGCCGTCGTCGATCACGACGACCGCCCGGTTCGCCGGTGCAGTGGTTCGTTACTCATGTAATGAACCATAGCGGCGACGAACCCCGCGGTCCAGCGTTCCGGGGGAACCGATCGCACGAGAGCGTCGCTCTCGAATCAGGGCACCGGTCTACGGTGGCCCGGTGAACGCCTCCCGCACCGCCCGCGAACGCGCCCGTGCCGAGCTCGTCGCCGAGATCACCGCGGCCGCCCGGCGGCAGCTCGCCGAGACCGGGGCGGCGGCGCTGTCGATGCGGGCGGTGTCGCGGGAGATCGGGATGGTGTCCTCGGCGCTGCACCGCTACTTCCCCACCCGCGACGACCTGCTGACCGCGCTGATCGTGCAGAGCTACGACGCGCTCGGCGACGCCGTCGAGGCCGCGGCCGGGGCGGCGGACCCTGCTGATCCCGCGGCGCGCTGGCGTGCGGTGACGGGCGCGGTGCGGGGCTGGGCACTGGCGCATCCGCACGAGTACGCCCTGCTCTACGGCTCCCCCGTCCCCGGCTACCGGGCGCCCGCGGACACCGTCACCCCCGCCGGACGGGTGATCGCGCCGATGATCGCGGTGCTGGGCGACGCCCACGCCGCGGGCCTGCTCGACGTGCCGGACGGCCCCGCCCCGTCGGCCGCGGACGTCGCCGGGCTGCAGGGCGCGCTCGACGGGGCCCGGGACCTCCCGGGGCCGGCGCTGGCCGCCGCGGTCACCGCGTGGACCGGCCTGTTCGGGCACGTGTCGTTCGAGCTGTTCGGGCAGTTCGACAACGCGATCGCCGACCGGGACGCGATGTTCGACGCCACCGTCACCCGCCTGGGCCGCCTCGCCGGGCTTCCCTGCTGAACGCTGCCCCGCCGAGCGTCCGGACGGCCGAGCCTCAGCGGCGCTCGCGGATCCGCGCCAGCACCGCCAGCCGCCGGCGCCGCCAGGCCTGCAGCCCGCCCTGCTCGGCGCGCACCACGAACGCCAGCGCGGCGACCGCGACCAGCAGCGCCAGCAGCAGGTCCCCGACCGGGCCGATGCCGACGCGTCCGGAGCCCAGCGACGCCGCGGACGTCCCGACCGGCGGCAGCCACGGCCGGGTCCCGGTGATCACCACGAACGCCAGCCCGCACAGCAGCGCGACGCCCTGGCGCCGGAACACCGGGCGGGCGAACACCGATCCGACCGCGGCACCGGTGATCCCGCAGGACAGGTGGGCGAGGATCCCCTCGGCCAGGATCCCGACCGTCGCGGTGCCCCAGGCGGCGAGCACGCCCCACACGACGGCGAGCAGGGTCAGCGCCGCGATCCCGGTCGTCGCCGCGACCAGCACTCCGGCCGCGACGGGCAGCGGCCCACCGGCGGCGGACAGCGTGACGGTGCGGGCGACGTCGTCCTCGGACTCGGCGAGGGCGTGCGCGATCCACGCCCCCACCGGGTAGAGCAGCAGCGCGCTCGCCGCCCACGGCTCCGGGAGCGGGCCGGGGTCACCACCGAAGAGGATCGCCAGGGCGCCGGCGAAGAGCACGGCGGGCGCGACGAAGCGCTCGGAGCGCAGCACGTCCTCGCCGAGCAGTCGGGCGACGGCGACGGCGGAGCGGGCGCGGGCCGTCACGCTCACGCGCCGGCCCGTCCCAGCGGACGGCGCCGCCCGGCCGTGCGATCCCCCGCGCCGTCGTCCCGTGCACCCAGATCCCGCGCGCCGTCGCCCCGGGGGCGGTTGTCCCGTGCGCCGTTGTTCCGGCTGGCCTGCGGCGGGGCGTCCCGCCCCGTCGGCCGGACCGGGCGCACCGAGCGCACCGCACAGCCCGACGCGAGCGCCGCGGCCAGCCAGGCGTCGCTCTGCGGCGCGGGGACCAGCACGATCATCCGGCCGCGGCCGACTCCCTCCACCGGTACGGGCGGGAGCCGGTCGAGCACCGCTCGCGGGTCCCCGGCGCAGGCCAGGTCGATCCGCATGACGACGTCGGCGGGCGGAGCGGCGGGCAACGGCTGGGAGTCCGGGTCGGGCGACAGCTCGCCGTCCTCGATCCGGTGCAGTCGTGCGCCGGGCAGCACAGCCGCGGTCCCGGAGTGGTCGGTGAGCAGGGTGGGGCCGCCGCGGGCGGCGATCCGGGCGGTCAGCGCGTCGGCGGCCTCGTCGTCGAGACCGGACCACGGCTCGTCGAGCACGAGGACGCCGGGCTCACAGGCCAGCGCCTGCGCCAGCCCGATCTTCTGCGCGTTGCCCTTGGACAGCGCGGACATGGGCTCGTCGTCTGCGCCGTCGTAGCCGAGTTCCTCGAGCAGGGCGTCGGAACGGTCGCCGACCTCGTCGACGTCGAGCCGGCGGAGCTGGGCCATGTGGTCGAGCCAGCGCCGCGGCGGGATGCGCAGCAACGCGGGAAACCGGTCCGGCAGGTACCCGACGACCGCGGGCCGGTCCTCGACCCGTCCGGCGGTGGGCATCTCGACTCCGGCGGCGATCCGCAGCAGCGTCGACTTGCCCGCCCCGTTGGGCCCGCGGAGCACGGTCGGGCCACCCGGCGCGACGTCCAGATCGACGCCGCGCAACGCCACGTTCCCGCCCGGCTGGGTGTGGTGGATGCCGACGAGCCGCACGGCCACCTCCACCCTGTTCGTCACCTGCACACGCTGCAGGAATCAGGGTGGCACAACGGGCCGCGGACCCCGCCGCCCGGTCGGCTCCGCCGCAGCTCAGCGGGTTCCCGGCACCTCCTCGCGTCCGGCCCCATGCGCTCCGTGACGGGCAAGGGCCCGGCGGCGCCGCAGCCGGCGCACCACGAGCACCACCACCGCCGCGATCCCGACGACGAGCACACCCTTGCTGATCGGCGACACGTAGTTCTCGATCTCCGCCCAGCGCTCCCCCAGGTACCAGCCCAGCCCGACGAAGATCACGTTCCAGACCCCGCTGCCGAGCGCGGTCAGCACGGTGAAACGCAGCAGTGGCATCCGGGCGATCCCGGCCGGGATCGAGATCAGGCTGCGCACCACCGGGACGCAGCGGCCGCCGAGCACGAACCAGCTGCCACGCCGGTGGAACAGGTCGAGCCCCTTCTCCAGGTCACGACGACTGCACAGCAGGAACCAGCGGCGGCCGGCGAGCCGGTGCACGCGTTCGAACCCGAGCCAGGCGCCCAGGGCGTAGAGCAGCAGCGCCCCGGCCACGGCGCCGATCGTCGCCGCCGCCCACACCGCGACGACGTTCATCGCGCCGGTCGCGGCGCGGAACCCGCCGAGCGGCAGGATCGCCTCCGACGGGATCGGCGGGACCACGTTCTCCAGGAAGATCAGGATCCCGATTCCGGCGGCGCCGAGCCGGTCCACCGCGGCGAGGATCCACTGCATCAGTTCGGCCGTCACGCACTCCACTGTGCCTGAACGGACGAACCGGACACATCCGGCGACCTCTCAGATCACATCCGGGAACCCCGCACCGCGGTCAGGGGAGCCGGAACTGGATCCGCTCGACCGACGCGCTGAGCGGCCCGAACACCTCGCGGCGGAGGCGGTTGTGCTCCTCGTCGAGGTCGTAGGCCCGGTAGGCGTCCTCGTCGGCGAGGTCGACGGTGATCGACCAGCTCGCGTTGCCCTCACGCAGGCCCAGGTCGACCCCGGCCTTCACATCCAGCTCGACGCCGTCGATCCGCAGGTTCCGCAGCGCCTGCAGACCCTTCTCGATCTCCGACGGGTCCACGCCGTCCTTCAGCCGGCCGACCACCACGTTGCGGATCATCGCCCGCCTCCCGTCCTGTTCCCGATCTTGTCAGTTGCCCACGGTACGACGAGGCCCCGCCGGTGAGGGGGTGACCGGCGGGGCCTCGATGCTGTCCCGGCGAGGGGACGGATGGGGGGTCAGGCGGCCGCGGTGGCCGTCTCACCCTTCGCGGCGCGCTCGCGCAGCGACTGCGGTACGTCGAACCGGTCGCCGTAGCGCTCCTTGAGCTCGTCGGCCCGCGCGACGAAACCGGCGGGGCCACCGGGGTAGCCCTCGATGTACTGCAGCACACCGCCGGTCCACGCGGGGTAGCCGATGCCGAAGATCGAGCCGATGTTGGCGTCGGCCACGGTCTCCAGCACGCCCTCGTCGACGCAGCGGACGGTCTCCAGCGCCTCGATGAACAGCATGCGCTCGGACAGCTCGTGCAGGTCGACGTCGTGGTTGGTGGCACCGAACTGCTCGCGCAGTCCCGGCCAGAGCCGGGTGCGCTTGCCGTCGTCGTACTCGTAGAACCCGGCGCCGGAGCTCTTCCCCTTGCGGTCGAACTCGTCGACCATGCGGTCGATGACCTCGTCCGACGGGTGCGGGGTCCAGGTGCCGCCCGCGGCCTCGATGCCCTTCTTCGTCTCCTCGCGGATCTTGCGCGGGAGCGTCAGGGTCAGCTCGTCCATCAGCTGCAGCACCGGGGCCGGGTAGCCGGCCTGCGACGACGCCTGCTCGATCGTCTGCGGGTCGATGCCCTCGGCGATCATCGCGACGCCCTCGTTGATGAAGGTGCCGATCACGCGGCTGGTGAAGAAGCCGCGGGAGTCGTTGACCACGATCGGGGTCTTCTTGATCCCCAGGGTGAGGTCGAACGCCTTGGCCAGTGCCTCGTCGTTCGTCCGCTCGCCCTTGATGATCTCGACCAGCGGCATCTTGTCGACCGGCGAGAAGAAGTGCAGGCCGATGAAGTCGTCCGGACGGTCGACGCCCTTGGCCAGCTCGGTGATCGGCAGCGTCGAGGTGTTCGAGCAGAGCAGCGCGTCCGGGTTGATGTGCTTGGCGGCCTCCCGGAACACCTCCTGCTTGAGCTCGACGGACTCGAACACGGCCTCGATCACGACGTCGCAGCCGGCGAGGTCGGTGTAGTCGTCGGTCGCGGTGATCCGGCCGAGCAGGGCGTCGCCCTTCTCCTGGGTGGTCTTCCCGCGGGAGACACCCTTCTCGACCAGGTTCTGCGAGTAGGCCTTGCCCTTGTCGGCGGCCTCCTTCGAGACGTCCTTGAGCACGACCTCCCAGCCGGCGAGCGCGCAGACGTAGGCGATGCCCGCGCCCATCATCCCGGCGCCGAGCACCGCGACCTTGGTCGGCTGCCACTGCGCGGGGCCATCCGGGCGGGACTTGCCGCCGTTGATGGCGTTGAGGTCGAAGAAGAACGCCTTGGTCATGTTCTTCGAGACCTGGCCGCAGACCAGCTCGGCGAAGTACCGGCCCTCGATCTTCTGCGCGGTCTCGAAGTCGACCTGGCTGCCCTCGACGGCCGCGGCGAGGATGCTGCGCGGCGCCGGCATCGGCGCACCCTTGATCTGCTTGCGCAGGTTCGCCGGGAACGCCGGGAGGATCGAGGCCAGCTTCGGCGTGGCCGGGGTGCCGCCGGGGATCTTGTACTTCGGCTCGTCCCACGGCTGCGTGGTGTGCTCCGGGTTGGCCTTCACCCAGTCCTTGGCCTTCTGCAGCACCTCCTCGGGGGTGGCCGCCAGCTCGTCGACCAGGCCCAGCTCGAGGGCCTTGGCCGGCTTGTGCCGCTGGCCCTGCGCGAGGACGTTCATGAAGCCGTTGGCGATGCCGAGCATCCGCGTGACCCGGGTGACGCCACCACCACCGGGCAGCAGGCCCAGGGTGACCTCGGGCAGGCCGTAGATGGCGCCCTTGGCGTCGAGCGCGACGCGGTGGTGCGCGGCCAGGGCGATCTCCAGGCCACCACCGAGGGCGGTGCCGGTCATCGCGGCGGCGACCGGGCGGCCGAAGGTCTCCAGCTTGCGCAGCTGGGCCTTCACCTCGGTCACGAGCTCGACGATCTTCCCGGCGTCGTCCGGCCCGGCCGACGAGAGCGCCTGCAGGTCGCCACCGGCGAAGAAGGTCTTCTTCGCCGAGGTGACGACGACGCCGACGATGTCGTCCTTGTGCTTCTCCAGATCGTCGACGACCTCCCGCATGGCCTCGCGGTAGCGGTCGTTCATGGTGTTGGCGCTGCGGCCCGGGTCGTCGAGGGTGACGACGGCGATGCCGTCGGCGTCCTTCTCCCAGCGGACGGCCTTCTGCTCACTCACTGCTGTTCAGTCCTTCCGAAGATCCGCGGCCGCTGTCAGACGAGCTCGACGATGGTGGCGATGCCCATGCCGCCGCCGACGCAGAGCGTGGCGAGGCCGCGCTTGAGCTCGCGGCGCTCCAGCTCGTCGACGAGCGTCCCGAGGATCATCGCGCCGGTCGCGCCGAGCGGGTGGCCCATCGCGATCGCGCCCCCGTTGACGTTGGTGATCTCGTGCGAGATCCCCATGTCCTTCATGAAGCGCAGGGCGACGGCGGCGAACGCCTCGTTGATCTCGAAGAGGTCGATGTCCTCGACGGTCAGGCCGGCCTTGTCCAGCGCCTTGCGCGCGGCCGGCGCCGGGCCGGTCAGCATGATCGTCGGGTCGGCGCCGGACAGCGCGGTGGCGACGACCTTGGCGCGCGGGGTGAGGCCGTTGGCCTTGCCCGCCGCCTCGGTGCCGATCAGGGTCAGCGCGGCGCCGTCGACGATGCCGGAGGAGTTGCCGGCGTGGTGGACGTGGTCGATCTTCTCGACCCAGTGGTACTGCTGCAGCGCGACGGCGTCGAAGCCGCCCTCCTGGCCCATCATCTCGAACGACGGCTTGAGCCCGCCGAGCGTCTCGACGGTCGCGCCGGCGCGGATGTGCTCGTCGCGGTCGAGGACGGTGAGCCCGTTGCGGTCCTTCACCGGGACGACGGAGTCGGCGAACCGGCCGTCGGCCCAGGCCTTGGCGGCGCGGGTCTGGGACTCGACGGCGAAGGCGTCGACGTCCTCGCGGGAGAAGCCCTCCAGCGTCGCGATGAGGTCGGCGCCGATGCCCTGGGGCACGAAGCCGGTCTCGTAGGAGGTGTCGGGGTCCATCGCCCAGGCGCCGCCGTCGGAGCCCATCGGCACCCGGCTCATGGCCTCGACGCCGCCGGCGATCACCAGCTCCTCCATCCCGGAGCGGACCTTCTGCACGGCGGTGTTCACCGCCTCCAGGCCGGACGCGCAGAACCGGTTGAGCTGCACACCGGCGACGGTGTCGGGCAGCCCGGCCGCGATCGCGGCGGTCTTGGCGATGTCGCCGCCCTGGTCGCCGATCGGCGACACGACACCGAGGACGAGGTCGTCGATGGTGTTGGGGTCGAGCTCGGGGTGACGGGCACGCAGCTCGTCGATCAGTCCGACCACCAGGGAGATCGGCTTGACCTCGTGCAGCGAACCGGAGGCCTTGCCCCGGCCGCGCGGCGTGCGGATCGCGTCGTAGATGTAGGCCTCGGGGATCTCGCTCATCCGAACCTCTCGTCGGTGGTCGCCAAGGAGCGCGCCGCAGGCAGCACTGCCCCTACTTGCTGGTAACCCCTTGTTACAGCAGCGCTGTCACAAGGGTCAACAGTCTCGCCCGAGTATGTGACACCTTCGATGTCACATCAAGACTGTCACATAGCCCTTTCGGGCCGTACCCTCCTCGCCATGTCCGCCGCACCCGTCGAGTCCGAGGACCTGCTGACCGTCGACCAGCTCGCCGAGCGGACCGGCGTCTCGGTGCGGACCATCCGGTTCTACTCCGGCAAGGGCCTGCTGCCCGCGCCGCTCATGCGCGGCCGGACCGGGCTCTACGACTCCGGGCACCGCGCCCGGCTCGACCTGATCAGCGAGCTGACCGGACTCGGTTTCACCCTGGCCGCGATCGAGAAGCAGCTCGCCCGTGTCCCGCTCGACGCCGGCCCGGAGGAGCTCGCGCTGCAGCGCGCCCTGCTCGCGCCCTGGGTCCCCGAGCGCGACGAGCTCATCGGCACCGACGAGCTGGCGGCCCGCGCCGGGCGCCCGCTCGACGACGGCGACCTCGCCACCCTGGAGAGCCTCGGCGCGATCAGCCGCCGGGGCGACGAGATCTGCGTGCACGGCGAGATCTCACTGGCCACCGCCCTGGACGCGCTGGCCTCGGGCCTGGACCCGGAGCTGTGGCAGCGGGCCCAGGGGATGATCGAGCGACACACCGCCGCGCTCGCCGAGGACCTCATGGGCCTGTTCCAGGAGGAGGTGCTCCAGCCCTACCGCGACCGCGGACGCCCCGCCGACGAGCGCGGCCGGCTCGCCGCGGCGCTGTCCCGGCTCAAGCCGATCACCGTGCAGGGTGTCGTCGCGACGTTCGGACGGGCGGTGAACCGGACGATCCGAGAGCGCGTCGAGGGGCCGACACGGGAGCGAGGAACTCCGACGCAGTAGCTCCACTCACGCGACCAGCCGAGGTCGCCCGGACGCCGTGTCGCGGATACGGCGTGCCGCCCGGGTGAGCATCGCCCGCACGACCCACGGGTGGATGTGACGCACGACCGACCAGTAGAGACGCCCCCGCGCTCCGTGCAGCTGCACCGTCGTCGCCAGCACCACCCGGCCGGGCTCGACCCGCACCACACACCGGAAGTCCAGATGCCCGGCGTCGGCGCCGAGCAGCACCTCGCAGTCGTCGTGGTCACGGATCTCGAACTCGTCGCCCCGGGACCGCTCGATCCCGACCAGGCCGACGAGCGCGTCGCGCAGTCCCAGCAGTACCGTCACCAACGGCGGCGGCTCCCGGAAGATCACGTCCGCCCATCGCCGCGGGTCGTCCGGCATCCCGGCCGGCACGGCGACGGCGACCGCGTCCGCGGCATCCGCATCGTCGGGGTCGAGCAGGCCGTCGTGCGGCAGCGGAACCGCCTGGACCCGGGGCGCATCCCGCCGACGGAGCAGCCGAACCCACCACGACCATCGGACCGGCCGGACGGGGCCGGCCCCGACGCGGGCCTCCGCACGGTCGAACAGGTCCTCGACCACCGCGTCGTGCAGCCATCGGACTGCTACCGGCCAGCCGAGGAGCATGGCACCGCTCACGTGCCCGTCGACCACGTGCCGCAATCGGGAGGCCCGCGGGCCGAGCGGTTCGACGGTGAACGTGTGAGTGCCGCGCAGGCCGAGCCCCGGGTCGAGCGTGCACTCGAGGCGCCTGCCGGGGTCGTAGCCGGTGACGCGATAGCGGATGGCCCCGTGACCACCGGCCGATCCGTTCCGCAGCGGCCGATCCAGCTCCATGGGCGCCCACTGCGGCACGGGCCACAACTCGTCGTCCGGACCACCGAGACGGTCCAGGAGGACTCCGAGCTCCGCCGCCGATGCCGCGACCTCTCGGACGTGCACGTTCCGCACCTTCATCGGACCCTCCGTACGCCACCGTATGGTGTCCGTACGGTAGCGTACGGACATGCCCGAGAGGAAGCAGCTGAGCCGGGAGGACTGGGCTGCGGCCGCGCTGGACGCACTCGCCGCCGACGGCCTGCGCGGCGTGGCGGTCGAGCCCCTCGCCGTACACCTCGGGGCGACGAAGGGCAGCTTCTACTGGCACTTCCGCAACCGCGATGCACTGATCGAGGCCGCCCTGGACCTGTGGGAGCGCCGCAACACCGCAGACGTGATCGCGGCGACAGCCGACAACCCGGACCCCCGCTCCGCACTGCGCACGCTGCTGAGCACCACTCTCGGTTCGGTCACCACGGACGCCCCCGCTCCGTCGAGGACCGGGCACGCGGTCGAGGTCGCGCTGCAGGCCGACGCGCGCAACCCGCTCGTCGCAGCCGCCCTGGACCGGGTGGCCCGGCAGCGGCTGGACCACCTGACAGAGCTCTTTGTCCGGCTCGGCGTACCGACCGGCGGGGCGCGGCAACGCGCGGCGCTCGGCCTCACCGCGTACCTCGGCCAGGTCCAGCTCGCCCGCGCAGCACCGGATCTCCTGCCTCGCGGCCCAGCACTCGACGCCTACCTCGACTACCTACTCGACACGCTGACCGGCGATTCGCGCACCGGGTGACCGTCGCCGATCACGCCTAGACTCCTGCCATGACGACGTTCGAGTACCCGGTCCGGGTGCGCTACCACGAGGTGGACGCCCAGGGCGTGGTCTTCAACGCGTGGTACCTCGCCTGGTTCGACGAGGCGATGACCGAGTTCCTCGAGTTCCGCGGCCTGACCTACCGCGCCATGCTCGACGCCGGCTACGACGTCCAGCTCGTGCACACCGAGGTCGACTGGAGCGCCGGTGTCGGGTGGGGCGAGGACGTCGCCGTCGCCGTCTCCACCGCGCGGCTCGGCACCACGAGCTTCGAGCTGGACTTCCAGGTCCGCCAGGAGAACGGGACGGTGACCTGCTCGGCGCGCACGACCTACGTCGTCATCGCCGTCGACGGGTCGGGCAAGCAGGAGATCCCGCCGCTGATCCGCAACACGCTCGGGGCCCCACAGCCGCTGCGAGCGAACTGACCGACATGTAGCACATTATGTGCTACCTTCCGTTCGTGGAGTCGGCCGAGCACGAGCGCATCGGAATCCGGGAGCTGCGCCAGAACGCGTCCCGGTACGTCGCCGCGGCCAAGGCCGGACGGCGGGTGCCGGTCACCGAACACGGCAAGCTCGTGGCCTACCTGGTTCCCGCCGACGAACCGACGTCGATCCTCGACCGGCTGGAGGCGGCCGGGCAGCTCCGCCGCGGCGCAGGCACCCTGGACGAGCTCCCGGCACCACCACCCGTTCCGGAGGGCTCCCCCAGTCCGTCCGAGGTCCTGCGCGCGATGCGGGACGAGGAACGCTGGTGATCTACGTCGACACGTCGGCGTTCCTCAAGACCGCGTGGGCCGAGAACGGTTCCGCGGAACTGCGCGAGTACGCCGGGCACCGGGAGGACCTGGTCGCCAGCCGGCTGCTGGAGCTCGAGGCACGACGCGGCGCCCTCCGGGTCGACCCCTCGGCCGTTCCGCGGATCGACCTGCTCCTCGCCCGGTACACCCTGATCGGCGTGAGCGACGCGGTCGTCGAGACGGCGAGCCGCCTCCCGAGCCCGTACCTGCGATCGCTCGACGCCGTCCACCTCGCGACCGCGCTCCTGCTGGGCGACGAGCTCGACGCACTGCTCACCTACGACGACCGGCTCGCCGACGCCGCACGCTCCCACGGCATCACTGTCGTCTCCCCCGGTGCGTGAGCGCCCCGCCTCCGCGCGGGCACCCCGGACCCCCGTCAGACCGACGCCGTCCCGACGGGCTCCTGGGTGCGGGCACCACGCCTGCTCTGCTCCAGCTCGGCGGTGAGGGACCGGGCGTCGTGGGCGCCGACGTTGCGGCACCCGTCGACGAAGAACGTCGGGGTGTGCCGGGCGCCGCTGGCCTCGGCGCTGACCATGTCGCGCTCCACGCGGGCCCGAACCTCGTCGCTGTCGAGGTCCTCGACGAACCGGTCGACGTCGAGCCCGAGCTCGGCGGCGTAGGAGATCAGGTCGTCCCGCTCCAGGTGGTTCTGGCGGGTGAACACCAGGTCCAGCCACGGCCAGAACATCCCCTGGTTCGCGGCGGCCTCGGAAGCCTTCGCCGCCTCCAGCGCGTGCGGGTGCTCGTCGACGAGCGGGAGGTGGCGGACGACGTACCGGAGGTCGTCGCCGAACTGCTCGTGCAGGTCCTCCCAGCCCCCGGTCGCGTGCGCGCAGAACGGGCACTCGAAGTCGATGAACTCGACCAGGGTGAGCTGGGCGTCCTCCTGCCCCCGGATGTGGTCGACCTCCGGGTCCACCTGCGGGAACAGGACGCGCGGGAGATCCGCGGTGTCCTCGCCCCACCGGACGGCCGCGATGCGGAAGATCCCCCAGCCCAGCACCCCGGAGAGCACCATCGCGACGAGCACGCCGAGCGTGGCCTCCCGGCCCAGGTCGGAGCCGGTGCCGAAGGCGAGCCCGATGATGAGCAGCGAGACCGTGAAGCCCATCCCCGACAGGGCCGCGCCCCCGAACACGCTCCCCACGCCGACGCCCTGGGGCAGCCGCCCGACACCGAGCCGGACCGCGCCGAGGGTCGCCAGGCCGATGCCGAGGAACTTGCCCAGCACCAGCCCGAGCACGATCCCCCAGGTGACCGTGGAGGTGACGGCGGCGGCCAGGAGACCGCCGCGCAGGTCGACCCCGGCGTTGGCGAGCGCGAAGATCGGGACGACCAGCAGTGCGGTCGGCAGCCGGAGGAACTCGTGCATCCGCTCGTTGACCGCGGTGCCCTTGGCCAGGCCCCGCGACACCGACCGGCCCGACGCGGCGCTCGGCGACTGCCAGAAGTCCCGGAACAGCTGCCGCGCCGCCACGACCTTGTGCCGCTGCGTCGGGTAGGCGGGGATGAGCAGCCCCGCGGCCATTCCCGCGAGCGAGGCATGCACACCGGAGGAGACCGTGGCGAACCAGAGCACAACCATGATCGCGATGTACGGCGTCGCGCGCCACTGACGCGAACGGCCCAGCAGCCACAGCGCGACCAGGCAGGCGACGGCGATCAGCAGCGGGACCACCCGGATCTCCTCGCTGTACACGACCCCGATGATCGAGACTGCGAGGAAGTCGTCGACCACGGTCAGCGTCAGGAGGAACACGCGCAGCTGCCCGGACAGCCGGGGACCGACGATGGCCAGCGCGCCGAGCAGGAACGCGGTGTCGGTACCGACGACCGCGCCCCATCCCGTCGCGCCCTCGCCGCCACCGGCGACGAGCAGGTAGAGCAGCGCGGGCAGGGCCACACCGGTCACACCCGCGATCAGCGCGATGCGCGCGCGGGAGGGGTCCCGGAGCGACCCGTGGGCGAACTCCTGCCGCACCTCCAGCCCGATGACGAAGAAGAAGATCACCATCAGGCCGTCGTTCACCCAGTGCTGCAGGCTCATCTCCATGCCCAGCGGGCCCAGGTGGAACCCGGTCTCCTGGTGCCACAGCTCGGCGTAGGTCTCCGACAACGGGGAGTTCGCCCAGATCAGGGCCACGACGGTCACCGCGACGAGCAGGAACGCCGAGCCCGACTCGCTGCGCAGCGACGTGGTGAGCCGGGCCGTCACACCACTCGGCCGGGGTGCCGGTTGCCGCATGTCGGATTCCTCGCTTCGGGTCTGGCTGTCCGGGCTCGGGAGTCCGGCCGACGCGCGGGCCCGGGGATCCCACGCCCGCCGGTTGGCCCAGTCAAACGGCCCGGCCGGAGCCTGTCGATCACCCGGTGTGCCACATGGGTGCCGATCGGTGCCACGCCGCCGGGGGCTCCGGGGCGACGTCAGGTGCGGGACCGGGCCCGGTGCAGGACCGTGCCGGTGACGACCAGGGCGACCGCGGTCGTCGCGAAGGCGAGGGTGAACCCGAACGGCTCGGCGATCGCGCCGAGCCCGGAGGCGCCGAGTCCGGTACCGGCGTCGTAGGCGATGTTCCAGGCGGCGCTCGCGGCGCCGTAGTGCAGCGGGCCGGCGGCGGAGAACAGGCCGACCATCGCGTCGTTCTGCACGAGGCCGAACCCGACGCCGACCAGCGCCGCCCCGAGCACCAGCAGGATCTCCCAGGACGGCGCGGCGAGCACCGCGACCATGCCGGCCGCCGCGGCGAACGTGCCCGCCGCGAGGAGCGCTCCGGGCCGGCCGGACCGGTCGGCGAGGGTCCCGGCGACGCCGCGCCCTGCGAGCATCCCCAGCGCGACGAGGAACAGCGCCACCGGCACCGCGACCGTCGCACCGGGCGCCACACGTGATCACCCCGCCCTGGGCGGTGGAGCAGGCCAGCATCGCGACGACCGGGGCGGCGGGCAGCCGCCTGCCGCCACGACCGGCCGGGGCCGCGCGTTCCGGGGACCGCGCCGGGCCGCGCAGGAACGCGACGACCAGCGCCGCGGCGACCGGGGTGATCCCGGCGAGCCAGAACACGCCGTCGAAGCCGAGGACGTCGACGACGGCCACCCCGGCCGGCAGGAACAGCAGCTGGGGCAGGCCGACGGCGTAGCCGTAGTGCGCCGACGCGCGCCCGTGCGCGGCCGGGTCGACGAGCTCGGCGACCAGCGCGCTGCCCGCCACCGTCGCCATCCCGAACCCGACACCGCGGGCCGCGGAGATCGCGAGCACCGGCGCGAGGTCGGCCGACAGCGTCAGCAGCGGCGCGGGCAGCCCGAGCAGCAGCGACCCGGTGACCAGGACGGCGCGGTGCCCGGCGATGCGCAGCATCGCCGGGACCAGTACCTGGGTGCCGACGGTGACGGCCATCAGCACGCCCGTCGTCAGTCCGGCGCCGAACTCCCCCGCCCCGCCGCGGGACACCCACAGCGGGACGACCGGGAGCAGCAGGGCGTAGCCACCGAAGCCGAGCGCGGTGGCGAGCAGGAGCAGGCGGAACGGGAGCGAGGTGAGCGAGCCGGGCACCCGCCCAGCCTCGCAAACCCGTACCTCAGGCCTTCGGGAACATCTTCTGCAGCTGCGGGACCACGCCGTCGAGCACCGACGGGAGGCTCAGCACGGTCTGCCACGCGAACGCCAGCTCGGTGGCGCCCTCCAGGTACAGCGCGTGCTTCTGCTGCATGGCCTTGAGCTTGCTCGCCAGCGGGTCCTTCTGCAGGGTCGCCTTGCCGCCCGGGGTGAACGACAGCTGGTCCCAGACGATGAGCTCCTGGTCGAGCTGCGAGGCCTGCTCGAAGCTGACGTCGGCGTAGAACTTGTCCCCGGCCAGGTCGTCGTACTGCTTCGGGACGACGAAGCCGAGCGCGGTGAAGAACCGCGCTCGCGGGTCGCCGGAGGCGAACACGCCGTACTTGTCGGCCGAGCGGTAGGCGACGGCGACGGTCTTGCCCTTCCACTGCGGGTTGTCCGCGGCGACCTGCGCGAACCGCGCCTCGACGTCGCTGACCAGCTTGTCGGCCTCCTGGGCCTTGCCCAGTGCCCGGCCGATCAGCCGGGTCGTCTCCTGCCACGGGGCCTCGTAGTCGCCGAAGTCCTTCACCGGGCCGACCGTGGGGGCGATCTGGTTGATCACCGGGTAGTTCTTGGCGTCGAGGTCGGAGTACACGCCGATGATCTCGTCGGGGTTCAGCGCCGCGACCTTCTCCGGGGCGATGGTGTCCATGTCGAGCACGGTGGGCTTCGCATTCACCGCCTGGGCCGCGGCCTTCGCCCACGGCTGGATCGCGTTGTTCTTGTCGCCGTACCAGTAGCGGACGCCGACCGGTGCGACGCCGAGCGCCATGATCGCGTCGTGGTCGGTGTAGCCGAGCGAGGCGAGCCGCTGCGGCGCCCGCTCGATCGTCGTCGTCCCCAGCTTGTGGTCCACGGTGACCGGGAAGCCCTCGCCGCCCCCGTCACCCCCGCCGGTGCCCGGTGCCTGGTTCTCGTTCCCCCCGCTGCCACAGCCGGCGAGCAGGAGCCCGCCCGCCGCCAACGATCCGAGCAGCATGCGGCGCCGCGTCAACTCCATCGGTGATGTCCTCCGGTCCGCCTCCGACACCCGTTGCGTCGGTAAGGCTTACCTATTCTTCGCGAGCTCGATCATCACCGTTACAGGCGGGCAGCACCCGGCGGGTCAGCGCGCCCGCGCCCGCCGCACGTACCAGACGTTCCACGCGGCCAGTGCCACCAGCGTAACCACCAGCAGCGCCTCGGTGGCGCCGACGGCGACCGGGATCGGGAGCAGGTAGACCATCGGGACCCGCAGCGCCGCCTCCGCCAGCAGTCCGACGCCCCACACGGTCGAGGAGACGCGGTGGCCGTGCCGCACGGCGGGATCGCTCTCGAACTCCCGGGCCGCGCCGGCGGCCTTGTCCGGCGCGAAGCTCTGCATCGCGGCCAAGGTCAGCGGACGGCGGCCACGGATCGCGGTCACCAGGAACACCACGCCGAGCGCCGCACTGATCAGCGACGTCCGCAGCAGCAGCGACCGCGGGTCCCCGCTGACGAACACGAGCAGGAACCCGGCCCCGTAGACGATCAGCATGACGGTGGCGAACGCGTTCAGCGTGCGGCGGCGCACCGCCGACCAGACCACCCGCGCCGCGGCGACGCCGGAGGCCGCCAGCAGCGAGACCGGATCCGGTGCGCCGCACAGGAACAGCAGGTAGTAGACGGCGACCGGCAGGCCGACGTCGAGGGCCAGGCCACGCAGCAGCATGCCGGGCCCGGCCGGGATCGAGGCGTTGTTCTCGGCCACGGTGGTCACCTCTCGTGTGTCGGTCGCCGCGGAGGTCGCGTTCGTCGTCATGACCGAAGCGTCCACCCCTCACCTATGACATGTCAATACTGACAGGTCACTGTTCACATGTCGGTTGTGACAGGTAAGGTTGTCACATGTCACTACGACACGCACTGCTCGGACTGCTCGCCGTCCGGCCCAGCACCGGCTACGAGCTGGCGAAGGAGTTCGAGGGAGACCTGGGCCGGCACGCCTGGCAGGCCGGGCACACCAGCGTCTACCCGGAGCTGAACCGGATGGCCGAGGACGGCCTCGCCGAGGTCACCGCCGAGGGCGCGCGCGGGGCGAAGACCTACACCGTCACCGAGACCGGCCGCACGGAGCTGCACCGCTGGCTGATGTCCCCGCCCGGGCCCACCCGAGCCCGCAACGAGTACGTCCTGCGGATGTTCCTGATCTCCGCTCTCCCCCACGACGACGCGCTGGCCCTGTTGGAGCAGATCGCGGAGAGCACCGGCGACGCGGCCGCCGAGCTGCGCGCGGTCCGCGAGGCCCACCCCGACGACGGCCCGCTGCTCGGCGCCGATGGCTTCGGGCAGCTCGCCGCGGAGTACGGCCTGCGCCAGTACGAGGCGGTGCGGGACTGGGCCCGGTGGGCGGCCGAGCGCCTGCGCGACGAGAAGCCGGCGTGAGCGTTCAGCGGCCCCGTCGTCGGTGATGGCCTCAGCGACTCCGCCGCCGGGGACGACCTCAGCGGCTCCGCCGGAGCGACGCCCGGGGCGGGACGGGGTCGCCCAGGTCGTAGAGCCGGGCCGCGGTCCCGCCGAGCAGCGCCTCGCGGACGTCGTCGTCGAGCTCGGGGTACTGCCCGCGCAGCGGCTCCGGGTAGGTAAAGGTCATCAGGTCGCGGACCAGCCGGGCCGGGCGCGCGAGCGGGTAGCCGCTGCCGAACATCAGCCGGTCCGGCCCGAACGCGGCCAGCAGCTCCCCCAGCGCGCGGGCTGCCGGGACCGGCGCCCGCCGGAGTCCGATGAGGACGTCGGTGAGCAGCACGTGCACGTTCGGCCGCCGCGCCAGCCGCAACAGCGACGGCAGCGCCAGCGACCCGGCCCCCAGCACGAACCGGACCCGGGGCAGCGCCCCGGCCAGCTCCCCCAGCTCGGCGGGGTCGAACCCGCCTGCCGGCAGCGGACCGGCGGACCGGGCACGCACCGGCAGCGCCGACCCGGCCCGGACCGGTTCGGCCCAGGACGGCCAGCGGGGCCGGGGAGCCGCCTCGCTGTCGTCGACGACACCGGCGTACGCCCAGTCCGCCGCCCCGTGCGGCGGCCGCGCCGTGGGGGCGACCCCGAGGTGCACCACCCCGGCCCCGGCCTGCTCGGCGCGGGCCAGGGTGCGCCGCAGCCACGGGGCGCGCAGCGACACCGCGGCCTCCGGCCGCCGCCCGGGCAGCACGGTGAGCCCGCCGTACCCGGCCCTGCTCACCTGCACCCCGATCCCCCGCGCCCGGTCCCGGTCGGCCGGGTCGAGCTCGCCGGAGAGCACCAGGCGTCCTGGGTGCTCCGCGGCGAGCTCGGCGTGCCAGGCGGGCGCGGCGAACCCGAGCACGAACAGGTCCGACCAGGTCGCAGGCACGAGCACCGCCCGGTCGACGGCCGACAGCACGTGTGCGGCGAGCGCGTCCGGGGTGACCAGGCCGAACGCGTCGTCGGACAGCGGGCGGGGCGAGGGGTCCACCATGCGGTGCCGGTGGTGCAGGTCGGCGACGAACTGCTCACCGGCCGGGCCCGCCTGGTTGTGCGGGCGCCCGTCCCAGCCGTGCACCTGCGCGTCCACGACCGTGGGCGATCCCGTGCCGGAGCACCGCCCGTTCCCGGAACCCCTCACCACACCCCCTCCCCGCTGCCGGCGTCCCGCGTCAGCCCATCGACGGGCCGAGGCCCAGCGACTGCGGCGTGCTGGAGTCCGGGCTGGGCTGCGGGATGCCCTCGTCGAGCTCACCGAACTCGGTCATCAGCGCCTTGTTCCACGGCGTGACCTCCTCGGCGACCAGCGAGTTGGTGGTGAGGATCAGCCCGGCGACCGACGCGCCGTTCTGCAGGGCGGAGCGCACCACCCGCAGCGGGTCGATGATCCCCATCTCGACCATGTTCCCGAAGCGGCCCTCCAGGGCGTCGAAACCGGAGTCGGCGTCCATCGCGGTCACCTGCTTGACCACGTCGTCGCCGTCGTAGCCGGCGTTGGACGCGATGAGGTGCACCATCTCGGCCAGCGTGTGCCGCACGATCTCGACGCCGATCCGGTAGTCCCCGGTGACGTCCAGGTCGTCGAGTGCGGACTCCGCGTGCAGCAGCGCCGCACCGCCGCCTGCGACGATGCCCTCGGCCACCGCGGCCCGGGTCGCCTGCAGCGAGTCGTCGACGCGGTGCCGGACCTCGCGGGCCTCGGCGTTGGTGGGCGCGCCGACCGAGATGATCGCGGCCTTGCCCGACAGCCGGGCGATGCGGTCGGAGAAGAAGTCCTCGTCGGTGCCGATCGTGGCCCTGGCCAGCTCGGCGCGCAGCTGCGACAGCCGCTGCTCCAGCGCGCCGCGGTCGCCCTTGCCACCGATGATCGTGGTGTTCTCGCTGGTCACCCGGACCTGCCCGGCCCGGCCGAGGTGGTCGACGTCGATCTGGTCCAGGGAGAACGACGAGCTCTTGGAGTGCACCTTGCCGCCGCACAGCGCGGCCATGTCCTCGAGCAGGTGGATGCGCTTCTCCCCGAAGCCGGGCGCCTTGATCGCGACGGCCTGCAGGTGCCCGTTGACGTGGTTGTGCACCAGCATCTGCAGCGCCGTGCCCTCGACGGTCTCGGCGACGACGACCAGCGGGGCCGGCCCGTTGCGCATGATCCGGTCGAGCACCGGCATGAGCTGCTGGACGTCGCGGATCTTCTCCGCGGAGAACAGGATGTAGGGGTCGTCGACGATCGCCTCGAGGGTGCCCGGGTTGGTCACCATGTAGGGCGAGACGTAACCGTTGTCGAACTCGAAGTCCTCCACGAACGACACCGAGATGCCCGGGACCGGCGCGTCGTCGACGGTGACCACGCCGTCGTCGCCGACGGTGTGCAGCGCCTGCGCGACGACCCGGCCGATGGCCTCGTCGTCGTTGGCGGAGATCGCGGCGACGCGGGCGTAGTCCTCCTCGCCGTCCACCGGGTGCGCGACCGCCTGCAGCCGGTCCACCAGCGCGCCGACGGCGAGGTCGATGCCCCGCTTGACCAGCACCGGGTTGCCACCGCCCTCGATCGCGGCCATGCCCTCGTGCACGATCGCCTGCGCGATCACCGTGGCCGTGGTGGTGCCGTCGCCGACGGTGTCGTTGGTCTTGACCGCCGCCTCCTTGACCAGCTGCGCGCCCATGTTCGCGAACGGGTCGCGCAGGTGGATCTCGCGGGCGATGGTGACGCCGTCGTTGGTGACCTCGGGCGAGCCGGTGATCTTCTCCAGGATCACGTTGCGGCCCTTGGGCCCGAGCGTGCTCTTGACGGCTTCGGCCAGCTGGTCGACGCCGGCCTGCAGCAGATGGCGGCCCTGGGCGCCGAAGCGGAGTTCCTTGGCCATGGTGGGGTCCTCCCGGAGAGAGTTGGTCCAGTGCGCGGGTGCGGATCAACCGCCGCGGCCGTGGTGACACCGGGCCGCGGGTACGTGCGAACGCCGCACCGCCCGAGCCGGCTCGGGTGTGGTGGTCCGCGCCGGGTCGTCTCCCGGGCGGTGCGGCGCATGGTGCAGTGAGGGACGTGCTGCGAGCCGCCGGGCGTCAGGTCACCGGCTTCAGGTCGAAGTCGATGTACTCGGCGGCGTCCTCGGGATTGGCGAACATGATCGTCTTGTCGTCGAGGTGGACCATGCGCCCGTAGTGGGTCGACATGTTCTCCTCGAACTCCGCCGCGTCGAACCAGCCGTCCTCGTGGCCGGCCTCCTCGTCCATGGCGGCGTAGTCGACCTCGAACATGCCGGTGCCGTCGACGCGGATCATCGAGGGCAGGTGCTGGACGGTCACGTTGTCCTGACGGTCCAGCACGTCGGCCATGATCGCGCCGATCTGGTTGTTCATCAGGGTGAACCCGCACATGTTCGACGCGGTGCTGTCCTGTTTGAAGGGGCTCTCGGTGCTCACTGCTTGATCTCCTCGGGCACGTCGAGACCGAGATCGGTGCAGATCCCGGAGAAGCGGCTCTTGGCGCGGTCCAGCGAGTCCTCGAAGGTCGGCGGCTTGGAGTCGACCTGCGACCACATCGGCTGCATCGTCCGTGCGGCCTCGAGGGCCTGCGGCACGTAGGTACGCAGCCAGCCGTTCATGAGGTCCTGGTTGTAGCCGGAGAACTCGCGGTCGTGGTTGAGCGGCGCGAAGCAGGCGATCGTCCAGCGCAGGTCACGCTGGGCGTAGTCGTACTCGCCGGCCCCCATCACCGTCGGGGTGACGAAGTCGCCGTTCGGTGCCGCGGACTGCATGACCAGGTTGGACCGGAACAGCTCGCCGATCAGCGGCTCGAACACGACGTTCGCCGCGAAGACCGCCTCGCCCCAGTCGTCCTGGACCGCGGTCAGTGCCTCGCAGAACTTCCGCGCGCCCTGCCACTCCGGGGCCTCGTTCCACGCCTGCAGGTGGGCCGATCCCTCGAAGCCCTCGATCTCCTCGGAGAGGGTGAGGTTGTAGAGCGCCAGGTCCTGGGCGAACCGGATCTTGCGGGTGGAGTTCGCGGCCAGCGCCGTGTTGTGCATGTTCGTCGGCGCCGAGCGCTCGTTGGAGGCGAAGACGTAGAGCCCCAGGACGTGCTCGAAGTGCATCCAGGCGCCGACGTTGCGCTCGACGAAGCGCACCCAGTTCGGGTTCCACATCTCGAACGCCTTGGCGTTGCGGGCGTTGTCGACGTTCTGGGTCAGCTGCCGGACGACGTTGGCGTTGTACCGGTAGAGGCTCTGCTCCCACTCCTCGTTGGGGTCGCGGAACTCGTGCCAGCCGTGGGCAGGCCAGTTCTCCACCGGGCGGCCGCCGCTGCCCGGGCCGCGCTGCGGCTCCGGCTCGTCGACGCCCCAGGCCTTCAGCTTCGTCCAGTGCAGCGGGTAGCCGCCGGTGCCGTCGGCGAAGCCGTAGATCCAGCCCTGGGTGAGGTAGTGCCGCGGGTCCGGCTGGACCTCGACGGTCGTGTCCTCGTAGAGGGTCTGCTTGCGCTTCGCCGGTTTGTAGTAGTTGAAGTGGCGCGCGTCCGGACCGGAGTCGGGGAACGTGCGGGCCCCGGCCTCGGCGTCGGTGAACACGGGCCTGGGGACGCTGCGCTGCGACTCCTCCGGGGACTCGTTGTCCTGCGGGGTGGTGCGCTCTGTGGTGGTCACTGGCCGTCCTCTTCCTGCTCACCGGTGGTGGTGAACCTGTCGTAGAAGATGTTCTGCTCGCTCACGCCCAGCCGGGTGAGCGTCGCGATCGCCGCATCGACCATCGGCGGCGGGCCGCAGACGTAGGCATCGGCTCCCTTCAGGTCGGTCTCGTTGCGGTCGAGCACCTCGGTGATCAGTCCGGTCTCGCCGGACCACCCCTGGCTGTCGAGACTGTCCGGCTCGGACAGCGCGGGGACGTAGCGGAAGTCGTTGAGCTTGGTACCCAGCTCCTCGATCTCCTTCTCGAAACACAGGTCCTTGGCGGTGCGGGCGCCGTAGTAGAAGCGCGGCTTGCGTTCGACGCCGCCATCGGCCATCGCACGCAGCAGGCCCAGGACCGGGGCCATGCCGGCGCCGCCGCCGACGAACACGATGTCGCTGCTGCGGTTCTGGCGGAGCGTGAACGTCCCGAACGGGGCCTCCACGTCGAGCCGGTCACCGACCTGCAGCTTCTTGTCCAGGTACTCGGAGAACAGCCCGTCCGGATAGACCTTCACGACGAACTCGTAGAGCCCGTCGCGGTTGGGGACGTTCGCCATCGAGAACGACCGGGTCTCCTCGGTCCCCGGGACGACGAAGTCCATGTACTGGCCCGGGAAGAACTTGATCTCCGAGGGCTCCACGAGCTTCACCGTGAGGTGCCGCATGTCGTGGGTGACCGGCTCGTTGGAGACGACCTCGACGACGCCCTTCGTGAGCGGCAGGCCGGACCGGATGATCTCCTCGTCGTAGTTGAGGAGCTCGATCGTCAGATCCTCGTAGGCGTGCGCCCGGCAGAGCAGGGTCTGGCCCTCCTCCTTCTCGTAGTCGGGCAGCGCGAACGTGGAGTAGCTGTCGTACTCGATGTCGTCGCCGTCCAGGACGAACGACTTGCAGGCGGCGCACTGACCCTCCTTGCAGCCGTGCATGAGCTGGACGCCCTGCTCGGCCGCTGCGCGGAGGATGTTCTGGTCGGAGTCGACCTCGATCTCGATGCCGACCGGTTCGAACCGCACGACGTGTTTCTCACCCACGACGGGAACCACCTTCCGTGAACTCGCGGAGCGTGCGCGGCGACAGGTGCTGAGCTGCTGGGGGCAGGGCGGGGGGCCCGGCCGGGGATGACGACACCCCGGCCGGACCGCGGGAAGAGGCCCTCACCACGCGCGGCGGCGCGGGCCCCCTCCCTCGCCTGACCCGCGCTCAGGCGTCGGCGGGCGCGGGCCGGCCTCCCGGCCCCTGGCGGTTGTAGTCGGCCACGAACGCCTCGCGCTCGGCGTCGCTCATCTCGTTGAGCAGCACGTTCGGGCTCTGCAGGTGCGGCATCCGCCGCATGTGGTCCAGGGTCCACATCTTCTTCGGGTCCAGATCCAGGTGCGGCTGCGCGGTGAGGGTCTTGCCGTCGTCGCGCACGAAGCCCATGTCCTGGACGACGTCGGCCCAGTTCCACCCGTGGTAGAGCGTCTCCCACTCGCGGTGGCCGACGAGCTTGCCCATGTTCGGCGTCTCGCGGCCCTGGTAGGTCGGGCGGAACGCCTCGGCGTCGGTCCAGCGGCAGACCTCGTGGCAGTAGGTGCGCCACTGGCCGTCCACCTTGTCCACGACCATGTCCTCACGCACCAGGCACGGGACCATGCAGGTCCAGCAGCGGTGCGGGTACACGTAGTCGACGTCCTCGGCGACGATCGCGTTGTGCCCGTTCGGCTTGGCGAGGCGGTTGTAGTTCTCCCACCACTTGCCGTACCGGTCGTACCAGCCCGGGTACTTGTACTCGAACCACTCGAAGTCCTCGTCGGTCATGCCGTCGATCCGCCAGTAGTTGGCGCACCAGCCGGTGGCGAAGAACTGCGCGACCTCGTGGACGTAGCCCTTGTTCCAGATCTGGTTCCAGGACTCCTCGACCAGGTCGTGCGGGATGACCAGGCCGTACTTCTCGAGCGGCAGCAGGTAGCTGCGGTAGTAGTCGTCGTAGATCCAGCGGCGCCACATCTCGGCGTAGGACTCGCGGTCCTTGCGCCGGTCCTTGGTGCCGTACTCGATGAACGTGCCGATCGCGGCGTCGACGACGCGGTGGTTGTTCCACCACGCGTACCGCAGGTCGCGCTCGAGCAGCTGGCGGTTGTCCTCGTCGGACAGTGCCATGAGCAGGGTCGCGTACCCGTTGGAGATGTGCCGGGACTCGTCGGACTGCACCGAGTGGAACACCGTCGGCAGCAGGTAGTCGCCGTTCGCGGCGGCCTCGGCCGGCATCGCGACGAACAGGGTGTTCGTGAACGCGGTCTCCGCGACGATCGTCAGGTAGATCGACGCGGCGGTGATCGCGTCACCGGTGATGAACCCCTCCGCGAACTGGCGGCCGATGGTGCCGCAGTAGTCCGACTGGAAGTTCCGCAGCGAGTTGTTGAAGCCCGCCGGGTCGATGTAGTTGTTCATGTACAGGCGCTTGAGGTTCTGCTGGATCGTCGAGTGCCGGACCTCGTCGATCATCTGGATCGCCTGGCCGTTGTGCAGCTCCGGGTTCGGGACCGCGTGGAACAGCATCGGCATCGAGCGCGCCGCGGAGATCTCCGGCAGCGGGATGATCGACAGGAACAGCTTCTGCCACTCCAGCCAGCGCTCCTGCACCTGGCGGAACATGTTCCCGCGGATGGCACCGTCCTGGGCGCCGTAGACCCGGTGGTCCTTCTCCTCCTCCATCGGGAAGTAGGACCGCAGGACCTGCTTGAGCGGGTCCTTCTTGGCCGCCTTCTTGAAGGTGTAGTCCGTGCCGTACTTCATGTACGGCTCGTGGTACTGCGGCTCCCAGGAGAGCTCCTGGATCTTCTGGTGGGCCTTCGCCAAGCTCTGCCGACTCACGTCGTCTCCTCACGGTGGTGGGTGGTCGGATCGCGGTCCGTGCGGTCGTGCGTCGTACGTGCGGGCCGGCGACGTCACGCCCCGCGGGCCCCCTCGACCGAGGGGTGAGCGCGTCGTCGCGGTGCATCCCGCCTCGCCCGACCGCCGGACCTCGGGGCGAGCGCGGGTGCCCCGGTGCGGGTGATCGAACGTCGGACCCACCGGCGATGCGGGGATGGCACGGATGGTGTCCGCGGCCCCGATGCCGGTCGTTCCGTGCTCCACATCACACTGAACTCATGCGGCAGTAGCGGTCTCAATATGAGACGCGGGCCCCGGCCGGCGTCTGGTGATCTTGCTTGTGCGGCGCGTACCGTCGCCGCCACACCCGATGTCCGTGCAGGTCACCGCTGCACGCGTGGGACTCGGGTGTGTCCTGATCTCGACGCCGGCAAGGAGGCTCGCGTTGACTTCCGTGCCCGAGGACGTGCACGACGACAGACCGGCGGTACGTGCCGAGTCGGCTGCGGCCGAACGGATCGCCGCTGCCCGCGAGGCCTTTCTGCACCACGACACGGCGTCCCCGGTGGTCACCTCCGGGGCCGTGCGGGCGCCGATCCTGGCGTCCTGGATCCGGTCCCGGGACATGGACGTCCCGGCCGACTCGATCGACCTGCCCGAGATCGGCGCCGACGCCGACTGTCCGCTGACCCGGGCCGCGAGCCCGGTCGTGGCCGAGCTCGCCGACCAGTTCACGACCGAGCCGGTGAGCCTGATCCTCTGCGACCACGACGGCGTCGTGCTCGACCGGCGGACCGGTGACTCCGCGCTGGGCCGGCACCTGGACCGGGTGTGGCTCGCGCCCGGCTTCTCCTACGCCGAGCGCCACGTCGGCACCAACGGCATCGGCACCGCGCTGGAGGGCCGCCGGCCGACGGAGGTGTTCGGGCACGAGCACTTCGTCGAGCACCTGGAGGACCTGGCGTGCGCCGGAGCGCCGATCCGGCACCCGGTGACCGGGAAGGTCCTCGGCGTCGTCGACCTGACGTGCTGGCGGCGTGAGGCGAACTCGCTGATGGTGGCCACCGCGGCCGCGACCGCCCGGCGGATCGAGGACGCGCTGCTGGCCGCGTCGAGCCGGCGCGAGCTGGCGCTGCTGCAGGACTATCTGGGTGCCGTCGCGCGGGCCGGGAACTCACCGGTGCTCGCCGTCGGCGACGACCTGGTGATGATGAACGACCGGGCCCGCGAGCTGATCGCGCCGGGCGACCAGGTGCCGCTGCTGGCCGGGGCCACCGAGGCACTGCGCGGCGGGCGGGCGCGGCAGATCGTCGTCGACCTGCCGAGCGGGACGACCGCGCGGGTGCAGTGCAGGCCCAGCTGGGCCGAGCGCGGGTCGTCGGGCGGGGTGCTGCAGGTCAGCCTCACCGCCGCCGCCCCGGCGCGGGCCCCCCGCGCCGGTGGCCCGGCCGTGCCCGGCCCGGCGCTGCCGACGGCCGTCGGGTCCGGGGCGCTGTGGGCCAAGTGCGCACAGACCGTCGACCGGCATCTGCGGACCAACGAGTGGGTCGTGCTGCAGGGCGAGTCCGGCTCCGGGCGCACGACGCTCGCCCGGGCGACGCACCACCTGCACTCCCCCGCCGGGCACATCCGGATCCTCGACGCCGGTGACTTCTGCCCGCGCTGGCTCGCCGAGGTCCACGACGAGCTGGCCGGGGCCGGCGGCACGCTGGTGATCCGCGACGTCGGGAAGCTGTCGGCGGCCGGTGCGCACGCCTTGGTCGACGCGCTGGAACCGTTGCGCGAGTCCACCTGCCACGAACGGCCGTGGGTGGTCGCCACTCTCGGCGACGACGACCGCGACCTCGCCCCCGAGGTCGACGAGCTGCTGCAGGCGTTCCCGCGGACCGTGGAGGTGCCGCCGCTGCGTCACCACGTCGAGGACGTCGGCGAGCTCGTGCCCTACCTGCTGACCCGGCTGACCCGCGGCGCGGAACTGGCCTGCTCGCCGGAGGCGATGCGGATCCTGATGCGGCACCGCTGGCCGGGCAACGTCGACCAGCTCTACCAGGTGCTGCGCAAGGTGGTCGCGCACCGGCGGACCGGCACGATCCGGCCCGAGGACCTGCCGCCGGAGGCGCACGCGCTGACCCGGCGGGTGCTGACGCCGCTGGAGTCGATCGAGTGCGACGCGATCGTCGAGGCACTCACCGACGCCTCCGGCAACAAGGCCGAGGCCGCACGACGGCTCGGGATGAGCCGGGCGACGATCTACCGCAAGATCCGTGGCTACGGGATCGCGACGCCGGAGGGCGCTTCCTCGTCCGAATGACCGAGGGTCCCCGGGCCGCCAGGGATTCGGCTACCGTCGGGTGATGGAGCTGCTGCGCAGGATCTTCGTGTTCCCGGACGAGGCCCCGCCGTGGCTGCGGGGGATGTTCCACCCGGCGGTACGCCGCGACCGTCCATGACCCTGCCCGGCCCACCCTGGCCGGACGCGCTGTTCCCGGCCGACCCGTATCCGGGGGCGCGGCCACCGGCGTCGTTCCTGCACGCCGGCGGGGTCGCGCAGCCGGTCGTCGCGGACCGGGAGCGGCCGTCCGGGTGGGCGCTCGACGGCCGGTGCCTGGACGACGTGCTCACCGGGCTCGGCGCGGCGCCGCTCGCGGACCGGGTGCCGGTGCTCGCGTACGGCTCGAACGCCTGCCCGTCGAAGATCTCTTGGATGCGGTGCCACCGCGGGCTGACCGGTCCGGTCGTCTGCCTGCGGGCGCGGGTCGAGGGGATCTCCGCGGTCTGGTCGGCCGGGCGGCGCGTGGTCGATGAGCAGCGCCCGGCGACGCTGGTCGCGGCACCAGGTGTCGTGGAGGAGCAGGCGGTCTGGTTCGCCGCGCCGGAGCAGTTCGCCGCGCTCGACGTCGTCGAGGGTCGGGTGGCCGTGCCGCCCCGCTACCGGCTGGCCGCCCTCACGACCGGCCGCGTCGTACTCGAAAGCGGTGCGGTTCCGGACGGCGGACCCGTGTTCGAGGGCGGTGCGGTGCTCGACCGGCCGATCGCCTACATCGCACCCGATGTCCCGCGGGGCGACCCCCGCACCGACCGCCGCCCGCTGCTGGTCGACGGCGTCCCGGTGCCGGTCACCGCGGTCGGGCAGGCCGGGGCGGCGCTGCTCACCGGTGTCCCCGGCGACGACGGCCTGGCCGCGACCACGGTCGACGGCGTCCCGGACCCGCGGGCGTGGCCCTCGCGGGTGTTCGTCTACGGCTCGCTGATGCCCGGGCAGCGCGCGTGGTGGCGGATCGAGCAGGTCGCCGCCTCGCCGCCCCGGCCTGCGACGCTGCCCGGGGCCGCCGTCGCCGACACCGGGCACGGCTACCCGGCCCTGACCCTGGGCGGGACGGGCGTGCCCGGCCACGTCGTCGAGCTGGGCGACCCGGCTGCCGCGATGCCGGACCTGGACCGCTACGAGGGCCCGGAGTACCGGCGGATCCGGGTCTCCCTGGCCGACGGCATCGTGTGCTGGGCGTGGTTGTGGATCGCCGGGCGCACCGGACTGCGCCCGCTGCCCGACGGGTGGGCGAGGCACTGACATGCGACCGGGCCCGCCTCCGACGTGCGGAGACGGGCCCGGTGCGGGACGAGAGTGGGGTCAGGACCCCGTTTTGGCCGCCAGCTTCGCCTGGTGCTCGGCGAGCCCGGGGATCTCCCGGCCCCGGATCGACGTCCCCTTCGTCTCGATCACGAAGTACAGCGCGAACAGACCGATCGCCGAAGAGACCATCACCATGAACGCCGGGATGAGCTGATTGCCGGTGGATTCGACGAGGCTCTCCGCGATCAGCGGCGAGGTCCCGCCGAAAGCAGCGGTTGCGACGTTGTAGGAGACCGCCATACCGGCGAACCGGACGTGTGTCGGGAACATCGCGGGGAAGGTCGCCGAGATCGTGCCGAGCTGCAGGATGTAGACCAGCCCGAGCACCGTGAAACCGACGATCGCCCACGCCAGGCCCTGTGCCATCAGCAGATACATCGGAACCGCGAGGACGAACAACCCGGCCATCGAGATCAGCCAGCACGCCTTGCGGCCGATCCGGTCCGACAGCGACCCGGCGAACGGGATGAAGACCATCATGACGACCTGCCCGACGATCGCCAGCGTGTCGGCGCCGCTGGAGGACATGCCGATCGTGTTCTGCAGGTACGTCGGCATGTAGTTCAGCAGCGTGTACTGCGTGACGTTCAGTGCGATGACCAGACCGAACAGCGTGAGGATCGGCTTCCAGTACTGGACCAGCAGGTTCTTCAGCGCGCCGGTGGCGGCGTGCTCGGTCTCGCCTGCCTCCTCCAGGTCCCGGAACACCGGGGTGTCCTCGAGCTTGGTCCGGATGTAGAGCCCGATCAGGGCCAGCGGCAGGGCGAGCATGAACGGAACACGCCAGCCCCAGTCGGACATGGCCTGTTCGCCGATCGCCGACTCGAGTCCGTACACGACGATGACGGCGAGCGTGAGACCGGCCAGGGTGCCGAACTCCAGGAAGCTGCCCCAGAAACCGCGCTTCTTGTCGGGCGAGTACTCCGCCATGAAGGTCGCGGCGCCGCCGTACTCGCCGCCGGTGGAGAAGCCCTGCACGATCCGCAGCAGGAACAGCAGGATCGGGGCCAGGACGCCGATCGTGCCGTACGACGGGACGACGCCGATCAGGAACGTCGCACAACCCATGAGGACGATCGTCAGCGACAGCACCTTCTGGCGTCCGAGACGGTCGCCGAGCGGTCCCCACACGAATCCGCCCAGCGGGCGGAGGACGAACGAGATGGCGAATCCGAGCAGCGTGCCCAGGTACCCCAGACCGGGGAAGAAGGCTGTGGTCAGCTCCGCGGTCAGGTAACCGTAGATGCCGTAGTCGTACCACTCGGTCGCATTGCCGATGGCAGACGCGGCGACCGCCCGCCGCAGGACGGACGGTTCAACTTCATCGGCGTCGCCGGTCGACGCCTTGCCAGCCGGTTGCGAACTCATCGCACACCCCCCAAAGGTGACGCGGCCGTCGGCCGTGGCCGCTCCGCATCGTGGATTCCGCTGGACGCTACGGGAGCAACCCGGCCGTCGCCAGCCATGCCGTTGCCGCGGACAACACCCGTGCGATTCCTCACGAGCACCCGCTACGACCTGCAGATATCACGATCGATTCGCTCGCTTCACGTCCTCATAACGATCCAGTGCCTCCTGCCGCTCGGCCTTGTGATCGACCATCGGCTCCGGATAGCCGTCCGGTATGCCGTCGCGCAGCTTCCACGGCTGGTGCACCGCCTTGCCCTCGATCCCGGCGAGCTCGGGGACCCAGCGGCGGACGTAGTCGCCCGCCGGGTCGAACCGCTCCCCCTGGGTGATCGGGTTGAAGATCCGGAAGTACGGCGACGCGTCGGTCCCCGTCCCCGCCGTCCACTGCCAGCCGTGCTGGTTGGAGGCCAGGTCGCCGTCGACGAGCAGCGCCATGAAGTGCCGCGCGCCCCACCACCACGGCAGGTGCAGGTCCTTGACCAGGAACGACGCGACGATCATCCGCAGCCGGTTGTGCATCCACGCCTCGGCGCGCAGCTGGCGCATCCCGGCGTCGACGATCGGGAAACCGGTGCGGCCCTCCTGCCAGCGCGCGAAGTCGGCGTCGGCGGCCTTGCCGCTGCGCAGCGGGAGGTGGTCGAAGGCCTTGTCGTAGTTCTGCCGGGCCGAGTCGGGGCGGCGGTGCAGGACGTCGGCGTAGAACTCGCGCCAGGCGATCTCGGTGCGGTACGCCGACGCCGACTCCCCCTTCCGCCCCGCCAGGTCGGCGAGCAGCGTGCGCGGGTGCACGCAGCCGTACTTCAGGTACGGCGACATCCCCGAGGTGCCCTTCTTCGCCGGCAGGTCGCGGTCGGACTCGTAGGACTGCACCCCCTCGTCGAGGAAGTCGTGCCAGCGCCGCTGGGCCGCAGCCTCGCCGGGCTCGGGCAGCTCGGCGTCGCAGGCGGCGTCGTCGGGGATCTGCACGGCGCGCGGTTCGCCGTCGGTGTCCGACGGGTCCATCCAGGTCAGCGTGTCCGCCCCGGTGTCGGCGGGGGCACGCCAGCCGTGCTCGGCCCAGGCCCGGCTGAACGGGGTGAACACCTTGTAGCGGTCGCCGCCGCCGGTCAGCACCCGACCGGGCGCGACGGCGTAGGGCGAGCCGGTGCGGACGAGCTCGGCGCCGTCGTCGGAGAGGACCTTCTCGACCTGCTCGTCACGCCGCATGCCGTACGGGCCGTAGTCGGCCGCGACGTGCACGGTCCCCGCGCCGACCGCCTTCGCGACCCGCGGGACGACGTCGGCCGGGTCGCCCTTCACGACCAGCAGCTTCCCGCCGAGCGCGTCGTCCAGCTCCCGCAGGCAGCCGTACAGGAAGTTCGCCCGCGGTGTCCCGGACGGGCCCAGCAGGGCCGGGTCCAGCACGAACAGCGCCAAGGCGCGGTCGGCGGCCTCGTCCGCGGCGAGGAACGTGGGCTGGTCGGCGACCCGCAGGTCGCGGCGGAACCAGACGACGGCGGTGGGCGTGGCGGCCATGTCGGACGACGCTAGTTCGGCCGCATGCCCGCCGCGCGCCGAGCAGCGGCCCGACCGGTCACACCGTGCACACACCGGTGGGACGACGAAGGCCCCGCCGGTGTCCGGCGGGGCCCAGGTGTCATCGGCCCGCTCCCGGGCTCGGCGGGGCGGGCGCGGTGGCGTCGCTCAGCGGCGACCGATCGGGACGTAGGCGCGCTCGCCGGACCCGATGTAGAGCTGACGCGGGCGACCGATCTTGTTCTGCGGGTCGCTCATCATCTCGCGCCAGTGCGCGATCCAGCCCGGCAGCCGGCCGAGCGCGAACAGCACGGTGAACATCTTCACCGGGAAGCCCATCGCCCGGTAGATGACGCCGGTGTAGAAGTCGACGTTCGGGTAGAGCTTGCGCTCGACGAAGTAGTCGTCGGCGAGCGCCTTCTCCTCGAGCCGCATCGCGATGTCGAGCAGCGGGTCGTTGATCCCGAGCTTCTTCAGGATCGTCTCGGCCTGCTCCTTGACGATCGTCGCGCGCGGGTCGTAGTTCTTGTAGACCCGGTGCCCGAAGCCCATCAGGCGGGCGCCCTGCTCCTTGTTCTTGACCCGCTCGACGAACGCGTCGACGTTGCCGTCCTCGACGTCCTTGATCCGGGTCAGCATCTCCAGCACCGCCTGGTTGGCGCCGCCGTGCAGCGGGCCGAACAGGGCGTTGATGCCGGCGGAGATGGAGGCGAACATGTTCGCCTGGCTGGACCCGACCAGACGAACGGTCGAGGTCGAGCAGTTCTGCTCGTGGTCGGCGTGCAGGATCAGCAGGGTGTCCAGCGCGCGGGCGACGTCCGGGTCGACCTCGTAGGGCTCGGCCGGGAAGCCGAACGTCATGCGCAGGAAGTTCTCCACCAGGCCCAGCGAGTTGTCCGGGTAGAGGAAGGGCTGGCCGACCGACTTCTTGAACGCGTAGGCGGCGATGGTGAACAGCTTCGCCATCAGCCGGCGGGTCGAGAGCTCGACGGCCTTGTCGTCGTAGGGGTCGAGCGCGTCCTGGTAGAAGGTGGACAGCGCGCTGACCGCCGAGGACAGCACCGGCATCGGGTGCGCGTCACGCGGGAAGCCGTCGAAGAAGTTCTTCAGGTCCTCGTGCAGCAGGGTGTGCCGGCTGATGTCGTTGGTCCACGACCCGAGCTGCTTCTCGGTCGGGAGCTCGCCGTAGATGAGCAGGTAGCTGACCTCGAGGAACGAGGAGTTCGACGCCAGCTGGTCGATCGGGTAGCCGCGGTAGCGGAGGATGCCTGCGTCGCCGTCGATGTAGGTGATCGCGGACGAACAGGCTGCGGTGCTCGTGAACCCCGGGTCGTAGGTGATGAGGTCGGTCTTCGCGAGCAGTTTGCTGACGTCGACGGCCTTCGAGCCCTCGGTCGGGGTGTGCACCGCCGTCTCGAACTCGCCGCCGGGGTAGTGGAGGGTGGCGGAGTCGGGCCGGGTGGCGGTCTCGTCGGACATGTGGAGGTTCCCTCTCACAACGGGGATCAAATCGGGTCTCGTGCGGAGGCTAGTCCGCTTACCGGGCTCCGGCGGAGCCCGGCGACCGGGCTCACTCCGGAGAATGTCCGGTTCGTGGCGCACGGTAGTCCCGGAACTGCGGGAACAGCGCGACCACCACCAGTGCTCCGGCGATCACCGCGAGTCCACCGACGGTGGCGGTGGGCCCGGGCCCGACGGCGTCGGCCGCCGGGCCGTGCCACAGGTCGGCCAGCCGCGGCCCGCCCGCGACGACGACGATGAAGACGCCCTGCATGCGGCCGCGCATGTCGTCGGTGGCGACCGACTGGAGCATCGAGGAGCGGTAGACCGAGCTGACCAGGTCCCCCGCCCCGGCCACGGCCAGCGCGAGCACGGCCAGGAACAGCGAGCCGGTCAGCCCGAACACCGCGATCCCGCCGCCCCACACGCAGATCGCCGCGACGACGGCGACGCCCTGGCGGTCCACCTTCTGCAGCCAGCCGGACAGCACCCCGCCGGCGACCATGCCCATCGGGATCGCCGCGAACAGCAGGCCCAGCGCGATCCCGCCCTGCGGCGGGTCGCCGAACGAGGTCACCGACATCTCCGGGAACACCGCACGCGGCATCCCGAAGCCCATCGCGACGACGTCGAGCAGGAACGACACCAGCAGCACCTTCTGCGTGCCGACGTAGCGGAACCCGTCGACGACCGAGCGGAGCCCGGCCGGACGGCGGGCGCCGTCGTCGGCGGCGGTGGTCGGCAGCGGCGGCAGCCGCCAGGTGGCCCACAGCGTCGCGAGCAGGAAGACCGCGTCCATCAGGTAGAGCGTCGGCAGCCCGACCAGCGGGATCAGCACCCCGGCCAGCACCGGCCCGAGGACCGCGCCGACCTGCACGACCGTCATGTTCAGCGCGTTGGCCGCAGGCAGCTGGTCGGCCGGGATGAGCCGCGGGATCACCGCGCTGCGGGTCGGCTGGTTCATCGCGAGCATCGCCGACTGCACCGCGAACAGGCACAGCACCACCCACACGTTCCCGGCGCCGGACGCGCTCACCACCCACAGCGCCAGCGAGGTCAGCGCGATGCCGGAGCCGGTGAACAGCAGCATCAGCCTGCGGTCGACGGCGTCGGCGATCGCCCCGCCCCACAGCCCGAACACGACCAGCGGGACCAGGCCGAACAGCCCGGTCAGCCCGACGTAGGACGACGAGCCGGTCAGGTCGTAGATCTGCTTGGGCACCGCGACGACCGACAGCTGCGCCCCGATGACGGTGACGATCCCCGCCGCCCACAGCCGCCGGTAGGCGGGGGTGCGCAGCGGTGTGGTGTCGGCGAAGGTCGAGCGGAGCAGCGCGGTGAGCCGGGAAGTCGCACCGCCACGGGCCGTCGGGGTCGTCGTGGCACCGGGTCCGGTCCCCCGGACGGGCCGGGTCGGGCCGGCGACCGGCTCGGTCCGACCCTCCGGCGGGTCGTTCGGATTGCTCACGACGACAGGTCTACACCGCGGCCCCGCGGCACCGCCTCCGGGTTCACCCTGGCCGGGGCCCGGGGCGGCGCCGGGGTCGCGGCCGGATCAGGGGGCCAGCCGGCGGACCGTCCAGCCGTCGTCGTCGCGGTCGATGTCGAACCGGAGCCGGTCGTGCATCCGGTCGTGGCGCCCCTGCCAGAACTCCACGGTGCGCGGCTCGATCCGCCAGCCGCCCCAGTGCGGCGGGCGCGGGATCTCCTCGGTGTCGGCGAACCGGCGGGTGACGCCGTCGAGAGCGTGGTCGAGGACGTTGCGCCCCAGCACGACCGTCGACTGTGCCGACGCCCATGCGCCCAGCTGCGCACCGCGCGGCCGCAGCGCCCAGTACGCGTCGGCCTGCGCCTCGGGGACCCGCACGACCCGGCCGGCGAGCTGGGCCTGGCGGTGCATCGCGAACCACGGGAAGGTCGCCGACGCCACCCGGGTGCGGTCGAGGTCGTGGCTCTTGACCGAGGTGTAGTTGGTGTAGAAGACGATCCCGTCGGCGTCGACGCCCTTGCAGAGCACCGTGCGCGAGGACGGGATCCCGTCCGGGTCGGCGGTGGCCAGCACCATCGCGTTCGGCTCGGGCTCACCGCCTTCGCGGGCCTCGTCGATCCAGGCGGCGAGCTGCTCGTACCAGGTGGGTTTGAGGTCGGCGACGTCGAACGGGCGGCTGTCGTAGTCCGTCCGCATCGTCTCCAGTGGCGGTGCGTCGGTCATGTGTCCTCCTGCGCGGGCCCTGCGGGCCCCGACCGTAGGCGGAACGGGTGGTCGCGCGCACCCACCGTTCGGGGTGCTCAGGGGCGGGTTCGTGACCGATACCACCGGGTCCCCGCGTTGCCGGGGGCGCCGCGACGGGAGCAGGGTGGCACCGACCCGAGCCGAAGGAGACCCGGTGACCGAGACCGCGAGCCCCGGCGTGACCCACGAGGTCCCGCCGCCCCCGCCCGGCTTCCGCTCCGGGCTGGAGGGCCACGTCGCCTTCCGGACCGAGATCGCCGAACCGGACAAGGACGGCGGCGCGCTGCGCTACCGGGGCGTCGACATCGAGGACCTGGCCGGGTCCGTGTCGTTCGGCGACGTCTGGGCGCTGCTGGTCGACGGCCGATTCGGCCAGGGCCTGCCGCCGGCCGAGCCGTTCCCGATCCCGGTGCACACCGGCGACGTCCGGGTCGACGTCCAGGCCGCGCTGGCCATGCTCGCCCCCTACTGGGGCTACCGGCCGCTGCTCGACATCGACACCGACGAGGCCCGGGACAACCTGGCCCGCGCGTCGGTGATGGCGCTGTCCTACGTCGCGCAGTCCGCCCGCGGGATCGGCGTCCCCGCCGTCCCCGAGGCCCGGATCAACGAGGCCGCGACGATCACCGAGCGGTTCATGACCCGCTGGCGCGGCGACCCCGACCCCCGCCACGTCGCCGCCGTCGACGCCTACTGGGTCTCCGCGGCCGAGCACGGCATGAACGCCTCCACCTTCACCGCCCGCGTCATCGCCTCCACCGGCGCCGACGTCGCCGCGGCGCTGTCCGGCGCGATCGGAGCGATGTCCGGGCCGCTGCACGGCGGTGCGCCAGCCCGCGTGCTGCCGATGATCGACGAGGTCGAGCGCACCGGCGACGCCGAGGCGCTGGTCAAGGGCATCCTCGACCGCCGCGAGAAGCTCATGGGCTTCGGCCACCGGGTCTACCGGGCCGAGGATCCCCGCGCCCGCGTACTGCGCCGCACCTGCCGGGAGCTCAACGCCCCGCGCTACGAGGTGGCCGCGGAGCTGGAGCGTGCGGCGCTGGCGATCCTGCGCGAGCGCCGCCCCGACCACCCGATCGAGACGAACGTCGAGTTCTGGGCCGCGGTCGTCCTCGACTTCGCCGAGGTCCCGCCGCACATGATGCCCGCGATGTTCACCTCCGCCCGGACCGCGGGTTGGTCGGCGCACGTGCTGGAGCAGAAGCGGGAGAACAAGCTGATCCGCCCGTCCGCGCAGTACGTCGGGCCGGGTCCGCGCACCCCGCAGCAGGTCCCCGGCTGGGAGTCGGTCACCCCGCGCTGAGCCCTCGCGGGGCTCTCGCCGCGCCGGGCCCGTCAGACCGGCGCCGGGGCCGGGGCGGGCGCGGTGCGCCGCCGCCGGACCAGCAGCGACAGCACCGCGGCGACGACGCACAGCACGGCGCCGCCGTACCAGGCGGCGTCGTAGCTGCCCAGCGCGTCGCGGACCTGCCCGGCCACCAGCGCCGCGAACGCCGCCCCCAGCTGGTGCGAGGCGAAGACCCAGCCGAACACCACCGCGGCGCGCGGCCCGAACCGCTCGCGGGCCAGCGCCATCGTCGGCGGGACGGTCGCGACCCAGTCCAGGCCGTAGAACACGACGAAGGCGAGCATGCTCGCGTTCAGGTCGGTGCCGAACAGCGGCGGCAGCAGCGCCAGCGACACCGCGCGCAGACCGTAGTAGACGCCGAGCAGGATCCGCGGGTCGGCGCGGTCGGTGAGCCAGCCGGACAGGATCGTCCCGACCAGGTCGAAGATCCCGACGACGGCGAGCAGCGACGCGGCCGTGGTCGCGGGCATGCCGTGGTCGTGCGCGGCGGGCACGAAGTGCGACTGGACCAGGCCCGCGGTCGTCGCGCCGCAGATGAAGAACCCGCCCACGAGCAGCCAGAACGTGCCGGTGCGGGCCGCGTCGCGCAGGGTCCGCAGGGCGAGCAGCGCGGCCCCGCTGCGCTGCGGGACGACGACGTCGGCCTCGGTGCCGCCGTACGGGAGCACGCCCGCGTCGGCGGGGTGGTCCTTGAGGCAGAACCACACCACCGGCACGACGACCAGCGCCGCGGCCGCCACGGTCAGCGCGGCCGGGCGCCATCCGCCGCCCTCGACGATCGCGGCGATCATCGGCAGGAAGACCAGCTGCCCGGTGGCGGTGGCCGCGGTGAGGATTCCCGACACCAGGCCGCGGCGGGCGACGAACCAGCGACCGACGACCGTCGCGACCAGGGCCATCGCCATCGACCCGGTCCCCAGGCCGACGACGACGCCCCACAGCAGCACCAGCTGCCACACCGCCGTCATGAACACCGTCGCGCCGGCACCGGCCGCGACGAGCAGCAGCGCCGCCGCCACCACCCGCCGGACGCCGAAGCGTTCCATCAGCGCGGCCGCGAACGGCGCGGTCAGCCCGAACAGCGCGAGGTTGACCGCGATGGCGACCGAGATGTCGCCGATCGCCCAGCCGAACTCGTCGTGCAGCGGGCCGACCATCACCCCGGGCGTCGAGCGGAACCCGGCGGCACCGAGCAGCGCGAGGAAGGTGGCGGCGGCCGCCCACCAGGCGGGGTGGATGCGACGGTCTCCGGCGGGAGCGTTCATGGCCGCGATCCTGCGCCGGTCGCCCGCTGCGAGCCAGTGGCCGTTCCGCCGACATGTGCAAAAATCCGGCCATGACACATCGGGTGGGTGTGGTCGTCGTCGACGGGGTGATTCCCTTCGAGGTGGCGATCCCGGACCGGATCCTGGGCACGACCGTCGCCCCCGACGGGACCAAGCTCTACGACGTGCGCGTCGCCTCCCTCGACGGCGGGCCGGTCCGCACCGCGTCGGACTACCGGGTGCTGCCCGACCACGGCCCGGAGGTGCTGGACCGGGCGCAGACGCTCGTCGTCCCGGCCGTGGCGTCGCGGCCCGGGCGGCCGCGCCAGTACCCGGAGCCGCGGCTGCTCGAGGTGATCCGGGCGGCCGCGGCGCGGGGATGCCGGATCGTCGCGATCTGCACCGGCGCGTTCGCGCTCGCCGCGGCCGGTGTGCTCGACGGCCGGCGCGCCACCACGCACTGGGCGCACGCGGACCGGTTCCGGGCGATGTTCCCGCAGGTCACACTCGAGCCGGACGTCCTGTTCGTCGACGACGGCGACGTCCTCACCTCCGCGGGCGTGGCCGCGGGCATCGACCTGTGCCTGCACCTGGTGCGCCGCGACCACGGGGCCGAGGTGGCGGCGGCGACGGCGCGGCGCAACGTCGTCGCGCCGTGGCGGGAGGGCGGGCAGGCGCAGTTCGTCGAGCACCGGATGCCCGAGCCGTCCGGACCGGACACCGCCGAGGTACGGGAGTGGGCACTGGCCCACCTGGACCGGCCGCTCGGCGTCGAGGACCTGGCGGCGCGGGCAGCGATGAGCGTGCGGACGTTCACCCGGCGGTTCCGCGCCGAGACCGGCACCAGCCCCGGGCACTGGCTGACCGCGCGGCGGCTCGACCTGGTCCGGCGGCTGCTGGAGACCACCGAGCTGTCGGTCGAGCAGATCGCGGCGCGGTCCGGGTTCGGGACCACGGCGGCGCTGCGGCACCGGCTGCACCGCGAGATCGGGATGGCCCCGCTGGCCTACCGGCGGGCGCACCGGGCCCCCCAGGCCGTGTGAGCCCGGGCCGTCAGCCGCCGTGCGCGGCGGAGGCCAGCTCCGGGTCGAGACCCTCGCGACGGATGCGCTGGTCCTGGTACAGCAACGCGGTCGTCCCGACGAGCACGGCGTAGGCGAGCGCCTCGTAGAGCACGATGCCGATCCCGCCGACGACCACGGCGCCGGACCGGAGGCCACCCGCTCCGACCGCGACCGCGACGGCGATCACCGGGATCGCGATCGCCAGCCCGGCGACCGCCACGGCGATCCCGCACAGCAGCTGCACGCCGAAGCAGCGCCACCAGGAACCCGTGACCAGCTCGCGGGACCGGTGCAGGGCGTCGACCGCGGGCAGCCCCTCGACGACGACCGCCGCAGGCGCCAGGGTGAGCAGCACCGTCAGATAGATCATCACGACGTACCCGGCGACGACGAGCAGCACGGCGACCACCGCGCCGACCACACCGGACTCCCACAGCGGCGCCCCGACGAACCCGATGATCAGGACCGGCACGAGCCCGATCAGGGCCGTGACCGGCACGACCACGTAGAGCGCGCCCAGGTGCGGCCGGGCCGCCTGCCAGGCCTGGCCCGGCCCGATCCGGCGGCCGACGACGGCCGGGCGCAGCGCCGCCAGCGCGATGCCCAGCAGCGGCGGGTAGATCAGCGCGGTGACCGCGGCGATGCCGAGGCCCGACCACAGGGAGAACGGACCGAACGGGTCGGCGCCGTAGCCGGGCACCGACGTCGGCCCGACCCCGCCGGTCTCGCCCTGCAGCCCGAACTGCACCGCGACGAGTACCGCGGAGTACACCAGGATCGGCACCAGCACGGTCACCGGGCACGTCCGGACGAACCGGAAACCCGCGCCGACCAGGTCGCCCGCGTCCTGCGGGGCGAGCGGGATGATGCCGGGGCGGGCCGGCCGGCCCGGCTCCCCGCCGGACGGCCGCGGTGGTTGCTCGGTCACGGACGACCCCTCCCCGTTCGTGTGCGTCGCCCGGTTCTACCCGGTGCGGGCCGCATCCGGGAGCCGGAGCAGCGCGGAGACCCGACCGTGCGACCCCGGCCCGGCGGGGTGACCTCACCCACCGCCTGATCGGTACAGCTCGGGACGGGCTGCGACACTGGGTCCGTGACCGATCCTGCCGACCTCACGATCCCGTCCGATCTCCTGCCCGCCGACGGCCGTTTCGGCTGTGGCCCGTCGAAGGTCCGCACCGAGGCGCTGTCCGCGCTCGCCGCGACCGGGGACTCCCTGCTGGGCACCTCGCACCGGCAGAAGCCGGTCAAGGACATCGTCGGACGCGTGCGGGCCGGGCTCGGCGAGCTGTTCTCGCTGCCCGAGGGCTACCAGGTGGTGCTGGGCAACGGCGGCTCGACGGCGTTCTGGGACGCGGCCGCGTTCGGCCTGGTCCGCGAGAAGTCACTGCACCTGACCTACGGCGAGTTCTCGCAGAAGTTCGCCGACACCACCGCGGGCGCGCCGTTCCTGGCCGACCCGGTGATCGTGTCGTCGGAGCCGGGGACCGCGCCTGCGCCGCGCACCGACCCGTCGGCGGACGTGCTGGCGTGGGCGCACAACGAGACCTCGACCGGTGTCGCGGTACCGGTGCTGCGACCCGAGGGCACGACCGACGACCAGCTCGTCGTCATCGACGCGACGTCCGGCGCGGGCGGGCTGCCCGTCGACATCGCCCAAGCCGACGTCTACTACTTCGCCCCGCAGAAGGGCTTCGCCTCCGACGGCGGCCTGTGGATCGCCCTGATGAGCCCGAAGGCGCTGGCCCGGGTGGAGGAGCTGCAGGCCTCGGAGCGATGGATCCCGCCGTTCCTGTCGCTGCAGACCGCCGTCGACAACTCGGCCAAGGACCAGACCTACAACACCCCGGCGCTCGCGACGCTGTTCCTGCTCGCCGACCAGATCGACTGGCTGAACGGCCTCGGCGGGCTCGACGGCGCCGTCGCCCGCACCCGCGACTCGTCCGAGCGGCTCTACACCTGGGCCGACAAGAGCGCGTTCGCGACGCCGTTCGTGACCGACCCCGCGCACCGCAGCCTGGTCGTCGGGACGATCGACTTCGACGACGCCGTCGACGCCGCAGCCGTCGCGAAGGTGCTGCGCGCCAACGGGATCGTCGACACCGAGCCGTACAGGAAGCTGGGCCGCAACCAGCTGCGGGTCGGGATGTTCCCGGCGATCGAGCCGGCCGACGTCTCCGCCCTGACCGCGAGCGTGGACTGGGTCGTGGAGCGCCTCGGCAGCTGAGCCCCGCGTTCCCGCCGACGGCCGGGTGTCCCGCAGCAGCGGGCCCCGGCCGTCCGCGTGTCCGGCCCCGCCCGGTTGATCGGCACGGAACTGATCAGCACGGAATCGCATCCGGCAACACCCGCGCGACACCGGATCGATAGCAACACGTTGTAGTCACAGTTTTCACAACAGCCCCAAGAGCACCGTGCAGCACGCCACATGAGAGTCTGCGCACGGTGCGTGAAACCGGCCCGCGGGTCCCCCGGCCAGGTACGCATTGCCGACCAGGCAGAACACGCCCGGCGCGCCTCAGCCGCTCGGGACCCGCAGGCATCTACCGTCACCCGGACGGGGACGAACAGCAGGAGGGCCGATCAATGCGCGCGTTGCGGGTCGTGGGGGTGACCGGGGACGGCTCGGTCGTCCTCGAGGACCCAGGGCGACGTGAGCGTTTCACCGTGCCGGCCGACGAGCAGCTCCGCGCCGCGGCACGCGGCGACGTGACCCGGCTCGGACAGATCGCGATCGAGTTGGAGAGCCAGTTGCGCCCACGGGAGATCCAGGCCCGCATCCGGGGCGGCGCGTCGGTCGACGAGGTCGCCGCCGCAGCAGGCGTTCCGGTGCAGAAGATCGAGCGGTTCGCGTACCCGGTCCTGCTGGAACGCTCCCGCACCGCCGAGCTCGCCCAGGGTGCACACCCCCAGCGCGCGGACGGCCCCGATTCCCGCACGCTCGGCGAGACCGTCGCACACACCTTCGGGCTGCGCGGCCAGGACTACAGCAGCGCCGGCTGGGACTCGTGGAAGGGCGAGGACGGCAAGTGGGTCGTCGTCCTGACCTGGCAGACCGGTCGTTCGGACAACGCCGCGCACTGGGCGTTCCAGCCCGGCGCGCACGGCGGCACCGTCGCTCCGCTCGACGAGCACGCGTCGGACCTGGTCGAGGGCCTGCCCGCGCGTCCGCTGCGCCCGCTCGGCGCGGTCGTCGACATGGCGCGCGACGAGGACCCCACCCCGACCTACGACGACCACGCCCCCGCTCCGGCCCACGCCGTCGGCCAGGGCTCCCCCGCGGAGTCCTGGGCCGGACGCGGTGTGGCTCCCGAGCAGCGCCGGCCGAGCCCGCCGCAGGTGCGCCCGTCGGCGCCCACCCGGACGTCCTGGGGGCTGCCGTCGACGCCCGCCGCGGGGTCCCGCAGCACCCGTGACGACGAGCCGCGCGCCGAGTACACCGAGTACACCGCGCCGGCCGAGGAGTCCCGCCCGGCCGTCCCGCAGCGCCGGGACGAGCCGGCCGCGGAGCGGACCGCGCCGGCCGAGGACGCGCGGACGGCGGAGCCCGCTCCGGCGGCCGACGTCACGACCTACGTGGCGGAGACGCCGGAGGCGGAGATCGTCGAGTCCGGGGAGACGACGGACGAGGCCCCGGCCATCGACGAGAACGTCGACGAGACGTCGGCCGGAACCCCGGCGAACGGGGACTCGGCTACCGGTGACTCCACGACCGGGACCGGCTCTCCCGCGACGACGCCCGTGAGCGAGCCCGCCGACGAGCAGGCCCGGCCCGGCACCGTTCGGACCGCCGGCAGCACCGGCAGCACTGACAGCACCGGCAGCACTGACAGCACGGAGGCCGCCGCCACCGCGGCGTCGGTCCCGGCGGACGAGGTCGTGTCCACGGCGACCGAGCCGGCCGCGGCCGAGCCCGACACCGACGACTACGGCACCGACGACTCCGCCACCGCTGAGCCGGCCGCAGCTGAGGTCCGCACCACCGAGTCCCAGACCACCGAGGCCCCTGCCGAGGCTCCGGAACCGCAGACCACCGAGCCGGCCGCGACGACCGACCCCACCGAGAACGCCGCGCCCACCGAGAACGCCGCGCCTACCGAGGACGCCCGGCCCACCGAGAGCGCCGAGACCACCGACGGCGCCGAGGACAAGCCGCGCACCCCGGCCAAGCGCACGAAGAAGGGCAAGCCGGTCATGCCGTCGTGGGACGAGGTCCTGCTCGGCGTCCGCGGCGGCCGCTGACCCGCACCGACCCGATCGGGCCCCGCACGAGAACGTTCGTGCGGGGCCCGACTCGCGTCAGGGGCGCCGGTGCAGGGGGCGCCGGAACTCAGCCCCCGCCGGTCACCGCGTGGAAGGCGACCGCGGCCGCCGTCGCCACGTTCAACGAGTCCACCCCGCTCGCCATCGGGATCCGGACGAGCCGGTCCGCCGCGTCGAGCGCCTCGTCACTGAGCCCCGGCCCCTCGGCCCCGACGAGCAGCGCCACCCGCTCCCCCGCCAGCCCGGCCGTCGCCAGCGGCTCGGCGTCCGCGCGCGGCGTCAGCGCGACGACGGTGAAGCCGCTGTCGCGCAGAGTGTCCAACGATGCCGGCCAGCTACCCGCCAGACGGGTGAACGGCACGCGCAGCACGTGCCCCATCGACACCCGGACGCTGCGCCGATAGAGCGGGTCCGAGCAGCCCGGCCCGAGCAGGATCCCGTCGATACCGAGCGCGGCCGCGTTGCGGAACAACGAGCCGAGATTCTCGTGGTCCCCGACGCCCTCGCAGACCGCGACCGTCCGGGCCCCGGCGAGAAGATCCCCGGCGTCCGGTTCGGCCGCGCGGTCCGCGACGGCCAGGACACCGCGGTTGAGGTGGAACCCGACCGCGTCGGCCATTGTCGTTGCGTCCGTCGCGAAGGCCGGGACGTGGATCTTCTCCAGGTCGGGCTCCAGCTCCTCCAGCCGCCGCGGCACCCCCAGCAGCGACCGCACCGGGTAGGGGGACTCCAGCAGCCGTCGTACGACGACGACACCCTCCGCGATCACCAGCCCCCGCCCGCCGGGGCGGTCGGGGCGCCGGTCGGCGGTCGTCAGGTCCCGGTAGTCGTCGATCCGCGGGTCGTCCGGGCGGTCGATCGTGGTGAGTATGGCCACGACGGCCGATCGTCCCACGTCACTGACCGTTCGCCGCGTCCGGTCGCCCGGTCAGCCGGTACCGCTCATCTCAGCGATGTGACAACGTGTAGTGCCACCTCCCTGAACCGGGCCACGTCCGGGTGGGTGAGGAGGGCTCCCCGTTCGATGGAGGTCGGTTAGCGCATGGGTCAGGTGGTCGACCGGACGACGTTCAGCCGGCGCGACCGCCAGCGGTACCGGATCAAGGTGCAGCGCTGCCTCGACACCCTCGAGGAGCTGCTCAGCACCCACGCGTTCGCCGACTCCGAGCCGATGACCGGCGTCGAGGTCGAGTTCAGCCTGGTCGGTCCGGAGCTGGCGCCGTCTCTGAACGGGCGCGACGTGTTGGACACGATCGGGTCCGGCGAGTTCCAGAGCGAGCTCGGCCGCTGGAACGTCGAGCTGAACCTGCCGCCCCGCCCGCTGCCCGGTGACCAGTGGAAGCAGCTCGAGCACGAGCTGCTGGACCTGCTCGCGGGCGCCGGGGCCAAGGCCGGTGACCTCCGCACCCAGCTCGTCATGATCGGGATCCTGCCGACGCTGCGGGCCGAGCACATGGTCGCCGAGTCGATCTCCCCGGAGGACCGCTACCAGGCCCTCAACGACCAGATGCTCAACGCGCGCGGCGAGCCGATCCGGCTCGACATCTCCGGCGGCGAGGAGCGCGTCGGCGGCGACTTCGACACGATCATCCCGGAGGCGGCCTGCACCTCGCTGCAGCTGCACCTGCAGGTCGCGCCGGCCGAGTTCGGCCGCTACTGGAACGCCGCGCAGTGCCTGGCCGGGGTCCAGCTGGGGCTGGGGGCGAACTCGCCGTTCCTCATGGGGTCGCGGCTGTGGGCCGAGACCCGGATCCCGCTGTTCGAGCAGGCCTGCGACGTGCGCACCCCGGAGTTCCACAACCAGGGCGTACGGCCGCGGGTGTGGTTCGGCGAGCGCTGGATCGACTCGGTGCTGGACCTGTTCTCCGAGAACGCCCGCTACTTCCCCGCGCTGATGCCGCTGACCACCGACGTCGACCCGGTCGCGCAGATGAACGAGGGCGGCGTCCCCGACCTGCCCGAGCTGACCCTGCACAACGGCACGATCTGGCGCTGGAACCGGCCGATCTACGACAGCAGCGGCGACCGGCCGCACGTGCGGCTGGAGAACCGGGTGCTGCCGTCCGGCCCGACGACCGTCGACATGGTCGCGAACGCGCTGTTCTTCTACGGCCTGCTGCGCACGCTCGTCGAGTCCGACCAGGAGCTGTGGCGCTCGGTGTCGTTCGAGGCCGCGCGGGAGAACTTCCACACCGCGGCCCGGCACGGCATGCACGCGCCGCTGTACTGGCCGGGCATGGGCTGGGTACGCCCCGACGAGCTCACGTTGCGCACCCTGCTGCCGCTGGCGCACGAGGGGCTGGCCCGGTGGGGCGTCGGTGGCGCGGTCTGCGACCGGTACCTGACGGTGCTGGAACGGCGCTGCGTGACGCGGCAGACCGGCGCGTCCTGGCAGGTCGACACGGTCGCCGCGCTCGAGGGGCGCGGCATGAGCCGGGACGAGGCGCTGCACGGGATGCTCGAGCGCTACGTCGCGTGCTCGACGGCCAACCAGCCCGTCCACACCTGGGAGATCCCCGACTGATCCGGGGCCGGGTCCCGCGGCCGCCGTGTTCGCCATTGCGAAGCGGTCCGGCCGACCGGGCCCGGTGACCCCCTTCCGTTCCTACCGTCCCCGACGCCGGTGCCCCACGACGGGGCCCGGTGCCAGGGACGGAGGGACATGCCCGCGCACAGCCCCGTGTACAGCCCGGTGGCCGGTCCGGCCGCGCGCCGGACCGGTCCGCGGCGATGACCGCCGTGTCCCCGTTCCGCCTGTTCGGCCGCGGACGCGACGACGACGCCGGCGCCCCGGACGGCGGCCCCGACCCGTGGCTCGACGGCCCGCCGGTCGCCGGTGCGCGCCCCGCCTGGTCCTCGGGTCCCACCGCGTACCCGGGATCCGGGGTCGCCGGGAGCACCGGGGTCGCCGGGAGCACCGGGGTCGCCGGGAGCACCGGCCCGGACGCCGCGGCGTCCGGCACCGGACCGGCCTCGTTCGCCGGGCCCGGTCCCGCGACGGCGGCAGCCCGGCCGACCGCGTGGACCCCGCGCCGGCCCGCGGGTGAGGCGCAACCGGAGCCGGAGCCGGTCACCGACCCGTTCGGGTTCCCGCCGGTCCCGGCCGCGGGTGCCGCCGCACCGAGGGCGGCCGGGCCGGACGCCTGGGCTCCGCGCGTCCCCGGCGCTCCCCGCACCGGATCGGACCGGCGGGGGACGCCGCAGCCGGGCTCCGGCGCGCCCGGTGCGGAACCGGCGGTCCGGCCGGAGGCACCGTCCCGTGGCACGGCCCCGGCGGGGCCGGGGCCCGGGTCGATACCGGCACCCGGCGCGGAACCGGCGGTCCCGCCGGAGCAGCCCGAGCAGGCCCGGCCGGACCTCTCCGGGCTCGACGCCGCCGCGGCCTGGGCGGCATGGGTCCCGCCTGCTCCGGCGTACCCGTTGCCGCCGGTCACCCGGCTCACGGGAGCCCCGGCCGAACCCGACCGCGCTCCGGTTCCGCCCGAACGCTCCGCGCCACCCGAGCCCTCTGCACCACCCGAGCCCTCCGCACCGCCCGCAGCCGGACCGCCACCCGGCGTCCCTGCGGACGCGCCCCGCAACGGCGCATCACACACCCGGTCCGAACCCCGGGTGGCCGCTCCGTCGACTTCGGACGATCGACGGGCGGACGCCCCGCGCAACGGCACGACCTCGCCCGGTGTCCCCGCGCCCCGCGCCGTCCCCGACCCGGATCCGCAGCCGGACCCGGCCCCGGGCACCGTCGACCCCGACGACGCCCGCTCCCTCGCCGGCGCGTTCGCCGCCGATCTCCTGTCCTGGGACGAGGACGACCCCGCCCGCCGCGGCCGTGCCCTCGCCGCCCACCTGCCCGCGGACGCCGGGGGTACGGCGCTGCTCGGCTGGACCGGCACCGGACGCCAGCGCGCCGACCTGGTGCTGCCCGGCCGCGTCCGTCCCGGCGACGACGGCCGGGTGCACGTCACCGTCCGCGTCCGGGTCGTCCCCTACCGTCGCGTCGACGCCCGCGGCACCGGCTCCCCCGAGCCCGAACCGGACCCGCCGCTGGGCGAGGCCGCCGCGGCACCCGCGCCGTCGGCCCGCGGGTGGCGGGGCCTGGCCGCGCGCTGGGTCCGCGTCGAGGTCACCGTCGCCCGCAGCGGCGACGGCCGCGACGGGGACGATCTCGTCGTCGACGCCGCGCCGGAGCCGCCGTCCCCGCACGACCTCGCAGGCCGGGGCCCGCGGTGACCCCGCGGATGCCCGTCGTCGGCGGGCTGGCCGGTGGGGTCGGGACCACGACGGTGGCCCGCGCGCTCCGGGCGCGCGACGCCGGCGTCGTCGCGGGACACGACCTGCTGCCCGACGTCGTGCTGTGCCGGGACACCACGTCCGGGCTGGCCCTGGCCGCGCGGGCGCTCCCCCGCCCCGGCCCCGGTGCCCCGGTGCTGGCGCTGCATCCGGGCACCGACGACCCGGACGGCGTCGACGCCACCGCAGCCGGTCCCGGCTGGGCGGCGGTCGTCGCGCTGCCCGCGGTGCCCGGCTGGGCCCGCGCCACCGACCCCTGGTCCGACGCCGCGGACGTCCTCGGCCGCACCGACCCGCCCGCCGCGCTCCGCCGCTACGCCGAGGCACTGGGCCGGATCGCCGCGCTGCTCACCGAGGGCGGCCGCCTGACCCGGCCACTCGCGGCATCCGCACGCGGCCCGTTGCGCGCCGTCCGCGGCGTCCGGCTGGGCTGACCCGTGCGAACCCGACTCCTCGTGCTGCTGCTCGTCCTGCTGGGCACCGGCCCCCTCGGCACCGGCCCGCTCGGCACCGGACTTCTCGGCACCGCCGCGGCCGCCCCGGCGGCCGACCCGACGCCGTCGGGTATCGACGCCGCGCGCGTCCCGGACGCCGCCCGCCCGTACCTGCCGCTGGTCACCTCGCTCACCACGAGCTCCTGCCCGGAGCTGCCGCCGGTGTGGGTCGTGGCGCAGGTCCAGGCCGAGTCCGGCTGGGACCCGAAGCTGCGGACCGGCCCCGCCGCGGGGCTGCTGCAGGTGTCCGAACGGACCTGGGTCGCCGCCGGCGGCGCGCCCTGGCCGGACCCGGCGGTCACCGACCCGCAGGCCCATCTGCGCACCGTCGTGCCCTGGCTGTGCGCGACGCTGCGCGCCGCCGCCGGGCACCTGGCCACCCACCCCAAGGACGTCCCCGTGCTCGACGCGATGCTCGTCTGCCACGTCGCAGGCTGCCGGCGGGTCACCGGCTCGGCGGCCGGGATCCCGGCCGCCGGGGAGGCCGGCTGCACGCAGGCCTGCAGCGACGCCGTGCACCGCTACGTCGACGCCGTGCACGGCCTGGTCCGCGCCTACTCCGCCCGCACCCCGCCCGCTCCCGACGACAGGCCCGCCGCCCCGGCGAAACCGGTCGAGCAGCCGAAACCCGCCCCTCGCAGCCCCGCGGCGCAGAAGAAGCCCGCGGCACCCGGTCGCAGCGCGGCCGAGTCCGCACCGGCACCCGCGTGGACCGGCGGCGCGACGAGGTGCGCCGAGCGCGACCCCGTCCGCTCCGACGGCTGCCTCACCGGCGCCACGCGGCACGGGCTCGACGCCGTCGAGGCCGTGTTCGGCGAGCCCGGCGACGGCGCCATCCGCTCGCTCGGCTGCTGGGACGAGCACCACCAGAACCCCTCCTCCGACCACCCGAAGGGACGCGCGTGCGACTTCTTCCCCGGCTCCGCGGGCCGGTTCCCGAAAGGCGCCGACCTCGACGACGGCTGGCGCATCGCCCACTGGTTCCAGGCCAACGCCGAGCCGCTCAAGGTCCGCTACCTGATCTGGCAGGGCCGCTACTGGGCGCCGAACGCCCGCGGCGACGGTTCCGGCTGGGGCCGTCGCTACACCGGTGGCGGGGTCTACGACACCTCCGACCCGACCGGCGGTCACTACGACCACATCCACGTGAGCTTCACCCAGTGAGCGCCGCCGGGAGGCCCGCACGCCGGACGACGCTGCTGCTCGGGCTGTCCGCCGTCGTCGCGCTGCCGATCGCGCTGCTGGTCCCCGCCCTGGCCGACGCCGACGACGGCGACCACGCCCCACCCGTCCTGACCTCGGACGACCGGGCCGCGCTCGGCGGTGGCGACCTCGAACGCGGCGCGGACCCGCTGTTCCCGGTGCCGGCTCCGTCGGCGCCCGAGGGGCTGGTGCGGGCCTACCTCGTCGCCGCGCACGGGGCGGGCCCCGGTGACGCGGTCCGGACCCGCCGCGACGCCGTCACCCTCACCGAGCCGGGCGGGCCGGCGGCCGTCGGGACGCCGGTGCTGGACGCACCCCCGCCCGGGGCGCGCCGGATCGCCGTCGTCGACGCGCTCGCCCCCGCCGAGCAGGACCTCACGCGCGGGCGGCAGGCCTACCTCGCCGACGTCCGTACGACGACCGCGGCGCCCGGCGGCACCGCACGCACCGAGCGGTGGCGCACCCGCGTCGTCCTCCACCGCGGCGACGACGGCCGGTGGCGCGTACTCGCCGACGTCCCGCTCGCCGCCGACCCCACCGAACCGGGCGAGTAGCCCGCCCACCCCGACCACGAGAGGTGCGCCATGACCGGCGACGAGCTCACGGAACTGATCAAGAAACTGGTGGCGAAGGGGATCGTGGTGATCGTGCTGGGTGCGGCGCCGTCGCTGCAGACCGATGCCCCGGCGGCACCGTCCACCCCGGACCAGGTGACGTCCCCGGCGGCACCGCAGGTCAGGATCCCGGAGACGACCGCACCGCGGGAGACGGCCCCGGAGACGGCCGCCCCGGGCGGCACAGCACCGAAGAACACCGCACCGAGGAACAGCACCGGGCCGAAGGACGCCACCGACCCGAAGCGCAGCACCCCCGAGCGCCCGCAGGTCACGCTGGTCCCCGGAACCGGGCAGGAGCAGCGGAAGGGCGGAGCGACCGACACGCCGGAACGGGGCGAGAAGAAGAGCACCCCCGCACCGGGCGGCGGCACCGGCGCGCCCCAGGCACCATCGGGCCATGGCACCGAGAGCGGCACCGGCACGAAGCAGGACACAAGCGGCACCACGGGCGGCACGGGTTCCGGAGGTGCGGCGATGACCGGCAGCACCGCCGCCGAACGGCACGGCTGGGGCACCGCCACCCACGTCGACGACTTCTCCACCGGCACCGCGAACTGGAACATCTACGACGGCCCCGGCCACGCCGGCAACGGCCGCCGCACCCCGGACGCGGTCGGCGTCGTCGACGGCGCGCTGCGGATCACCGGCGACGGCTCCGGCAACACCGCGGGCATGGCCTGGGTCGGCGCCAGCCAGAAGTACGGCCGCTGGGAGGGCCGGGTGCGCGCACCGAAGTCCGACCCGTCGTACAACGCGCTGCTGCTGCTCTGGCCGACCGCGGAGGACTGGCCCTCGGGCGGCGAGCTGGACTTCATGGAGATGATGGACCCGCATCGGCAGAGGACGAACGCGTTCTTCCACTACGGCGCGGACAACTCCCAGGTCGAGGGCTCGGTCGAGGTCGACGCGACCGAGTGGCACAACTGGGCGCTCGAGTGGACCCCGGAGAAGATCACCGCGTTCGTCGACGGCGAGCCCTGGTTCTCCACGACCGACCCGAAGGTCCAGCCGCCCGGCCCGATGCACCTGTGCATCCAGCTGGACTGGTTCCCCGAGGGCGGCTCCCCGCAGGAGTCGATGATGGAGGTCGCATGGGTCCGTCAGTACGCACTCGACGGCACCCCGACGGCCCAGGCCTGACGGCCGAACGCTCTCAGCGGGACCACAGCCACGTACTTCTACTCTTCCGCCACATCCCGCGCGGACAGAGGAGAACGGCGTGCCACAGGAGGCCCCGGACCGGAAGCGGCCGGACACGGCGGCCTGGGAGCACCCCGATCCCGAGCCGGAGCCCCGCAGCCCACGGCGCTGGCCACACCTGGTCGGCGCGTTCCTGGCCGGCGGCACCCTGGTCGGGCTCGTCGCCGCCGCGGCCAACCTCGACCTCCTCGGTGACGGCAACACCGGCATCCCGTCGACCTCGCCGTCGTCGAGCGCACCGGGTGGCGTGCGCGGCCAGGAGCGCCCCGGCGAGTCCGGCACGCTGGACCCGTCGCAGCGGATCGGCACCGAGGCCGCCGTCCGGGGCGGATGGAAGCTCGTCGACCACGACGAGTTCGACGGCTCCGCACTCGACACGTCGCGCTGGTCGCCCTACACCGGCGAGACCACCGGCGGCGTCGGCCGCCACAAGGCCGAGAACCTCTCCGTCCGCGACGGCCAGCTGGTCCTGACCAGCCGCGGGCTCACCTCCGCCGGGCTGGCGTGGCAGGGCGGCCAGACCTACGGCCGCTGGGAGATCCGCGCCAAGACCAACCCCGGCTGGGGCTACGGCGACGTCGCGCTGCTCTGGCCGGACGCCGAGGACTGGCCCGAGGGCGGCGAGGTCAACTTCATGGAGATCCCGAAGGGCGACCGCAGCGAGTCGCACTCGATCCTGCACTTCGGCGAGGACAACTCCCAGGTCGGGCACAGCACCCGCGGCGACTTCACGCAGTGGCACACCTACGCCACCGAGTGGACCCCGGACCACGTCGCGTACTTCATCGACGGCCAGGAGGTCTTCCGGAGCACCGACCCGAAGACCGTCCCGGAGCGTCCGATGCACCTCGCGATCCAGCAGGACATCGGGCCCTACGGCAACGACTGGATCCCGGCGCGCGACTCCCGCACGCCGGACGAGCTCGACCTCCAGGTCGACTGGGTGCGGATCTACGCACCCTGACCCGGCACCGGCCCACCGCGGACGCTCGGCGGCTCCGCGGTGCATCTGGGGAAAGAAGGAGGCCCCGGTCCCCTCGCGGGGGCCGGGGCCTCTCTCCTGTCCCGAACTGACGCGCCGCTCCCACCACGAAGCGACACCGCAGAAGTTAGCCTAGCCTTGCCTACGCGCGCAAGTCCCCGGGTGATCGGAGTTCAGGCGAGCAGGCTGCGGATCGGACCGACGGCGAAGTAGGCCACGAACAGCACCGACACCACCCACATCAGCGGGTGCACCTGCCGGGCCCGGCCGGTCGCCGCGGACAGCACGACGTAGCTGATGAAACCGACACCGATGCCGTTGGCGATCGAGTAGGTGAACGGCATGACGACCACCGTCAGGAACACCGGGATCGACGTCCGCAGGTCCGCGAGGTCGACCGAGGCGATCTGCCGGAACATCAGCGCGCCGACCACGACCAGCGCCGGGGCCGCCGCCTCGACCGGGACGATCGCGTAGAGCGGGGTGAAGAACATCGCGGCGAGGAACAGCAGCCCGGTGAGCACGTTCGCCAGCCCGGTCCGGGCTCCCTCCGCGACTCCGGCCGCGGACTCCAGGAACAGCGTGTTCGACGACGCCGAGCCCAGCCCGCCGGCGACCGCGCCGGAGCCCTCCACGATCAGCGCCTTGCCGACGTCGGGCAGCTTGTCCTCGGCGTCGACCAACCCGGCCTGACGGCCCAGCCCGGTCAGCGCGCCCATCGCGTCGAAGAAGTTCGCCAGCACCAGGGTGAAGACCAGCAGCACCACGGTGACGATGTCGAGCCGGGTGAACGCGCCGAACGAGACCTGCCCGACCAGCGACAGGTCCGGCAGCCCGACGACCGAGTCCGGCAGTGCCGGCACCGCCAGCGACCAGCCGGCGGGGTTGTCCGGGGAGTACGGACCGGCGTGCACGATCGCCTCGACGACGATCGCCAGCACTGTGTTGATCACGACGCCGATCAGCAGCCCGGCCCGCACCCCGCGCGCCACCAGCACACCGACGATCAGCAGCCCGACGACGAACACCGCCGTCGGCCAGGAGGCGATCGAGCCGTCGATGCCGAGCCCGACCGGGACGGTGGTGTGCGCGGCGTCGGGCAGGCGGCGGACGAACCCGGCGTCGACCAGCCCGATCAGCGCGATGAACGCGCCGATGCCGACCGCGATCGCCGTCTTCAGCTCGACCGGGACGGCGTTGAAGACCGCCGTCCGGAAGCCGGTGACGGCGAGCAGCACGATGATCAGACCGTCGATGACGACCAGGCCCATCGCCTCGGGCCAGGTCATCATCGGTGCGATCGTCACCGCGAGCAGCGTGTTGATGCCCAGGCCGGTGGCCAGCGCGAACGGGTAGTTCGCGATCAGCCCGAACAGCAGGGTCATCACGCCGGCGACCAGCGCGGTCACCGCCGCGACCTGCGACACCGGCAGGATCCCGCCGAGCACGTCGGTCTTGGCCGACGGGTCGGTCGGCGAGATGCTGCCGAGGATCAGCGGGTTCAGGACGATGATGTAGGCCATCGCCATGAACGTGACCAGGCCGCCACGCAGTTCGCGGGAGACCGATGACCCGCGTTCGGAGACGCGGAAGAGACGCTCGAGCACGGGCGACACCCTAGACGCGGGCCGAGCCGCGGCCGACGCATACGTGTACCCCGTAGGCTACGAGTTCGTGAACCACACACCACCGAGCCCGCCGCCGTTGCCGGCGCGGCTCTACGAGTCGCCACCGGTGATCGCCGGCGGCATGGTGCTGTGGGTGGTCATCGGCGCGCTGGCGTTCGCCTTCGGCGCGGGCGAGCTGGTGTGGACCGCGGTCGCCGGGCTCGGCGTCGGCCTGTTCGGCCTGACCGTGTTCCTCGCCCAGCGGGCCGCAGCCCGACGCGGGGACCGCTCCGCGCAGCGCGGCGTCGACCCGCACTGACCCCGCACTCAGCCGGGGACCACACCCGGGCGGCCGTTCTCCACGGCCCACACCGCACGCGTCGAGACCTGACCCCCGCGGGTCTGCACCCGGTCCAGCACCCGGTAGGAGCTGCGCCACTGGTCCGGCGTCACGTCGACGCGGACGTAGCCGCGCTGGTCGTTGACGAACTTCAGCGTCGGCGTCGCCTCCTTCTTGCGCCGGACGTCGTCGGACAGGTCCTGGCCGTCGCCCTTGCTGGTGATCGAGGTCCCGACGAACTCCGAGGCCACCACCGGTGATCCCGGCTGCTCCCAGGAGCGCAGCAGGTCACCGGCGTAGTTCTCGTGCCGGTCCCCGGTGATGACGACGAGGTTGGACACGTGCGCGTCGGCGGCGGCGCCGAGCAGCCGGTTGCGGTCGGCGACGTAGCCGTCCCAGGCGTCGGTGCTCACCGCGACCGGCGGGCCGGGGTCGGAGTCGGTCTGGCCCATCGGGACCTGGTTGCCGAGGACCTTCCAGCGGGCCTGCGAGCGGGTGAGGCCGTCGAGCAGCCACTGTCGTTCCGGGGCGCCGAGGATGGTGCGGCGCTCGTCGAACCGCTCGGTGCAGTCCACCGCGTCGTCGGAGTCGCCGCAGGCCTGGTCGTCGCGGTACTGGCGGGTGTCGAGCATCGTGAACTCGGCGAGCGTGCCGTAGGACAGCCGCCGGTAGAGCCGCATGTCCGGACCCTTGGGCGTCTGCGCGGCCCGCAGCGGCAGGTGCTCGTAGTAGGCGCGGAACGCGTCGGCGCGGCGCTTCCGGAACACCGCCGGGTCGTTGTCCGGCTCGCCGTCGACCTCGGAGATGTCGCCGGCCCAGTTGTTCTCGACCTCGTGGTCGTCGAACACGGCGATCCACGGGAACGCGGCGTGCGCGGCCTGCAGCGGCGCCTCGGACTTGTGCAGCGCATACCGGTTCCGGTAGCCGACGAGCTCGGTCGGCTCGGTGGTCAGCGCACCCGGCGGCGGACCGGAGTCGCGCTTGAGCTTCTTCAGCTCGGACTCGTAGATGTAGTCGCCGAGGAACACGACCAGGTCCAGGTCCTCGCGGACCATGTGGTCGTAGGCGGTGTAGTAGCCGTCCTGCCAGCGCTGGCAGGAGGCGAACGCGAACGCCAGCGCCGCCGGGGTCGCCGACGGCTTCGGCGTGGTGCGGGTGCGCCCGACCGGGGAGACCGCCCCGCCGGGCGCGGCGACGCGGAAACGGTAGAAGTAGCAGCGGTCCGGGGCGAGCCCGCGGACCTCCGGGTGCACCGCGTGCCCCAGCGCCGGGGTGGCGACGACCTGACCGCGCCGCACGATCCGGGTCATCCGCTCGTCGTCGGCGACCTCCCAGAGCACGACGACCGGCCGGTCCGGCATCCCGCCGCGGCCGTCGGCGGCGAACGGCTCCGGCGCGAGCTTCGTCCACAGCACGACCGAGTCCGCCGCCGGGTCACCGGAGGCGACGCCGAGGGTGAAGGGGTTGCCGCCCTTCGCCTCCCGGGGCGCGGCCGCGGCCACGTCCCCCTGCCAGGCCCCGGTGCCGGCGAACACCGCCGCCGCTCCGAGTCCGGCCCAGCCCAGAAAACCGCGGCGCCCGATCGTGGTGGTCATGCCGGGCACGCTGGGTGATCGAACCGTCCGGGTGGTGACGGGCCGGTGGCCGGGCCGCGTACGGGACCCGAACGTTGCACCGCGCACCGGCCCGGGTGGTGACCCGCTGTCCACGACCGGGTCGGCCGGGCGGGCCCGCTGTGGCCCGTCCTAGGGTTCGGCCATGACCCCCGCGAACGACCGCCCGACCGCCGTCGTCACCGGTGCCTCCTCCGGCATCGGTGCCGCCACCGCCCGTCACCTGGCCGGAGCCGGGTTCCACGTCGTCCTCGGTGCGCGGCGGGCCGAGCGCTGCGCGGAGATCGCGACGGAGATCGGCGGGACCGCGCTGTCGCTCGACGTCACCGACGCCGGCTCCGTGCGCGCCTTCGCCGACGCCGTGCCCGAGGCCCGGGTGCTGGTCAACAACGCCGGTGGAGCGAAGGGGCTCGAGCCCGTCGAGCAGGCCGACGAGGACGACTGGCGCTGGATGTGGGAGACCAACGTGCTCGGCACGCTGCGGGTGACCCAGGCGTTCCTGCCGAAGCTGCGTGCCTCCGGCGACGGCCACGTGATCACCGTGACCTCGATCGCCGCGCTGGACTTCTACGACAACGGCGCCGGCTACACCGGCGCCAAGCACGCCCAGGCGATGCTGCACCGCACGCTGCGCGGCGAGCTGCTGGGCGAGCCGATCCGGGTCACCGAGATCTGCCCCGGCATGGTCGAGACCGAGTTCTCCGAGGTCCGTTTCGACGGCGACGCCGAGCGCGCCGCGAAGGTCTATCAGGGCATCACGCCGCTCACGGCCGACGACGTCGCGGACACGATCACCTTCGCCGCGACCCGGCCGTCGCACGTGAACCTGGACCAGATCGTGCTCAAGCCGCGCGCCCAGGCGTCGGGCACCCGGGCGCACCGGGAGTGATCCGGCGCGGGTGACGCCGGAGCACCTGCGCTCAGACGGTGTCCTCGGAGCGGCGGTGCTCGTCGGCGTCGTCGGCGGGCTCGTCGCCGGACACCGCACCGGCGAGCCGCTCCTCGGACTCGGCGAGGATCTCGGCCGCGTCCGGGGCGGTGCCGCGCTCCTCGGGCAGCGGGGTCTCCCGGGCCTCGACCCGGTCGTCGGGGACGTCCTGCGGGCTGGTCATGGCCGGTGCGTACCCGCTGCCGTGGGAACGCACCCTCGCCGAGGACGGTTGGTCAGAGCGCGGACAGCGTCTTCCACTGGTCCCACGGCACCGTCCAGTCCCAGATGTCGCCATCGCGCGGCGCCAGCTTCACCGGGGTGCCGGTGACCTCGACGGGGTCGCCGTAGAGCGCCGAGTCGTAGTAGGCCTCGGCGTCGTCGACCGAGAGGTTCACGCAGCCGTGCGTGACGTTCGACGAGCCCTGCGCGGCCGCCGACTTCGGGTTGGCGTGGATGAACTCGCCGTTGTTGCTCATCCGCACGGCCCACTTCTCGACGGTGTCGTAGTGGTACTGCTCGCTGATCATCCGCTTGTCGGTGAACTTCTCGCTGACGACGTGGATGCCGGATCGGGTGTTGCGCTCCGGGTCGTCGGCGAGGCCGTAGCTGGCCGGGTAGGAGGCGACCTGCTTGCCGCCGCGGAGCACGACCATCCGGAACGAGCGGGTGTCGGCCTTCACGACCTGGGCGCGCCCGATCGTGAACGACGAGGTGAGGTCGTCGGAGACCACGGCGCCGCCACCGAGGTCGACGCCCTTCATCGGCGCGGCGACCTGCACCTTCGTGCCCGCCGGCCAGTACTGCTTCGGCCGCCAGTGCACCCGGGAGCCGCCGTTCTCGTCGGGCAGCCAGCCCCAGGCACCCTCGACCCGCTTCGACGTGGTGACCTTCAGGACCTTCTCGACCGCCGCCCGGTCCTCGACGTGGCGGTCGAACTGGATCTCGATCGGGGCGGCGATCCCGACGGTGCGGCCGTCGCCGATGTTGATCGAGCCGGTGACCAGGTGCGCGGGCTTCGCGGTCACGACGGTGCCCCGCACCGGGGTGGCGGCGCCGTCGCCGCCGACGGCGCGGCCGTGCCAGGTGTAGGTGGTGCCGAAGTCGAGGACCCGGTCGGTGCTGGTCCAGGTGCTGCGGTCCGCGGACAGCTCACCGTCGACGGCGTGGCCGTGCGGGCCGGTCAGCGAGACCTTCTCCAGGGTGCCGTCCGCGGCGTGCACGGAGACGTGCCCGGCCGGGTCGGCCTGCTGCCCGGGCCCCGGGGTGTAGGTGACCTCCGGGCCGGGTGCGGGCGCCGCCTGCGACGGCGCGCTCCGGTTCCCCCCGCCCGGGGACGAGGCCAGCGCGACCGCGCCCACCACTCCGGCGGCGACGAGCACCGTCACCAGCACGATCAACAGCCGTCGCACATGTCCCCCGCACCGTTCTCACCCCGTGTTGCAGGCGATGACGGTACGCGGACCCGGTCCACCCGGACACGGCGTGTCGAGCCGGGTGTGTCGGGCTTGGTGCGTCGGCCCCGGCAGCGGGCTCAGATGCTGCAGCCGACCAGCACGGGCTCGGGCCGCAGCGTCACCCCGAACCGGGCGGCGACGCCGTCGCGGACCTCCCGGGCGAGGCCGAGCAGGTCGGCGGTGCTGCCGCCGCCGCGGTGGGTGAGCGCCAGGACGTGCCGGGTGGACAGTGAGACGTGCCCGCCGGGCCCGGCGTGGCCGCGGCCGAAACCGGCGTTCTGGATCAGCCCGGCGGCCGAGAGCTTGACCTTCCCGTCCCCCGCAGGCCAGGCGGCGAGGCCCTCGACCTGCGGGGCGTCGGCGGCATCGAGGATCGGGTTGGTGAAGAACGAGCCTGCCGACCAGGTGTCGTGGTCGGCGGCGTCGAGGACCATGCCCTTGCCGCGGCGCAGCCCGAGGACGGCCTCGCGGGCCGCGGCCGGGTCGACGCGGCTCTCCGGCTCGACGCCGAGGGTCCGGGCCAGCTCGGCGTAGCGGATCGGGGCCGAGCGGCCGTCGCCGCGGAGCCGGAACCGGACCCGCAGCACGACCGCGTCGTCGTTGCCCTTCAGCACGCTCGTCCGGTAGGCGAGCCCGAGCTGCGAGGCCGGGACGTGCTCGCGGACGGTGCGGGTGCGGCGGTCGTAGAGGTCGACGTCGACGAGCAGGTCCGCGACCTCCACCCCGTACGCGCCGACGTTCTGCACCGGGGTCGCGCCGGTGCGGCCGGGGATGCCGGACAGGCACTCCAGCCCGCCGAGCCCCTCGGCGACGCTCGCGGCGACGACCTCGTCCCAGTCCTCGCCGGCGTCGGCGGTGAGCAGCACGTCGTCGCCGTCGCGGTCGAGCTCGATCCCACGCCCGGCGAGCAGGACGGCGGTGCCGCCGAACCCGGCGTCGGCGACGACGAGGTTCGAGCCCCCGCCGACGAGCAGCACCCGCTCCCCCGCTGCGTCGGCGGCACCGACGGCCTCGACGACGTCGGCGGGCCCCTCGGCCCGGACGATCCGGCGGGCCGGCCCGCCGAGGCGCAGCGTGGTGTGTGCGCTCAGCCGGGGGTCGGTGGAGGTCGTCGCAGGGGAGCTCACACCCGCAACGGTAACCTGCGCGCATGCCGCGCTCGCTCGACCATCGCGCCCCCTTCCCGCACCCCGCCGAGGCCGTGCACCCGGTGCTGACGGGACGCGCGACGATCGAGCGGCGGCTGCAGGAGCTGGGCGGGCCCGGGGCGGCGCTGCTGTCCTACGAGGAGACCGGCGACGGCGTCCGGTACACGCTGCGGCACGGCATCTCCGCCGCCGACCTGCCGTCGGTGGTGTCCTCGCTCGTGCCCGGCGATCTGCGGATCGAGCGCACCGAGGAGTGGCACCCGGCCGGACCGGGTGTCTGGGAGGGTACCGGGACGGTGCAGGTCCACGGCGCACCCGCGTCGGCGACGTCGACGATGCGCCTCACCGACGCCGACGGCGGGTCCGAGGTGACCGTGCACGCCGACGTCACCGTCAAGGTCCCGATCCTCGGCGGCACCATCGAGGAGTCCGTCGCCGGCCAGATCCGGCGCCTGCTCGACGCCGAGGCCGAGTTCACCGCGAAGCAGATCGGCCGATGAGCATGAACGACCGCCGTTACGTCATCACCCTGTCCTGCCCGGACCGCACCGGCATCGTCGCCCGGATCTCGGCGTTCCTGGCCGAGCTGGGCGCCTCGATCACCGAGGCCTCCTACCACGCCGACGCCGACAACCAGGTGTTCTGCACCCGCCAGGTCGTCGACGCCGCGTCGGTGCCGTGCGACGCCGATGAGCTGCGCGCGCGGTTCGCCCCGCTCGCCGAGGAGCTCGGCGGCACCTGGCGGATCTCCGACACCGGCGTCCGCAAGCGGATCGTGCTGCTGGTGACCAAGGACCAGCACTGCCTGCACGACCTGCTCGGGCGGGTGTGGACCGGCGAGCTGCCGGTGGAGATCACCAAGGTGATCGGCAACCACGCGTCGCTGGAGTCGATCGTCGCTGCGCACGGGGTGCCGTTCCACCACGTGCCGTTCCCCGCGCCCGGCGACCCGGCCCGCGAGCAGGGCAAGGTCGCCGCGTTCGAGGAGATCCGCAAGCTGGTCGACGCCGAGGATCCCGACGCCGTCGTCCTGGCCCGGTTCATGCAGATCCTGCCGGCGCACCTGTGCGAGGCCTGGCACGGCCGGGCGATCAACATCCACCACAGCTTCCTGCCGTCGTTCGCCGGGGCCCGGCCGTACCACCAGGCGTACAAGCGCGGGGTGAAGCTGATCGGCGCGACCTGCCACTACGCCACCGCGGACCTCGACGCCGGCCCGATCATCGAGCAGGACGTCATCCGGGTCGACCACGGCGACACCGCCGCCACGATGGTCCGGCGCGGCCGCGACATCGAGCGGCTGGTGCTGGCCCGCGGGCTGCGCTGGCACCTGGAGGACCGGGTGCTGATCGAGGGCAACCGGACGATCGTCTTCCGGTAGCCCCTGATCCGGGCTGCCTGCCGCGGCGACGGAACGGGTGCCCCGTACCCACCCTCCCCGGGCGGAGTCGGCACATGGTGGTGCGCGGTGGTGCGTGCGCGGTCACGTGTACGCGGTGCTGAGCGAAGGTGTGCTCGGTGGAGTCGAACCACCCGCGTTGCTCCTCACGCGCCATCTGTTGACCGGGCTTCACCCGCCGGCCATCGGGCTCGTGCCCGCCCTCCGTCCGGGTACCTGCTTCCCGTTCCGTCGCCGCTACTCCAGCAGCTCGACCGTCCAGTTCGCCTGCTGGACGGCGGTGTCGAGCTCGCGCAGCGTGCGGGCGACGTCGTCGGCCTGCGTGCGCAGCTCCCGCACCGGCAGCGCGGCGAAGTCCCGCAGCTCCGAGCGGAGCTGGCGGTGGTGGACGCCGTGCCGCCCGGCCGCGGCGTCGGCGGCGCCGACCAGCAGCGAGTGCCGCAGGCGCAGGACGTCGCGGCGGGCCAGCGCGTCGGTGAGCGTGCCGTGCTCACCGAGCGGGGTCTCGGCGTTGGTCCGGTTGATCCGCCGGATCAGGTCCTCCAGCTCGTCGAGCACCTCGCCGGCCTCGGTCAGCAGCGCGCCCGCGTCCTCGGACGGTTCCTCGCCCTCCTGGTACCGCGCGTTCGCGGCGATCCGCGACCGCAGCTGCTCGACGCGCCGCTGGGCGTCCGCCCGCAGCGCCAGTGCCTCAGCCACCTTCATGGACGACGACGATAGGTCCCGGTCGCCCGTTGTCGCACAGGGTTTTCGCGAGCTACCCCAACACACGGCGGCGCCCGCCCCGCGTGCTCGCGGGACGGGCGCCGTGCGTGTCGTGGCCGGTCAGGCCGCGTGCTGCTCGACCGGCTCCAGGGCGATCTCGAGGGCGTCGGCGACGTCGGCGACCGGGTGCACCCGCAGCTCCGCGCGCACCGACTCCGGGACCTCGTCCAGGTCGGGCTCGTTGCGCTTCGGGATGATCACGTCGGTCAGCCCCGCCCGGTGCGCGGCGAGCAGCTTCTGCTTCACTCCGCCGATCGGGAGGACCTTGCCCTGCAGCGTGACCTCACCGGTCATGCCGACGCTCGACCGCACCGGGCGGCCGGAGGCCAGCGAGGCCAGCGCCGTGGTCATGGTGACGCCGGCCGACGGCCCGTCCTTCGGGACCGCGCCCGCCGGGACGTGCACGTGCAGCTTGCGCGAGGCTAGGTCCCCGGCGAGCCCCTTGGACCGCAGGTAGGACAGGGCGATCGACACGGACTCGGTCATCACCTCGCCCAGCTGCCCGGTGATCTGCAGGCCGGGGTCGCCGTCCATCGCGGTGGCCTCGATGAACAACACGTCGCCGCCGGCCCCGGTCACCGCCAGCCCGGTCGCGACGCCCGGCACCGACGTCCGCTCCGCCGTCTCCGGCGTGAACTTCGGCCGGCCCAGGTACGCGACGAGGGTGTTGGCATCGACGTGCACCGGCCGCTGCGCGGTGTCCCCATCGGTGCCGGTCTCGGTGCCGGTGTCGGTCCCGGTGTCGAGCTGCACCGCGACCTTGCGCAGCACCTTGGCCAGGCCCCGCTCCAGCTGCCGCACACCCGCCTCCCGGGTGTACTCGGCGGCGATCATCGACAGCGCGACGTCGGTGAACTCGACATCGCCCGGCTCCAGCCCGGCCTTCTCGATCTGCCGCGGGAGCAGGTGGTCGCGCGCGATCGCGACCTTCTCCTGCTCGGTGTAGCCGTCCAGCGAGACGATCTCCATCCGGTCGGCCAGCGGGCCGGGAACGGCGGAGAAGTCGTTCGCCGTCGCCAAAAACAGCACGTTCGACAGGTCCAGGTCGACGTCGAGGTAGTGGTCGCGGAACGTGTGGTTCTGCGCCGGGTCGAGCACCTCGAGCAGCGCCGCGGTCGGGTCGCCGCGGAAGTCGCTGCCGACCTTGTCGATCTCGTCGAGCAGGACGACCGGGTTCATCGAGCCGGACTCGCGGATGGCGCGGACGATGCGCCCGGGCAGCGCGCCGACGTAGGTCCGCCGGTGGCCGCGGATCTCCGCCTCGTCCCGGACACCGCCCAGCGCGACCCGGACGAACTTGCGTCCCAGCGCGCGGGCGACCGACTCCCCCAGCGATGTCTTGCCGACGCCGGGCGGACCGACCAGCGACAGCACCGCGCCGGAGCCGCGGCCGCCGATGGTGCCGGTGCCGAGCCGGTCGCGTCGTGCGCGCACGGCCAGGAACTCGATCAGGCGCTCCTTGACGTCGTCGAGACCGGCGTGGTCGGCGTCGAGAATCCGGCGGGCCTCGGCGAGGTCGGTGGAGTCCTCGGTCGTCGTGGTCCACGGGATGTCGAGGACGGTGTCGAGCCAGGTCCGGATCCAGCCGGACTCCGGGCTCTGGTCCGAGGCGCGTTCGAGCTTGCCGACCTCGGCCAGCGCGGCCTTGCGGACGCCGTCGGGCAGGTCGGCGGCCTCGACCTTGGCGCGGTAGTCGTCGTCGGCGCCGTCCGGGTCGTCCTCGCCGAGCTCCTTGCGGATCGCGGCGAGCTGCTGGCGCAGCAGGAACTCGCGCTGCTGGCGCTCCATGCCCTCGCGGACGTCGTTGGAGATCTTCTCGGAGACCTCCTGCTCGGCGAGGTGTTCCTTGGTGCGCTCGAGCAGCTTCTCCAGCCGCGCGGTCACGTCGGTCTCGGCAAGCAGCTCGGCCTTGACCGCGACGTCCAGCCAGGACGCCCACCCGGCCAGGTCGGCCAGCGTCGACGGGTCGGTGGTCTGCTGCACCGAGTCGACGACCTGCCAGGCGCCCCGCTGCTGCAGGATGCCGACGACCAGGGCCTTGTACTCGGCGGCCAGCTCGCGGGTGCGGCCGGTCGGCTCGGACTCGGCGACCGGCTCGGCGGCCACCCACAGGGCGGCGCCGGGCCCGGAGACGCCGGACCCGATGCGGGCGCGGCGCTCACCGCGCACGACGGCGGCCTCGTGCCCGTCGGGCAGCCGGCCGATCTGCTCGATGACGGCCACGGTGCCGACGGAGCCGTAGCTCCCGTCGAGCCGCGGGACGACGAGTACGCGGCGCTCGGGCTCGATGCCCGCGTCGGAGCCGCTCCCGGCGGTGCCGGTCGCGGACGGGCCCGTCGCGGCGAGGTCGGCCGCGGCGGGGTCCGCCGCGGAGGAATCGGTGGAGTCGGTGTCGGGGGAAGAGGGGTCGGTAGCGGCCGCGACGGCCGCGTCCACGGCCGCGCGGGTGTCCGGCTGGTCCAGCCGGACCGGGATCACCATGCCGGGAAGAACCACCGCGTCGTCGAGCGGCAGGACCGGCAACGTCAGCGCGTCACTCATGACGGCTGCAACGCTTACACCATTACACCGCTTCCGGGTGTTCGCTCAGGGCGAACTACCAGCGGGGACCGCCACCCTGGACCTCGACGACGGCGGGCTTCACGTCGACCAGATACACCATCACCGCGACCACCGAGGCCAGCCAGAACATGGCCCCGCCCGACAGCGGCCCCTTCGTGATGACCAGCAGCAGCAGCGCGACACCGGTGATGCCGAGCCAGGCGTTCTTCGTCAGCTTCCCGGCCGCGGTGAACGCATCGGCGCGCTGGCGCAGGGCGTGCAGGAACGCGTAACCACCGACCGGCAGCAGCACGATCCAGATGGCGGTGACGACGTACTGGTCGAGGTACTGGAGCTGCACGTCGCCAGAGTACGGGCAGCGGGGACGCCGGTCACCCCGACTCCGGCGATCCGGACTCCGCCGCCCACGCCGCCCACCCCGGACACGCCGGAACCCCCGCCGGCGGGAGGTCGGCGGGGGTTCCGTGGAGTGTGTGACGAGTCCGGGCGGAGCGCCCGGACCGGCTCACTTCTGCGTCGTGGTCCGGCGGGCAGCCGGCTTGCGCGTGGTGCTCGTGCCGGTCTTCGACGCCGAGCTGGTGCGCTTGGCGGCCGGCTTCGAGCCGGACTTCGGCGCGGTGCGCGCGGCGGCCTTGCGGGTGGTGCTGCGGGTCGCGTGGGCGACCTCGTCACCGGCCTCGTCGATGGCCTCGGCGGCCTCCTTGGACACCTCGGTCACGGCCTCGGCGGCCTGACCGGCGGCGTCCTGGGCGCGACGGGCGGCCTTCTCGCCGACCGAGCGGGTCTGGGTGGTGACGACGCCGAGCGCCTTCTCCGCCGCGTCGTGGGTGTCGTCCACGAACTCGTCGACGCGGGCGTCGAACTTCTCGGTCAGGTCCTCGACCGTGGCGATGGCCTGCTTGACCTGCGGCTGCTTGCGGATCTTGCCCCAGGCCTTCTCGCCGCGCTGGGCGAAGCCGACGTAGACGCCCTCGGCCTCGGAGCGGAACTCCTCGGCCTGCTTGCGCAGGTTCTCCGAGGACAGCTTCTCGCGCAGGTCGCGGACGTCCTGCGGCAGCTCCTGCACGCGGGTCTGGACCTCCTCGGCGCGCTTGGTGGCGTTGGTGCGCGCCTCGGTGACCGCCTTGGTGACGGTGTTGTAGGCGTAGTCGCCGACGCCGAGCACGGCCATCAGCGGGGTGCGGGCGGCCTCGGCCTGCTCCGCGGTCTGCTCACGCAGCTTGCGGACGTCGGCACTGGTCGGGAGGTTCACGGCCATGGTGATCACTTCCTCGTCTCGTTCGATGGCTCTTCGGTGCTGGTCGGCCCGGTGCTGACCGCATCGGTGCCGATCGGGAGACCGTTCTCCCGGCGGAACGACTCGTAGACGTCGAGCAGTACGCGTTTCTGCCGCTCGTTGAGGTCCGGATCGGTGAGCACGGCGTCGGTGACCCGGCCCGCGGGACGCTCCTCGAGGATGCCCGCGCGGACGTAGAGGGCCTCGGCGGAGATCCGCAGACCACGTGCGATCTGCTGCAGGATCTCGGCGGACGGCTTGCGCAGCCCGCGCTCCACCTGACTCAGGTAGGGGTTGCTCACCCCGGCCGTACGGGCCAGCTGCCGCATCGAGACCTGGGCGGCCTCGCGCTGGGCGCGGATGTAGGACCCGATGTCCTCCACCGCGTTGCCCACGGCCTGCTGGGCATGGCCGACCACCTGACCGACATGGTCCACGGCGGCCTGTCCGACCCGCTCGGAGGTCTCCGCGGACGGTGTGTCGCCCTGGGGCTTCTTCTCACCGGGCATTCCGCGTCACCTCCGATCGGTCCGTTCCTTCGCTACGTCCCCGACCGTACGGACAGGTGCTAACTCCTGCAAGCGCCCGGGCTAGCGCAGGTCAGTGGCGTGCGCCACGTTCGTGACAGGGTCATGGCGGGAACGTGTCGCGCGCGTCAGATGATCAGTTCGCTGACCGTGTAGATGACGAGCCCGGCCAGCGCGCCGACGACGGTGCCGTTGACCCGGATCCACTGCAGGTCCCGGCCGACCTGCAGCTCGATCTTGCGCGAGGTCTCCTCGGCGTCCCACCGCGCGACCGTCTCGGTGATCAGCGTGGTGATCTCGTGCCGGTAGTGGCGCACCACGTAGCCGGCGGCGTCGGCGAGCCAGCCGTCGAGCTTGGCGCGCAGCTCGGCGTCGTCCTGCAGGCGCAGGCCGAAGGCCACGATCTCGTCGCGCACGCGCAGCCGCAGCTCGTTCGAGGGGTCGTCGGCGGCGTCGAGGATCATGCCCTTGACCACGGTCCAGGCCCGCCCGATGAAGTGCTGCACCTCGGGGTGCTCGATGATCTGGCGCTTGACCTGCTCGGCGCGGTCGATCGTCGTCGGGTCGTGCTGGAGGTCCTGGGCGAACTCGGCGAGATAGCGGTCGACGGCGAACCGCATCGGGTGCTGCGGGTCGGTCTTGACGCCCCACGCGTAGCCGCGGATCTCGTCGAAGAGCTTGTCGGCCACCATCTCGTCGACGAAGCGGGGAGTCCAGGACGGGGCCCGCTCGTGGACGACGCGCAGCACCATCTCCTGGTTGTCGGCGACCCAGTCGTACGCGCGGTCGCAGACGAGGTCGACCAGCCGGCGGTGGGCGCCGTCGGCGAGGACGCCTTCCAGCGCCTTGCCCAGCGGCGGCCCGGCCGGGATCTCCAGCAGCTTGCGCACGGCGACGGACTCGATGACGTTCTGGACGTCCTCGTCGCGCAGCACGCCGACCACGGCGCGGGCCGCGGTGACCAGCTCGGTGGTGATCCGGTCGGCGTTCTCCTGCCGGCCGATCCAGCGCCCGACGGCGGCACTGACGCCGACCCGGTCCAGCTTGTCGCGGACCACGGTCTCGGACAGGAAGTTCTCCCCGACGAAGTCGCCGAGACTGTCGCCGATCATGTCCTTCTTGCGCGGGATGATCGCGGTGTGCGGGATCGGCAGCCGCAACGGGTGCCGGAACAACGCGGTGACGGCGAACCAGTCGGCGAGCGCGCCGACCATGCCGGCCTCGGCGGAGGCACGGACGTAGCCGGCCCAGCCCTGCCCCCGGACCTCCTCGAGATACTTCGCGACGATGAACACGACCGTCGCGAACAGCAGGAACCCGGTGGCGACGGCCTTCATGCGGCGCAGGTCGCGCCGCTTCTGCTCGTCACCGGGGCCGAAGCCGCCGAGCGGGACGGACGGGACCGACGAGGGGGCCCGGTGCCGGGCGGTCGTCGGCGCGGTCGTGGCGGAACCGGCGGCCGGGCCGGACGGGCCCGGGCGCTCCGGTGCGCGGGAGGTGTGCACCTCCCCATAGTGCCCGCCCTGCAACGGGCGGGTCGGGCACGGGCCGGGTCCGGGGGTGTTCCCGCCGGACCCGGCCGTGGTCAGGGGCGGTCAGCGCCGCAGTGCGCGGGCGCCGAAGTCGGCGAGCCCGAGGGAGCGACCGGCCTGCTCGGCGCCGCCCGCGGCGCCCTTTCCGGTGGAACCGACGGCCTCGGCGGCCCGGTGCTCGACGGCCTCGCGCACGGCCTCGACCACGACGGCGGCGTCCGGGATCCGGTAACCGATCCGGGCCGGCGAGACCCGCCACTGGACCCACCCGTCGGGGCGCGAGGACGGCGGCGCGACGACGCCGATGCCATCGGTGTGCAGCACGACGTCGGCGTGCAGGCTGAGCTCGGCGGGCAGCGCGTGCCGCGGCGTCATCGGGAACCAGAAGGTCCCCTCCGGCGTCGCCGCCACGGGGACGACCTCGCCGGCGTCGCGCAGCGTGCGGCAGACGCGGCGGCCGACCGCCTCCGGGACCTCGACGACGTCGAGGGCCTCTCCGGTCGAGAGGAGGACCTCGGCACCCGGTCCCGGTACGAGCGGCCAGCCGTGGTCGACGTACTCACGCGCAGCCGCCCGCAGCTCCGCGCCGTAGACGGCTCGGTAGCTGTCCCACCAGGACATCGGTCCCCACTTTCTTCCGGTTCGCTCTCGTGCGTGCACCAGGGACTCGCTCGTCCCCTGTGAAGTGCAACACCAGGATCCGGGACGAGGTGGTGGATTCGCGAGGGGGACGCGCCGAGGACACGTGACCGCGAGACGAACGGGACGGGCGTACCGCACGACGTGCGACTCACCGCTCGTCCGCCGGTGACCGGCGGGCGAGAGGCCGGGAGGCTCCGGCGGGCGGTGGCAACCTCCCGTGTGCCCACGCGTCACCGGTCGTCGTGCCGTTCACCGGGCCGGATCCGGGATCCCTGGGCGGCGCCGGCGCGGGCCGGTCGCGGTGGTGCCGGTCTGCCCGGAAAGACGAACGGCGCCGGCATCCACGAGGGATGCCGGCGCCGGACGCACAGCTCGCGGGGTCATGCCCCGCGGAAGATCAGATGACGCGGACCGAGTCGGCCTGCGGACCCTTCTTGCCCTGGCTGCTCTCGAAGTCGACGCGCTGGTTCTCCTCCAGCGTGCGGAAGCCGTTGGCCTCGATGGCGGAGTAGTGGACGAAGACGTCCGGTCCCTGGTCGTCGGTGGCGATGAAGCCGAAGCCCTTCTCGGCGTTGAACCACTTGACGGTGCCCTGCGGCATAGCTCAGTCCTTCTCAATCATGCGGTCCCGGCCCTCACGGCGAGGGCCGGAGGTCGCGCGGGCAGCGCCGATTCGCGCTCGAGAGCGCCGACGAAGCCCACCGTCACAACTTCACACGGACGCTTCACGGCGATCGGGGAAGAACGACTGCAACCGGCGCGGACGCTATCACGCGCTCCGTGACCGTCCCAGCGCCCGCAGGGGCTGCGACGCTCGGTGACCACCTCCGCCCCGGCCGTCCCGGATGCAACAGGCGTCGCAGCTCGACCACGGGTCGTGACAACGACGGCCGATTCGATCCACATCCGGTCACCGGCTCCACCGACGGGTGACGACGACCCCAGCTCTACGCCTACGGGTGAGCGCCGACGCCGCCGTCGTCCCTCCGGCGAGTGGCGAGCGGGCCGCACCTCCCCCGCCGGCCCGTCCGGCCACCCGTCCGAGGTCATCCGTCGGGGTGGTGACACGTCTCGTGATCCGCGGTGCGTGACCGGTGTGACGCCAGTGATCGCCGCAGCCACGATCGGGTAACTGGTGCGTCACCGCAGGTCACCGCAAGCTCTCCGCCGTCAGCCACACCGGCTCCCGCCCCGCTGAACTGGAGAGATCGTGCGATCCCGAGTCACCACGTCCTTCGCCCTGACCCTCATGATCGGCACCCTCGGTGTCTGCGGCGCCGGCGTGGCCGGCGCGGCCGAACCCGTGCGGACGCCGACCGCTCTGGATTCCCCCACCGACCCGTCCGGCGGTCCGCTCGACCGGCTCTTCGACAGCCTGCTCGGGGGTGGCGCCTCGAGCGCCGACCTCGCGCCGGCGAAGGGCGCCGCGACCGACGAGCCGGCTGCTCCGTCGGCGCCGGCCGCTCCGGCTGCTCCGTCGGCTCAGGCTCCGGGGAAGCCGGCGCCTGCTCCGGTTCCGGCTGCTCCTACTGCTCCGGCTGCGCCGGCCGCACCTGCGGCGCCGGCTGGGCCCGCCCCCGCCGCGCCGGCCGCGCCCAAGGCACCGGCTGCACCGTCTCCTGCGACTCCTGCAGCGCCGAAGGCTCCGGCCGCACCGGCTCCCGCGCCTGCCGCGCCTGCCGCGCCTGCCGCGCCTGCTGCGCCCGCTGCGCCCGCTGCGCCTGCTGCGCCCGCTGCGCCCGCTGCGCCTGCTGCGCCTGCTGCGCCTGCTGCGCCTGCTGCGCCGAAGGCTCCGACCGCCCCCGCGGCCCCCGCAGCACCTGCGGCCCCGGCTGCTGCTCCGCAGGCGGCTCCGGCGCAGGAGTCCACGCCTGCTCAGACCACTCCGGTCTCCCCCGGCCACCCGGCAGGCCCCGCCGCGCCCGCTGCCCCGGCCACACCGGCCCACCCGGCACACCCCGCCGGTCCGGCCGACCCGGCCGCACCGGCCCCGGCCGTCACTCCGGCGCAGCCGAAGGCTGCCGCACCGGCCCCGGCGCCCGCTCCCGCCGCCCCCGCCGCACCGGCTCCGGCCGCTCCAGCCGCTCCGGCTGCTCCGGCTGCTCCGGCTGCTCCGGCTGCTCCGGCGCAGGGGGCCCCTGCTGCCCCTGCCCCGGCTCCCGCCGCCCCCGCTCCGGCCGCACCGGCAGCGCCGGCTGCACCGGCTCCCACTGCTCCCACTGCGCCCACTGCGCCCGCTGCGCCGAAGCCGGCCACCCCCACCGCTCCGGCCGCACCCGCGACGCCGGCTGCTCCGGCGAGCCCCACCGCACCGGCGGCGCCCGCCACGCCCGCCGGTCAGGAGCAGGCGACCACGCCGGCCGGTTCCACCACTCCGGCCGAGACGGCCGCGCCGAAGAAGTCGGAGAAGGCGGAGAAGAAGGCAGCTCCGAAGCACTACATGAAGCCGAGCCTCTGGGAGCGGCTGTTCGGCACCACCCGCTGACGCCCGTCGGCACGACGTCCGCAGCGGCGTCCCGCAACGCGCGGGGCGCCGCTCCGGCACGTCACCCCCGCGTGCACGGCTCACCACCGCAGAACGCTCACCCGTTCCGGCGGCCGCTCACCTGATCACGTGCGCGTTCGCGGAACCGGTGAGCGTCTCCGACGTCGCCGCCCGCGACCGGTCAGGCCGGCGAGCCCCAGCCGTCCTCCAGGGACCGGAACACCCGGTCCAGCAGGTCCGGCAGCTGGGCCGAGTCGTCGGCGAGCCACCGTTCGTACGCGGCCAGGCACACGCCCAGGCAGGCGTGCCCGACGGTCTGCGGCACCAGCTCCGACGCCGGCTCACCCCGCCGTTCGGCCACGTGGTCGGCGACGACCTGCCGCCAGGCGGCGTAGCGCAACGTCGAATGTGCTTGCAGCGCAGGCGTCTGCAGGATCAGCCGCAGCCGTCGCCGGTGCCACGGCTGCTCCGCGGGCTCGACCCGGTTGAACTCCAGCACCGCACGCCGGATCCCCTCGATCAGCGGGACGTCCCGCGGCTGCGCGTCGAGCACCGCGCGCATCGAGGTGAGCTGGTCGTCGAAGGCTCCCCAGGCGACGTCGTTCTTCGAGGCGTAGTAGCGGAAGAAGGTCCGCCGCCCGATCCCGGCGGCGTGCGCGATGTCGTCGACGGTGGTCTGCTCGAAGCCCTGCTCGCTGAACATCTCCAGCGCGATGTGTTCCAGCTCGGAGCGGGAGGTCGCGGGCCGTCGCCCGGCACGCCGTCCCCCGGGTCCGCCGCTGCGGGTTCCCGTGTCGTTCTCGGCCGTCGCCGACATCCGGTCCGTGCCTTCCGGCCGCCGTCCTCCGCCCCGTCGCGTGGCCGTGGCGTCCCGGGTGGCCGTGCGGGGCGCCTGCCTCCGAGCATCCCACGTCCTTGCCGGAGCGGCCGCGAACGGCAGGTCCGAACGGGGGAACCGACCCACCCGCCGTCGTCGTGCCGGCGCCGCTCGGCGGACAGGGGCTCCCGAACTGTCGGTGGTCCAGGGCACACTCACGCAGACACCGGGCCGGACCGTCCGACCCGCAGCGTCCCGGGCTCGCGGCGCCGTCGCCGCAGCCCCGAGGGGGACCCATGAGCGCACCGGCCCGCACCGGCTCCGGCCTCGACGACGACCGACCGCTCGACCTGCAGATCGAGGACCACCGCCGCGAGCTGACCGGGTACTGCTACCGGATGCTCGGCTCCGCGTTCGAGGCGGAGGACGCGGTGCAGGACACCATGATCCGCGCGTGGAAGGGCGTCGCGAAGTTCGACGGCCGGTCCTCGCTGCGGTCGTGGCTGTACCGGATCGCCACCAACGTCTGCATCGACGCGCTCAACGGGCGCAAGCGCCGCGCCGTCCCGATGGACGTCGGCGGTCCCGGCGCGCCCGTCGCGGAGTCGCTGCGCGAACCGCTGCCCGACGCCGAGTGGCTCGAGCCGATGCCCGACGCGCGGATCGCGACCCCGGCCGGCGACCCCGCGGACAAGGCGGTCGCGAAGGAGACGATCCGGCTCGCGTTCGTCGCGGCGCTGCAGCACCTGCCCGCCCGTCAGCGCGCCGTACTGATCCTGCGCGAGGTGCTGTGCTGGAAGGCCGCCGAGGTCGCCGAGCTGCTCGGCACGTCGGTGGCCTCGGTGAACAGTGCCCTGCAGCGGGCGCGCGCGACGCTGCAGGAACAGGGCGTCTCCGAGGCCGCGCCGCAGACCGCGCCGACGATGGACGAGGCGCACACCGCGCTGCTGATGCGCTACATGGCCGCGTTCGAGGCGTTCGACATGGCCGCGCTGACCGAGCTGCTCCACGAGGACGTCGAGCAGAACATGCCCCCGCTGGAACTGTGGTTCCGCGGCCGCGAGGACGTCATCGCGTGGATGGACACCGGGCCGGGGCAGAGCTGCCGGGGGTCGCGCGTCGCACCGATCGAGATCAACGGCACCGTCGGCTACGCCCAGTGGAAGCCGACCGGCCCCGACGGCGAGTTCGAGGCCTGGGGAGTCACGGCGCTGCGGATCGAGGACGGTGCGGTCACCGGGCTGAGCATCTTCCTCAACACCGACCTGTTCGCGCTGTTCGGGCTGCCGCTGAAGCTCGCCGACGCGCCGGAGCTGTGGGAGCCGAAGGCGGCGTGAGCCGGGAGCCGGACCTCTCGGCCTGGCCGGGTCTCCGGATCACGGGGCCGCTCCGAGGCGGCCACCGGAGCGCAGTGTGGGAGGCCTGCGACGGCACTCGGCGGCTGGTCGTGCATCGCAGCGGCCGGACGCCGGAGGCCCTGGACTGGGAGCTCGCCCTGACTGCGGAGCTGAACGACGCGGGTTTCCGGGTGCCCGTCACCGTCCCGACAGCCGACGGCGCCAAGCGTGCCGGGACGATAGTCGTCCGCACGTGGTTGGACGGCGATCCGCCGGGTCCCGGTGATCACGCAGCCGTCGCCGCGGAGCTCCGACGGCTGCATCGCTACACGGCGAATCGTGCGCAGCGGCCCGGCTTCGTCGGCACGGTCGAGCTGGCATCCGGGGCGGTCCGCGGCGGTGACGTCGATCTGTCCGGCCTGTCGGCGGACATCGTCGGACGATTCCGTGCTGCGTGGTCGGCCCTGCACGGTCCAGTGGCGGTCGTGCACGGCGATCCCGGCCCAGCGAACGTGCGTGTCCTCGCAGGGAGGCCCGGCTTCCTCGACTGGGACGAGTCCCGGGTCGATCGCGCTGTCCTCGATCTCGACGACTGGGAGCCGGAAGATCGGACCGTCCGCTCCGCACTCCTGGCCTGGGAGGCCGTCGCCTGCCGGCGCGCCGAACCCGACTACGCCGCCGAGAGGTTGGCAGAGTTCCTTCGGTCCACCGAGGGCGAACCCGCTCCGCCACCGGCGTAATCGCAGCTCACGACCGACTCGGAGGCCTAGCGTCGGCGACGTACCTGCCTCTCCAGGAGCGGAGCCACCGATGCCCGTACCCGCGTTCGACCCGGGATCGCTCGCCGACCAGCTGCTCGGCCGGCGGATCGTGCTGCTCGCCCGCGAGCTCGACGACGACGTCGCCGCCGAGACCTGCTCGCGCCTGCTGCTGCTCGCCGCCGAGGATCCGCACCGCCCGGTCACGCTGCAGATCCTGTCCCCCGGCGGCTCGCCGGTGGCCGCGATGACCGTGCACGACACGATGCGCACGCTCGGCCCGGACGTCGCGACCGTCGCGGCGGGATCACTCGCCGGACCGGTGCCGTTCCTGGTCGCGGCGGGCACGCCCGGGAGGCGGACGGCGCTGCCGCACGCGATGGCGCTGCCGACGGGCGACGGCCCGGTCTCCGGCTCACATCCCGGTGACGTGCGCGTGCGTGCCGAGCACCTGACGACGCGGCGGACCGAGATCGAGGAGCTGACCAATCGCTACTGCGGCGCCCCGCTGCCCGGCGACGCCCGCGAGCGCTGGCTGTCGGCGCAGGACATGCTGCGGTACGGGATCGTCGACGAGATCCGTGGCTCGGCACAGCGGATGACCGGCCGAGCGGATAGCTAGGCTCTCCGTGTGCGCGTCTCCGAGCTCTCCCGCGTCTCCGGCGTCCCGGTGGCCACGATCAAGTACTACCTGCGCGAGGGGCTGCTGCCACGCGGGGAGACGACGTCGCCGAACCAGGCCCGCTACGACGAGACCCACGTCCGCCGGCTGCAGCTGATCCGCGCGCTGGTCGAGGTCGGCTCGATGCCGGTCGCGGTGATCAAGGAGGTCCTCGACGCCATCGACGATCCCGATGTCGGGCTGCACGAGGTGCTCGGAGCGGCGGTCTACCCGGTCTCCGGCGGCCGTATGGACTGTGACGCCGAGGTCCCCGAGATCGACGGGGCCGCGGAGCTCGACGCGCTGATCGCCGAACGCGGCTGGCACGTCCATCCGGGCGCACCCGCCCGGGCGACCGCGGCCGAGGTACTGGTCAGGATGCGGGAACTCGGCCTCGATCCCGAGGGCACGCTCGTGCGGGCCTGGGCCGACGCCGCCGAGCGGGCCGCGGCGGGTGACCTCGCCGCCGTCGAACGTGCCGGTGGCCGCGAGCGGGCTGCCGAGGTGGCGCTGCTCGGCACGGTCATCGGCGACACGATGCTCGGCGCGCTGCGCCGGCTCGCACAGGAGAGTCGCTCCGCGGAGCTCTACGGCTCCTGACCGGGCAGCACGACCGTCGCGCAGACGGCACGGTGGTCGGTTTCCGGCACGTCGTGCACGGCGTAGTGCCTGGTCACCGCACCGCGCGGCACCAGGACGTGATCGATCCGGATCCCGGCCCAGCGAGGCAGCGACGCCGGATAGGTCGCGTCCGCGCGGGTCACGACGCCGGTGCAGCCACCGAGCGCCTCCCGCATCAGGCGGTGGTCGAGGGTGGCGTTCAGGTCCCCGACGACGATCGGTGCGCACCGCGAGCGCGTCCACCCGGCGATCAGCCGCAGGTCCCGCGCCCAGGCCCGGGCCCGCGCCCGGCCCATCGGCGCGGTGGTGTGCACGGCGTACAGCGAGCGCCGTCCGAGGATCCCGCCGGTCGCGACCAGGTGCGGGATCCGCATCCCCCGTTCGGCGTGCACCTGCACGTCACCGGCCCGCGGCGAGGCCAGGAGGACGACCCCGCCGCCGTCGCGGGCGCCGGGCCGGATCGAGGACCAGCCGCGGTAACCGAGCCCGTCGAGCAGCGGCAGGATCTTGTCGCGGAAGTCGACGCCGGCCTCGGGCAACACCACCAGGTCCGGCTGCTCGGCGGCGACGAGCGCGGCCAGCGCCCCTGTGTCGGCCCGCCCGAGCAGCACGTTCGCGCCGAGGATCGTGATCTCCGGGCCGTCGGCGTCGGCCTCGGGTCCGTGCCGGTCCCCCAGGCTCCGGCCCGCGGTCCCGGCCACCGCCCCCGCCCGGCGCACCCCGAACGTCGCCGCGGCACCGGCCGCACCGGCCATCCCGAGCGCGACGGCGGACGGCCGCGCCGCCCGGAACGGGGCCAGCGCCACAGCGCCGGCGAGCGCGGCGACGCTCGCGTGCGGGCGCCAGGCCGTGACGTCGACGAGTGGGAACCGGTGGTCGACGCGCAGCAGGTCGGGCAGGAGCGCGGCGGCGGCACCGGCCCCGAGCAGGCCCGGGAGCACGGCGCGGCGCGGGATCGAGCTCATACCGGTCCAACGGCTGCATCGATCACGGGGTTCCGTGGCGGACGCCGCACCGCACCGATCGCGGGACCCGGCCGGGTTATGGTGATCACCGATGGCGATGGAGCTCGCCGACAACCGCACCGCGACGGTGCTGATGGCTCCTGCCCGACGATTCGACGTCCGTGGGTAGGTGCTGCGCATGTCCGCTCGATCCCGATCCGGCCCTCCGGGAACCGCCGCGACCGTGGGTGCGGTCGCCGTCGGCGGTGTGCTGGGGGCGGAGGCCCGCTACCTGCTGGGTGTGGCGTTCCCGGCCGCGCACGGCGACTGGCCGTGGACCACGTTCTGGATCAACGTCACCGGCTGCCTGCTGATCGGACTGCTCTACACGACCCTCGGTGAGCTGCGGAAACCGCACTGGAGCCTGCGCCCGCTGCTCGGCGTCGGCGTGCTCGGCGGCTACACCACCTTCTCCACCTGGGCGGTCGATACCGTGCAGCTCACCGACGCCGGCCGCTGGGGTGCGGCGCTCGCGCACGCCCTGGTCACACCGGTCGTCGCGATCCTGGCGTGCGCGGCCGGGGTGATCGTGGCCCGGCTGCTCGGCGGTCGCCCGGTGCGGGGAGGTACGGCGTGAACGCGTGGACGATCCTGCTGGTCGGTGTGGGTGCGGCGGTCGGAGCGCCGGTCCGCTACCTGGCCGACGCGGCGGCGAAGCGCCGGCTCGGCACCGCGTTCCCCGTCGGGACGTTCGCGGTCAACGTGGCCGGCTCGCTGCTCCTCGGCGGGCTGACCGCGGCGACGGCGGTGTTGCCCGCGGGGCTCGCGGCGCTGCTGGGCACCGGGTTCTGCGGTGCGCTGACGACCTACAGCACCTTCTCCTACGAGCTGGTGTCGCTGACCGAGCGGCGGGTCACCGGGACCGCGGTCGCGTACCTGGTGGCGAGTGTGGTCGTCGGGGTGCTGGCCGCGGCCGTGGGATGGGTGTTGGTACGCGGATTGGTGTGAAACGCAGAAACGGCGCCGCCCGAGGGCGACGCCGTGTGAGTTGCGAGGAGAGGTGGCCAGGGGCGGGGTCGAACCGCCGACCTTCCGCTTTTCAGGCGGACGCTCGTACCAACTGAGCTACCTGGCCCCGGCCTCCGGAGACATCCGGAGAGTGGAGCGACCCAGACGGGACTCGAACCCGCGACCTTCGCCGTGACAGGGCGACGCGCTAACCAACTGCGCCACTGGGCCTTGCTCTCGCGCAGACCATCCTAGGGGATGCTCTCCGCGGTACCCCCAACGGGATTCGAACCCGCGCTGCCGCCTTGAAAGGGCGGAGTCCTAGGCCGCTAGACGATGGGGGCTGGGACCGGCCCGAGGGCCCGACCTTCCCTCAACGGCTGTCCGTTGGGAGTGGGGAAACCATACGACACCCGGTGGGAGCACCGCGCAGCCACCCCCCACTTCCGGGCGTACGGGCTGCTCAGAGCCCGTACGAACCCCACGGGCACCTCATCGGGCGACGGGCGGGGGCTGCTCCGGGTTCGACGAGACGAGCCCGAGCATGTCGAGCAGCTCGCGCAGATCGTCGGAGCTCTCGGCGTTCTCGGCGACGACCAGCCGGGCCTTCCGGACCTGCTCGTCGGACACGCGGAACGCGTCCGTGGCGTTGCGAGGGGCCGGAATCGACCCCGCCTCCTCGTCGATGCCGCGCTTCGCCCCGATGGTCATGACGCCTCCCCGTTGGCCGTCGGACGACCCGCCGCGGTGCCGGGGTCGCCGGTACCAGCACGTGTTGTTGCTGTGACCGAGACGTTACCCATCGTGCGGGGCAGGTGCATGCCCCTTCCCGGGTGACCCGGGGCCCGCACGCCGATCACCGAATGCGCCCGCGCACCACCCGGATGCCCGGAACAACCTGGGGATCCGCGTCGTCGCGTGGCCGCGGACGCGTCGCGAGGCAGTCGCGAGGCACTGCGGAACGTCGGTCCCGCCTTCTAGTCTCGTCCCCCACACACGGACGGCCGAACGAGTCGTCCCGGCGCGAAGGAGGGCCGTTCCCGGTGACGAGCTACGAGGAGATCTTCCGGTCGAGCGTCGAGGACCGGGAGGGTTTCTGGCTGCAGGCGAGCGAGGCGCTCGACTGGTACACCCCGCCCACCACCGCGCTCGACGACGCGAACCCGCCGTTCTACAAGTGGTTCCCCGACGGCGAGCTGAACGTCGCGTACAACGCCCTGGACCGCCACGTCGACGCCGGCAACGGCGACCGCACCGCACTGGTCTACGACTCGCCGGTCACCGGCACCCGTCGCACCTACAGCTATGCCGAGCTGCGCGACGAGGTCGCCGCCTTCGCCGGTGTACTGCGTGACCTGGGCGTGGAGTACGGCGATCGCGTCGTGATCTACATGCCGATGATCCCCGAGGCGGCGGTCGCGATGCTGGCCTGCGCCCGCCTCGGCGCGATCCACTCGGTCGTCTTCGGCGGGTTCGCGGCCAAGGAGCTGGCGGTCCGGATCGACGACGCCGAGCCGAAGGTCGTGGTCTCGGCGTCCTGCGGGATCGAGGGCACCCGGGTCATCGAGTACAAGCCGTTGCTGGACAAGGCGATCGAGCTGTCGTCGAGCACGCCGTCGGCGACGGTGATCCTGCAGCGCGAGCAGGCCACGGCCGAGCTGGGCGCGATCGACCACGACTGGGCCGAGCTCACGGCGGCCGCGACGCCGGCCGATCCGGTCGCGGTGAAGTCCACCGACCCGCTCTACGTGCTCTACACCTCGGGCACCACCGGCAAGCCCAAGGGCGTGGTGCGCGACTCCGGCGGCTACGCGACCGCGCTGGCCTGGTCGATGCCCAACATCTACGACGTCGGCCCCGGCGAGACGATCTTCACCGCGTCCGACGTGGGTTGGGTCGTCGGGCACTCCTACATCGTCTACGCGCCGCTGCTGGCCGGGGCGACGACCGTGCTCTACGAGGGCAAGCCGGTCGGCACCCCGGACGCCGGGCAGTTCTGGCGGGTGGTGCAGGAGAACCGGGTGAAGTCGCTGTTCACCGCGCCGACGGCGTTCCGGGCGATCAAGAAGGAGGACCCGGACGGGGAGTTCCTGAAGCAGTACGACGTGTCGTCTCTGCAGTACCTGTTCCTCGCCGGCGAGCGCCTGGACCCGGAGACCTACCGGTGGGCCGCGGACCTGCTGGGCATCCCGGTGATCGACCACTGGTGGCAGACCGAGACCGGCTGGGCGATCGCGGCGAACCCGGCAGGTATCGAGCTGCTGGAGATCAAGCCCGGTTCGCCCACCCGGCCGATGCCCGGCTGGGACGTGCAGATCCTCGACGAGACCGGCGCGCCCGCCGAGCCGGGCACCGACGGCGCGATCGTCGCGAAGCTGCCACTGCCGCCCGGCGCGTTCCCCACGCTGTGGAACGACGAGGACCGGTACGTGAACTCCTACATGAAGGCGTTCGACGGCTACTACCTCACCGGCGACGGCGGCCACCTCGACTCCGACGGCTACGTCTTCGTCATGGGCCGCACCGACGACGTGATCAACGTGGCCGGGCACCGGCTGTCCACCGGCGGGATGGAGGAGGTCCTCGCCTCGCACCCGGACGTCGCCGAGTGCGCGGTGATCGGCGTCGCGGACACCATGAAGGGCCAGGTCCCGCGCGGGTTCGTCGTGCTCAAGTCCGGTGTCGACGGCGATGCCGAGGGCTACGAGGAGAAACTGCGCGGCGAGCTGGTGCAGCTGGTCCGCGAGCAGATCGGCGCCGTCGCCTCGCTCAAGGACGTCGCCGTCGTCCCGGCCCTGCCGAAGACGCGCTCCGGCAAGATCCTCCGCAAGACGATGCGCGGGATCGCCGACGGCGCCGACGAGCCCGTCCCCTCCACCATCGACGACGCGTCCGTGCTCGACACCCTCCGCCCGGTCCTGCGCAAGGAGTGACAGGCATCGCCCGGACGGAGCCCTTTCGAGGCGCAACTGCTCCGGACGGTTACTCCGGTCGGTGACAACCCGCCCGTCTCCCGGGTGGTCCGCGCCGTGTGCGCTTGACCGCCCGGGAGCGGCCGGGTAACGCCCGGGACGGCGGCGGCGATCCACTGACGACGACCGTTCCGCTCCCCGCGCTCCACACGGTCGTCGACCGAGGTGGAGGTACACGATGGACCGCTCGCGCACGCGCCTGGTCGCACTGGTCGCCCCGCTGGCGATCGCCGCCGCGCTGGCCGCCGCCGCGGTGCTCGGCCAGGACACGGTCCCCTCGCGACGGCTGCCGTCGCCGGAGTTCCCGAACCTGACGACCGGCCTCACCACGCCGAAGCTGACCCCGGTCACGACCACGGTCCTCCCCACCCCGCCCGGCAGCGCCTCCCCGGCCGCGACGGGTTCCGCGCCGAACCCGCTGCCGCTCCCCACCTGGACCGGCGCCTCCCGCTGACCGCGGTTGCCCCGCCGGTGATCGGCGGCGAGGATCGCTCGGCCGTGCACCGCCTGCGAAGGAGCCGACCGTGACCGGAACCGATGACGTCTGGACCACCCCGCTGACACCGCTCGCCTTCCTGGGCCGGTCCGCGGGCGTGTTCGGCGACAAGACGGCGATCGTCCACGGCGACCGCAGGCACACCTACGCCGAGTTCGCCGCCGAGGCGACCCGGGTGGCGCACGCGCTGCGCGCGTCCGGTGTGGAGCCCGGGGACCGGGTGGCCTACCTGCTGCCCAACGTCCCGGAGATGCTCGTCGCGCACTTCGCGGTGCCGCTGGCCGGGGCGGTCCTGGTCGCGATCAACACGCGGCTGTCCACCGAGGAGGTCCGCTACATCCTCGACCACTCCGCCGCGACGGTGCTGGTCGTCGACAACGCGTTGTACGACACCGTCCGCCCGGTCGCCGGCGAGCTGCGCACGGTGCGCGAGATCGTGACGGTCACCGACCCGGCCGCGCCGGGCGACGGCGTCGGCTCCGGCACGAGCTACGCCGACCTGCTCGCCCTCGGCTCCGACGAGCCGCTGCCGTGGGCCGTCGACGACGAGCGCGCCACCATCTCGATCAACTACACGTCCGGGACGACCGGCAGCCCCAAGGGCGTCGAGTACCACCACCGGGGCGCGTACCTGAACTCCTTCGGCGAGATCGTGCACTCCACGCACACCCCGGACAGCGTCTACCTGTGGACGCTGCCGATGTTCCACTGCAACGGCTGGTGCACCCCGTGGGCGGTCACCGCGATCGGAGGCACGCACGTCTGCCTGCGCGAGGTCCGCGGCGACGTCATCTGGGCGCTGATCTCCGAGCACGGCGTCACCCACCTCAACGGGGCGCCGACCGTCGTCACGACGATCATGAACGCGCCGGAGGCGGTCGAGCTCGACCGCCCGCTGGTGATCACCACGGCCGGGGCGCCGCCGTCGCCGACCACGATCCTGCAGATGGAGCGGATGGGCTTCCGGATCGTGCACGTCTACGGCCTCACCGAGACCTACGGCCCGTACTCGGTGAACCAGTACCAGCACGCCTGGGACGACCTCGACGCCGAGGAGCGCGCCCGGCTGCAGTCCCGCCAGGGCGTCGGGATGATCTGCGCGGACCGGGTCCGGGTGGTCGACGAGCAGATGGCCGACGTGCCCGCCGACGGCACGACGATGGGCGAGATCGTCATGCGCGGCAACAACGTCATGAAGGGCTACCACCTCGACGACGAGAAGACCGCCGAGGCGTTCCGTGGCGGCTGGTTCCACTCCGGCGACCTCGGCGTCGTCCATCCGGACGGCTACGTCGAGCTGCGCGACCGGGCCAAGGACGTCGTCATCTCCGGCGGGGAGAACATCTCCACCGTCGAGGTCGAGCAGGCGCTGGTGTCGCACGACGCGGTGCTGGAGGCGGCCGTCGTCGGGATCCCGGACGACAAGTGGGGCGAGGTCTGCAAGGCCTTCGCCGTGCTCAAGGACGGCCGCAGCGCCGAGCCGGACGAGCTGATCGAGCACGTGAAGTCGCGCATCGCCCGCTACAAGGCACCGAAGCTGGTGGAGATCGTCGCCGAGCTGCCGAAGACCTCCACGGGCAAGGTGCAGAAGTTCGAGCTGCGCGAGAAGGAGTGGGCCGGGCGCGGCGACTCCCGGATCCAGGGCTGAGACTCCCGGGTCCGGGGCTGAGACTCCCGGGTCCGGGGCTGATACTCCCGGGTCCGGGGCTGATACTCCCGGGTCCGGGGCCTGGGGGCTCCCGCGTCCCGGCCCGGGCAGCCGCTGCGAGGATGGGCGGATGGACCGCCGATCCCCCGCCACCCGATGACCGGGCTCGCCCCGGCCGTCCGCCGCGTCCTCGACTGGCCGGTCGACCACGTCGCCGCCTCGGTCGTCTCCGCCGACGGCGCCGTCCTCGCCCACGCCGGCGACACCGGCCGGGAGTTCGGGCTCGCCTCGGTGACCAAGTTGCTGTCGGCCTACGCCGTGCTCGTCGCCGTCGAGGAGGGCGCGCTGGACTGGGACGACCCGGCCGGGCCGCCCGGGTCGACCGTGCGGCACCTGATCGCGCACACCTCCGGGCTGGCGTTCGACACCGACGAGGTCAAGGCCGCCCCCGGCGAGCGCCGCATCTACTCCAACACCGGGTTCGCGGTGCTCGCCGACACCGTCGCCGAGGCCACCGGGATCGGGTTCGCCGACTACCTGCACCAGGCCGTCGCCGAGCCGCTCGGGCTGCCCGGCACCCGGCTCGAGGGCCCGGCCGGCTCCGGTGCGGTCTCCACCGCGAACGACCTCGCCGTGTTCGCCGCCGAGCTGCAGGCCCCGACGCTGCTCGACCCGCGCACCGTCGCCGAGGCGACGACCGTGGCCTACCCCGGGCTCGACGGCCTGCTCCCCGGCTACGGCCGTCAGCGCCCGAACGACTGGGGGCTGGGCCTGGAGATCCGCGACGGCAAGTCCCCGCACTGGACCGGGACGACGTCGTCGTCGCGCACGTTCGGGCACTTCGGCCAGTCCGGCACGTTCCTGTGGGTGGACCCCGAGGTGCGCGCGGCCGCCGTCGTGCTCACCGACCGGGCGTTCGGGCAGTGGGCGGTCGACTCCTGGACACCGTGGACCGACGGGGTGCTGGACGCCCTGCGCGGCTGACCTGCGACGACGGCACCTGCCGAAAAATCTCCGGACCTCGCGGGCGAACGGGGAATGAACTCCGCACCCCGCCCGTTGCAGAGAAGGTCCGAGCCGGGTGACACGAGTCCCCGGGCCGCAATGGATAACTGCCGCCGCGGAATACCGTCCGGCTGGAGCCGCGGTGTGCCACTCGCCGCGAGGCGACCGGCACCCGGTTCGGGCACCCACTCATCCAGGCCGAAGCCGTCCCTGAGCTAATCCGGTTGTCCGCCCGTGCGAGCGCGGTCACCATGGTCGTCGTCCGCGGTCCCGCGGGCGACCAGGCAGACTGAACGAACGATGTCCTCCGAATCCGCCCCGTCTCCGACGAATCCGGGAGAGCGCCCCGAGCAGGGCGCCGGCCACCCGGATCGGCCCCGCCGCCGGCGCGGCCGCCGCACCGGGTCCAGGAACACCGAGCAGCGGAGCACCGCGCCACGCGACGGCGCGGCACCGCAGGACCGCACGCAGGACACCGATCCATCCACAGACCAGGCCGCAGCGCAGGCCGCCCCCGGGACGGAGGGCGCCGCGCGCGGCCGCCCGGCCCGCGGGCAGGAGCGCCGCACCTCGCAGCGCCGCCGCGGGCCGCGGGGCCGGCGCGCTGCCGTCACGGCGGCCGGCCCCGACCAGCACGGTGGTCGCGGCCCCGACCGCGACCACCCACCCGCGTCCGAGCCGCCGCTCCCCGCGCTGTCCGACGACGAGCTCGCCGACCTGCACACCCGCCTCGACGACCTCGGCCCCGCCGAGGCCGAGCGGCTGCGCGGGCGCCTCGACCGGGCCCGGGACGGACGCGCCCAGCAGCGCGTCGCCGACGCCGTCGGCACCGCCGAGCACCGGATCGCGCGCCGCCGTGAGGCGTTGCCGCACATCAGCTACCCCGCCGTGCTGCCGGTATCGGCGCGCCGCGAGGAGATCGCCGACGCGATCCGGGACAACCAGGTCGTCGTCGTCGCGGGTGAGACCGGGTCGGGCAAGACCACCCAGCTGCCGAAGATCTGCCTGGAGCTGGGCCGCGGGGTACGCGGGATGATCGGGCACACCCAGCCGCGCCGGCTCGCCGCCCGCACCGTCGCCGCGCGGATCGCCGAGGAGATGGACGTCGAGGTCGGCGGCGCCGTCGGCTGGAAGGTCCGCTTCACCGACCAGATCGGCGACTCGACCCTGGTCAAGCTGATGACCGACGGGATCTTGCTGGCCGAGCTCGCCGGCGACAAGGACCTGCTCGCCTACGACACCCTGATCATCGACGAGGCGCACGAGCGCAGCCTGAACATCGACTTCATCCTCGGGTACCTGACCCGGCTGCTCCCCCGCCGCCCGGATCTCAAGGTCATCATCACCTCGGCGACGATCGACCCCGAGCGGTTCGCCGAGCACTTCGCCCACCGCACCGCGGGCGGCGAGCTCGAGCCCGCCCCGATCGTCGAGGTCTCCGGGCGCACCTACCCCGTCGAGATCCGGTACCGGCCCGTCGTCGACCCCGACGACCCGGACGCCGATCCCGACCGCCGCCTGGACGACGCGATCGGCGACGCCGTCGTCGAGCTGCAGCGCGAGGGCCCCGGCGACGTGCTCGTCTTCCTTCCCGGCGAGCGCGAGATCCGCGAGGCCGCGGACGCGCTGGCCGAGCGGAACCTGCCGAACACCGAGATCCTCCCTCTCTACGCCCGGCTCTCGACGGCCGAGCAGCAGCGGGTCTGGCAGCCGCACGCCGGCAACCGCGTGGTGCTCGCGACCAACGTCGCCGAGACCTCGCTGACCGTGCCCGGGATCCGCTACGTCGTCGACACCGGCACCGCACGAGTCTCCCGCTACTCGCGGCGGCTCAAGGTGCAGCGGCTGCCGATCGAGAAGATCTCCCAGGCCTCGGCGAACCAGCGCGCCGGGCGCTGCGGGCGCACCAGCGACGGCATCGCGATCCGGCTCTACGCCGAGGACGACTTCGACGCACGCCCCGAGTTCACCGACCCGGAGATCCTGCGCACCAACCTGGCCTCGGTCGTGCTGCAGATGATCGCGCTGGACCTGGGCGAGATCTCGGAGTTCCCGTTCGTCGAGCCGCCGGACAAGCGGTCGGTCACCGACGGTCTCGACCTGCTGCACGAGCTCGGCGCGCTGCGCCCGGACCGCCGCTCGCTGACCGCGGTCGGACAGTCGCTGGCGCGGCTGCCGGTGGACCCGCGGCTGGGCCGGATGCTCGTCGAGGCGCACCGCAACGGCTGCCTGCGGGAGGTCCTCGTGATCGCCGCCGCACTGTCGGTGCAGGATCCGCGCGAGCGGCCCACCGAGCAGCGTCAGGCCGCCGACGACAAACACCGCCGCTTCGGTGTCGACGGCTCGGACTTCCTGGCCTACCTGCGCCTCTGGGACCACGTCGAAGAGCGCAAGGACGCGCTGTCCGGCAGCAAGTTCCGCCGCGAGCTGCGCGAGGACTTCCTGCACTACCTGCGGATCCGCGAGTGGTGGGACCTGCACGGGCAGCTGCGGCAGGCCGCGCGGTCGTCGGGAATGGACCTGAACGAGAAGAACCCGGACTGGGCGTCCCACGCCGACCGGATCCACCAGTCGGTCCTGTCCGGGCTGCTCTCCCAGGTCGGCATGCAGGAGGTCGTCGAGACCCGCAAGGGCGCTCCCGCGGCCAAGGACAAGAAGGAGCGGCGCGGGCCGAAGGAGTACCTCGGTGCCCGCGGTGCGAAGTTCGCGATCTGGCCCGGTTCGGCGCTGGCGAAGAAGCCGCCGCGCTGGGTGATGGCCGCCGAGCTCGTCGAGACCAGCCGGCTGTGGGCGCGCACCGTCGCCCCGGTGCAGCCCGAGTGGATCGAGCCGCTCGCGGCACATCTCGTCAAGAAGACCTATTCGGAACCGCGCTGGTCACGCAAGCGGGCGAGCGCGGTCGCGACCGAGCGCGTCACGCTGCACGGGCTGCCGCTGGTCGCCGACCGGACCGTCGCCTACGGCCGCATCGACCCCGAGGTGAGCCGCGATCTGTTCCTGCGGCACGCGCTCGTCGAGGGCGACTGGGACACCCGCCACCCGTTCTTCCACGCCAACCGCGAGCTGCTCGACGACGCCGAGGAGCTCGAGCACCGCGCGCGGCGGCGCGACCTGGTCGTCGACGAGGACACACTCTTCGAGTTCTACGACGAACGCGTCCCCGCCGACGTCGTGTCCGGCAAGCACTTCGACCGGTGGTGGAAGCAGGAGTCGCGCCGCGACCCCGACCTGCTCGACTTCACCGAGGAGATGCTCGCGACCGAGGCCGCGAAGCAGATCGACCGTGAGCACTACCCCGACCACGTCGACGCCGGCGGGCTGACGCTGCCGCTGTCGTATGCGTTCGAACCGGGTGCCCAGGACGACGGCGTGACCGTCGACGTCCCGGTCGCCGCATTGCACCAGGTCGACCCGACGCCGTTCACCTGGCAGGTCCCCGGCCTGCGCGAGGAGCTGGTGACGGCACTGATCCGCACCCTGCCACGCAACCTGCGCCGCAACTTCTCGCCCGCCCCGGACCACGCGAAGGCGGTGCTGGCCCGGCTGCGGGCGGAAACCCCGCGGAGCGCAGGCGGAGCGGGCATCGATACCCCGCGGAGCGCAGGCGGAGCGGGCATCGATACCGATCGGCCGCTGCTCGACGGGCTGGAGCGTGAGCTCGGCCGGATGCGCAACGTCGAGATCCGCCGCGAGGACTGGGAGCTGGAGCGGCTGCCCGAGCACCTGACCGTCACGTTCCGGGTGCTCGACGAGGCCGGCACCGAGCTGGACCGCGACACCGACCTCGACCGCCTGCGCCACCGGCTCGCGCCGAAGGTGCGCGAGGAGCTGGCGTCGGCCGGGACCGAGGTGGAGGCGTCCGGGCTGACGTCGTGGACGATCGGCGACCTGCCGCGCGAGCTGCCGATCCGGCGCGGCGCGCACGTCGTCACCGGGTTTCCGGGGCTGCGCGACCGAGGCTCCACCGCCGACGTCCGGGTGTTCGCGACCCCCGCCGAGCGCGACCCGCAGCACCATCGCGGTGCGCGCCGGCTGCTGATGCTCGGCACCACCAACCCCGGCAAGCAGGTGCAGCGCGGGCTGGACAACCGGGCGCGGCTGGCGTTGTCGCGCAACCCGCACGGCTCGCTCGACGCGCTGCTGGAGGACTGCACCACCGCGGCGGCCGACCACCTGATGAACCGTGGCGGTGGCGACCCGTTCGACCGGGCACAGTTCGACCGGCTCGCCGAGCTGCTGAAGATGCGGCTGCCGTCGACGACGCTGCAGGTCCTCGACGCCGTCCGCGGCGTCCTGGAGGTGTGGCACCGGGTCGGTGCGAAGCTGGCCGACCTGAAGGGGCCCGCATCCCGCGACGGTGTCGCCGACGTCAAGGCGATCATGAACCGGCTGGTGGCACCCGGGTTCGTCACCGCGACCGGCGCCACCCGGCTCGGCGACCTGAAGCGCTACCTGCAGGGCCTGGAGATCCGGCTCGACAAGCTGCACGCCGATCCCGGCCGCGACGCCCGCTGGACCGCCGAGATCGCACCGGTCGAGGTCGAGTACCGCGGGCTGCTCGCTGCGCTGCCGGACGGTCTCGAGCCGTCGCCGCAGCTGCGCGAGATCGGTTGGATGATCGAGGAGCTGCGGGTCTCGCTGTACTCGCACCCGCTGAAGACCCGCTACCCGATCTCGGTGCAGCGCATCGAGAAGGCGATCGACGAGCTGCCACCGCCGGGCTGAGCGCCGGTTCCGTCGCGGCTTTCCTGTCGGTGGTCCGGGGCACACTTCGGCCATGACCTCCTCCACCGCCTCCACGGCGCAGCGCACCACCCCGATCGCGACGTTCTCGCTGTTCGCACTGGACTGCCCGGACGCGCTCGCCCTCGCCCGCTTCTACTCGCGGATCACCGGCTGGCCGGTCACCCCGCAGCGGCACGCCGACTGGGCCGAGCTCGACTCCGGCGGCGCCGGCGCGACCCTGGCGTTCCAGCAGATCGCCGAGGGCGACTTCGTCCCGCCCGAGTGGCCCGGGCAAGTCCGGCCGCAGCGCGGGCACCTCGACTTCGACGTCCCCGACCTCGATGCCGGCGAGGCCGCGGTGCTGGAGATCGGCGCCCGCAAGCACGACGTGCAGCCGGCCCCGGAGAACTTCCGGGTCTTCCTCGATCCGATCGGGCATCCGTTCTGCCTGGTGAAGGCATGATCGTCTACCCCGATATAGACAGTCTGCGTCGATATCGGGGTAGACGATGACTCCGCCCCGCGTTATCGTGAAGACAATCCGCCGGGAGGCACTCCGGCAGGGCGTGGGCTTCGTCCTTCAGCGCGAGGGCGCGAACCACACGCTCTACCTGCTGGGCGACGTGATGATCCCGATCCCTCGCCATCGGGACATCGGCGAACGGATGACCGAACAGATCTATCGCGAGTGTCAGATCGTGTTGGGGGAGGGCTGGTGGCGACGGTGACCTACCACGCGAATGCGACCAGGGACGGCCGATACTGGCTGATTCATGTGCCCGAGGTCGAGCGGTACACCCAGGCCCGGACCGTGGACGAGATCGAGTCGATGGCCCGCGACCTGGTGGTGATACTGACCGAACAGGACCCTGTCGAGGTCGAGGTCGAGGTCGCGATCGAGCTGCCCCACTCCGTGCGAACGAAGCTCGACCTCGTCGAGCAGGCTCGCGCCACCGAGCGCGCCGCACGGACGGACGCCGCGACCCAGCTCCGTTCCGCTGCCGTCGAGCTCAAGCGGACCGGCATGTCCGTACGTGAGCTCGGGAAGGTGCTCGGGATCTCGTACCAGCGGGCGGCCCAGCTCACGAGCCGGGCCCACGAGTCCGCCTCCTGACCGATAGCGGCCAGAGGCAGCGGCGGCGGCCCGGCGATGTGACGATCGGATGTGACGACGGCGTCGACGGCGAGGGAGCCGGCACATGACCGCACCGACCACCCCGTACACCGAGCTGGGCGAGTCGCTCGGCACCGACTTCTTCTCCGTCCGTGACCAGTTCACCGACGAGCAGTGGGAGCGGTTCACCGACACCCGCAAGTTCGTCGACCACGAGGTGCTCGGCGAGATCAACGAGTACTGGGAGCGGGCGGAGCTGCCCTGGCACCTGTTCCGCAGACTGCCGGAGCTGGGAATCGTCGGCGAGAACATCGAGGGCTACGGCGCCGCGGCGATGAGCCCGCTCGCGCTCGGCCTGGTGCACATGGAGCTGCACCGCGGCGACGGCTCGCTCGGCACGTTCCTCGGAGTGCACGCCGGGCTGGCCATGAAGTCGATCGCGATGTGCGGTTCGGAGGAACAGAAGCAGCGCTGGCTGCCGTCGATGTCGACGCTGGAGCGGACCGGGGCGTTCGCGCTCACCGAACCCGACCACGGCTCGGACTCGGTCGCCCTGGAGACCACCGCGACCCGCGACGGCGACGGCTGGCGGCTGAACGGCGCCAAGCGCTGGATCGGCAACGGCACGGTCGCCGACCTCGTCGTCGTCTGGGCGCGCGACACCGACTCCGGTGACGTGCTCGGCTTCGTCGTCGAGACCCCGGCCGAGGGCTACTCGGCGTCGGTGATTCCGGGGAAGGTGTCGCTGCGGGCGTTGTGGCAGGCCGACATCACCCTGGAGGACGTGTACGTCCCGGACGAGAACCGGCTGGTGAACGCCCGGACGTTCGCCGACTGCGCCGCCGTGCTCGCCACCACCCGCTCGACGTGCGCGTGGATGGCGCTCGGGCACGCCACCGCCGGCTACGACGCCGCGCTGCGCTACGCCAAGGAACGCACCCAGTTCGGCAAGCCGCTCGCGAGCTTCCAGATCGTGCAGGAACGCCTGGTGAAGATGCTTGCCGACCTGACCGGGATGCAGCTCTACTGCATGCAGATCGCCCGGCTCGCCGAGGCCGGGAAGCTGTCCCCGACCGTCGCCGGGCTGGCGAAGATGCACAACACCCGCACCGCCCGCTCGATCCTCTCCGAGGCACGGGACCTGCTGGGCGGCAACGGGATCCTGCTGGAGCACCACGTCGTGCGGCACTGGGCCGACATCGAGGCCATCCACACCTTCGAGGGGACGGAGACCATCCAGACGCTGATCGTGGGCCGGGACATCACCGGCATCGGCGCGTTCAGCTGAGCCGATCGCCCCGGCCGCGTGCCGGCGGCCGGGCGATCGGCTCGGGGCACGTCCGGCCCGCGGTACGAGCCGGGCGGGATCAGTGGGCCGAGCGTGCGGCCGGCGGCCGGGTCGCGTCGGACGGGCCGTCACGGCCCGGCTCGACGGGCAGCCCCGCAGCGGCCCAGGCGCGGAAGCCGCCGTCGAGGTCGGTGGCCCGGTGCAGGCCCAGGTCCTGCAGCGACGCCGCGGCCAGGCTGGAGCTGTAGCCCTCGGAGCAGAGCACGATCCAGCGCACGTCGTGGTCGACGGCCTCCGGGATCCGCGCGTCCGACGCCGGGTCGAGCCGCCACTCCAGGTGGTTGCGCTCGATCAGCAGCGCCCCCGGGATCGCCCCCTCCTCGACCCGCTGCCAGCCCGGCCGGGTGTCGACGAGGTACGCGCCGTCGGCGGCGAGCTCGGCCGCCCGCTGCGGGCCGGGGCGGTCGAGCCGCTCCCGGGCCGCGGCGAGCTTGTCGGCGACGGTGCGCCGCGGTGTCGCGCCCGGCGTCATCCGACGCCCTGACCCGGCTGGACGAGCTCGGTGCGGGTGCGCCGCAGCCGGTGGTGCCCGGTGGTTCCGGCGACGTCCTCGACGTCGTAGTAGGACATGGCCGACAGCGGCGGCGAGTACGCGTGCACGCTGACCGCGGCCTCGTCGGCGGTGTTCGCGACGTCGTGCACGTGGCCGAGCGGAAAACCGGCGCCGCGGCCGTGGCGCAGCGACCGGGTCCGCAGCCCGGACGGGCCGGACCAGCGGCGCTCGGTCAGCGTCCCGGACACCACGGTCAGCGCGCCGATGGAACCGGCGTGGTCGTGCAACTCGGCGATCTGCTCGGTGGCCCAGCTGATCAGCCAGACGTCGAGCAGGCCGTCGCTGCGCAGCAGCTTGTACCAGCGACGCTCGGGGTCGACGACGACCTCGTGCCGGCCGGCGCGGACCTCGGCGGCGATCTCGCGGGTCAGGTCGAGCAGGTCGTCGAGCCCGTACGGCGTCGGGGCGACGACCGGGCGGGCGGGGACGGGACGGGCACCGGTCAGGCGGGCAGGACGGGAGGCGCGGACGGGCGCGGACATGCGGGGACTCCAGGGAACAGCGAAGGGACCGAGCGGGAAGCGGAGGAACTCAGCTCGGGCGACAGCCCTGGTCGAAGTGGTCGGCACGACGAGTGCCCCAGAGGGGGCCGAGGGTCGCTGCCTGACTCACACCGACGATGTCACCACATGCCCGATGACGCATCAAGGAGACGTCCATCGCCCGGGACCCACGCACGCCTGTCCGGACAACAGGCTCGGCGGTGCGCGGCACCACTCAGCCGGTGGCGCCGCCGTCGGACATGCCGATCACGGTGTCGAGACCGGAGAGCACCAGCGCGCGCCGGGACTGGCTGCCCGCCGGGGCGACCAGGGTCAGCGCGAGCCCGGCCGCCCGCATCCGCCGGGCGATCTCGGACAGCAGTGCTATCCCGGCGCTGCTCACGAAGGTGTCCGCGCCGAGGTTCAGCGTGATCGGGACCCGGCGGTCGACGTGCTCCATCAGCTGCCGGCGGATCGCCGCGACCCCGCCCAGGTCCAGGTCCCCGAGCACGGAGAGCAGGACGCTGTCGGCGTCGGCGGAGATCCGCAGCCGGGTCGAGCGCTCGGCCTGCGGCTCGATCCCGGCGGCGACGGCGACCGTCGGATCGCGGTCGGAGCCCGCCTCGCCCGCCACGAACTCGACCGGCGGCGCGGCACCCGGCGTGCCGATCTCGACCGGGGTGGCGGGCAGCCGGAACCGGACCGTCGTCCCCGAGTCGCCCGGCTCGACGTGCACGTCCTCGGCCAGCTCCCGGATCAGCGCGAGACCACGGCCGCGGTAGCCGGGGTCCGGCGGCGGTGGGCGCCACCGGCCGCCGTCGGTCACGACGACCGACACCGCGCCGTCCGGGGTCAGCGCCAGCTCCAGGTCGACGCCTGCCGCGGAGTCGGTGTCCTCGGGCAGGTAGGCGTGCTCGATCGCGTTGGTGACGGCCTCGCCGACGGTGAGCTGCAGGTCGCTGGCCGCGTCCGGGCCCATGCCGCAGCTCGTGGTCCAGCTGGTGACGGCGCGGCGCAGCGCGTACAGCCGTTTCGGGTCGGCGCCGACCGACAGCCGCAACGGCGGCGGCATCAGCCGGGCCACGACGACGACGGTGTCGTCCGGGATCGCCAGGCCCTCCGACATCCGGTTCAGCAGTGTGTCGGCCATCTCGCGGGGCTGGGTCTCCCCCAGGTCGTCGAACGCGGCGGCCAGCCGGGCCAGGCCGTCGTCGATGACCTCGCCGCGCCGCTCGAACAGGCCGTCCGAGCACAGCAGGATCGTCTCGCCGGGTGCCATGTGCGCGGTCGCCTCGGAGAACGGCGGACGCCCCGAGATCCCCAGCGGCACACCACGTCCGCTGCTCAGCGTCCGGACGCCGTCGGCGCCGCACACCAGCGGCGGCGGGTGCCCCGCGCTGGCGTAGCGGATCTCGCCGGAGTCCAGGTCGATCGTCGCGATCGCGACCGTGGACGCCATCGCGCCGCGGACCCGTAGCGCGTACTGGTCGAGCTGCTCCAGCGCACCGGCCGGCGGCTGGCCGTTGACCAGGTTGGACGCGACGGCGCTGCGCAGCTGGCCCATCACCGCGGCCGCCGCGGGTCCGCGGCCGACGACGTCGCCGACGACGAGCGCAACGGTGCCGTCGGCGAGGTCCAGCACGTCGAACCAGTCGCCGCCGGCCTCGGTGCCCTGCGTGCCGGGGCGGTAGCGGGTGGCGATCGAGAGCCGGTCGAGCTCGGGCAGCTTCTGCGGCAGCAGGCTGCGCTGCAGGGTGACCGCGACCTCGTGCTCGGCCTGGTGCAGCTGGGCCCGCACGATCGCCTGCGCACACTGGTTGGCCAGGGTGAGCACGAACCGCTGCTGCTCCGGGGTGAAGTCCGGCTCCTGCGGGAAGCGGAACCCGAGGACGCCGATCGGCCGGGCCGCCACCATCAGCGGGACCGCGGTCTGCACCGGGTAGCGGCGCACCGCGTCGCTGCCCCGCTCACCGGCGTTCCACACCGGCTCGCCGGTGGACACCGCCCGCCGCAGCGGGTGGCTGCGCGCCGGGACGGTCATCGCCGGGCCGTCCTCGGGCCAGCCGGCCTCGCCGAGCAGCTGCAGGATGTTGTTGTCGTCCAGCACCAGCAGCGCGACGGCGTCGGCGCCGATCGAGCTCCGCCCGTGCTCGACGACGACCTCGGCCACCGACTCCAGGTCCGTGGCCCGCGCCAGCCCGGTCGCGACCGCACCGAGGTTCTCGGCGAGGCGGCGGGCCTCGGTCTCGGCGTCGAGCATGGAGGCGCGGTCCAGCGCCTGCGCCGCCAGCTCGGCGACGGCGACCGCGGCCTCCTTGTCGGCGTCGGACAGGCGGCGGGCGACCAGCATCGTCACCGACAGCACCCCGAGCACCCGGCCACCGGCGACCAGCGGCAGGTAGCCGATGGTCTGCGCGTGGTCCGGCGCGACACCGATCTGTGCCGGGTAGCGCGCCGCCCAGTCCGCGGCGTCGTGGAACCACAGCGGCTCACGCCCGTCGATGACGTCGCCGAAGGCCATCGCGGCGTCGACCGGGATGCGCCCGGCGCGCCGCCACAGCTCGGCGTCCCAGCCGTGCCCGGTGAGCGCCTCCAGCCACTGGCCGCGGATCTCCCACAGCCCGGCGTAGTCGGCGTCGAGCAGGTCCACGATGTGGTCGGCGGCGATCGCGGCGACCTCGCCGGGGGTGGCGGCGGCGGACATCTTCGCCGTCGCGCGGTGCAGCAGCCCGAGCCGCTGCGCGGAGGACCGCTCCTGCTCCAGCAGCCGTGCGTTGTCCACCGCCAGGCCCGCCCGGCGGCCGATCTCGGTGAGCAGCTCCAGATCGTCGGTGGTGAACGCCTCCTGCGGCTGGACGCGCACGGCGGTCAGGACCGCCGACGTCCGGCCGCGGGCGGGCAGCGGGACGATCATCGCCGACCGGATCCGGAGCCGCCCCCAGGCGCGGCGCTGCAGCGGCGGGAGCCGGGTGAGGAGCTGGTCGAGCCGGTCCGGCCCGATGATCTCCGGGGTCCCGTCCTGCTGGTCGAGGTCGACGAGCGGGCGCAGCCGCCACAGCGACGGCTCCAGCGCCGACCGCTCGGCGGCCACGGCCAGGGTCGCGCCGGGGGCCTCCGGGTCGGCGTCGTGCACGACGGCGATGTCGGCGAGCCGGTCGTCGACGACGGCCCGGGCCAGCTGGTCGGTGCGCCCGGTGCGGGTGATCTCGCGTTCGAGCTGGCTCGCGACCTCGGAGTAGAGCCGGTGGCGGCGCTGCTCACGGTGCCGTCCGTCGATGTCGAGGCAGCCGCCGACGTACCCGGCGGAACGCTCGCCGTCGTGTACCGGGGCGCCGCGGTCGAGCACCCAGCGGTGGTGCCCGGTGCGGTCGAGCAGCCGGTACTCGACCTCGAACGGCGCGTGCGCGCGGGCGGCGGCGAGGGTCACCGAGCGGTAGCGGTCGCGGTCGTCGGGGTGGATGCGACGCCGCCAGTCCAGGCCCAGCTCGCTGGACTGGTCCTCGACGCCGGTGAAGTCCAGCCAGCCCCGGTTGACGAACAGCCGGTGCCCGCCCGGGTCGTCGACCCAGATCAGCGCGGGCGTCGAGTCGGCCATGGCGCGGAACTGCAGCTCCGCGGCCCGGCGCACCCGGCCCAGCTGCAGGTGGTTCGCGACGCGGGCGAGCAGCTCGCGCGGGGAGAACGGGCGGACCAGGTAGTCGTCGGCGCCGGCAGCGAAGCCCTCGACGGCGGCCTCCTCCCCGGCCCGCGACGACAGCAGCACCACCGGCACCCCGACGGTGCGCGGGTCCGAGCGCAGTGCCCGCAGCAGCTCGATGCCGCCGCTGGCAGGCAGGGCCGCGTCGGCGACGACGAGGTCCGGCGGGTCCGCGCGGGCGGCCTCGATCGCGGCGGTGCCGTCGGCGACGGTCTGCACCGACCACTGCTCGGAGAGCAGGTCGCGCAGGTAGCCGCGCATCTCCCGGTCGTCGTCGACGACGAGCACCCGGTCCGACCGGCTCAGGTCCAGCCCGTCGACGACCGAGCTGTCGACCGAGCGCCCGCGGCCTGCGGCACGGGCCGCGGTGTCGTCGCGGCGCTCGCCCGCCTCGTCCTGGTCGGGCAGCCAGCGCAGCGCCTCGGCGACGTAGGGCGCGTAGAGGTGCGGCGAGGTACGCGCGTCGGTGCGGGAGCGGGCCAGCCGATCCTCGGGCAGGTGCGCGAACCCGAGCGGGATCCGGACGGTGAACTCGGTACCGCCTCCGCTGCGCGACCGGACGTCGATGGTGCCGGCGTGCAGCCGGACGAGCTGGCGGATCAGCGGCAGCCCGAGGCCGCTGCCCTCGCCGGTACGCCCGCGTGAGCTGCCAGGGCGGCGGTAGCGCTCGAAGACGTGGTCGATCTCGTCCTCGGGGATGCCGGTGCCGGTGTCGGCGACGGTCAGGACGATGTGCTCGCCCAGCTGCTCCAGCTCGACCGAGATCCCACCGGTGTGGGTGTACTTGACCGCGTTGCTGAGCAGGTTGAGGACGATCTTCTCCCAGGCGTCGCGGTCCACCCAGGCGGGCCGGGCGAGCGGCGGGCAGGAGACCTCCAGGGCCAGCCCGGCACGCTCGGTGACCGGGGCGAACGTGGCGGCGAGCTCGGCGGTCGTGGTGCCCAGCTCGGTGGCGGAGAACGTGCCGTCGTGCCGGCCGTTGCTCAGCGACGAGACGTCCCGCAGGCTGTCGACGAGCTTGAGGATGCGCTCGGCGTTGCGGCGCGCGAGGTCGACCTGGGTGCGGTCGTCGGCGCCGACGGACTCGGTCAGCCGGTCGAGCGGGCCGAGGACCAGCGTCAGCGGGTCGCGGATCTCGTCCCCGAGGCCGGCGTAGTACTCGGCGCGGGAGTGCGCGGCATCGTCGGCGACGTCGCGCCGGTCGCCCTCCCCCTCGCGGGAGATCGCGTCGGTGAGCACCGTCCCGATGTTCCCGACGACCAGGCGCAGGAACGCGCGCTGCGGCTCATCGAGCTGAAGCAGCGGAGCGGCCCCGACGGTGATCGCGACGGCGCGGGTCCCGTCGACGGTGTGGGCGACGGCGCGGGCCAGTTCGTCGGGACCGGATGTGGCGTCCCGCCCGGGACCGGCAGGCACGAACTCCACGGCCGACCCGACGCCGGGGCCGGGGTCCTCCGGCAGCCGGGCGTCGGGCACGTTCGCGGTCCGCACCGCGATCGGCGTCGAGGACGGCTGCCCCGGGAACGAGACCAGCGCGCACCCGATGTCGTCGTGGGCACGCTCGAGCACGTCGGTCAGCCGCTCGACCGCCACCTCGACGGTCGGGGCGTCCCGCAGGACCTCGCCGAGCTCGCCGAGCACCTCCATGCGGCGGGTGCCGACGACACCCTCGGTGACCTCCGAGGCGATCGTGACCAGCCCCAGCGCCTCGCTCGCGCCGGCCTCGCGCACCGGCGTGGTCGAGTAGGTCCACCAGGTCGCCTCGGGCCGCCCCCACCGACCCAGGACGATGCGGTCCGCGGAGCGGTAGATGCCCTCGTGATCACCGGAGAACAGCCGCGGCAGCTCCGGCCGGAGGTGCTCGACGATCTCCGGCCAGCCCTCCTCGGCCGGGCGCCCGAACGCCGCGGGATGCCGGTTGCCGGCGAGCTCGGCGAACGCGTCGTTGTAGAGCAGGACGAGCTCGGGACCCCACCACACGACCAGCGGCTGGCGGTTCGCCTCCATGAACCGGACGGTGTCGGCGAGCTTGCGCGACCAGCTCTCGGGCGGCCCCAGGGGCGTGGCGGACCAGTCGGTCGTCTCCAGCAGGGTGCGCGCGGAGACGGCGCCGTGTGCCGCCCGTTCGTCGGTACTACCCACCCTGCCGGCCACTCCCGTCGCGGATCCCTCGTCGTGCTCCGAGAATCCCACCATCGACCGGGTGGCCGCGCAGGCCGGGGCGGACCTCAGCCGCGGTCGCGATGGTCGTCGAGCCAGGTGCGCAGGTCGGCGAGCGGTTCCGCGCGGCCCGGCTCGTGGAAGATCTCGTGCCACATGTCGTCGTACCAGCGGACCGTGGTGTCGGCCGAGCCGCTGGCCTCGTCGAGCCTGCGGGTGCCCGAGGGGTCGGCGAGCCGGTCGGCGGTGCCGTGCTGGATCAGCAGCGGGATCCGCAGCTCGGCGGCCCGCTTCGGCAGCGTCGCCATCTCGGCGTAGATCGCCGCACCGAGGGCGAGTGTCGGCTTGCCGTGGTGGACCAGCGGATCGGCGCGGTAGTCGGCGACGACCAGCGGGTCGGAGCTGATCGCCGAATCGTCGATCCCGACCGGGCGCGCGGTCGGCAGGAACCGCGACACCAGCTGCAGCACCGGTACCAGTGGAGCCGGGACGGTGTCGCTGGCCAGCGCCGGCGCGGACAGGGCGAGTCCGGCCAGCTCGTCCTGGTGGCGCAGCGCGAACGCGAGTGCGATCTGTCCGCCGAGACTGTGCCCCAGCAGGAACACCGGCAGGCCGAGGTGCCGGGACGCGATCTCGCGGCGGAACGTCTCGAAGTCGGCCAGCAGGTCGTCGTAGCGGCGGGCGTGCACCCGGGTGCCGCCGGAGCGGCCGTGCCCGCGGTGGTCCAGGCCGTAGACCGCCCAGCCGTCGGGCACCAGGGTGTCGACGACGTCGCCGTAGCGCCCGGAGTGCTCGCCGATCCCGTGGCTGACCAGCAGCACACCGGTGGGCGTGCCGCCGGGCAGCCAGCCCTGCCAGTACAGCTCGACGTCGTCGACGCCGGTCAGCGTCCCGTCGACGTCGGGGGCGCGTACGCCCGGCGATGTCACGGCCGCGGCTCGCCGGTCAGGTCCTGCTCCACCTCGGTGCCCGCGACGACCTGCACCGATGCGGTCAGCTCCGCTCCCCCGGTCTCGGCGACGAGCCGGTACCAGCCCGGGTCGAGGTCGGTGACGCGGAACGTGCCGTCGGAGCCGGTACGGGCGGCGGCGACCGCCTCACCGTCCTGCTCGAGCGCGACCGGGAGATCGGCGACGGTGTCCCCCGAGCTCGTCCGGACGGTGCCGTGGACGGCCGCGGCACGGCGCAGCGTGAGCGTCGTGGACGCGGTCGCGTCGCCGACGACGACCGCCGACACCCCGGGCCGGTGCCCGGTCAGCGTCGCGACGACGACGTACTGCCCGGTGCCCGGCGCGGAGATCCGGGCGACGCCGTCGGTGCCGGTGGTGGCGGAGCCGAGCTCCGCACCGGCGCGGTCACGGACGCTGACGGCGGCGCCGGTGAGGACGTCGCCGTCCTGGCCGGTCACGTGGACCTCGATGTCCTGCGGCGACGTCGGCCGCTCCAGGCGCGGGTCGGGGGTGTCGGGCCGGATGACGCTCATGACGACCGTCTCGTCCGGGTCCGGCAGCGACGGGCGCGCCGGCGGCGGGGTGCCCAGCCCGGACAGCGGGCCGCGGGGGCCCTGCGGTCCGGTCCCGGCCGGTGCCGCATTCCGGCCGGCGGGGCCGCCGGTGCCGTACGCGGTCTCCTCCTCGGCCGGTGCCCCCGCGGGCTGCGCCGGGGCGGAGCTCCGGGCGGGCGCCGTGCCCGGTGCCGGAGCGCTGCTCCGGGCCGGGGTGGCCGGTGCCGGGGTGCTGCTCTGCTGCCCGGTACTGCTCTGCTGCGGGGTACTGCTCTGCTGCGGGGTACTGCTCTGCTGCGGGGTGCTCGGTGCGGGGGTGGGTCCGCCGGTGGCCGACCGGGCCGACCGCAGCACCCGCGGTGCCGGGCGCGGCGCGGGCTCGTCGGAGACGAGGTCCGGGTCGTCGGTGACCTCCTCGTCGGCGCCGGGCGCACGACGGGTGGCGGCGCCCTCCGACGACGACGCGTCGCGGGTGCTCCGGGAGACGGCGTAGCCGGTGAGACCGGCGGCGCCTGCGGCGAGGCCGACACCGGCGGCGGTGCGGGCACCGGACCGGCCGGAGCGCTCCCCGTCGCCGCCGTCGTCGTCGGGACGGTCGTCGGTGTCGGTGGAACGGGACCGGTCGACCGGGGTGGCCGGCCGGGTGCCGGGCACGCCGCGGCCGGCGTGGTCCGACGACGTCGCCTGCTCCGGGACGCGCCAGGACTGGCCGGCGATGCGGTCGCGGGCCTCGCGGTACTCGCGCTCGGTGTCCGGGGACGCGGTTGTCCGGGACGAGGCGCGGTCGGAGGGGACGGCCGTGACCCGCTTGACCAGGTCCGGGTCGACCGGGCTGCGGGAGTCGCCGCGGGCCGGGGCCGACGGCCGGTCGGCGTCCGCGGCGGCGTCCGGGTCCTCGGTGCGCGGCTCGGTCGCCGAACCGCCGGTGGCCGGGGCGTCCGCGCTCGTCACGTCGGTGCCGGTCGTGCCCGTGCTGGTGGCCCCGGACGTACCGGCGGCATCCGGCTCCCCGGTCACGGCCGTGCCGGTGTCCCCACCGGACGCGGACTCCGCCGAGGGACCCGTGGCCGCCGAGCTGGTCGTATCGGCTGTGGCCCGGCCTGCGGAGGTCGTGTCGGTGGCGGTCGCATCGGTGGCGGTGTCGGCGCTGTCGCCGGACCCGGCCTCGTCACGGGTGGCGGTGTCACGCGCGGCGGTGGAGTCGGGCGAGCTCTCGTCCGTCCCGCGCCGGCTCGTCGCCGCGACGGCACCGGCTCCCGCGACCGCCGCCGCTCCGGCGGCGATCCCGGCTCCGGATGTCCCGGGTGTGGCGGTCGACGACGTGGTGTCCGACGACGTGTCACCGGACGACGTGGTGCCGGCAGCCGAGGTGGCCCCCTCGGGCCGCTCGGTCGCGGGCGTTCCCGCCGCCGAGCCGGAAGTCGCGGTCGTGCCGGAGCCGTCGGCAGCGGCGGACGAACCGGAGCCCGCCGGCGTCGCCTCGGAGCCCGTCGTGTCGGGGCCAGTCGTGTCGGGGCCAGGCGCCTCGGAACCGGGCGCGTCCGTGGCGGCCGCGTCCGTGGCGCTCGCGTCCGTGCCGGTCGCGTGCGTAGCGGTCGCCTCCGTACCGGTCGCGTCCGAGGCAGCCCCGTCCGAGACAGAGCCGCCCGAGAGAGAGCCGCCCGAGACGGCGGCCTCGTCCGAGGCAGAGCCGCCCGAGACGGCCTCGTCCGAGGCGACTGCCCCGGAGACGGCCGAGTCGGCCGGCGAGGCCGGGTGCGGCGCGGGACGGCGCTCCACCGGCTCCACCGGCTTACCGTCCTTGAACCCGCGCGACCACGGCGGTCCGACGGGCCCGGCGCTCACGTCCGGCGTGACCCGCGGGCCGGAACGCGTGGGCGCGGGGGTGGCCGCGTCGTCGTCCGGGGTGTCGTCGGGGGCGTCGGTGATGTCCGGCGCCGACGACTGGGTCGACCCGATCGCGTACGCGCGGTCGGGTTCCGTACCGGATCCGGAGGTGTCCTCGGCCGAGGGCGCCTGCGTGGCGGCGTCCGGCTCGGCGGGACCGTCCTGCGGCCGGGCCTCGTCCGACTGCCCGCGCGCACGGTTGTCGACGAGGTCGGCGACGGTGCGCCGCTCCTCGTCCTCCGGGGCCGGGGTCGTCTTCTTCCGCCCCTTCAACCACCGCAGGAGCGTCGCGATACCGACGGCCACCAGCACCACCACCAACAGCCCGATCAGGGCCCACGTCGACATCTGGAAGATCCTCCTGCCGGAACGTCACGACGGGGCCGGCGGCGACGACACGATCCGGCTCCGGAACGATTCGGAACGCGACAGGCGTCCCTCCGGCGACGGGTGACACGGTCGGCGCATCCGGCGACGCACGGTAGCACCGATCAGCCCCTGACCGGGGGCGATCGCGTGAACCAGCGTGTCGATGCCGTTGCCGCCCAGGACGTGCGTTCCCGGGCCCGTCCCACCGCGGCGACCGGGCGGGCCGGACGGGCCGGACGCGCCCGGATCGGCGAGGATCACCCCATGACCCGCGACCCGGTGGACCCCGAGCTCGCCGAGATCGCCGACGCCTACGGCGTCGCGACCTCCTACCTGGACGGCACCCGGACCGAGGTCCCGATCGACGCCTCGGTGGTGCGCACCGTGCTGTCGCTGCTCGACGTCGACGTCTCCAGCCCGGAGGCGGTCACCGCGGCGCTGGCGACGGCCCGCGACCGCGCGCAGCTGCCACCGACGATCGGGATGCGCGACGACCGGGCCCGCCCGGTCCCCGGCCGCGGCACCCTGGTCGCCACCGACGGCGACACCGACGGCAGCACGATCGAGATCGACGGCGAGCTCCCGGCCGGGCTGGCACCGGGCCGCTACGCACTGGAGCTCGACACCGGCCGCGCGCACGTCGTCGTCGCCCCGGCCCGGCTGCCCGACCCGCCCCGCACCTGGGGCTGGATGCTGCAGCTCTACGCCCTGCACTCGCAGCGGTCCTGGGGCATCGGCGACCTCGGCGACCTCACCGACCTGATCCGCGGCGGGCACGGCGCCGGTGCGGTGCTGCTCAACCCGCTGCACGCGGTCACTCCCGTGCCCCCGGTGCAGCCCTCGCCGTACACGCCGTCGTCGCGCCGGTACGCGACCCCGCTGGCGCTGCGGATCACCGACCTGCCCGCCTACTGCGACGCCGACGACGCCACCCGTGCCGAGGTCGACGCGCTGCGCCCGGAGACCACCGGCGACCGGATCGCGCACGACCGCGTCTGGGCCGCGAAGCGGTCCGCGCTGGAGCTGTTGTGGCACAGCGCGGGGCGCCCCGATACGCGGACCGACGACACCGGGGCCGACGACCCGGACCTCGTCCGCTTCGCCACGTTCTGCGCGCTCGCCGAGCGCTACGGCGGCCGCTGGTCGCGCTGGCCGGCCGACCTGCAGCGCCCGGACGGCGCCGGTGTCGCCGACGCGCAGCGGGAGCTGGCACCGCGGATCGAGTTCCACGCCTGGGTGCAGCGCCAGGCCGAGGCGCAGCTGGCCGCGGTCCGGGCCGCCGCCCGGGACGCCGGGATGCCGGTCGGCGTCATCCACGACCTGGCCGTGGGCTGCGACCCCGAGGGCGCCGACGCGTGGATGCTGCAGGACGTGCTCGCGCTCGGCGCGACCGTCGGCGCCCCGCCGGATGCGTTCAACCAGCGCGGCCAGACCTGGGGCCTGCCGCCGTGGCGCCCGGACCGCCTGGCCGACACCGGCTACGCCGCGTTCGGCGAGATGGTGCGCGCGCTGCTGCAGCACGCGGACGGGCTGCGGATCGACCACGTCATGGGGCTGTGGCGGCTGTGGTGGGTGCCGACCGGGGAGACCGCCGACCGCGGCACCTACGTCCACTACGACGCCGACGCGATGCTGGCCGTCCTGCTGCTGGAGGCGCACCGGGCGGGCGCGCTGGTCGTCGGCGAAGACCTGGGCACGGTCATCCCGCGGATCCGCGAGGACATGGCCGAGCGGAACCTGCTCGGCTCGACGGTGCTGTGGTTCTCCCGCGACCCGGACCCGGTGACCGGTGGCGACGACGGCCCGCTGCGTCCGCCGCGCCGCTGGCCGGAGCGGTCGGTCGCGACGATCTCCACCCACGACCTGCCGACCGCACCCGGGTTCCTGGCCGGTGAGCAGGTGCGGATCCGCGCCGAGCTGGGCCTGCTCGACGACCCGGACCGTGAGGCGGCGAAGTCCGCCGCGGAGCGCGACGAGCTGCTGGCGCTGCTGGCGTCGGAGGGGCTGATCGACTCCCCGGACGAGGAGGACGAGGCCACCATCGTCGTCGCGCTGCACGCGCTGCTGGGCTCCGCACCGTCGCGGCTGGTCCTGGCCTCGCTCTACGACGTGCTCGGCGAGGTCCGGCAGCCGAACCTGCCCGGCACCGTCGACGAGTACCCGAACTGGCGGATACCGCTGCCGGTCGGCCTGGAGGACGCGCTCGCCGACGACCGGGTACGCAGGGTCGCCGAGGCCCTGTCGCGCGGACGGACCGGCACCGAACCCGACGCGTGAGCCGTGTCCCGGTTTGGCAGTATCCGTCCGGATGACCGCACCGCACAGCGAGACCGGGCCCCGCGGTGGCGCCGGAGCCCACGGTGGTCCCGCCCCGGACGGAGTGACCGCGAGCACCGCCGGGGACGCCGTCGACCCGGCGGCGGTGGACCTGGTCCGTGCCGACGGCACCGCGGGCGCGCTCTGGCAGGCATGGACGACCGGCAACCGGCTGGCCGCGCTGCCCGAACTGCTGCGTCCGCGGACCCTCGCCGAGGGCTTCGCCGCGCAGCGCAGGCTCTCCGAGCGGGCCGGCCCGTCCTACGGGTGGAAGCTGGCGGCGACCGCTCCGGCCGGGCAGGCACACATCGGTGTCGACGCCCCGCTGCCCGGCCCGCTGTTCGAGGTCTTCCGGCACACCCCCGGTGACGTCGTCCCGTCCGACGGCCTGCACATGGCCGTCGCCGAGGCCGAGTTCGCGTTCCGGATGGGCGCCACGCCGGCCCCGGACGCCGGACCCGACGAGCTGCGCGCCGCGGTCGCCGCGGTGCACTGCGCGGTCGAGCTGCCCGAGTCCCGCTTCGACGACTTCGCCGCCGCCGGGGCACCGTCGCTGCTGGCCGACGCGGCCTGCGCCGGCCGGTTCGTGCTCGGCCCGGAGATCGACGGCGGCACCGGCCTCGATCTCTCCGCGACGCCCACGACGCTCTCCGTGGACGGCGGGACCGTGACCGGGAGCGGCGCCGCCGTGCTCGGCGACCCGTGGGCCGCCCTGTCCTGGCTGGTCGCGGCCCTGCCGGAGTACGGCCTGGCGCTGGAGGCGGGCGCGGTCGTCACGACCGGGACGACGACCACCCCGGTGCCGGTCACCGCAGGCGCGCGGGTCCGGGCGACGTTCGGCGCCGACGGCGCCCTGGGGACGGTCGAGTTCTCGCTGGCGTGAGCCGGACCCGGCCGGATCCCTACCGGACGACCTGCAGTGCCCCGGCCGCGCAGCGCACCCGCACCGTGCTGCCGGCGGCGACGTCGTCGATCTCGCCGTCGACCTGCACCGGCATCGGGTCGATCGCGGTGAACCGGAACTCCGCGGTCGCGGGCTGCGGCCCGAGCCCGCGCAGCGCCGCCCGCACCGCGATCGCCAGCTGCTTCCACTTCGGGCGGTGTTCGAGCAGGACGACCTCGAAGCGCCCGTCGTCGGGGCGAGCCCCCTCGGCGAGCTCGGCGTACTTCGCCATCTCGCCGATGTTGGCGCACACCAGATTGTCGATCCGGCGGCGCTGCCCGTCGGCGAACTCGATGTCGAACGGGGTGAACCGCCAGAACGCCCGCAAGGTCGTCCAGACCTCGCGCAGCGTGCCCTTGCCGCCGTTCTCGATCTGGAGTGCGACGACCGGGGTCAGCCCGAAACCGACGTAGGAGTGCGCGTAGCGGGGCTCGGCGTCGCCCAGGACCAGCTCGAGCAGGTCGATCGGTTCGGTGCGGCCGTCGAGGATCGCCTCGGTCAGCGGGCGACGGGAGACGACGCGGTCGTGGTCGTTGGCGTTGCCTGCAGCGAGCACCGCGGCAGCGGCTCCGGTCCCCGGCACGTCCATGATCCCGTTGACGACCTCGTTGTAGCCGCCGTCGCCGCTGGCCGACACCACGAGCGGACGCCCCGTCCCCCGTGCCGCCTCGCGGGCGATCTCGCGGGCGTGCCCGGCGTGCTCGGTGGGACGCAGGGTCACGGGGAGCTCCGGCCGGGCGGCGGCGAGCTCGTCACGCAGCCGTCCTGCCCGCGGACCCGCGTCACCGGTGCTTCCCGGGTTGAACACCACGAGCACGGAGTCGATCGGTTCGGCCACGGACACACGGTAGTCGGTCCGGACGCCCGGGACTTCCGGGACGCCGCCCCCGAACGGCACGAACGTCGTGATCCCGGATGGCACCATGTCCGGATGGAGTCGACCCGCGTGGACCGCTGGCTGTGGTCGGTGCGCCTGGCGAAGACGCGCGCCGAGGCCGCGACCGCCTGCCGCGGCGGGCACGTGCGGATCAACGACCGTCCCGCGAAGCCGGCCGCGCCGGTGCGGGTGGGCGACACGGTCCGGGTCCGGGTGCACGAGAAGAACCGGATCGTCGAGGTCGCCCGGATCATCGAGAAACGCGTGGGCGCACCGGTCGCACAGGAGTGCTACGTCGACCACACCCCGCCCGAGCCGGCGACACCGCAGCCGGTCTTCGCGCGCCGCGAGCGCGGCGCAGGCCGTCCGACCAAACGGGACCGGCGCGTCCTCGACCAGCTCGGTCTGTCCCGGCGGAGCCGCTGACCCCCCACCTGTGAGGATGGGGGCATGTACGACGCCCTCATGCGCCACGTGCTGCGGCACGTCCCGTCCGAGCCCGCACACCGGATGGGGTTCGGCCTGGTCCGCGCGCTGGGTGGCGCCCCCGGTATCGGCCCGCGCGTCGCCGGCCGGTTCGCCCCGGCGGACCCGGTACTGCGGACGACGGCGCTGGGCCTGGCCTTCCCGAGCCCGCTCGGTCTCGCGGCCGGTTTCGACAAGGACGCCGAGGGGGTCCTCGCGCTCGGACGCCTCGGGTTCGGCGCCGTCGAGATCGGCACGGTGACGGGCCGTCCGCAGCCGGGCAACCCGAAGCCGCGGCTGTTCCGCCTGGTCGACGACCGGGCGCTGGTGAACCGCATGGGCTTCAACAACTCCGGCGCGGCGGCCGCAGCTCCGCGCCTCGCCGCGCTGCGCGCCGTGCCGGAGCCGGGGATGCCCCTGCTCGGGGTGAACATCGGCAAGAGCAAGGCCGTCCCCGCCGACCAGGCCGCCGACGACTACCGGGCGAGCGCCGCCGCGCTCGGCGCCTACGCCGACTACGTCGTGGTCAACGTCAGCTCCCCGAACACCCCGGGGCTGCGGGACCTGCAGCAGGTCGACGTCCTCGAGCCGCTGCTCGGTGCGGTGCGCGACGAGCTGGACCGGGTCTCGGTGGACCGCCGCGTCCCGCTGCTGGTGAAGATCACCGTGGATCTCGCCGACGACGACGTCGACGCCGTCGCCGGGCTCGCCCGCCGGATGGGTCTGGACGGCGTGGTCGCCACCAACACCACCGTCGCCCGCGACGGCCTGCGCACCTCCGGCGACGTCGTGGAGGCCGCCGGCGCCGGGGGCCTGTCCGGCCGCCCTCTCGTGGAGCGGTCCCGGGCCGTGCTGTCCCGGCTGCGTTCCCGCCTCGACGACGAGCAGGTCGTCATCTCCGTGGGCGGGATCGAGGACGCCACGGAGGCCTATCGCCGGATCCGCGCCGGTGCCGCGCTCGTGCAGGCCTACACCGGATTCGTCTACGGCGGGCTGCTCTGGCCGGCGCGGGTGAACCGGGAGCTCGCCGAGCTCCTGCGCGCCGACGGCTTCACCACCGCCGACGACGCCGTCGGCGCCGATCTCTGAGTTCACGTCCCGCCCGGGCCGCGGTTCCGTCCCGCCGGCCCGGATGGGAACCGAACTGCTCCAGAAATGCGAAAGAGCCCCGGACCGAAGTCCGGGGCTCTCCCAAAGTTGAATGTCGGCGGCGACCTACTCTCCCACACCCTGACGAGTGCAGTACCATCGGCGCAGGAAGGCTTAGCTACCGGGTTCGGAATGGGACCGGGCGTTCCCCTACCGCTATGACCACCGACAACA
>NZ_JBKGXS010000009.1:0-206050 GCF_046546475.1 Pseudonocardia phyllosphaerae
CCCACCGAACTGAACAATCTGGTGATGCTGTGCAAATCCCATCACCGGCTGATCCACAAACCAGGATGGGAGGTCCGGATACGCGGCGGGCTGCCCGAGTTCATTCCGCCCGCGTGGATCGACCCTGACCGCCGACCGAAACGACAGCCGAGCCTGCTCATTCCCGGGGCAGGCCGGATCGACCTGCCCGCACAACGTGCCGACGAGCCGGCGCCACTCGACTCCGGTGAGCCGGCGGTGACGGCATGAGCCCGCTCCGCACCGGAGCGCCGGTACGGAGCGGAGCTGCCGTGCGCTCAGATCCCGATGCTCGCCCGTACCCAGTCGTGGAACTCGCCGATGTGGTGTTCGCTCGGCACGAGCACCCCGCCCTTGGCGTAGGAGCGCGAGTCCATCGCTACCTGGCACCGCTCGCAGGCCTCGAAGTCCTGCTGGTTGACCCGGTGGAACAGCTCCACGGACTTGTCGATGTCCGCGCCGGAGTCGACGACCTCGGGCAGGTAGAGCCAGTCGCACACCACCAGCGTGCGGTCCGCGGCCAGTGGGAACATCCGGTGGAACACGACGTGGTCGGGCACCAGGTTGATGAACACCGTCGGCCGGACGGTGATCGCGTAGTAGCGGCGGTCCTGGTCGGCGGTGACGCCGGGGATCGGCGCGAGACCCGCGGAGCCGTCGACGGTGAAGCCCTGGACGTCCTCGCCGAACTCGGCGCCGTGTCCCACGAAGTACTGCGCGGCCAGGCCGTCGGCGAACTCGGGGAGTACCTCGGTGAGCTCCGGGTGGATCGTCGCGCAGTGGTAGCACTCCATGAAGTTCTCGACGATCTGCTTCCAGTTCGCCGCGACGTCGTAGGAGATGCGCCGGCCGAGCTTCAGGTTCTCGACGTCGTAGCCGACGATCGCCTCGGGGGCGCCCAGTCGGGTGGTGACGTCGCCGATCACCGTGTCGTCGAACGACGGCGGCTCGGCGGCCAGGCACAGCCAGACGTAGCCCAGCCACTCGCGCACGTGCACCTTGTGCAGACCGAACTCGGTCTTGTCGACGTCGGGCATCGACCCCAGGTTCGGCGCGGCGATCAGCTTGCCGTCCAGGCCGTAGGTCCAGGCGTGGTACGGGCACTGGAACGACCGGCGGACCTCGCCCTGCTCCTCGGTGCACAGCCGCGCGCCACGGTGCCGGCAGACGTTGAGGAAGGCGTTGACCCGTCCGTCCCGGCCGCGAGTGACGAGCACGCTCTCGCGTCCGATCTGGACGGTCTCGAACTGCCCCGGGCGCGCCAGGTCGGCGGCATGGACGGCGCAGAACCACTGCTCGTGGAAGATCGAGTCCTGCTCCGCCCGGAAGATGTCCGGGTCGGTGTAGTAGTGGCCGGCGAGTGTCTCGCGCAGGCTCTCCGGAAGGTCCTGGTCCTGGGTGGTGGGGGACAGCTCACCGGTCGTCATGGCAGTGCTCCTCGTGCAGGGGTGGGGCGCTCTCAGGGATTGCGAACGACGCACGACGCCGGTGGCGCGTGCGGGACCAGGAGGAAGGACGAGAGAGAAGGGGCAACGACGTTGTTGCGTATCTGGCAACTTGCTGCGCTCTGCGCACCGTCATGGGAGCGCGTGCGAGGGGGTGGTGTCAAGAGTGGAGCGGTGAACCGGAGGTAACTGGAACCCAGCGTAGCGGCTATAGATATATCAAGCGACGATCACGAGTGTGACCCGTCTGACCTGCGTTTCCATACTGTTGCGTCCGTGCTGAGCGGCGGTGTCGCGGACCGTCCGGATCAGTCGTCGACGACCGTCACGCCCGCTTCGCGGAGCTCTCCGAGAGCCCGCTGCACGGTCTCCGGGGCGACCCCGGCGCAGTGCGCGAGCAGCACTCGCGTCTCCAGGCCGAGCCGGGCGGCGTCGAGTGCGGTGGCGCGGACACAGTGGTCGGTCGCCAGCCCGACGACGTCGACGACGGTCACCCCGCGCTCGTCGAGCCAGTCACCCAGTGGCACGCCGGACTCGTTCCTGCTGGCACCTTCGAAGCCCGAGTACGCGCTCGTGTACGCGCCCTTGTCGAAGACGCACTCGATCGGCGCCACGTCCAGCGCCGGGTGGAACGACGCCCCGGGCGTCTGCGCCTTGCAGTGCGGCGGCCACGAGTCGACGAAGTCCGGGGTCTCGGAGAAGTGCGGGCCGGGGTCGACGTGCACGTCCCGGGTGGCGACGACATGGTCGTATCCGCCGTCGCGGGCCAGCGGCCCGATCCCGGCCGCCACCGCCGCACCGCCGGCCACGCCGAGCGCGCCGCCCTCGCAGAAGTCGTTCTGGACGTCGACGACGATCAGCGCGCGTGCCATGTCAGGCCTCCGGTCCGAAGACGGTCGGGATCGCGGGCTCCCCGCGGGACAGCTTCAGCCCCTCCCACGGTACGGCGACCAGGGCAGCCCGCAGCCGCTCCCGGGCGGCCTCCAGCTCGACGTGCGCCGGGTCGGCGACGACCTTGCCGTCGCGCACCAGCGGCACCGGCAGGACCCGGTCGTGCGGGCCGACCGCCGGGTCGGGCACCCCCGCGCCCTGGCCGAACACGACCTCCTCCACGGCGGTGCCGGTCGGCTTGAACCGGCGCAGCGCCGACTTCCGCCCACCGCGCGACTCCTTGGCACTGGAGCGCTTGCTCACCGGCCGCCCGTCGACCTCGACGAGCTTGTAGACCATGCCCGCGGTCGGCGCCCCGGAGCCGGTGACCACCGAGGTCCCGACCCCGTAGGAGTCGACCGGCTCGGCGCGCAGCGAGGCGAGCGCGTACTCGTCGAGGTCGCCGGAGAGCACGATCTTCGTGCCGGTCGCGCCGAGCGCGTCGAGCTGGTCGCGGGCCTGGCGGGCCAGCTCGCCGAGGTCGCCGGAGTCGATCCGGACCGCGCCCAGACCGGTGCCCGCGGCCTTCACGGCCTGCTCGATGCCGGTCCGGATGTCGTAGGTGTCGACCAGCAGCGTGGTACCGGTGCCCAGGGCCGCGATCTGTGCGCGGAACGCGGTGAGCTCGTCGTCGTGCAACAGGATCCAGGCGTGCGCGGCGGTGCCCGCGGTCGGGATGCCGTAGCGCTGCCCGGCCGCGAGGTTGGACGTCGTCGCGAACCCGGCCAGGTAGGCGGCGCGGGCGGCGGCCACGGCGGCCTCCTCGTGTGTGCGCCGCGACCCCATCTCGATCATCGGGCGGCCCGCCGCGGCGGTCACCATCCGGGCGGCGGCCGAGGCGACCGCCGAGTCGTGGTTGAAGATCGACAGCGCCAGCGTCTCGAGGATGACGACGTCGGCGAACGTGCCGGTCACGGTCAGCACGGGGGAGCCGGGGAAGTACAGCTCGCCCTCCGGGTAGCCGTCGACGTCGCCGGTGAAGCGGTAGTCGCGCAGCCACTCGAGGGTCTCGGCGTCGACGACCTGCGCCAGCACCTCGAGGTCGGCGTCGTCGAACCGGAACCGCTCCAGGGCCTCCAGCAGCCGCCCCGTGCCGGCGACGACGCCGTAGCGACGGCCGTCGGGCAGCCGGCGCGCGAACAGCTCGAACACGCAGCGGCGTGCGGCGGTGCCGTCGGCGAGCGCGGCGGCGACCATGGTCAGCTCATAGCGGTCGGTGAGCAGCGCGGTGCCGCCACCCGCAGCGGTGGTCATGGGCGGAGCCTATGCGGGCCGGTGTGCACCCGTCGTGGGGTCTCGTCCGGTTCGGGGCCTGTGTCACCATGGGGCGCATGACCGCGTCGTCCCCGTCGCCCACCGAGCAGGTCTCGCCGGAACTCGACGAGGCCACCGCCGGTGACACCCCGTGGCAGGCGATCGTCTGGAACGACCCGGTCAACCTCATGTCCTACGTGACCTTCGTGCTGCAGAAGATCTTCAACTACCCCGAGTCGAAGGCCACCGCCCTGATGCTCGACGTGCACCACAAGGGCAAGGCCGCCGTGTCGTCCGGGGACAAGGACACCGTCGAGGGCCACGTCGCGAAGCTGCACGCCGCCGGCCTCTGGGCCACCATGCAGCGTTCCTGACGGCGTGGGCGAGGATCAGGGCATGAACGGCTGGAAGCGCAGCGGTCGCGGCGACCGGGTCCGGTACACCTCCGGGTTCTCCGGTGAGGAGGCCACCGTGCTGCGGGGCCTGTTCACCGAGGTCCGGCAGATGCTGGCCGGGCGCGCCGCCGTCGCCCCGACCGACGAGCTCAGCGCGCTGACCGGGATCCGGACCGGCCCGACGTCGCGGCCCACCGACCGGGTGCTCGCCCGGCTGCTGCCCGACTTCACCTCCGAGGACAACGACCTCGCCGGCGGGCTGCGGTCGCTGCACGAGCCGGAGCTGATCGAGGCCAAGGACGCCGCCGCGGAGACGGTGCTCGACACGCTGCCCGAGTCCGGCGGCCGGATCGAGCTCACCACCGAGCAGGCCGACGCCTGGCTCAACGCCCTCAACGACGCCCGGCTCGCGCTCGGCACCGCGCTCGACGTGAGCGAGGACATGCCCGAGCAGCTGCCCGAGGACGACCCCCGCTCCCAGCACCTCGGCGTCTACCACTGGCTGACCTACGTGCAGGATTCGCTGGTGCGGGTCCGCGTCCGGTCCCTGTGACCCCTGCCGGGGACGGATGCGTCGGCCGCGGGCCTGCCCGTATCCTCACCACCGTGCTGGCCATCCGGAGCGACCTCGTGGACGCGATCGTCGCGCATGCGCGACGTGACTTCCCGCAGGAGTCGTGTGGCCAGCTCGTCGGTCCCGAGGCCGGCTCCGTGCCGGAGCGCTACGTCCCGATGACCAACACCGACGCGGTCGAGAGCGACTTCGCGTTCTCCCCGATCGAGGACATCCGGCTCGAGCGCGAGCTGGACGCGAACGGCGAGCGCCGCATGCTCGTCGTCCACTCCCACACCCGGGCGCCGCGGCGCCCGCTGACCGACACCGGCCTGCCCGAGGCCTACCCGTCGGTGAAGGACATCGCGCAGATGGAGTGGACGCCCGACCAGCACTGGCTGATCGTGGGGCTGCCCACCGCCGACGCCGAGCCCGAGGTGCGCTCGTACCACCTGGCGGGCGGTGAGGTCGTCGAGGACGAGCTCGCCGTCGTCGAGTCGTACATGTTCGCCCACACCGGGTCCGACGACGTCCCCGACCGGGACTGATTCCTCCTCCCGCGCACCCGCGCGCGTGAGGTCGCGCGGGAATGTCACCTCCACCGGTCGCGTTGCCCGCGCTGTAGTACCGCGAAGCAACACCCGAACCGAACCAGCAGGAGTGACAGTTCAGATGGCCGTCTCCGTGTCCGTGCCCACCATCCTTCGCACCCACACCGGCGGTGAGAAGACCGTCGAGGCGAAGGGCGACACCGTGTCCGCGGTCATCGACGACCTGGAGTCGCGTCACAGCGGCATCAAGGAGCGTCTGATCACCGACGGCAAGCTGCACCGCTTCGTCAACATCTACGTCGACGACGAGGACGTCCGCTTCGCCGGTGGCCTCGAGGCCCCGGTCAAGGAGACCTCCACGCTGACGATCCTCCCGGCCGTCGCCGGCGGTCGCTGAGCTTCACCACTCCCGGTGCCGGGCGGGGAACCGTCCGGTACCGTCCCGTGAGGAGACCCGTGCGTTACGACTCGCTGCTCCACGCCGTCGGCGACACCCCGCTGGTCGGGCTGCCGTCGCTGTCGCCGTCGGAGGACGTGCGGCTGTGGGCGAAGCTGGAGGACCGCAACCCCACCGGCTCGATCAAGGACCGGCCCGCGCTGGCCATGATCGAGGACGCGGAGAAGCAGGGCCTGCTCACGCCCGGCTGCACCATCCTGGAACCCACCTCGGGCAACACCGGGATCTCGCTGGCCATGGCGGCCCGGCTCAAGGGCTACGAGCTGATCTGCGTGATGCCGGAGAACACCTCCGAGGAGCGCCGCCAGCTGCTCGCCATGTACGGCGCGCAGATCATCTCCTCGCCCGCGGCAGGCGGCTCCAACCAGGCCGTCGCCGTCGCCAAGCAGCTCGCCGCCGAGCACACCGACTGGGTCATGCTCTACCAGTACGGCAACCCGGCCAACACCGACGCGCACTACCGCGGCACCGGCCCGGAGATCCTGCGCGACCTGCCGTCGGTCACCCACTTCGTGGCCGGGCTCGGCACCACCGGCACCCTGGTCGGCGCCGGCCGGTACCTGCGCGAGCACAAGCCGGACGTGCAGGTCATCGCGGCGGAACCCCGCTACGGCGAGCTGGTCTACGGCCTGCGCAACCTCTCCGAGGGCTTCGTCCCGGAGCTCTACGACGCGTCCGTGCTGACCGGGCGGTTCTCCGTCGGCTCCTACGACGCGCTGCGCCGCACCCGCCAGCTCGTCGAGCAGGAGGGGATCTTCGCCGGCATCTCGACCGGCGCGATCCTGCACGCGGCGCTCGGCGCCGCGCAGAAGGCCGCGGACGCGGGGGAGCGGGCGGACATCGCCTTCGTCGTCTGCGACGGCGGCTGGAAGTACCTGTCGACCGGCGCGTACTCGGGGGACCTCGGGACCGCCGCGCAGAACATCGACGGGCACCTCTGGGCCTGAGGTCCCGGTAACCTCGTCGTATGACGAAGCCCGAGTCCGGCCGGTCCGGGACCCGCATCGTTCCGTCCGCGCCGGGCCGGGCGGCCGCGGTGATCCTGCTGTTCACCGCACTGCTCTACGTCCTGGAGTGGCTCGACCAGCTCTCCATGGGCCGGCTCGACACCATCGCCGAGCTCCGCCCGCGCGACGCCGACGACCTCACCGGCATCCTCACCTACCCGCTGCTGCACGCCGGCTGGGGACACCTGGCCGCCAACACGCTGCCGCTGCTGGTGTTCGGGTTCCTCGCCCTGTCCGCGGGGTTCCTGCGCTGGGTGTTCGTCACCGCCGTGATCTGGCTGGTCAGCGGGATCGGGACCTGGCTGCTCTCGCCGGCACCGGTGATCGGAGCGTCCGGGATCATCTTCGGCTGGTTCCTGTTCCTGCTGGTCCGCGGCTTCCACACCCGCAGCGGCGCGCAGATCGTGCTGGCGCTCGTGCTGTTCGTGTTCTGGGGCTCGCTGCTGTGGGGCGTGCTGCCCCTCGACCCCCGGGTGTCCTGGCAGGCGCACCTGTTCGGAGCGATCGGCGGGGTCCTCGCCGCGTCCTGGACGGCGCGGGCCGACCGGGGCCGGCGCACCCCTACCCTGGGGTCGTGACCGAGGCTTCGATCGACGCGCCCATCGGGATCTTCGACTCCGGCGTCGGCGGGCTCACCGTGGCCCGCTCCATCATCGACCTGCTCCCGGCCGAGCAGCTCGTCTACGTCGGCGACACCGCGAACAGCCCGTACGGGCCGAAGAAGATCGCCGACGTCCGCAGGCTCGCCCTCGCGATCGGCGACGAGCTCGTCGGGTCCGGGGTGAAGGCTCTGGTCATCGCGTGCAACACGGCGTCCGCGGCGTGCCTGGCCGACTTCCGCGAGCGCTACCCGGTACCGGTCGTCGAGGTCGTGCGGCCCGCCGTGCGCCGCGCCGTGGCCGCCACCCGCAACGGCCGGATCGGCGTCATCGGCACCGCGGCCACCGTCGCGTCCGGGGCCTACGCCGACGCGTTCGCCGCCAACCCCGACATCGAGGTCACCTCCGTCGCCTGCCCGCGGTTCGTCGACTTCGTCGAGCACGGGACGACCAGCGGGCGGCAGGTGCTCGGCGTCGCCGAGAGCTACCTGGAGCCGCTGCAACGGGCCGGGGTCGACACCGTCGTCCTGGGCTGCACGCACTACCCGCTGCTCTCCGGCGTGCTGGAGATCGTGCTCGGCCCGGACGTCACGCTGGTGTCCTCGGCCGACGAGACCGCCCGCACCCTGGTCCGCACGCTGCACGCCGCGGACCTGCTGCGCGACGACACCGCACCGCCCGGCCCGCACCGCTTCCTGGCCACCGGCGATCCCGAGCCGTTCGCCCGTCTCGGGCGCCGCTTCCTCGGCCCGGAGATCGGCACCGTCGTCGGCCGGGCCGGTGCCGGGACCGTCGTCGAGGCCGGGGTAGGTTCCGTGCCGTGATCGACGCGCTGGCCTGGGCCACCGTGGCGGCCCTCGCGGTTCTCGCCGTGTTCGGGCTGGTCACCACGGGCCTGAACCGCAACCCCGGCCCGCCGCACCGGATCGGCGTCGGCGTCGCCGAGGCGCTGCTCGTGCTGCAGGCGCTGATCGCGGCGTACCAGGTGCTCGCCGGCGGGGTGGACCTGCCCGAGCAGAGCACCTTCCTGATCTATCTCGTGGTCTCGGTCTGCGTGGTACCCGTGTCCTACCAGTTCGCGACCGCCGAGCCGACCCGCTGGGGCGGCACCGTGATCGCCGTCGGTGCGGTCGCCACCGGCGTCGCGGTGCTGCGGCTGCTCGGGCTGTGGGTGCCGGCCGGTGGCTGAGAACCGCCCGCGCGCGACGTCCACCGGGCCCGGCCGGGTGCTCGTCGCCGTCTACGGGATCTTCGCCCTCGCCGCGACCGCACGGGCCGGCGTCCAGATCGCACAGCGCTTCGCCGAGGCGCCCCTGGCCTACACGCTGTCCGCGCTCGCCGGGATCGTCTACGTCCTGGCGACGGTCGGCCTCGCCGGCACCGGCCCCGGCTACCGCAGACTGGCCTGGGGGGCGGTCGCGTTCGAGCTCGCCGGGGTCCTGACGGTCGGCACGTTCACCCTGCTGGTGCCCTCGGACTTCCCCGACGACACCGTCTGGACCGACTACGGCATCGGCTACGGCCTGGTGCCGCTGATCCTGCCGTTCGTCGGGATCTGGTGGCTGCGTCGGACCGGTCGCGCGGGTTAGTGTCGCGCATGCGGCTGATCGTGCTCGGGTGCTCCGGCAGCGGTCCCGGCCCGGGCTCCCCGGCGTCCGGCTACCTGGTGGAGGCGGGCACGGTCCGGCTCACGCTCGACCTCGGTAACGGCACCCTCGGCGCGCTGCAACGCCACGCCGACCCGTGGGCGCTCGACGCCGTGGTGTTCAGCCACCTGCACCCCGATCACTGCTCGGACTTCGCGTCGCTGGTCGTGCACCGCCGCTACCACCCGCGCCCGCCGTACGACCCCACGCTGTCGAAGCTCCCGGTGCATGCCCCCGCCGGTGCCGCGCAACGGTTCGCCGCCGCCTACGCACCGTCGGCCGCCGAGCTGGCCACCACCGACCTGACCGACGTGTTCGACTTCCACGACCTCACCGAGGACACCGTGGTCCGGCTCGGCCGCGACGACGACCCGGTCGTCGTCACCGCGTTCGGGGTCGACCACCCGTGCGAGACCTACGCGCTGCGCGTCGAGCACGGCGGCCGCTCGCTGGTCTACTCCGGCGACACCGGCCCCACCCCGAACCTGGTCACCGCCGCCCGTGGCACCGACCTGTTCCTCTGCGAGGCCAGCTGGCCGCACACCGACGACATGCCCGGCGGCGTCCACCTGTCCGGGCGCCAGGCGGGCGAGCACGCGGCCGCGGCGGGCGTCGGGAAGCTGCTGCTCACGCACGTCCCGGCCTGGTACGACGCGGCCGAACTGGCCGTCGAGGCCAAGGCCGCGTTCGACGGTCCGGTGGACGTCGTGCACGACGGCGGCGTCTACGACGTGTGACGGGCCGCTGTCACCGGGTGGCGTGCACGAGATAGCCCGGCGCGTCCGCCGGGTCCGCCGACGTCGGCCCCCGGCCGAGCTCGGCCGCGACGTCGTCGAGCAGGCGCGCGCCGCCGTGCCACCCGCGCGGGGCGAGAAGGGCGTCCGGGTCGTCGGTGCCGAAGATCCACGGGCTGCCGGCGGCGGCCATCGCGTCCAGTACCGGGCGCGCCTGTTCCGAGGCCAGCAGGCGGGCACTGACCAGGTCGGTCAGCAGGTGGCTGCCCGCGCCGGACCGCTCGGTGACGGTGTCCAGCAGTGTCAGCACGGCCTGTTCCGGCAGGTACTGCAGCAGACCCTCGACGATCCAGCACGTCGGCCGCGACGGGTCGTGACCGGCGGCGGTGAGCGCGCTCGTCCAGTCCGCCGTCAGGTCGGCGCGGACCGGGACCCGGCGCGGGGCCGGTGACGCGCCGGCCAGCAGCTCGGCCTTGAGGTCCAGCAGGGAGGGCCGGTCCACCTCGAACACGGTGCAGCCGTCCGGGAGCGGCAGGCGCCAGGCGCGGGTGTCCATCCCGGCCGCGACGAGCACCACCTGACGGACGCCGTCGTCGAGGGCGGCGCGCAGGCCGTCGTCGTCGAAGCGGGTGCGCACCGGGATGACGTCGCCGGAGTCGATCCGCGCGGCGATCGCCCGGCCCACGTCGCCGGCCAGCGTGTCCGCCAGCGGATCGTCGAACAGGCGGTCCGGGCGGGCCGACTCGGCGGCGCGGATCGCGGCGGTGATGCGGGACGTCGTCGCGACGGGGTCCAGGTCCTCGGGCATGGGACGACGGTCGGCCCGCGCGGCACACCACCGCCATCATGCGTGTCCATAACGGCGGAATCCGACACCCGACTAGCCTTTCCACGTGGATCCACTCACCCTCGACGCGCTCGACCGCCAGCTCGTGCACGCGTTGCAGGTCGACGGGCGCGTCGGGTTCGGACGGCTGGCCGAAGTGCTCGGCGCGTCCGACCGGACCCTGAACCGCCGCTACCGGCGGTTGGTCGCGGCCGGAGTCCTGCGCGTGGTCGGTGTGCCGGTCGCCCGCGCGCTGGGCAGGGCGGACTGGCTGGTGCGGATGCGGTGCCTGCCGCATGCGGCCCAGGAGATCGGGGCGGCGCTCGCCGCAGAACCGGACATGTCGTGGGTCACCCTGCTCTCCGGGGGCGCCGAGATCGCCTGCATGGTGCGTGCCCCGGCGGACGCGCTGGTGCTGCGGTCGCTGCCGCGCTCGTCGCGGATCGGGCCGGTGAGCGCGCAGCGCCTGCTGCGTCCCGTCGCCGGTGCCGACGGCTGGCCCGGCAGGCTCCGGGCGCTGTCCGCGGACCAGGTGCGTGCGCTGCGTGAGACCGGCCCCGGCGAGCCCGGCCCCGAGGACCGGCCGATGTTCGGAGACGAGGACCGCAGGCTGCTGCCGATCCTCGCCATGGACGGGCGGGCGAGCTGGTCGGCGCTGGCCAGGGCCACCGGCTGGTCACCCGCGGCCGTCGCCCGCCGCGTGGAGCAGCTGCGCCGCAGCGGCGCCCTCGTGCTGGAGGTGGACGTCGAGCCCGCCCTGTTCGGCGCGCCGCTCGGCGCGATGCTCTGGCTGACCGTCCGCCCGTCGGCGCTGGCCGACGCGGGCCGCGCGCTGGCTGCGCACCCCGACATCGCCTTCGCCGCGGTGACGACCGGATCGACCAACCTGGTCGCGTTCGTCGTCTGCTCCGGCGACGAGGCGTTGTACGACGACGTGCTGCTCCCGCTGGGCCGCGTCGACGGCGTCGATCACGTGGACCTGACGCCGATCGCGGAGGCGGTCAGCCGCAGCGCCGCCACCGGGCGCCCGCGCGGCAGGTGAGCGCGGTTCCTACGATGTCGCGGTGACACGAGCAGAGAGCAGGGCGGACGGCAGGGCCGACGACGAACTGCGGCCGGTGACGATCACCCGCGGCTGGCAGAAGCACCCGGCGGGCTCGGTGCTCGTCGAGTTCGGCGACACCAAGGTGCTGTGCGCGGCCAGCGTGACCGAGGGCGTGCCGCGGTGGCGCAAGGGCTCCGGGCTCGGCTGGGTCACCGCGGAGTACGCGATGCTGCCCAGCTCCACCGACACCCGCTCGGCGCGGGAGTCGGTGAAGGGCAAGGTCGGCGGACGCACCCAGGAGATCTCCCGGCTGATCGGGCGCTCGCTGCGCGCCTGCATCGACCTCAAGGCGCTGGGCGAGAACACGATCGCCATCGACTGCGACGTGCTCCAGGCCGACGGTGGTACCCGCACCGCGGCGATCACCGGCGCCTACGTGGCGCTGTGCGACGCCGTGACCTGGCTCGGCGAGCACGGCAAGCTCTCGGACCCGAAGCCGATCTCCTGCCAGGTCGCTGCGGTGTCGGTCGGCGTCGTCGAGGGCCGGGTCCGGCTGGACCTGCCCTACGAGGAGGACTCGCGCGCCGAGGTCGACACCAACGTCGTCGCCACCGAGACCGGCACGCTGATCGAGGTCCAGGGCACCGGCGAGGGCGCCACGTTCTCCCGGGCCACCCTCGACGCGATGCTCGACTCCGCGCTCGCCGGGATCACCGAGCTGGCCCGGCTGCAGGTCGAGGTCCTCGCCGCGCCGCACCCGAAGCTGGCCGCCGAGCAGGCCGAGGCGACCGCGGCCGAGGGCGACGCCGAGGCCGGCGCGGAGCAGGGCGCATGAGGATCCTGCTCGCCACCCGAAACCCCGGCAAGCTCGTCGAGCTGCGGCGGATCACCGAGGCGGCCGGGCTGGCCGGGGTCGAGATCGTCGGGCTCGCCGACGTCCCGGACTTCCCGGAGGCGCCCGAGACCGGCGCGACGTTCGCCGAGAACGCGCTCGCCAAGGCCCGCGACGCCGCCGTCGCCACCGGGCTGCCCGCGATCGCCGACGACTCCGGCATCACCGTCGACGCGCTCAACGGCATGCCGGGGATCTTCTCGGCCCGCTGGTCGGGCACGCACGGTGACGACGAGGCCAACCTTCGGCTGCTGCTGGCCCAGACCTCCGACGTCCCCGACGACCGTCGCGGTGCCGCGTTCGTGTGCGCCGCCGCACTCGTGACGCCCGAGGGCGCCGACGGTGTCTCCCCGGCCGAGGCAGCCGCCGAGGGCACCGGACCGGGGCGCACCGTCGTCCACGGGACCTGGCGCGGCACGCTCCTGCGGGCGCCGGCCGGGACCAACGGCTTCGGCTACGACCCGATCTTCGAGCCGGAGGGGGAGACCCGCTCCTCGGCCGAGCTGTCGTCGGAGGAGAAGGACGCGGCGTCGCACCGCGGACGGGCGCTGCGGGCGCTGGTGCCGCACCTGCAGGCGCTCGCCGGCGCCTGACCCCGGGTCCGGCCCGGGCTCGGGTGAACGGCGGGCTGCGCCGCGGTGACCGGGCCGCGGCGCGCTCGTCGACGCCCGCTCGACCGTCCGTGAACAGGGCGGACGGGTCGGCGGTGACCGCCGGCACGTGAGTACGGTGGGGCCCCGTGCGGTGGTGGCGACAGATCCTGGGTGCTCTCGGTCTCGTGCTGCTCGTCGCGCTGGTCTACCTGCTGGCCCGCGCGCACGGGCTCACGTCGATGCCGCACGTACAGGACCTGCGCCGGATCGTCACCGGGGCCGGGATCTGGGGGCCCGTGGTGTTCGTGGCGCTACAGGTCCTGCTGAACATCCCGCCGTTCCCGCGCACCGTGTTCACCGTCAGCGCGGGGCTGCTGTTCGGGTCGATCCCCGGGACGCTGCTGACCCTGGCCGCCACCGGGCTGGCCGCGGTGATCGCGTTCTGGATCGTCCGGCTGACCGGCGGCAAGCTCGTCGCCCGCTACGCCCGGCACCCGCGCGCGGTCTGGGTCCGGCGCCGCCTCGACCACCACGGGATACTCGCCGTGACCTCGCTGAGGCTGATCCCGATGGTCCCGTTCGCGGCGATGAACTACCTGTCCGGGCTGTCCGCGGTCCGGTTCTGGCCGTACCTGATCGGGACGCTGCTCGGCTCCGCGCCCAGCACGATCGCGATCGTGGCCCTCGGCGACGCCGTCACCGGGCACGTCCCGCCTGCGCTGCTCGCGGTGTCCGCGACGTGCGCGGCCGTCGGGCTGGTGGGCGTCGTCGTCGCGGCCCGGCGTCCGGTGCCGGACGAGGAGCCGGTGCGCGCGGAGGAGCCCGCGGCCTGATCGGTCGCACTGTGGCCGGGTGCCGGTGGCGGGACTCGAACCCGCACTGACGGCCATCTAAAGACCGCGCCTCTGCCGTTGGGCTACACCGGCTTGCTCCGTCGGCACCACGTTTCGGTGAGTGCGTGACAGTTCGGACACAGGATACGGAGATTCGCCAGCCGGTTGTCGGTGTGGTCGCCGTTGACGTGGTCGAGTGCCAGCGGCAGCGGGCGGTCCTGCCAGGTGTCGATGCCGCACTCCTCGCAGCGTGGTTCCTTGAGCCCCTCGGCGACCAGGCGCCGTCGCAGGTGGCCGGTGTTGGTGAAGTCCGAGTCGCGTACCAGGATCGCGGAGAGCGGCCGCAGTCTGCGGGTCCGCACCGAGCGGCCCCGCGACCAGCCCTGCCCCGTGAAATGGCCGGTGTCCAGGCCGAGCCGCCGGATGTGGCCGGTGATCAGCCGGTGCATCCCACCGCTGGGCGCATAGCCCAGCCGGCGCAGCACCGCGGCGACCGACTCGGAGTCCCGTACCGCAGCCGCCAGGTCGGCGTCGGTCCAGTACCGGCGGCGACGGCCCTCGCGCACCCCGGGCAGGTGGCTCGCGTCCACCCCGATCCGCTCGATGTGCGCCCGCAGGACGTCGTAGCGCCCCGGCTGGATCCCCAGCCGCCGGCACACCTCGCTCAGCCGGCTCGACGCGGCCACCGCCGCGGCCAGCTGCGCGTCGGTCCACCGGCGGGCGCGTGGCATCACGCACCCGCCGGGCGGACCGCGGGCATCAGATCTTCCAATCCCGGCGCAGCTTGTCGACGTGCCCGGTCGCCTTCACGTTGTACTTCGCGTCCTCGATCGTGCCGTCCTCGCCGACCAGGAACGTCGAGCGGATCACGCCGGTGACGGTCTTGCCGTAGAGCTTCTTCTCTCCGTAGGCGCCCCACGCCTCCAGCACGGCCTTGTCCGGGTCCGCGAGCAGCGGGAACGTCAGGCCCTCGGCGTCACGGAACTTCGCCAGCTTCTCCGGGGAGTCCGGGGAGATCCCGAGGACGTCGATGCCCGCGCCGTCGAGGTCGGTGAGGTTGTCCCGGAAGTCGCAGGCCTCCTTCGTGCAGCCGGGAGTGCCCGCCGCGGGGTAGAAGTAGACGATCACCTTGCGGCCGCGGTGGTCGGCCAGCGAGACGGGCTTGCCGTCGGCGTCGTCGAGGGTGAAGTCGGGGGCGGTGTCGCCCGCCTGCAGCCGGATGCTCATGGCGTCGAGCCTCTCACCCCCGTCCGGCCGCGCGACGGCGAGACGGCAGGCTGTGGACGGAACGGGCGGGTGTGGACAGCCGGCGCTCCGCCACGCAACGCGCCGTGCCCGGCGCGGGCGTACGGTGCCGCGGGTGGCTACGGTGTGTGCCACCAGCACCAGCGACAGAACATCCGGGCGCAGCCGCGCGTACCGGCCGAGGCGAGGAGACACGGTGGCCCGCGACCCCGAGAACATCCAGCACGAGATCGAGAAGACCCGGGACGCGCTGGCGGAGAGCCTCGACGCGCTCGCCGACCGGGCCAACCCGAAGAACTTCATCGAGAGCGGCAAGGAGCAGGTCTCCGAGAAGCTGGCCGACCCGAAGGTGAAGTACGCGCTGATCGCGGTGGGTGCGCTCGTCGGCCTGGCGCTGGTCCGCTCCATCCTGCGCTGACCTGCGGGGCCACTCCCCGCGAACGACCACGGCCCGGCCGGTGCACCGTGCACCGGCCGGGCCGTCGTGCTGTTGCGGGGTGCCGTGCCGGGGGACGCGGTGGCGCCGTGCTCAGCCCAGCGCGTCGCGGAACGCGAGCACCGCGTCCCGCGACGCCCGCTCGGCCAGCGGTCTGCGGTAGCGCGCGATCCGCCGCGCCGCTCCGAACCCGGCGACGGCGACCAGCTCGCCGCCGGAGAGGTAACCGACCACGGTGCCCCGGATCGGGCCGCCGGTGTCGCCGTCGTCGCCGAACGCCTCGCCGTGCAGCGGCAGCACCGCGTCGGCGAGCTCGGGTCGCCCGATCAGCTGGATCTTGAGCCCGAACTGGTCGGACCAGACGTAGGGCACGGCCTGCGGCGGGAGCCCCGCGCCGGCGACGTCCCCGGCGATGTCCCGGGCGACGGCGGCGGCCTGGTCGGTGGCCGACGTCCAGTGCTCGTGACGCGGCCGGTCGCCGTGCACCGGGTCGGTCCAGGCGGCGGCGTCGCCGACGGCCCACACCCCGTCCAGTCCCTCGACGCGGCCGCGCGTGTCACACGGGATGCCCCCGGAGAGATCCACACCGGTCCCGTCGAGCCAGCCCAGGTCGAGCCGGGTGCCGATCCCGGCGACGACCACGTCGGCGGTCACGGTGCTGCCGTCGGCCGACTCCGCCCCTGTCCCGGACAGCGCCGTGATCCGGGCGTTGCAGCGCAGGTCCACCCCACCCTCGGTCATCAGCCGTGCGGCGAGGGCCCCGACCTGCGCGCCCAGCGCCCGGGCCAGCGGCACCGGCGCGGCCTCGAGCACGGTCACCGGGATCCCGGCCGCCGTCGCGGTGCTCGCGACCTCGGCGCCGACGAACCCCGCACCGACGACCAGCAGCGACGACGCCGTGGCCAGCGCCGCGCGCAGCGTCCCGGCGTCGTCCGCGGTGCGCAGCACGTGCACCCCCGCCCCGCCGTCGGGTGCCCGGGCGGCCGCACCGACGGCCAGGACGACGGCGTCGGCGTGCAGGGCGCTGCCGTCGTCGAGCTCGACCTCGTGGCCGTCCGCTCCGGGCCGCAGCGCGACCGCGGCGCGGCCGAGGTGGAGGCGGACACCCAGCTCGTCGAGGTCGTCGGCGGTCGTCAGGTCGATCGCCGCGCGGTCCCGCTCACCGGCCAGGTACTGCTTGGACAGCGGCGGCCGGTCGTAGGGGAGCGCGTCCTCGGCGCCGACCAGACCGATCCGGCCCTCGTAGCCGGCGCGGCGCAGGTCCTCGACGGTGCGCAGGCCGCCGAGCCCGGCACCGACGACCAGGACGTGCTCGGGAACACCCACGTCCGCGGCGCCCACCGCTACAGGGCCCGGTCGTCGCCGTCGAGCCGGTCGCGCAGCCGGTCGAGGGTCTGGGCGAGCAGCCGGGAGACGTGCATCTGGGAGATGCCGACCTCGTTCGCGATCTGGGTCTGGGTCTGGTTGCCGAAGAAGCGCAGCATCACGATGGTGCGCTCGCGGGGCGCCAGCTCCGACAGCAGCGGGCGCAGCGACTCGCGGTAGTCGACGCGGTCGAGCTCGGCGTCGGCGTCCCCGACCAGCTCGCCGACGGTCGCGCCGCCCTCCTCGGAGGACAGCATCTCGTCCAGCGACGAGCTGCGGTAGGCCTCCGCGGCCTCCAGGCCCTCGAGCACCTCGGCCACCGGCAGGTCCAGCCGCTCGGCGATCTCCGACGGCTTCGGCGCGCGGCCCAGGGTCTGGGACAGCTCGGACACCGCGCCGTTGATCGACACGTGCATGTCCTTGAGCCGCCGCGGCACGCGCATCGACCAGCTCTGGTCCCGGAAGTGCCTGCGCACCTCGCCGGAGATCGTGGGCACGGCGAAGGAGAAGAACTCGCCGCCCTTGTCCGGGTCGAACCGGTCGATCGCGTTGATCAGCCCGACCGTGGCGACCTGGGTGAGGTCGTCGAGCGGCTCACCGCGGTGCGCGAAGCGGCGGGCGATGTGCTGGGCGACGGGCAGGTAGCCGGTGACCAGCCTGCCGCGCAGCTCCTCGCGCCGGGGATCGTCCTCGGCGAGGCCCGCGTACTCGGCGAGTACCGGGGTGAGGTGGCCGTACTCGGGGTCTGCCGTCACAGGCCCGGCCCGGCGAGCTTGTGCAGCCGGATGGTGAGGGTGGATCCGCCCGTGTCCTCCTCGCCGGACTCGACCGACACCTGGTCGGCGAGGGTCTGCAGCACCCGCCAGCCGAAGCTGTCGGTCGGCAGCTCGGCCTCGGGGCCCGTCTGCACCTCGGCGACGACGTCGATGCGGTCCCCGTGCAGGTCGAAGGTGCAGCTCAGCCGGGAGTCCTTCGTGGCGAGCCCGACCAGCGTCGCGCACGCCTCGTCGACGGCCATCCGCAGGTCCGAGATCGCGTCCAGGTCGAAGTCCGCGCGGGCGGCGAGGTCGGAGGCGACCGCACGCACGGTCGGGATCAGCGCCGCGCGGGCCGCGGTGCGGATCTCGACGGCGGCGGACCCGGGTGCGCCGCCCTCCTTGGAATCGCTCGGGAAGCTCTCCTGGGCCACGCGCTGTCCTTTCTCGTCCGGGGGGTCGGTGGTGTCACGGCGTGGGGGCGCCGGTCACCGGGGGATCATGGCGCGCCGCGGCCGTCGTCGCAGTACCGGGGGCCTATCGGTCCGCGGCCGGTACGCCGGCGGCGGGGACGTCGTCGAGCCGGGGCAGCACGGTGAACAGCTGGTCGGAGCCGGTGACCTCGAGCGGACGGAGCACGGCGCGCGCGGTGGCGACGACGTGGAGCCTGCGGTCGTCGCGTCCGGCCCGCCGGGCGGCGTGGATCAGCGCGCCCAGGCCGCTGGAGGCGAGGAACGTGACCCCCCCGAGGTCGACGACGAGCGCGTCGTCCCCGCCGGCCCGGAAGAGCTCGTCGAGGCCTGCGGACAGCTGGGGCGCGGTGAGCGTGTCGACCTCGCCGCTGACGGCGAGCACGGTGATCCCCGGACGGGGGGTGGTCAGCGCGACGCCGAGGTCGCTGGTCTCACCGTCGTCACCCGACGGTGGGGCCGGGACGGGTCCGGGCACGGTGTCACCTCCTGGCAGGGGGCGCGGGCACGGATCCGCCGCTGCTTGACGGATGGTGGGCCCGGGCGAACCGGCACTCGGGTGCCGGGCTCGGCGGGATCTCGGCCGAGACGATACCGGCCGGTGCGGGAGCGTCTCGCGGCACCAGCCCCTACGCTCGCGGCGTGACCTGGGACCACGACCTCGGAACAGCCGGCGCGGCCGGGCCACCCGGCGACGCGGTGGACCGTGCGGTCGACCAGGCCGTCGCGACCTCCACCGAGTCCCTCGGTGAGCAGCCGAGCACGCCCGCGATGCCGCACGTGCGCGCGGGCTCGCAGGTCGCCGTCCTGATGATCGACGTGGCCGAGCGCCGGATCGTCTACGCCAACGCCACCGCCATCGAGCTGTCCCGGGACCCGATCCGCCTGCCGATCGGCGTCGCGGAATGGACCGAGGCGGTCCGGCTGACCGACCTGGACGGCACCGCCTGGACCGGCGAGGAGTCGCCGCTGGCGCAGGTGGCGGCGGGGGAGACCGTCTCCGGGGTGCCGGTGGCCGTTCACGGCCCGGGCCTGCTGCCGGACGCGACCGGCGCGGCCGCGGACTCGGGGGCCGCGGGCTCGACGGCGAGCACGACGCTGGTGTGGGTCACCGGCTTCCCGCTGGAGGACGCGCTGGACCCCGAGGGGGCGCGCCCGGCCGCCCGGGCGCTGGCGGTGCTGCTGCCGCTGGCCGACTCCCACCCCGACGGCCCGCAGGGGCGCAGCAGCATCGAGTTCCTGCGCGACCGGGCGGTGCTGGCGACCGAGATGTCGTTCACGATCTCCGACCCGCTGCGCGAGGACGACCCGCTGGCCTGGGTGAACCCGTCTTTCACCCGGCTGACCGGCTACCCGCTCGACGAGGTCGTCGGCCGGAACTGCCGGTTCCTGCAGGGCCCGAACACCGACCGCGGCAGCGTCCGCCGGATGCGGGAGGCGCTGCGCGCGCAGGAGCCGATCACCGAGGTGCTGCTGAACTACCGGCGCGACGGCACCGCCTTCTGGAACCAGATCACGATCTCCCCGGTGCACGACGGGGACGGCGCGCTGGTCAACTTCGTCGGCGTGCAGAACGACGTGACCGAGCGGGTCGTGGTCGAGCAGGAGCGGCGGGCGGCGCTGGCCGACGCCGAGGAGGCCCGGGCGCAGCTGCAGCTGCTGGCCGAGGCGACCACCCAGATGACCGCGGCGCTCGACGTCGCCGACGCCTGCACCCGGTTCGCGTCGATCGTCGTGCCGGAGCTTGCGGACCTGTGCACGGTCGACCTGCTCGACGTCCCGGACGGGCGGAACCGGGAACGGATGGCGGCCGCTGCCCGCGCCGCCGACGACGAGAAGCTGCTGGGCCGCACCGGCCCGTTGCGGCTGGCGCAGGTCGAGGAGCAGGCCGTCGCCGCGATCCGCAACGGCCGCCCCTACCTGGTCGGGGGCCTGCCCGAGGACGGCGCGGACGCGCATCCGGGCGACCCGGACACCGCGGGCGACTACGACTCGCTGCGGCTGCGCTCGGCGATGGTGGTCCCGCTGCGCGGTCGCGGCCGCGCGCTCGGGCTGATCACGCTCTACACCCAGTACCCCTACGGCCGCCGCTACACCCAGCGTGACCTGCACCTGGTTGCCGACCTGGCCGGCCGGGCCGGGCTGGCCGTGGACAACGCCCGGCTCTACGAGGTGGAGCGCGAGGCCGCGGCGACGCTGCAGCACAGCCTGCTCCCGGCGCTGCCGGATGTACCCGGGCTGTCGGTGGCGGCCCGCTACCTGGTCGGCGCGGACGGCAACCAGGTCGGCGGGGACTGGTACGACGTGCTCCCGATGCCGAACGGTGCCGTCGGCGCGGCGGTGGGCGACGTCGTCGGGCATGACCTGTCCGCGGCGGCGGCGATGGGCCAGCTGCGCGGTGTCCTGCGGTCCTACGCCTGGGGCGGCGACGGCCCTGGCCCGGTGCTCGACCGCTGCGACCAGCTCGTCCAGGGGCTCGACATCGCGGCCATGGCGACCGCGGTCTACGTGCGCCTCGAACCCCCACAGGCCGACGGCTCGCGGACCCTGACCTACGCCAACGCCGGGCACCCGCCGCCGCTGCTGCGCTGCCCGGACGGCTCCCTGGTCCGGCTCGAGGAACACCGCTCGCCGATGCTCGGCGCGGTGCCCGAGTTCGGCCACGCCGCCGGCGCGCACCGCGACGACGCGTCGATGACCGTCGCCCCCGGGACGCTGGTGGTGTTCTACACCGACGGGCTCACCGACATCGTCGGTGAGGACGCCGACGCCCGCACGACGCTGCTGGAGGAGACCCTCGCCGGGCTCCCGGTCGGTGCCGACCCGGAGACGGTGGTGGAGCGGCTGCTGGAGGTCTGCCTCCCGGAACGGCTCGACGACGACGTCGCCCTGCTCGCGGTACGGGTCGACGAGCAGGACGTCGGCGAACGGGGCGGCCCGGGCACGGCGGGCGGTCGGCACCGGGGCTGACCGGGCCCGTCCGACCGCCGGACCCCGCGCGGCGACCACCCGACGCGGCATGATCGCGCCGGGCGGGGTGCCCGATGTTCGTCCGGGTGGCGGTCGCGGCAGCGGCCCCGCTCACGGAGCGCAAGACCCCACTCGTCCGAACGGGGGTCGATCCAGGGCGCGCTCCGGCCCCCGGAGCAGGTGTACTTCCTCCGACGGCAGGAACGTCGCAGGAGCAGGTGGGGGAGGCGCGTGATGGGCGTGGGGCAGCGGGATGACCGGTCGCGCCGGCTGGTCGCCGTCGCACTCACCGAGGCCGAGGTGGCCCGGACCGGCACGACGCTGGCCGCGCTGTCGGGCAGCGCCGGCGAGACCGACGTGCTCGTCGTCCGCCGGGACCCGGCGGGTGACCGGCGGCTCGTGACCCCGGTGGATGCCGAGGACTACGCCGACGACGACTACGACTACGACGAGACAGCCGACGACACCGACGACACCGGCGACACCGACGACACCGGCGACACGGCCGACGGCGCCGGTGACCGCGGCGATGCCCCCGCGATCCCGGTCGACGGGCCCGGCCCCGCCGGCGCCGCGCTCGCGCCCGAGCGGGTCCGGCTGCACCGCCTCGGCCTGCGCTGGGCCGTGCAGGACGGCGACGAGCCGGATCTGGTCGCGGCGCTGTCCGAGCTGGTCGGCTTCGACCCCGACGACGACACGTTCTGCGTCGCCCCCGAGGCGGCCGGCCCGGTGGCCGACCCGGAGATCGCGGTCGTGCGCCGCGCGGTGCGCCGGGTGGCCCGGATCTACGGCCTGCCCGTGCTGCCCTACCGTCCGCTGGGCAGCGACGGCGGCGGCTTCGGCACGTCCGCCCCGTACACCTCCGGCCCCGGCCGCGACGGGCTGGACCGGGAGCACACCGGCATGCAGCACTGCCGCAGCTGACCCCGGACGCACGAACGGCCCGCCCCGGGGCGGGACGGGCCGTGTGGGAGAGCGCCTGGTGGGTCGGACGTCGGCGTGGGTCAGACGGCGGCGACGAGACCGGTGTGCTCGCTGTCGCGGCGCTCCAGGATCGCGCGGCGCTCGGACTCGCCCAGGCCGCCCCAGACGCCGAACGGCTCGCGGCTGGCGAGGGCGAAGCGGCGGCACTGCTGGAGCACCGGGCAGCCCCGGCACACCTGCTTGGCGGCCTCGGTACGACGGGACCGGGACGGGTTGCGCTCGCCGTCCGGGTGGAAGAACACCGCGCTGTCCATGCCGCGGCAGCTGCCGAGCCGCTGCCACTCCCACACGTCGTCCATCGGACCGGGAAGCCGGGAAACGTCGCTCACGTGCTCACCTCGTCGATCGGGGCCCCGGCGATTCCGGGTTCTCGCGTCGGCTGGCGATTCCCGAGCGGGGTTCCGGCCAAACGTGCGCGCGGCGTGGCGAGGTGTTAGGGGGCGGTGTCGGGGCAGGGGGAGGGCCCGGCCGTACGTCCGTACCGGGACCATCGGCCCTGGTCGGAGGTGCTGTCGGCGTGGGTGCGGTCACCGGGGCCGAGGTTGCCTCCACGTCATGTGATCCGGGTCACATCAGGAGTCGAGGGCGGCCGGGACGTCGTCGTGGATGTCGAAGAGGTGGTGCAGGCCCGCGATGCTCAACGGGCGCAGCACCCGTCGCTCGGTGCAGGCCAGCCGCAGCTCGACGCCGTTGCGGTGCGCCAGCTCGCGCAGCTCGATCAGCGCGGCGAGCCCGCTGGTGCCGAGGAAGCGGATGCCGTCGAGGTCCAGCACGACCAGCGACGACCGCGGGATCCGGTCGGCGAGCTCGTGGCGCAGCTCGGGAGCGGTGAGCATGTCCAGCTCGCCGGCCACGGCGACCACCACGACGCCCTCGGCGGGCTCGGTCGTCTCCAGGGTGAGGCTGTCGCCGGATTCGCGGCCGTCGGCGAAGGCGGCCTCCGGGTCCGAGTCCGGGTCGGGGAGCAGCGAGTCGGTGCGCAGTGCTGCGACGCGCTGCCCGTCCGGTGGGCCGGCGGGGCGTCCGGATTCGGTCATTGGGTCGACGTTAGGGACCGCAACCGCGGCTCGCCAGTCGGGGCCGTCTCCGATCCGGCTCAGCGGAGCCGGTGATCGCCGTCGGGGGTCCGGACGGTGCGGCCCCGCTTGGCCAGCAGCTCCAGCAGCGGTACGACGACCCGGCGGCTGGTGCCCAGCGCGGTGCGCACGTCGGCCGGGGTGAACGTCGGCCCCAGCCCGCGCAGCACCTCGACGGCCCGGTCCTCGGCGTCCGGAGCCAGCACGACGTCCGGGGCCACCCGCAGCAGCTCCCCGGCCCGTTCCAGCACGGCCAGCTCCTTGGCGCCCAGGCCCAGCTCGGCCAGGCGGTCGGCGTTCGGTGCGGTGAACGGCGCGGCCTCCAGGTCGGCGCGGACCGCGGCGGCGGCGCGCAGCAGCTCGTCGGGCGGGGGAGCGTCGGCGGCCGAGCGGACCCGTCCGTCCCGGATGACCAGCGACGACCCCGCCGCGGTGAGCACGGCCGGCACCAGTGCGGCGTCCGGCAGGTCCGCGGCGCGCCGCGCGGCGGCGAGCGGGACCCCGGGGTCGAGCGGGTCCTGCCCGGCGACGGCGCGGTCCAGGGCGGCCACGGCCTCGGCGGCCCGACCGGCGGTCAGCAGCCAGCCGGCGGCACCGGGCACCCGGGTGGCGAGGTCGTCGACGTCGGCGCGCGGGACACCGATCCGCACCAGGTCCGCGGCCCGCGCGACGCCGCGGCGGGTGAGCTCGGCGTCGGCGTCCGGAACGCCGGTGGCCCCGGCCAGCTCCTGGGCACGGGCCTTCGCGGCACCCCGGCGGCGGCGCAGCGGCGGCGGGTCCGGGTCGAGCACGGTGGCCCCGGCGACGACGCGGCGCGCGCCCGGGTCGCGCAGCACCGCCCGGTCCCCGATCCGCAGCGGCAGCGGCCGGTCCGGGCGCAGCCGGACGATCACCTCGCCGTCGTCGGTGGTGCCCAGCGGCCGCACCCGCACCGGGACCGCGGCCGAGCCGGCGTGCAGGGTCAGCCCGGTCGGGCCGTCGGGCATCTCGGCGGGGCGCCCGATGCCGTGCAGCCGGACGTCGAGCTCGCGGGCCACCGGCCACGCGCCGGGGGTGAGCAGTGCGTCGCCGCGGGCGACGTCGTCGCGGGGCAGTCCGCGCAGGTTCAGCGCGACCCGCGCGACGGCCGAGGCATTCTCGACCGGCTCGTTCAGCTCCTGCACGCCGCGCACGGTCACCGGGAACCGGCCGCCCTCGCCGTCGAGCTCCAGCTCGGTGCCGGGCCCGATCCGCCCGGTCGGCAGCGTCCCGGTGATCACCGTCCCGGCGCCGCGGACGGTGAACGCGCGGTCCACCCAGAGCCGGGTGGGGGCGTCGGGCTCGGGCTCGGGCAGCGCGGCGACCAGGTCGGTCAGCGCGGCGCGCAGCGTGTCGAGCCCGGCGCCGGTGGTGGCCGAGACCGCGACCGACGGCCAGCCGCCGAGCCCGCGTGCGGCCAGCTCCTCCCGGGCGTCGGCCAGGGCGAGGTCGGGGTCGAGCAGGTCGCTGCGGGTGATCACGAGCAACCCGTGCTCCAGCCCGGCGGCGGCGAGGGCGTCGGCGTGCTCCCCGGACTGGGGCATCCACCCCTCGTCCGCGGCGACGACGAACATCGCGGCCGGGACCGGCCCGGCGCCGGCCAGCATGGTGCCGACGAACTTCTCGTGCCCGGGGACGTCGACGAACGCGACCGTCCCGGCTCCCGGCAGATCGGTCCAGGCGAAGCCGAGGTCGATGGTCATGCCGCGGCGCTTCTCCTCGGCGAAGCGGTCGGGCTCCATGCCGGTGAGTGCGCGGACCAGTGTGGACTTGCCGTGGTCGACGTGCCCGGCGGTGCAGAGGACGTGCACCGGTCACACGCCCCGTACGGCGCGGGCCAGCTCGGCGTCGGCCGACGGCGGCAGCGCGCGCAGGTCGAGCAGGCAGCGGCCGTCCGCGACCCGGCCCAGGACGGGCGGGTCCCCGGCGCGCAGCGCCTCGGCGTGGTGCTCGGGCAGCGACACCGCGGCGCTGGGCAGCTCCACCTCGGGCGCGCCGCCGCCGCCGACGCCCCCGACGGTGTCCACGGCGACCGCGTCGATCCCGTCGCGGGCCAGCGTGGCGGCGAGGTCGCGGGCGCGGGCGCGCAGCGCGGCCGGGTCGGCGTCCAGCGCGGTGGCGACCGGGGTCGGGGGACCGGCGACGCTGGCCTCCAGCGCGGCCAGGGTCAGCTTGTCGACGCGCATCGCCCGGGCCAGCGGGAACCGGCGCACCGTCTCGACGAGCCCGCCGCCGCGTTCCCCGCCGCCGAGCAGCAGCCCGGCCTGCGGGCCGCCGAGCAGCTTGTCCCCGGACGCGGTGACCAGGTCGGCCCCGGCGACCAGCGCCGACTGCGCGTCCGGCTCGTCGGGCAGCAGCGGGTGCGGGGTCAGCAGCCCGGACCCGATGTCGGCGACGACCGGCGGGCCCAGCCCGGACAGCTCGGCGATGCCGACGTCGCGCACGAACCCGCGCACCACGAAGTTCGACGGGTGCACGTGCAGCAGGAACGCGGTGTCCTCGCCGATCGCCTCGGCGTAGTCGCGCAGGTGGGTGCGGTTGGTCGTGCCGACCGGGCGCAGCCGCGCGCCGGTGGACTCGATCAGCTCGGGGATGCGGAACCCGTCGCCGATCTCGACGAGCTGCCCGCGGGAGATGACGATCTCCTTGCCGGTCCCGGCGAGCGCGGCGCAGACCAGGGCGAGCGCGGCGGCGCCGTTGTTGGCGATCCACGCGCCGGTCGCGGCGGGGACGGCGGCGCGCAGCGCGTCGACGGCACCGGTGCCGCGGCGGCCGCGCCGGCCGGTGGCCAGGTCCAGCTCGACGTCGCAGGTGCCCGCGGCGACCTGCAGCGCCTCGCGGGCGGCGTCGGAGAGCGGGGCGCGGCCCAGGTTGGTGTGCACGACGACGCCGGTCGCGTTGAGCACCGGCCGGATCGACGTCGCGGCGGCGGGCAGCGCGGCCAGGGCGTCCGCGGCCACGTCCTCCGGGGCGACGACGCCGGTGCGGGCCCGCTGCTGGGCGGCCGTCACGGCCTGCTTGACGCGGTCTCGGCCGAGCCGCGCGGCGGCGGCGACCAGGTCGGGGTCGGCGAGGACGGCGTCGGTGCGGGGGACGCGGCGGCGCGGGTCCGCGGCGCCCGCGGGGCGTGCGGTGGTCACCCGGGCAGGCTAGTGCCCCGTCCGCCGCGGTGCGCCGGGAGCCGACGGCCCGTCCAGGTTCCCCAGCTCGGTCCCGATCAGCGCGTGCAGCCGCGCCAGCTCGTCGCGGACCGCGGCCCGGCGGCGGGCCACGTGCTCGTGCATCGACGCGGCGGCGTCGGCGACCAGCTGACCGTCCCGGCGGGCCGCGGCACCGGCGGCGTGCTGCCGCTCCACCTCGGACCCGGCGTCGGCGACGATCTCCTCGGCCCGGGCGCGGGCCTCGGCGACGATCCGTTCGGCGTCCTGCTCGGCGGCCCGGACCCGTTGCGCGGCATCGTGTTCGGCCATCCGCAGGATCCGGTCGGTGCGCACGCCGAACGTCTCGGCCGGCTGCCCGCGGGCGTCGTCCAGGGCGGCGGCGAGCTCGTCGGCGCGGAGCTGGGCGTCGTCGCGGGCACGTTCGGCCTCGGCACGGGCCTGCTCGGCGCGGTCGCGGGCGCGCTCGGCAGCGGTGAGCCGGACGGTGAGGTCCGTCGCGGACGTCGTCCACCGGCTTCGTCACGCGGTTCCCCTCTCCTGGCACGGCCCGGGCGCGGTCACCGCGAAGGGTACGGCGCCCCGGGCGCCCGCGCGAGTACGGTCGCGGTCACCCGTACCGATCCCGGCACCGACGCACGCGCACCACCGGAGGACCCCATGACCAGCAGCGGAACCACCGAGCGCCGGCTCACCGAGTTCAGCCACGGTGCCGGCTGCGGCTGCAAGCTCGGGCCCGGCCAGCTGGCCGGCGTCCTGGAGAACGTCACGCCGCCGTCGCACCCGGACCTGCTCGTCGGCACCGACACCGGCGACGACGCCGCGGTCTGGAAGCTCTCCGCGGACCGCGCGCTGGTCGCGACCACCGACTTCTTCACCCCGATCGTCGACGACCCGCGCACCTGGGGCGCGATCGCCGCCACCAACGCCGTCTCCGACGTCTACGCGATGGGCGGCACACCGCTGTTCGCGCTGAACCTGGTGTGCTGGCCGTCGAACGATCTGGGCCCCGAGGTGCTCGCCGAGGTGCTCACCGGCGGCGCCGACGTGGGCCGGGCCTGCGGGTTCGCCGTCGTCGGCGGGCACACCATCGACGACCCGGAGCCCAAGTATGGCCTCGCCGTCGTCGGGGAGGTGCACCCGGAGCGGGTGCTGACCAACGCCGGCCTGCGCCCCGGGGACGCGCTGGTGCTCACCAAGCCGATCGGCATCGGCGTCATCTCCACCGCGGTCAAGCGGGGCGTCCCGGCCGACGTCGACGCCGCGGTCGCGGCGATGCTGACCCCGAACGCCGACGCCTCGGCCGCGGCCGTCGGCTCCGGCGCGACCGGCTGCACCGACGTCACCGGGTTCGGCCTGCTCGGGCACCTGACGAAGATGACCGTGGCGTCGGGGGTGGACGCGACCGTCGACGTCGCCGCTGTCCCGACCCTGCCCGGGGTCCGGGAGCTGATCGCCGACGGCGTGGTCCCCGGCGGGACGCTGCGCAACCGGCAGTGGATCGACGACCGGATCGTGCGCGCGGGCGCCTCCGACGACGAGCTGATCCTGCTCTCCGACGCCCAGACCTCCGGCGGGCTGCTGTTCGGCGCTGCCCCCGACGCCGCCGAGGCCGCCGTCGCGCGGCTGCGCGAGCAGGGCCACGGTGCCGCGGTGATCGGGACGGTGACCGAGGGGACCGGGCTGGTCCACGTCTAGGGTCGGACCGGTGGAGCCGGTCGACCGTTCGTGTGCTCGTACCCGCGCCTGGACCGACGAGGCGATGCGCCGGGTCCAGGCCGACGCGAACCGCTCCGCCGACACCCACCTGCACGTCCTCGACCTGCCCGACGAGTGGGGCGTGCAGGTCTACCTCAAGGACGAGTCGGTGCACCCCACCGGCAGCCTCAAGCACCGGCTGGCCCGCTCGCTGTTCCTCTACGGCCTGGCGTCGGGGTGGATCACCGACGGCACGACCGTGGTCGAGGCCAGCTCCGGCTCGACGGCGGTGTCCGAGGCCTACTTCGCGCGGCTGATCGGCGTCCCGTTTGTCGCCGTGATGCCGCGGACGACCAGCCCGGAGAAGGTCGCGCTGATCGAGCGCGAGGGCGGGCGCTGTCACTTCGTCGAGCACGGCGGTGCCGTCTACGCCGAGGCCGAGCGCCTCGCGGCGGAGTCCGGCGGCCACTACCTGGACCAGTTCACCTACGCCGAGCGGGCCACCGACTGGCGGGGCAACAACAACATCGCCGAGTCGATCCTGAGCCAGCTGGCCGAGGAGCCGCACCCGGTGCCGGAGTGGATCGTCGTCGGTGCCGGGACCGGCGGGACGTCGGCGACGATCGGGCGCTACCTGCGCTACCGGAGGCTGCCGACGCGCCTGGCGGTCGTCGACCCGGAGGGCTCGGCGTTCCTGCCCGGCTGGACCGCGGGCGACCCGGCGTTCGAGACGGGGACGGCGTCGCGGATCGAGGGCATCGGGCGGCCGCGGATGGAGCCGAGCTTCGTGCCGTCGGTGATCGACCGGATGATCCCGGTGCCCGACGCAGCCGGCATCGCCACCGTCCGCCACCTGCGGGAACGCACCGGCCGGTTCACCGGCGGCTCCACCGGGACGAACCTGTGGGGCGTGTACGGGATCGTCGCGGAGATGCTGCGGGAGGGCAGGCGGGGCAGCGTGGTCACCCTGATCTGCGACGGCGGCGAGCGCTACCGGCACAGCTACTACGACGACGACTGGGTCGCCGCCCAGGGCCTCGACCTCGCGCCGTACCGGGCGACCCTCGACGAGTTCTTCGCGACCGGCCGCTGGGCCGGGTGAGTCAGGCCGGCCGTCGGCCGAGCAGCGCCCCGGTCGCCAGCAGTCGCCGCTCCGATCCAGGCCGCCCGACGAGCTGCACGCAGCCCTCCACGGCCGGGGTGACCAGCGACGGCAGCCCGGCGAGGTTCCACGCGGCGTAGCCGGTGGTGCCTGCGGCGTCCGGGCCGCCGGGGGCGGGCAGCAGGATCGCGTCGGCGCCGACCTCGTCGAGCCGGTCCAGCACACGCTGGCGCCAGGTGCCCGGTGTCGCGGGCCGCAGGCCGCCGAGGCGCCGGACGCGGCGCCCGCGGCGGGCCTCGGAGCGCGCGGCGCGGGGGAGCTCGGCGGTGCCCAGCCCGAGGTCCTCGACGTTGCGGGCGAGCCCGGCCCGGTGCCGCCGCGCGGTGTGCACGCCCAGCAGCGCCCGGTACGGCGGGTCGTCGGCGAGCAGCCGCAGCCCGTGTGCGGCGAGGGCCTGCAGCGCGGCGTGCACGGCGGCGGCCGCGTCCGGGTCGGCACGGTGGGTGCGCCCGGTGCGCAGCGAGCAGGCGAGCGTGCCCAGCGGCTCCGCGGGAGCGACGGGCGCCGGGGCCGGCGTGCGGGCACGCCCGGCGGGTGCGGGGACCGACAGCGCGGCCAGGGCGGCGGTGAGGTCGTCGGGCGCGGTACCGACGAGCGTGGTCTCGGCGAGCCCGGCCCAGCGGCGGTCGGCGCCCGCGGGCAGCGGCAGGACCCGGCGTCCGGGTTTGAGGGCAGCCAGCCCGAGTGTGGACGCTGCGGCGCGCAGGGCCCCGTCGCCGTCGATGCCGATGGCGAGCGCGACGCGCCCGGAGGCGACGACGGCGGCCGCGGCCCGGCCGCCCGGGGAGCCGTCGGAGCCGAGCCCGAACTCGGCGGTGCGGGTCCGCCCGGCGACCAGCGCCCCGGCGCCGCGGAGCCGGCGGACCGGCTCGTCGCCGCGCCCGACGACGGAGATGCCGTCCTCGACGGCGACCGGGACCCCGGCCAGCGGCAGCGCGAACCGGTCGGCGCGCCGGTCGAGGGCACCGGCGGCGGCCCGCAGCGGCTCGGGGTCGACCCGCAGCAGCGTCGCGTGCGGGGCACCGTCGGCGGTGAGAACCCGTTCGGCGACCTCACCGGCGGTCCACAGGCCCTGCCGGACCGCCCCGGCCGTCGACGCGGCGGGGGTGGGGAGCGTGGATGCGGCGGAAGAGGTCACGGGAGGAAGTTGGCGGAGGCGGACGGGAATCGAACCCGCCTGGCCGAGATGCTCGACCACGTCGGCTTTGAAGACCGCGGGGGCCACCAGGCACCCATACGCCTCCAGGGCGGTCAGGCCGAGCCGAGCGCCTCCTGGGCGCTGCCGGCCACGTCGAACAGGGACATGAGGTTGGTCGCCTCCAGCGCGCGGGTCACCGCGTGCGAGCCGCACACCAGCCGCAGCCGGATGCCGGCCTTCTCGGCGTTCTCCTTGCCCTCGACGAGCGCGGCCAGCCCGGCCGACCCGAGGAACGTCACCGGGGACAGGTCGACGACCAGCAGCGACGCCCGGCCGAGCTGTTCGGAGATCCGCTCGGTCAGGACCGGGGCGGTCATCGTGTCGACCTCGCCGTACACGCCGACGACCACGGCGTCACCGTGGGTGGACACCTCGAAGCGGACGACCTCGCCGATGTCGGGGCCCTGATCCTCCCCCACACCGGTGGGCGTCTCACTGCTCATCTGCACCGTGCTCCCTCGACAAGTCGCGGACGAGCGGATCCGACGTCGTACTACGACGCATCACCGTCCGTGACGACCGGCCGCCACTGCTCGACGCGCCGCTCGTGTGGTCCCCACCCAGCCTAGCCAGATCGGCCTCTCACCCTACGAGTGCGGTCGGTGCAGGCACAAACGTCACTCGCCGGTGGTGTTTCGCGGCCTGCGCGTGCAGGGGCGTCAGGCACGGACCGCGGGCCCGGAGTCGACCGGCGGGATCGGTCCGGTGATCTCGGTGTCGGTCTCCGGCGGCGCAGCCGGGACCCCGCTCGGCTCGGTACGGCTCGGCTCGGTACGGCTCGGCTCGGTACGGCCCGGCTCGGTACGGCCGGCTGTGGGGCCACCCGGCGCGGTCCGGCCGGCGGGACGCAGCCCGGACACCGCGCGGCGGACCAGCGGCGGCACCGAGCCCCCGGCGCGGCGGACGGCGCGGCGCGAGCGCAGGTAGGCGCGCGGGCCGGTGAGCAGCCCGCGGGCGCGGGTCTGGTCGGCGTCGTCGGGGACGGCGTCACCGGCCCCGGCCTCGCGGGCGGCGATGTGCCGCAGTCGTGCGACCGCGGCCGGCAGCCTGCGCACGGCCGCGGCGCGGCCCTGGCGGGACAGCGCGACCTTGGCCAGGAAGCTCCCGAGCCCGATCGCGTAGCCCTCCATCTGGTGGCGGAGCGCGTTCTGGTCGGGGCGGTGGTGGTGCCACAGGTACGCGCCCGGGACGTAGCCGAGTACGTGTCCGGCCAGGATCATGCGGACGAGGAACTCGCAGTCCTCGCCGCCCTTGGTGGGGGTGCCAGGGCCCATGGCCTCGTCGAAGCCGCCTGCGGCGCGGGCGGGGGTGGCGCGCACGGCCATGTTCGCGCCGATGCCGAACAGGCCCGGGGAGAACGGGAAGATCGGCGAGTCCGCGGGTGGGTCGGCGAGGGTGAACCGGCGTGGGGTGAAGCCCTTGTTCCAGGCCAGCGCGACGTCGGCGGCACGCTCCTCCGGCGAGCCGAGGCGGGCGGCGAGCACGGGCCCGGACAGGCAGGCCAGGTCGGGGTCGGCGGCGAAGGCGCCGGCGATGCGGGAGGCCCAGGCGGGGTCGACCTCGGTGTCGTCGTCGGTGAAGGCGACGTACTCGGTGCGGGCCTCGGCCAGGCCGCGGTTGCGGCCCACCGAGGTACCGCGGCGGGGTTCGCGGACGTAGCGCACCCGGGGGGAGCCGGTGGCGGCCACGGCGCGGGCGGTGCGTTCGTCGTCGGGGTCGTTGTCGACGACGACCACGGTCAGGGCGGGGTGGTCGGAGGCCAGGACCGCGCGCAGGCAGCGGGCCACCATCTCGGGCCGGTTGCGGGTCGGGACGACCACGGTGATCGGCTCGTGTGACACCGGGGCGGGCGCGACGGCGTCGGCGGGGCCGAGGGACTCGATCGCCGCGGCGAGGGCGTCGACGGCGGCGTGGCCGTCGACGAGCGGCACGGTGATCTGGCCCTGCGGGGTCCCGGCCACGGTCACCAGCAGACGCGCCGCGCGGTAGGCGGGGTCGACCTGCAGCTCGCGCAGCGGCGCGGAGCGGTCCAGCTCGCCCACCCAGGTCGGCACGTCCGACACAGACTCCGGTGACATACGCACAGTGTCCGGCATGGCTGCTGAGACCGCACTGAGAGTGGCCACAGACCCGAAAACCATTACTCCATGTAACTCTCATCACGAACCGCGAACCGCGGCGGTCGCTCGAACGAAGTGCAGTCCCCGGCGCCGGGGGTAGGTTCGGATCATGAGCACCGCGCACGATCCCCGGCCGCGCGCGACGGTCGTCGTCACCGGCAGCGAACTGTTGTCCGGCACCGTCTCCGACGCCAACGGCCCGTTCCTGGCCCGCGAGCTCGGGCGGCTCGGCGCGGTCGTGACCCGGGTGCTGGTCGTGTCCGACCGGCCGGAGGACCTGCGGTCGGCGCTGGAGTTCGCGGCCGGCGACGACCTCGTCGTCACCAGCGGCGGGCTCGGCCCGACCGCCGACGACCTGACCGCCGACGTCGTCGCGGAGTTCTGCGGCGCCCCGATGGAGATCGACGACGACCTGCGCGGCCGGATCCACGCCCGCGTGGCCGGCTGGGCCGCGAAGGCGGGCTGGGACGGCCCGGCGCTCGACGCGGCCACCGCCAAGCAGGCCCGCGTGCCGCGCGGGGCGAGCGTGCTGGAGCCGGTCGGGACCGCGCCCGGCCTCGTCGTCCGCCGGGAGGGTGGTCCGCTGGTCACCGTGCTGCCCGGCCCGCCGCGGGAGCTGCGCGGGATGTGGCCGGCCGCGCTGGAGTCGGCGCCGCTGGCCGGGCTGCTGGCCGGGGCAGGCGTCCCGGAGCCGCGGATGCTGCGCTTCGCCGGGCTGCCGGAGTCCGAGATCGCCGCGACGCTGCGCGAGGTCGGCGCCGAGCTGGACCTGTCCCGGGTCGAGGTGACGACGTGCCTGCGCCGCTCGGAGCTGGAAGTCGACCTGCACCCGCTGCCGGGGGCGCAGGACGCCGCCGACCGGCTGACTGCGGCGCTGCTGGAGCGGCACCGCCGCAAGCTGATCAGCGACGACGGCACCACCACCGACGAGCTGCTGGCCGCGGCGCTGCTCGGGAACGGGTGGACGGTCGCTACGGGGGAGTCGTGCACCGGTGGCCTGCTCGCCGGGCGCCTGGTGGACCGGGCGGGCTCCTCGGCCTACGTCGCGGGCGGGGTGGTGGCCTACTCCAACGAGGCGAAGACCGCGTTGCTGGGCGTGCCGGCGGAGCTGATCGCCGAGCACGGCGCGGTGTCGCCGCAGGTGGCCCGGGCGCTGGCCGACGGGGCACGGGAGCGGTTCGGTGCGACCGCCGGCGTCGGGATCACCGGGGTCGCCGGGCCGGACGGCGGCACCGAGGCCAAGCCCGTCGGCTACGTCTGCTTCTGCGTGACCACCGCCGACGGGCAGGTGATCGAGCGCGATCCGAGGCTGCCCGGTGACCGCTCCGACGTGCGCGAACGCTCCGTCGACACAGCGATGCACCTGCTGCTGCGGGCCGCCGGGGTCACCGGGCCCGACGCCCAGCGGAGCTGAGGCGGGCCCGGCGACCGGGGGATCAGCCCTGGGCGGCGGCGAAGCGCTCGGCGGCGTCGTCCCAGTTGACGACGTTCCACCAGGCCTTCACGTAGTCCGGCTTCACGTTCTTGTACTGCAGGTAGAAGGCGTGCTCCCACATGTCCAGCATCGCGATCGGGATCTGGTTCGCGGGCAGCTGCGACTGCTGGTCGTAGAGCTGGTGCACGAGCAGCCGCTGACCCAGCGTGTCGAAGGCCAGGATCGCCCAGCCGGACCCCTGGATGGTGGTCGCGGCGGCGGTGAAGTGCTTCTGGAACGCGTCGAACGAGCCGAACCACTCGTCGATCGCGGCGGCGAGGTCACCGTCGGGCTTGCCGCCGCCCTCGGGGGAGAGGTTCTTCCAGAAGATCGAGTGGTTCACGTGACCACCCAGGTTGAACGCCAGGGTCTTCTCGAGCCCGACGATCGCACCGAAGTCGTCCTTCTCACGCGCCTCGGCCAGCTTCTCGACCGTCGAGTTCAGCCCGTTGACGTAGGTCGCGTGGTGCTTGTCGTGGTGCAGCTCCATGATCTCCGGCGCGATGTGCGGGGCGAGTGCGCCGTAGTCGTAGGGCAGGTCCGGGAGCGTGTACTCGGCCATCGGTGGGTCCGACCTCCTGAGTCGCGGTGGCTGCACGGCGGTTGCCGCGCAGATTCACTTGCCACTATCTCGCAACAGCCGCGTACCCGCGATCCCCGGCCCGCACGCGTGGACGGCGGGAGTCGCCAGATGTACTCTTCTGCAAGTCACTTGCAGCAGTGTGGGTGGCGCCGGTGGTGATCGTTCTGGCAGCTCGGCCCACCGTCGACGGCGCCGCACCGGTTCGTCCGGTCGCGGCGCCGTCAGCACTGCAGCAGGTCAGCTCTGCAGCAGGTCCCGCAGCTTCAGCACGGTGGCCCAGTTGCGCGCGGTCCCGCCACCGTCCGGGGCGGAACTGCGGGAGGTGAGTCGCGCACCCAGGGCGCTGCGCCCGATGCCGTCCGGTGTGTGCAGGTAGACCACCCGTCCGACGACGGCCGCCTCGTCCGGCGATCCCTTCTCCCGCGCGGCGCCGGCGGCCCGCCGCACGGCCGTGCGGTCGTCCGGGGAGACCGGGTCGGCGCGGACGATCGCGTGCAGCTGCTTCGGCTCGGTGACCTGCGGGAACGGGTTGTTCGCGATCAGCTCGGCGTACTCGTCGCGATCCAGGACGACGACCGGCCGGCTCAGTCCGAAGATGGCCGTGAGGATGGTCTCGACCGCGGCCGCGATCGTGGCGGTGGTCTCGCGGGAGCCGAGCACGACGTTGCCGGACTGGATGTAGGTGGCGACGTCGTCGAAACCGTGCGCGGTCAGCGCCGCACGCAGCTCGGCCATCGGGAGCTTGCCGGTCCCGCCGACGTTGACTCCGCGCAGCAGCGCGACGTGGGTGCGCACGCCGGTGATGATGCGCTCAGGATCCGGCGAGCCGGAAGCTGAGCCGGTTGCCGTCCGGGTCGGCGACGAAGAAGAACCGCCCGCCCGGCTGCTCGGTGGGCGGGTCGATGTCCAGGCCGCGCTCGCGCAGCGCGCCGTACGCCGCGTCGAGGTCGGGGACGTCGACGACGAGCCCGCGCAGGCTCCCGGCCGGCATCTCGTCGAACCAGGTGACGAGGGCGAGCGTCGCGGTGCTGCCGGGCGGGGCGACCTGGACCCACCGCATGCCGTCGCCCCACGACGCGTCGGTCACGAGGTCGAAGCCGAGGGTGTCGACGTAGAAGCGCAGGGCGCGCTCCTGGTCGGAGACCGGGACCGAGACGACGCTGATCTGGGGCATCGTGGTTCCTCTCGTGGGGCTCCGGACGCTACCGCCTCCGACGCTCGTGATCGGCACGTTCGTGACGGGGCGGTCGCTGGGCGAACGCCTCGTCACGACCGTGGTGATCATCGAGGCGGTCGCAGCATCGTTGCAGGTCGCAGCGTTTGCGATTGCGAACGCAATTCGCACACTCGTTCGATTTCCGGTACACTGGCAGCATGACCGCGGTCCAGGAACCACCCGTCACCGACACCGGTGACCCTGGCGTGCCGCGGGTCGACTACGCCCTGATGCAGGTCGCCATCGAACAAGCGGCACTCAGCGACTCCGACGTCTCCGAGGCCGAACTCGTCGACGAACTCCAGCAGCTCGACGCGCTCAACAACTCCCTGGCCGCGTTGCGGGCGACCCGGATGCGGCACTTCGCCCGCACGCATGTGGCGAACCAGATCGCTGCCGGCGCCGACGAGCCGGAGAAGCTCGAACGCTCCGTGGCATCGCAGATCGGGATGGCCTGCAAGATCTCGCCGTTCACCGCGCGGTCCCGGATGCGGGTCGCCCGGGATCTCCACGACGGGTTCACCCACCTACGGGCACTGTTCGTGGCCGGGGAGATCTCCGAGGACACGGTCGCGGCCATCGTCACGGCTGCCGGTGACCTGTCCGCCCGAGACCAGGCCCTGCTCGACGCCCGGCTGGCAGGGCACGACCTCACCGGCCGCGGCATCGGCCGGCTGCGGGATCTGGTGCGACGTCTGGTCGCCGAGATCGCGCCGGAGAAGTTCCGGCACCGTGCCGAGCAGGCGAAGTCCGAGCGGCGGGTGACGCTGCGCCCGGCCACCGACGGGATGGCGTTCCTGACCGCGTATCTGCCGGTCGCCCAGGGTGCTGCGTGCCTGGCGGCGTTGCAGAAGGCGTTCACGAACCTGTCCTGCGACCCGGCGCCGTTGACGCGTACGCGGGCGCAGGTCATGGCCGACACCCTGGTCGAGCGGCTGACCGGCAGGACGACCGCGACCGACGTGGACGTCGAAGTCCAGGTCATGGTGCCGCTGGCCGCGCTGCTGGACCCGGACAGCCCGCTCCCGGCCGAGATCCCGGGCTACGGACCCGTCCCGGCCGACCTGCTCACCGAACTCACCGGGCAGAAGAACCTGCGCCGGCTGCTCACCAAGGACGGGATCGTCATCGGTGGTGACTCCCGCCGACGCACCTTCACCGGGCCGCTGGCCACGTTCATCCGGGCGCGGAGCCGGAACCGGTGTACCGAGCCGTACTGCGACGCACCGGTCCGCCACATCGACCACGTGAAGCGGGCCGAGGATCACGGGCGCACCGAGTTCGACAACGGACGCGGGGTCTGCGAGTTCCACAACCACGTCCGCGAGCAACCCGGATGGACCGTCGAGCGCACCCCGGACGGGGTCCGCACCACCACGCCGACCGGGCACGGCTACATCGGCCCCGACCCACCAGCGCCGGGGTGACGTGTGCCGGTCGGTGGGTGTGGCGTGTCCTGCTGTTGCAGGGGCCCGGATCTCGTCCGCACGATGCCGGCGGCGCTCGCCGAGACGACGCAGAGGAAGCTGAGCAGCACCAACGCGTGGTTGAGAGGAACGACGTGAGTGAGCCATCCGATGACGGCGGGGCCCGCGAGCATGCCTACGTAGCCGATCCCGGCCACGCGTGAGACGTTGACGCCCGCAGTGCTGTCGATGTTCCCGGCTGCGCTGAACAACTGAGGAATGCAGCCGGACAGGCCGAGTCCGAACAATCCCCATCCCGCGATCGCCAGCGGGACCGAGGGGGCCAGGGCTGCAGTCGTGATGCCGACCGCGGCCGAGGCGGCACCGTAACGCAGCACTGCGACCGGGCCGAACCGGTCGGAGATCCGGTCGGCCATCATCCGTCCGAGCGTCATCATCGATGCGAACGTGCCGAAGGCGAACGCGGCGACTGTGGTCGAGGCACCAAAGGTGTCCTTGAGATGGAGCGCACTCCAGTCGTTCGCGGCGCCCTCACTCAGCATGGTCATCATCGCCAGTCCGGCAAGCAGCCAGATTCGTCGAGGAGCCCTCGACCCACTCGGCGAGTCGGTCGTCGCTTCCGGCGTGACGTCCTCCGGTTTTCCCGCGGGCAGAAGTCCACGAGACAGCAGGCTGGCGACCAGCGCACCGGTGCCTCCGATCGTGACCATCAAGGTGGCAGTGCCAACCCCCGCGGTGATTGCGGCGGAGGCCAGCAGGGATGCCAGCACTCCACCGACGGAGAAGGTGGCGTGGAACGAGGACATGAGAGGTCGTCCGTAGGCCCGTTCGACATGCACGGCGTGCGCGTTCATCGCCACGTCGAGGCATCCGTTGCCGAAGCCGAAGATCAGTAGTGCGATGGACAGGTCCCGGGTGTCGGTGGCGATGCCGGGGAGGACGAGGGCTGCCCCGGACGCAACACCTCCTGCGGGGACGACGAGTCGGGCGCCGAACCGGTCGATCATCCGGCCCGCGACCTGCATGCCGACGAACACGCCGACGCCCAGGAGCACCAGCATGCTGCCCAGCGCCGCGTGACCGATCCCGACACGTTGCTCGATGGCCGGGATGTGCACCACCCAGGTCCCCATCAAGGTCCCGCACAGGACGAAGTAGGCGAAGGTCACCGCACGGGCGGCTCGAAGCGAGGACTTCACCGGAGCCACGTTACGAACAGAGTCTCTGTTCGTAAAGACGCCAAACGAACAGCTTGCTTGTTCGGTACGACGACGTGTTGAATCATGACGTGAGCAGCGCAGGCCGTCACGCGGCGATCGCACGCGCGGTGGGGGATGCGGGCACCGTCACTGTTCAGAGGCTGGCCGAGCTGACCGGCGCCTCGGAGATGACGGTTCGTCGAGATCTCGACATGTTGGCAGCGCAGGGGGTGCTGGAGCGGGTTCGAGGCGGTGCTCGGACCCTGCTTCTACGCGGGGACGAGCCGCCGTTCGTGCTCCGTGCTCTGGAGGCGGTCGACGCCAAGCGGCGGATCGCGACGGCAGTGGCCGGGATGATCGCCGACGGCGAATCCGTGCTGCTCGACAGCGGGACCACCTGCCTGGAAGTCGCCCGTCTGCTTCATGGGCGGTCGACCACCGTCGTTCCGTTGTCGCTGCAGGCCATCGAGGTTCTCGGGCGAGCGCCGGCGTTGTGCACACTCGTGGTTCCGGGGGGTCAACCCCGCCCAGGTGAAGGTGCTCTCGCGGGGCCGCTGACGATCACATCGCTTGCCGCGCTTCGCTTCGACACTGCCGTCATCGGGTGCTGCGGGCTCGAGGGAGCCGACGGACTCACCGCTTACGACCTCGACGATGCCGCGGTCAAGAAGGCGTGCGTCTCCTCGTCGCGCAGGGTGATCGTCGCCGCCGACGCGCGCAAGATCGGCCGTACGGCGTACGCACACGTCGTTCCCGTCTCGGGCCTGCACGCGGTCGTCACCGAGCCTGCGGCCCCTGCCGATCAGGTGTCTGCGCTGGAAGACGCGGGCGTCGTCGTCAGCGTCGTGTGACAGGACCGTCGATGCCGTGACCGGAGTCGCTGTTGCTCACACAGCCGGACTGCTCCGGTCCCGCGGAGGCGACTGTCCGGGAGAGCCGGGTAACGAGAAACGGCGCCGACCGGGAACCCCCAGCCGGCGCCGCTTCAGTGCCTGCGATCAGGCAGCCTGCTTGGTCTCCCAGAAGATCTTGTCGATCTGGGCGATGTAGTCCAGCAGCTCCTGCCCGGTGGCGGGGTCGGTCGACCCCTTCGTGCCGGAGGCACCCGCGGCCTTGGTGGCCTTGTTGAAGAGCTCGTTCAGCTCCGGGTACTTCTCGAAGTGCGGCGGCTTGAAGTAGTCGGTCCACAGCACCCAGAGGTGGTGCTTGACCAGGTCGGAGCGCTGCTCCTTGATCTCGATGGCCCGGGTCCGGAACTCCGGGTCCTCGTTGCCCTGGTACTTGTCCTGGATGGCCTTGACCGACTCGGCCTCGATACGCGCCTGGGCCGGGTCGTACACACCGCAGGGGAGGTCGCAGTGCGCGGTGGCCTCCAGCCGCGGGCGGAGAATGCGGGTCATCCGCATGAAGTCCTCCCTGGTGAATGATCGTTCTGGCGGATCCGACCCTACCCTCGTGAGGAGGCCGTGGCAGACCGGGCGCGGCGAGAAGATCCACACTGGAGGACGGTCGTGCGGTGGCGTCGGGTGACGGTGCGCGGACCCTCGATGTCGCCCGCTCTGCACGACGGTGACGTCGTTCTCGTCCGGTTCGGGGCACCCGTACGCCCGGGTGACGTCACCCTCGTGACCTGGGACGACCGGCCCGGGCAGCTGTCGGTGAAGCGCGCGTCGCACCCGGTGGGGGACCGGTGGGACGTCCGTGGCGACAACCCGTTCGGCTCCACCGACTCCGCCGCGCTCGGCCCCGCCCGGGTGCACGCCGTCGCCCGGCTACGGCTGTGGCCCCGCCCCGGGCGGATCGCTCGGCGGCCCCGCCCCGGGAGGATCACTCAGCGCAGGGTCCGGAAGAACCCGCGTACCTCGTCGACGTAGGTCTCCGGCTGCTCCAGCGAGGCGAAGTGCCCCCCGACGGACGGCCGGGAGAACCAGCGCAGGTCGGTGTAGCGGCGCTCCAGCCACGCCCGCGGCAGCTTCACCATCTCGTGCGGGAACTGCGAGATCCCGGTCGGGACGTCGACGTCGTCCATCCGCTTGCGGTTGAACGACTCCCAGTACAGCCGCGCCGACGACGCGCCCGCCCCGTTCAGCCAGTACTGCATCACGTTGTCCAGCAGGCGGTCCCGGCTGATCGCGTTCTCCGGGTGCCCGGCGCACTCCGACCAGTCCCAGAACTTCTCGACGATCCAGGTGGCCTGCGCGACCGGCGAGTCGACGAGCCCGTAGCCGATGGTCTGCGGCCGGGTGGACTGCTCGGCGGAGTAGCCGCCGCCGTAGCGGGAGAACGCCTGGGAGAACTTGAGGTCGCCCTTCTCCTCGGGGGAGAGGACGTGCTCGTCGTCGTCCGGCTTCGGCGCCAGCGGCATCGTCAGGTGGATGCCGTGCAGCATCTCCGGCGCCGCCGTCCCGAGCGACGACGTGATCACCGATCCCCAGTCGCCGCCCTGCGCGGCGAACTTCTCGTAGCCCAGCCGGTCCATCAGCTGCGCCCAGGCGACGGCGATCCGCTCGACGCCCCAGCCGGTGCGGGTGGGCTTGCCGGAGAACCCGTAGCCGGGCAGCGTCGGGATCACGACGTGGAACGCGTCGGCCGGGTCCGGCGGGTCGGTGAGCGCCGGCAGCACGTCCAGGAACTCGACCAGCGACCCCGGCCAGCCGTGCGTGAGCAGCAGCGGCGTCGCCCCGGCGTGCGGCGACCGGGCGTGCAGCACGTGGATCTGGACGGAGTCGTCCCCGCCGCCGTCGAGCGCGGTGGTGAACTGCGGCCACGCGTTGATCTCCGCCTCGACCCGGCGCCAGTCGTAACGTGTGCGCCAGTACTCGCAGAGCTCCCGGGCATAGTCGAGCGGGACGCCCTGGTCCCAGCCGTCGAGCGTGCCCGGGTCCGGCCAGCGCGTTCGCGCCAGACGATCGCGCAGGTCGTCGAGGTCGCGCTCGGGGATGTCGATGCGGAAGTCGCGCACGCGGCCACCGTGTCACGCCCGGCACCACGGGCGCGGCGGCCGACGTGCATCGGAACGGTCACGATCACCGCACATCGGGTACCCGGCCGGGGTGTTCGACGGTTTCGAGAGCTTCGACCTGACCGTGGGCGACCCGGACGGCGGCGTGGTGACCGTCCACGGCGTCCGGGGCGGCGCCGGTCCGCCGGTACTGCTGCTGCACGGCTTCCCGCAGGACCACGCGATGTGGGAGCCGGTCGCGACCGCGCTGGCCCGCACGCACACCGTCGTCTGCCCGGACCTGCGCGGCTACGGTGAGTCCGGCCGTCCCGCGTCCGGCGACGACCACGCCGGCTACGCGTTCCGCGCGATGGCCGCCGACCAGGTCGCGGTCATGGAGCAGCTCGGGTTCGACACGTTCGCCGTCGCCGGGCACGACCGCGGCGCCCGCGTCACCCACCGGATGCTGCTCGACCACCCGGAGCGGGTCATCCGCGCCGCGCTGCTCGACATCCTGCCGACCGCCTACGTCTACGACCACGTCGACCGCCGCCTGGCCACCGCGTACTACCACTGGTTCTTCTTCATCCAGCCCGCCGACCTGCCGGAACGCCTGATCGCGGGCGACCCGCTCGGGTACCTGCACCGGCTGCTCGGCGGCTGGGGATCCGGGCTCGACGCACACCCGGCCGAGGCCCTGGCGAGCTACGAGCGCGCATTCGCCGACCCGGCCGCGCGGCACGCGATGCTCGAGGACTACCGGGCCGGCGCCTCGATCGACCTCGAGCACGACGCCGCCTCCGAGCGGGCGGGGGAGCGGATCTCCGTCCCGGCCCTGGTGCTGTGGGGCGACGCGGGCGTCGTCGGCGGCAACGCGGAGAGCCCGCTGGACGTGTGGCGCGGACTGGCCGACGACCCCGCCCTGGTCACCGGCCGTGCCCTCGCCGGTGCCGGGCACTTCCTCGCCGACGAGCAGCCCGACGTCGTGGCCGCCGAGCTGGCGGGCTTCCTGCAGGCATGAGAAGGGCCCGGCTCCCCGCGACGGAGCCGGGCCCTTCCGAACCGGACCGGACTACCGGGTCAGTCCTTGACCGCGTGCACGATCCCCCAGCTGAGCTTGCCGGCGTTCCCGCCGTCCACCCAGTGCTGCAGGCCGGCCTTCATACCGCTGATGTAGCCCTCGCTGATCTCCGCGGCGAGCTCCGCCTCGCGCGCCACCAGCTCCTCGCGCACCCGCCGGTAGTGGGTGGGCAGCTGGTCGGCGTGGTCGTGGAACTTGACCTCGGAGAAGCCGCGCCGCTCCAGACCGTCGGTGTAGAAGCCCGGAGTAGCCATCGTCGCCAGCTGGATCCGGTCGAGGATCGGCTGGATCGACGACTGGTCGAGCCCGTCGGCGGCCATCGGGTCGGTGAACACGACCTGCCCGCCCGGCTTGAGCACCCGGGCGATCTCGTCGAGCACCGCGTCCCGGTTGCCGGAGTGCAGGAACGCGTCCTGGGACCAGACGACGTCGACCGACGCGTCGTCGACCGGGACGTCCTCGAACGACGCGGTCACCACGTCGACCTTGTCCGACAGGCCCTGCTCGGAGGTGAGCCGGGTGTTGCGCTCGTTCTCCACGGGGGAGAGGTTCACGCAGTGCACCGTCGCGCCGGTCGCCTTCGCGATCTGGCGGGCGGCGCCGCCGTAGCCGGCACCGAGATCGAGCACCGTGGTGTCCGGCCCGATCCCGGCGATCTCGGCCATCCGGGCCACCGTGCGCCGGCTGGCGGCGGCGATCTCCTCCTGCGGGGTCTCGTAGAGCCCCACGTGGATGTCCTCGCCGCCCCAGACCTTGGAGTAGAACGTGTCCGCGTCCGGCGAGTCGTAGTACGTCCTGGCCGTGCTCTCCGCCTGCTCGACGCTCATGCCGTGCCCTCCTCCGGGTCCTCCAGGTACGCCTTCTCGGCGATGTGGACGAAGAAGTCCGGCTCGTCCTCGGAGTAGGTCTCCTGGAAGTCGCCGTAGGTCTCCACCCGCTGGAAACCCACCTCGTGCATGAGGCGGCGCGTGTAGTCCTTGCGCAGCGGGAACATGTTCAGGTGGTACTCGGAGCCGTCCGGGAACCGGTAGCGGAAGCGGGCCAGCCCGTCGTCGACGTGCTCCGGCTCGGCCACGACGTCGTCGCCGCAGTAGTAGTACTGGTGCTTCGAGCTGAAGCCGTTGTCCAGGATCGAGTCGTAGTTGCGCTGATCCAGGATGAGAACGCCGTCGTGCTTGAGCATCGCGTAGAACTCGGCGAGTGCCTTGCGGCGGTCGCGCTCGGAGAACAGGTGCGTGAAGGAGTTCCCCAGGCAGATGATGGCGTCGTACTCGCCGTGCACGTCACGGTTGAGCCAGCGCCAGTCGGCCTGGACGACGCGCAGGATGTGCCCGCCGAACTTCATGCCGTTGTCGAACGCCTTCGCCAGCATCTCCGCGCTGCCGTCGGCGGAGACGACGGTGTCGAAGCCCTCCTCCAGCAGCCGGACCGAGTGGAAACCGGTGCCGGTCGCGACGTCGAGGATGCTCTCGACGCCACGCTGGCGGAGCTGCTCGACGAAGAACTTGCCCTCGCTCTCGTAGCGCCCCCTCCAGTCGATCAGCTCGTCCCACTTGTCGACGAAGGTCTGCACGTACTCGTTCTTGTAGTGCGTCGACTCGCGGACCTCGAGTGGCTGGTCGCCGAACTCCTGAACGGTCCTGCCGAGCTCCGGTTGTGCGCTCGCGATGCTGTTGTCGGCCGTCATGTACCGCGACTCCTCGAAAGATCGGGTTGTGCGGGGTCGACCGACGCTAGATCGGGTGGGCGGTCCCTGTCCGGTGCCGGCGGCGAGGCCTGGAACGGACCGCGTTCGTTGTGTTATACGCAACCGCCCTGGTCGCTACCGGTGTCATCGGTCACACCAGGAGTGATCGGCGTCGCGGTGTGGTCTACGCGCGTGCAGTCGCTCCACCAGTGCCGTCGCCGCGCTCACATCCGTCCGGCGGAACGCGTATTCCAGTCGCGGCTGCGGTGAGTCCGCACACCGCTACGGTCGGCGTCGTGGCGCCGAGGGCTGCTCGGGACTGAAAATGTGACCTCGAACACAGCATGAATTGCGGATTCACTCGTGTGGCGTAGCGGTGTGGCTCCACAGCCGGTCCAGCGCGGCCCGTCGCTCGTCCCTGCCCAGGCCACGGAGATCGGCGACGCCGTGCTCGGTCACGACGACGTCGACGTCGTGCGACGGCGTCGTCACGGGTCCGGCGAGGCGGTCCACGAGCGTGCGGCGGCCGCGGTGGGTGGCCGGCAGCGCCATCACCGACAGCCCCGGACCGCGGGCCGCGGCGGCGGCGAAGTCCGGGTGCCCGCCGATCATCCCCGCCGCGGATCCGGCGACGCCCTCGACGTTGACCTGGCCGTCGCGGTCGATCTCCAGCGCGGTGTTGACCGCGACCAGCGGGCCCGGTGCGCCGGACGCCAGCCGGGACACGTCGTGGGTGTACTCCACCGGGCGCACGACGCCGTGCCCCGACCGGCCGAACCGGTCCGCCCAGTCGTACAGCCGGGGGCTGCCGTGCAGCGCCGTCGCCGACGGGGTGCCGCGCAGCAGGCCGCGCGCGTCCAGGTCCACGACGGGGTCGGTGAGCAGCCCGGAGTCGACCGACACCGGCACGTCCAGGGCGGCGACGACGGCCGCGGACAGCCGTCCGGGACCGAACTGGATCCGTGCTCCGGCCGGGACCAGCGAGGCCACGTGCCCGGCGATCGCGAGGTCCTCCGGTGTCGGCGGCGGCGTCTCGATCGGGCACGGCGCCCCGGCGGGGCCGCCGACCTCGCCGAGCACGGTGACCTCCGGCAGCGGCGGACCGGCGTCGGCGTGCGGCGCCGACGACGACACCACCGCCGCCACCGGCACCCCGGCCTCGGCGAGCCCGCGCATCCAGGACGCCTCCGCGCCGAACCGGTACCCGCCGGGGCCCCGGACGACCGTGGCCAGCAGCAGGTCCGGGCGCAGCGGCCCGGCCAGCAGCGCAGGCGTCGCCGACAGCGGGGCCGGGACCCGGTGCACCGCACCGGCCTCGACGAGCCCGCGCAGTCCCGGGCCGCCCACGACCGTCCGGATGTCGACGAACGCGCCGGGGTCCAGCTCCGGCGCCGGGCCGGGCACCCAGCCCAGCACCAGCCGGACCCCGCCGGCCCAGGCCGCGACCCGGCTCAGCGGCGCTGCGAGGGCGTAGGGGAGCCCGCAGGCGTCGGCGAGCGCGACCCGCGCACCGGGCCGGACCAGCTCGGACAGGGCCCGCTCGAGAATGCGGTCGAGGTGCTCGTCACGGGTCTGCACCGGGGCATCCGACCACGCCGCGTCCCTGCGCGCCGCGACGCAGGCCACTAGCGTCGGCTCCATGGGGACGGGTGAGCAGAGCGGCGAGTTCGTACGGGAGCCCCTCGGGGTGGCGGAGCGGATCACCGCCGACGGGTCGTCGGCGTGGCCGGTCGAGGCGGGCCGCTACCGGCTCGTCGGGGCCCGGGCGTGCCCGTGGGCGAACCGCACGATGATCACCCGGCGGCTGCTGGGCCTGGAGGACGCGATCTCCCTCGGCATCGCAGGCCCGCTGCACGACGAGCGCAGCTGGCGCTTCCACAACGACCCCGGGAACGTCGATCCGGTGCTCGGCATCGAGTACCTGCGCGAGGCCTACGAGAGGGCCGTCCCCGGCTACGACCAGGGCGTCACCGTCCCGGCCATGGTCGACGTCGCGTCGGGCGAGGTCGCCACCAACGACTACGCGGCCCTGGAGCGCGACTTCTCCACCCAGTGGCGCGCGTTCCACCGCGACGGCGCCCCGGACCTGTGGCCCGACGGCCGTGTCGACGAGATCGAGGCGGTCGGGGAGGGGATCTTCCACGACGTCAACAACGGCGTCTACAAGTGCGGTTTCGCCACCACCCAGGCCGCCTACGACCGTGCCTACGACGCGCTGTGGGCCCGGCTCGACGAGCTGTCCGACCGGCTGGCCGACCGGCGGTTCCTGGTGGGGGACACCATCACCCAGGCCGACATCCGGCTGTGGGTGACCCTGGTCCGCTTCGACGCCGCCTACCACGGCCACTTCAAGGCCAACCGGCAGAAGCTCACCGAGCTGCCGGTGCTGTGGGCCTACGCCCGGGACCTGTTCCAGACGCCCGGTTTCGGCGACACGATCGACTTCGAGCAGATCAAGCAGCACTACTACGGCGTGCACACCTCGGTGAACCCGACCGGCATCGTCCCGCGCGGCCCGGAGCTCTCCGGCTGGCTGACCCCGCACGGGCGCGAGGAGCTCGGCGGGCGTCCGTTCGGCGACGGGACCCCGCCCGGCCCGCCGCCGGAGGCCGAGCGGGTGCCTGCGATCTGAGCCGTCCGGCTCGCCGCGGCCTCCTCTCGGCGGGCCGCCGCGCCGCCGGGCGGGTGAGTGCACCCGCACCGGCGCCGGGGCTGACACGATGACCCGCGATGAGAGGACGAGCTCACCCGGTGACGGGTGCCCGGCGGAGCCGGATCGGGTTCGGAGTGATGACCGCGCTGGTCGTGGGCGCGCTGGGGGCCGGGGTGGGCGCGATCGCCCTGCCGGGACCGGGCGGCGCCGCGCCCGGTGGTGCCGCCCCGGAGGCGGCGCCGGTGTCGTCGTCGGGCCCGGCGCCCGAGGCGGCACCCGCGGAGGCACCCGACACCTGCGGCCCGAAGGTGGCTGCCCTGTCCACGCGGGACCGGCTGGCGCAGCGCCTCATGGTCGGCGTCGACGCCGCCGACCCGGCCGGTGCGGCCAGGATCGTGAAGTCCTCGCAGGTCGGCGGGGTGTTCCTCGGTGGCAACGAGACGGCGCTGCTGCAGAACAACCGCCTCCAGGCGCTGCAGGACGCGTCCCGGACCCCGCTCGCCGTCGGCGTCGACGAGGAGGGCGGCCGGGTCCAGCGCATCGACGACCTCGACGGCGACCGCCCCAGCGCCCGGCAGATGGCGAAGCAGAGCCCCGAGCAGGTCACCGAGCTGGCCCGCAGCCGCGCCGAGCAGCTGAGGGCCCGCGGGGTCACCTGGAACCTCGCCCCGGACGTCGACGTCTCCGACCAGCCCCGCACCGACGTCATCGGCGACCGCTCGTTCTCCGACGACCCCGAGGTCGTCACCCGCTACGCCCGGGCCTGGGCGGAGGGCCAGCACGCCGGTGGCGTGTTCGGCGTCCTCAAGCACTTCCCGGGCCACGGGCACTCGTCGGGGGACTCGCACAAGGGCTCGGTCACCGTCCCGCCGCTGTCCGAGCTGGAGCGCACCGACCTCAAGCCCTACGAGGCGCTGGTCGGGCCGGGCAAGCCGCTCGACGACACCACCGGCGTCATGCTCGGCCACCTGGAGGTCCCGGGCCTGACCGGTGACGTCCCGGCCAGCGTCGCCCCGAAGGCCTACCAGCTGCTGCGCGAGAAGTACCGGTTCGACGGCCTGGTCATGACCGACGACCTGGGCGCGATGAAGGCCATCACCGAGCGCTACGGGCTGGCCGAGGCCACCACCCGCGCGCTCTCGGCCGGGGCGGACGTCGCACTGTTCTCCAACGTCACCTCGCCGGACCCGCTGCTCGACGCGGCGGAGTCCGCGCTCGCGCGGGGCCGGATCACCCCGCAGGACAACGACGCCGCCGTCGCCCGGGTGCTGGAGGCCAAGGGACTCTGCCACCGGGCCTGAACCGCCACCGGGCCCGAACCGGCACCGGGCCCGAACGCACGGGAGCCCCGCACACGGCACTGTGTGCGGGGCTCCCGGCTTCGACGGGCGGGTCAGGAACCCATGTCCAGCCCACCGTTGACGCTGATCACCGAACCGGTGACGTAGCCGGCGCGGTCGTCCACCAGGAACTGCACCGCGCGGGCGATCTCGTCGGCCTGGCCGAGGCGGCCGACGGGGACGTTCGAGATGATCTTCTCCAGGACCTTCTCCGGCACCGCCGCGACCATCTCGGTCTCGATGAAGCCCGGCGCGACGCAGTTGACGGTGACGCCCTTGCGGGCCACCTCCTGCGCCAGCGACTTCGAGAAGCCGATCAGACCGGCCTTCGACGACGCGTAGTTCGCCTGGCCCATCGCACCGGTCTGCCCGATGACCGAGGAGATGTTCACGATCCGGCCGAACTCGTTGCCGGTCATGTGCTCCAGCACGGCCTTGGACATGTAGAACGCGCCGGACAGGTTGATCCGCAGGACCGCGTGCCAGTCGTCGACGGTCAGCTTGCGGACCGTCTTGTCGACGGTGATGCCGGCGTTGTTGATCAGGTAGTCGACCCGGCCCTTCTGCTCCAGCACCTCGTTCACGACGCGGCTGCAGTCGTCCGGCTCACCGACGTTGCCCTGGTGCACCGAGATCGACGCGCCCTCGGCGCCCAGCTTCTCCTGCAGCTCCTCGGCGGCCTTGGAGTTCGAGGAGTAGCCGGCGGCGACGTGCACGCCCTGACGGGCGAGCGCGCTGGTGATCGCGGCGCCGATGCCGCGCGCGCCTCCGGTGACGATGGCGACGCGCTGCTCGGGGTTGGTGTCGGTGATCGCGGTCATGGGTGCCTCCTGTGGGTGGCGTATCAGGTGTCGAGCGTGCGCTTCATGCCGCGCTGGACGGCGTCGACCAGGTAGGGCCGCAGCTGGTCCGGCGTGACGATCCGGTGCACCGAGCCGACGGACTGCGCCCGCTCGATGGAGTGCCGGGTGTCGAACTCGTCGGCGACCTCGCCGAGCTTCTCGGAGCGGACGTCCGGGCGGACCTCCGCGAGCTCGCCGCGCAGGCGGGCGGCGGTGACGTCGTCACCGGCCTCGGTCGCCTCGGTGATGCGGGCCTCGAGCGCGGTGACGCGCTCGTCCTTGGCGGTGCGGTCGTTGACCTCGCCGGCGAACACCACGGCCGCGGCGGGGGCCCCGCCGAGCACCGAGGCGTAGGACCCGGTGACGGCCGCGACCTCCATGTTGTCGTTCAGCGTTCCGGAGAACACCACGAACGCGCCGCCGTGGTAGCGGCTGACCACGCAGAACACGATCGGGCCGTCGAAGTTGACGATGGCCCGGCCGATCTCCGCGCCGTTCTCCAGCTGCAGCCCGCGCAGCGACTCCGGCGAGCCGTCGAACCCGGACAGGTTCGCCAGCACGACCAGCGGGCGGTTGCCCGACGCCGCGTTGATCGCCCGCGCGCACTTGCGCGACGAGCGCGGGAACAGCGTGCCCGCGGTGAACTGCGACGGGCCGTCCACCGGGCTCGGCCCGCGCCGCGGCACCGGCCGCGACTCGATGCCGATCATGGCGACCGGCTGCCCGCCCAGGTGTGCGTCCAGGGCGACGACCGACTCGGCGTCGTGCATGTCGGCCCACCGCTCGGAGGTGGCGTGGTCGGCGTCGGCGACGCCGCGCAGCACCGAGCGGATGTCGAACGGCTTCTTGCGCTCGCCGTTGGTCTCCTCGGCCCAGATCTCGCCGAGCGTGGAGAACTCGCAGTTCGGACCGGAGTGCGGTGCCGTGGTGACGTCGCGCGAGACCGGGTCCAGGGTCGGCGCCGGGCGCGGGAACCGCTCGCCCGGTGCGGTCCAGGTGTGGGCGTAGTGGCGGCTCAGCACCTGCACGGCGCCGGCGAGGTTCGGCGCCCAGTACTGGGCCTGCCCGTTCGGGCCCATGATCCGGTCGTAGCCGCCGATGCCGAAGTTGTCCTCGGCCGAGACACCCCCGGAGTAGTCCAGGGACTGCTTGCCGGTGAGCACCATCGCCGACTCCGGCGTCATCACCAGGATGCCCCTGGTGTGCATGAGCATCGTCGCCTCGGCGTTCCAGTACGGCTGGGCGCCGACGTTGATGCCGGTCACGACGACGTTCATCTCGCCGCCGTCCTGGGTGAAGTCGATGATCCCGCGCAGCACCCGGGAGATCCAGTCCATGTTCTCCGTGCCGGAGTCCATGGCGATCTTGGCGCCGGCGGAGACGGCGAACCACTCCACGGGGACACCGAGCTCGCGGGCCAGCCGGATCGCGGCCAGCACCCGGCGGCACTCCGGCTCGGCGATCGCGCCCAGTGCCCGGGTCGGGTCGCCCAGCAGCACGACGCGCGTCATGCCATCGGGGTAGCGGCGGGTCGGCACCGAGACGACGCCGAGCACCAGGTTCGCGGTGTTCTGCCCCGGCGCCCGGTCGACCGGGACCGGCCGCGACGGGTCGTCCGGGTCGACGAGGTCGTACTCGGTCCAGCTCCCCGGACCGGCGTCCACCGGCGCGGTGAGCAGCGGGACGATCTCGTACGGGTAGACCGCACCCCGGCGACGCGCCTTGAGCACCTTCTGGTCGTAGGCGTCGAGCTCGCGCATCGGCTCGGTCGACGGCTCGTCGAGCCGCAGCGTGAGCCCCGCGCCGGGCGGGCGCGACATGCGCAGCAGCATCGCGCGCGGACCGCCCTGGCCGCCGGTCACCTGCGGGTCCGCGGTGCGGAACTCGACCAGGACCTGCTCCAGACCCAGGTTCGCCGTGCGCGGCGCGAGCTTGCGCACCACCGAGTCCAGCTCGGCGATCGGGACGTCGACCTCCGGCCAGATGTAGAGCTGGATCCGGTTCCAGGACAGCCGGGCCAGGGTGCGGTCGGCGGCCCTGGCTGCGCGCAGCGAGTTGATGCAGGCGTCGAGCGCCCGCTCGAACTGCGGCAGCGACCGGATCCGGCCCGTCTCCTCGTCACGCAGCACCGAGAGGTCGCGGACGTCGGCCATCGCGATCAGCCGGTCGTCGGCGGTGACCTCGCGGCCGGTGGCGCGGAACAGGTGCACGTCGGTGGCCGCGGGCAGCCGGGTCAGGTCGAAGTTGCGGAAGCGCCACAGCCGCAGCCGGTCGGCGACCAGCGGGTGCATGCCGCGCAGCCTGCGGTCCTCGACCAGCTCGCCGGTCTCGTCGGGCCGGAAGGTGAACCAGGTCGGGCCCTCCGCGCCGTCGGCGGTCTCCTGCTGGCTCGGCCGCACGGCCACCGCGACCCGGGCGACGGTCTCGGGCACCCGGCCCAGCGCGGCGCGCACCCGGTCGGCCCGGGCGTCCGGGTCGCCGCCGTCGTCGGTGTGGGTCGAGGTGACGTAGAGGTCGACCAGAGCGGTCCGTCCCGGCGCGAGCTCACCGGCGCGCCGGCGCAGCTCCTCGGCGGTCGCGGCGGCGGCCTCCGGGTCGTTGTTGTCGATGACCGTGGCGTAGAGCTCCCGGTCGTTGCCCAGGTGCTGGTAGTGCGCGGTCAGCAGCGGGTGCCCGGCGAACTCCGAGAGCTCCAGGTCGCGCAGCGGGCGCACCCGGTAGTAGCGCCGGGTCATGACCTCGAGCAGGACGGCGTCGTGCCGCGCCCCGAACGCGCCGAGGATCGGCTCGGAGGAGCCCACCAGCGCGTCGATCCGGCGGGCGCGGTCGGCCACGTCCGGGTCCTCGGCGAGGACGTCCAGGCTGTCCCGGACCTCGTCGAGGGCCTCGCGTCGCTCGGCGGCGACGACCGGGGCGTCGAACACGCGGTACCGGACGAGCCGGGCGGTGTCGCCGACGACCGGGTGCCGCAGCTGGGTGGCGACCACCAGCGCGTCGAGGGTGCGCAGGTAGTCCTCGCGCAGCGCGGGGGACAGGCCGGCGACCGAGTCGGGGTGGCGCAGCCGCCAGTTCAGCAGGTTCAGCACGACCGGCACCTGCTGGGAGGCGCGACGGTGGGCCAGGAACATCCGGTAGAGCGCCGGGCCCAGCTCGCCGAGAGAGGCGTCCGCGGAACGAGCCTGGACACCGCTCGACGTGATGTCGGTGATGCCGTAGTGCGCCAGGGCCGCGCGCAGCTTCGCCTGGAACGACTCGGGCAGGCCCTCGTCGTCGGGGTTGCGGCTGCGCAGGTAGGCGTAGAGGTACTCCTGCGGGTTGCGCTCGGTCTCGCCGGTCTCGTCGTCGGTCTCGGACTTGTTGCGCGACAGGGCACACAGGTCCGCGAAGATCTTCAGGACGGCGATCTCGCCCGCCAGCAGCGCCGGGTCGCCCGGGGGCAGCTCGCCGCGGGCGGTGTCGAGGCGGCGCAGCAGCGGGCGGGCCTGGGACTCGTCGACGTCGAAGCCGAGCACCTGGAAGCGCAGCGCGTCGAGGGCGTCGGCGGCGACGGCGGCCGGGGTCTCCTGCACGGCGCTGGGGCCGAAGTCGGAGAAGTCGGCGCGCTCGCCGGTGTCGACGGTCTCCGCGCCCTCCTCGGCGGCGGGTTCCAGGCGGACCAGCTTCGTGCCGCCCTCGACCTGGGTGTTGGCCGGGACGAGGAGCTCGGCGACGGTGCCGTCGAACGGCGCCCGCAGCGAGGTCTCCAGCTTCATCGACTCGACGATCGCGACGGTGTCGCCCTCGGCGACGGTGTCGCCGGGGGAGACCGGCAGCGCGACGACCATCGCCGGCGCGGGGGCGCGGACGATGCCTGCCTCGCCGCCGGAGATGCGGTGCACGGCGCCGTCGACCTCGACGAGGTAGTCCGACTCCTGCGCGACCGACAGCACCGTCCAGGACCGGTCGCCGACGGTGAGCCTGCGCTCGTAGGCGCCGTTGCGCTCGACGTCGACGTCGACCGACACCCCGTCCAGCTCGACGCGGTAGCGCCCGGAGCGGGTGCGGGCCACGCGCAGCGTGTAGGACTGCCCGGCGACGGTGACCGCGGTCTGGTGCCAGGTCTCGTAGCCGACCTCGGGGCGCCCGGCCTCGGCGGAGCGGAACAGCCGGTCCCGCTGGCGGGTGACGTGCCCGTCGTGGCTCTCGATCGCGGTCGCCAGCAGCGCGACGTCGAGGCGGCGCGGCGGGGCGTAGCCCTGCGCCATCATCGCGTCGAGCCAGGTGGTCTCGAGGTCGCCCGCGCGCAGCTCGTCACGGTCGAGCAGGTCCAGCAGGAACGCCTTGTTGGTCGAGCCGCCGTCGATCACCGCGGCGGTCTGGCGCAGCGCACGGGACAGCCGGGCGCGGGCCTCGGCGCGGTCGCGGCCCCAGGCGATGACCTTGGCGATCATGGAGTCGAACTGCGGCGGGATGACGTCGCCCGCCGCGACACCGGTGTCGACCCGGATGCCCGGGCCGGTCGGCAGCGCGAGGTGCTCGATGCGCCCGGGCGCCGGGGCGAACTCGCGCTCCGGGTCCTCGGCGGTCAGCCGCGCCTCGATCGCCCAGCCGGACCCGGCGGGGGCCTCCGGGGCGACCTCGTCCAGCGTGCCGCCCGCGGCGACGTGCAGCTGCAGCTTGACGATGTCGACGCCGGTGCACGCCTCGGTGACCGGGTGCTCGACCTGCAGCCGGGTGTTGACCTCGAGGAAGGAGAGCAGCTTCTCCTCGGGCTGGTAGAGGAACTCAACGGTACCGGCGTTGACGTAACCCGCGGCGCGGGCGAGGTCGGCGGCCGAGCGGCGCAGCAGCGCGTCCTGCTCGGCGTCGAGCGCGGTCGAGGCGGACTCCTCGATGACCTTCTGGTTGCGGCGCTGCACCGAGCAGTCGCGCACGCCGAGCGTCCACACGTTCCCGGTGGCGTCCGCGACGACCTGCACCTCGACGTGCCGGCCACCGGCGACGGCCTTCTCCAGGAACACCGTCGCGTCGCCCGCGGTCTTCGCGGCCTCCGACGCGGCCCGCTCGAACGCCTCGTCCAGCTGCCCGGGGCCCTCGACGAACCGGATGCCGCGGCCGCCGCCACCCGCGGTGGCCTTGACCATCAGCGGGAAGCCGATCGAGTCGGCGGCCTTGCGGGCGGCCTCGACGTCCTCCACTGGGCCGCCGGACCACGGCGCCATCGGGACCCCGACGGACTCGGCCAGCTGCTTGGAGGCGATCTTGTCGCCGAGCCGGCGCATGACCTCGCCCGCCGGGCCGACGAAGGTGACCCCGAGCCGCTCGCACAGCTCGGCGAACTCGGCCTTCTCCGAGACGAAGCCCCAGCCCGGCCAGACGGCGTCGGCGCGGGTGGTGACCAGCGCGCGCTCCAGCTCGTCGTAGTCGAGGTAGGGGCTGGCGCCCATGTGGTCGGGGTCGTCGGGTCCGATGAGGACGGCCTCGTCGGCCTCCCGGACGTACATCGCACGGCGGTCGACGGCGGTGTGCAGCGCGATGGTCCGCAGCTGCCGGTCCGGACCTGCTTCGGCGTTCCACTCCCGGACGGCGTTGATCAGCCGCATGGCGGGTTCACCGCGGTTGACGATGGCGATGCGCGAGAACATGGTGGGGGTCACTGCTCCTGGTACGGGCGCTGCTGCGGCGTCGGACGGGTGGTGGTTGGTCCCCATCCTCGTCATTCACCGAACGCGACGCGAACGTCGTCCACCGTCGGGGCCGCGGGGGCGGTGTCGGTACCGGCGTCGGGGGCCTCGGCCGGGCTCAGGACGACCTCCGGCGCGCAGACCGCGGGGTCGACCTCCAGCACGGCGTAGCCGCCGACGGCGCCTGCGCCGAAGCCGGGGGCGAAGATCCGCCTGCGCCCGTCGAGCACCCCGTCGGCGACGGCGTCGAACAGCGCGATCGGGATGGACGCCGCGGAGACGTTGCCCATCGTCTCGATGTCGAAGTACAGCTGCTCGGCCGAGAGACCGGCCTTGGCCGCGAGCTGCAGGATCATCGTCTTGTTGGCCTGGTGCGGGACGATCAGGTCGATCGCGTCGAGCATCGTGCCCGCGCCGTCCGGGCCGGGCTGCTCGCCGAGCTCGCCGATCATCTGGGCGAGGTAGCGGGAGACCAGCGCCTTGACCTCGGGGCCGTAGACGGTGATGTCGTTGTCGAACTCCGGGTTCGGCCAGATGATCGAGTTCACCTGGGCGCTCGGGCCCGAGGCGTAGGTCTGCAGCAGGTCGACGTCGCCGGGGTCGCCCTCGGGCGCCGGGGAGATCACCATCGCGGCGGCGCCGTCGCCGAAGATCATCCGCGAGGTGCGGACGTTGCCGATCTTGTCGGAGAACTTCTCGACGCAGACCAGCAGCACCGGGCGCCGGACCTCCTGCAGCTGCCGGACGGCCTCGGACAGCCCGTAGGGCAGGCCCGCGCAGGCGGCGACGATGTCGGCCGAGCAGTGTGTCTGCAGCAGGCCGAGCCTGCCGGACAGCCACGTCGACAACGACGGGATGAGCCGTTCGCTGGTGCAGGTCGCGACGAGCACGGCGCCGATCTCGGAGCGGTCGCGCCCGGAGTGCTCCAGCGCGCGGACCGCGGCGGCCCAGGCGAGGTCCTCGATGTCGAGCTCGGTGTAGCGGCGCTGGTCGATCCCGGTCTTCGCGGAGATCTCCTCGGCGCTCATCGGTGACCAGGAGAACGCGGAGTTCCGCACGACGTCGTCGTTGGTGCACACGTGCTCGCCGCGCACGACCGCCAGGGACTCGATCTTCGGCAGCACGTCGAACGCCTCGCGGACGCGCACGGGCGGTAGCGGGGTGGCCGGCTCGACCGGCTCGGCCTGGTCGGAGATCCGGACGCGCCGCGCCGGGCGGGCGCCGGTGGCGCGGTCGAGGAACTGCGCGACGTCGCGGTTGCGCGGGTGGAAGGCGATCACGTAGTCGTCGTCGCCGATCTCGTCGGCGGTGCGCAGCTCGGTGGCGGCGCGGTCCCACGGGTACTGGTTGTGCAGCACCATCGCCCAGCGGGTGAGCGCCTCGAGCTCAGGGCGCTCGGCGTGCGCGTCGAGGATGTCGCCGAAGGAGAAGACCGGGTAGTCCGGGTCGTGGTGGCCGACGACGAAGGTGCGGGCGCCGGGTGTGGTGAGGAACTGCTCGACGGTCGGCTTCACCGCGGGCAGCTCGGTCGCGTGGTGACGGCGGTTGCCGTAGACGTCGAAGAGCAGCTCGAAGATGCGGCGCTCGGTCTCGTCGTCCCAGGTCGGCGGCAGCGTCTCGAAGGCATCGGCGACCGCGCGGATCTTCTTGTCGCCGTCGCGCCATGGGGTGAGCAGCGGGAGGAACACGTCGCTGCGGTGGCGGGGGAGGTCGCGCCAGCGGGTCGGGCGCTTCTCGAACATCGTGAGCGTGTAGCGGTTGACCCAGAACAGGTTCTGGCTCATGTCCCGCAGGAGGCCGAAGCGGCTCTCGTACGCGCCGGCGGTGACCCGCTCCAGGATGTCGGTACCGGTCGGCGCCTTCGCCTCGAAATCGCGCCCGACAATAGCGGTGAATTGGTCCAGATCGTCGATGACCGAGAAATCGAGTTCGCCGAGAAAATTGGCGGGAAAGACCAGTCGGTCGTGGCTGTTCACCACGAACGGCTTCATGTGCGACCTCCATGGGCGACGTGGCCCGTGCGCGAATCACCAGGTGCGACGGTGCGTCGACCCGGTCGAGTGAATCGGTAGCGGTGACTACGACGGTAGAGGCAGCGGAGCGGGATCGGAATGCTGCGAGGCCCGGAGTGTGCGCTCTCACGCCAATTCGGTCAACCTCGACTGTTACCGGTGAGAATGTTACCGACGGGTTCTACCGGGGCGTTCGAATCGCCGGAGCGCTGTCGGTGCAGGTGGAACGGCCCTGGTCATCCACAGTGGAACGATCACCGCGGGTGCCGGGGCGCCTGCGATGCGTGCACGTGCATCGATGTCGTCGCGGCGCCGGTCGTGGGCAACCGGTCGCGTGGCGGGGTCGTCCGGGCAGGCGGGCGGCGCCGGTCCGGCGGTGCCGGGCGGGCGGGGCTACCGTGCGGCGCCGTGGAGATCCTCACCAGTCGCGCCATTCTGCGTCCCGCCGATCCCGACGCCGCGCTGGTGTTCTATCGCGACGTCCTCGGGCTCGCGATCGCCCGCGAGTTCCCCGGCGGAACCGTGTTCTTCCTCGGCGACGGCCGGCTCGAGGTCTCCGCGACACCCTCCGGCGCGCCCGACGGCGCGTCCGGTTCCGGGGGCGGGCTGCGACTGTGGCTGCAGGTCCGCGACCTCGCCGCCGCGCACACCGAGCTGGCCGACGCAGGCGTCGAGGTGCTGCGCGAGCCCCGCCGGGAGCCGTGGGGGCTGCACGAGATGTGGATCGCCGACCCGGACGGCACCCGCATCGTGCTGGTGCAGGTACCGCCGGATCACCCGATCCGCCGCGACGTGCGTGGCGATCGGCCTCAGGGCTCCACGAGTCCCGCGTAGACCACGACGTTGTCGCGGTAGCTGCGCGCGCCGCGGTCGAAGCTCCCGCCGCAGGTGACCAGGCGCAGGCCCGCGCCGGGCAGGTCGCCGTAGACCTGGCGGGTGGGGAAGCGGGTCTTCGGGTAGCGGCGCACGGCCTGTACCTCGAACGTCGCGGTCCGGCCGTCGGCACGGTCGACGGTCACCAGGTCACCGGGGGCGAGTCGGTGCAGCCGGAAGAACGGGCCCGGCTCGTGGTTCCAGTCCACGTGCGCGGTGAGCACCGCGGGACCGCGAGCCCCGGGAGCCGGGCCGCCGGTGTACCAGCCGGTCGCCGCGCCGTCGGGTGGGACGGCGAGCGCGCCGTGGCCGTCGAGGCCCAGCGGGAGCATCGGGCTGTCCAGCCCGGCTGCCGCCGCCCGCACCCGCAGCGGGGTGGCGGGCGGCAGCGGTGCCGCGGCCGGGCGGGCGGTGCCGCTCGGCGGCATCGGCACCGTCCCGCCCAGCGCGGCGGGTGGCATGGCCGCTGGGACGGCCAGCGCCACCAGGACTGCGGCGATCGCGACCGCGAGGCGCCGGACGCGTCGCACGGGCACGGGTCAGGCCCGGCCGCGACCGGCCCGGCGCCCGGACCACACGGCGGTGCCGGCCCCCACGGCCACGACGGCCCCGGTGCCGGCCAGCAGGAACGCCGCCGGGTCGACGCCCGCACCGTCGGCACCCGAGCCGTCGCCTGCGGCGACCGCGCCGGAGGGCACCTCGCTCACCTGGCCGCCACCGGACCCGGTGTCGGCCGCGGTGTCGCCGGTGCTGCTGGTGTCGCCCGTGCCGGAGTCGCCGGAGCTCGTGTCGCCGGTGCCGCTGTCGCCGGTGGTCGTGTCGCCACTGCCGGTGTCGTTCGTGCCGGTGTCGTCGGCGGGCTGGGCGGTGCCGCCGGGCTGGTCCGCCTCGCAGGCGATGCCGTCGTCGTCGCGGTCGAGGCGGTTCGGGTCGGACGAGTCCTGCGCCAGGATCGACTGGGCCTGCTCGTAGGAGATCTGGTCGCAGTCGACGTCGGGCGTGTCGGCGGAGGCGACGGCGGCGAACGGCAGGCCGGCCAGTGCGGTGACGGCCAGGCTCGCGGTGACGGTCGCGAGGCGGCGGGTGAGCGGACGAGCAGACATCGGCGGTGCTCCCTCTCCGGGGTGTGACGAACGTTGCGGGGGTGGCCGGTGGTGTCGCTGTGACACCGGGCCGTGGCGGAGAGTGAAGCGATACCCGGTCATGATCGACAGTCATGTCACCCGGCCGGGAATCGCCCGGTCGTGTGGGGTCACCCGGTGTGAGGACGTCCGCGGCGAGCCACCCGGCGGGCCCCGCCGGTGGCGACGAGGATGGGCGCGTGTCCCCGGATCCCGCGCGTCCCCGTGCCCGCAGGCGCAGCCTCGCCGACGGCGTCTCCGACCGGTTCCGCGAGCTGTGGTCCGAGCGCAGGCCGTGCGTGCTGGTGACGCTGCGCCGCGACGGGAGCCCGCACGCGTCGCCGGTCGGGGTCACCGTCGACGTCGAGGACGGGATCGCCCGGGTGATCTGCAGCGGCGGCTCGCAGAAGGCGCGCAACGTCGCCGCGGCCGGGCCGGACGGGGCACGGGTGTCGGCCACCGTCGTCGACGGCCGTACCTGGTCGACGATCGAGGGCGTCGCCACCGTCCGGGACGCACCCGAGGAGGTCACCGCGGCCGAGGAGCGCTACGCGCAGGAGTACAAGGTGCCGCGGGTCAACCCGCAGCGGGTGGTGCTGCGCATCGTCGTCGACCGGGTGCTCGGCAACGCCTGAGCACGCGAGCAGGGGCGCCCCCGGCGGGCCGGGAACGCCCCTGCTCGGTGCGTGCCGCTCAGCTGCGGCCGACGCGTGCCTGCAGCTCCGCGTCGATCTCCTCCAGGCTGCGGCCCTTGGTCTCGGGCATGAGCTTGTAGAGGAACACGAACCCGGCGGCACCGATCACCGCGAAGATCGCGAACAACCCGGACTCGCCGAGCGCGGTGATCAGCGTCAGCGTGGTCGAGGCGATCACCAGGTCCAGGCCCCAGTGCGTGGTCGCGCCGAGGCCGGCGGCCTTGCCGCGCACGGCGGTCGGGAAGACCTCGGAGTTCACCAGCCAGATCGCGATGCCCAGGCTCGCCGCGAACGCCGCGATGTAGACGCACAGTGCGACCACGATCAGGATCCCGACGACGCCGGTGCGGTCGGGCAGCAGGAACAGCACGACCAGCGACACCAGCGCCAGTACGACGACGGCGAGCCCGCCCAGCAGCAGCGGGCGCCGGCCCCACGAGTCGATCCGGGCCAGCGCGATCGCGGTGACGATCGCGTTCACCAGGCCGATGCCGACGGTCGCCAGGATCGCGCCGGTGGAGCCGCCGAAGACGCCCTGCAGGATCGTCGGCGCGTAGTAGATGACGGCGTTGACGCCGACCAGCTGGTTCACCGCCGCGACCCCGATGCCCAGGGTCAGCGCCGGGCGCAGCTGCGGACGGCGCAGGTCGGCCCAGCTCCAGCGGGCCTCGGCGCGGGCGGCGTCACGGATCTCGGTGATCTCGGCGTCGGCGGCCTCCGGGGTACGGCTGGCCAGCAGCACCGCGCGGGCCTCGTCGACCCGGTCACGCAGGACCAGCCAGCGCGGCGACTCCTGCGCGCCGAGCAGGCCGAGCAGCATCGCCAGCGCGGGCACCGCGGCGATGGCCAGGGGCCAGCGCCAGCTGTGCGCCTCGGCGAACACCGAGTTGACCAGGTAGGACAGCAGGATCCCGATGGTGATCAGGAACTGGTTCATCGAGACCAGCCGGCCGCGGACCTCCTTCGGCGCGATCTCGGCGATGTAGAGCGGCACGCAGACCGACGAGACACCGATGGACAGGCCGAGCAGGATCCGGGCGACGACCAGGGTGACCGCGCCGGGGGCGATGCCGGACAGGACCGCGCCGATCACGAACACCGCGGCGACGCCGAGGAGGGTCTTCCTGCGGCCCAGCGCGTCGGTGATCGTGCCGCCCGCCAGTGCCCCGACCAGGGCACCGACGAGCAGTGCCCCGACGACGACCTGCTTGCCGGTCTCACCGAGCCCGAACTCCGGGCCGATGAACAGCAGCGCCCCGCTGATCACGCCGGTGTCGTAGCCGAACAGGAGGCCGCCGGCGGCTGCGACGGTGGTCGCGAGACCGATGCCGCGGCCCTTCGTCGCCGGTTCCGGCCGGTCCCGTGTGGTCATTGCGCGTCGCCTCCTCGTCGAGTCGCGCCTCGCTGCGCGCGACAGTCGGCGATGAGGGTCGTCATCCGGGGCCCGTTTGTCCACACGTTCGGTGAACCGGACGGAAAACGAACGGAAACCGGGCAGAAACAGAACCGGCCGGGCGCAACAGAGGGGGACGGTCTGCTGCGCCCGGCCGGAGCCGGGAGGGGCGGGTCAGTTGCCGCCGAAGGGATCGAGCCCGCCGCCGAACGGTGACGAGTCCTCACCCGAGCCCGAATCACCCGAGCCGCCCGAGCCGCCGGAACCGGACCCGCCGGAGCCCGGCCCGCCCGAGCCGGACCCGCCGCCACGGCCCTGGCCGGGCAGCGCGCCGTTCTTTGCGGTCGCGGCGGCGGTGTCCTTGACGCTGCCGAGGGTCACGGGCACGGTGCGCGCGCCGGATCCGCTGCCGACGGTGAGGGTGACCTGCTGGCCGGGTGCGAAGTTGCCGACCCGGGCGACGAGGTCCTCGAAGCTCTCGACCGGGTAGTCGTCGACCTTGGTGACGACGTCGCCGGGCTTCAGCCCGGCCTTCGCCGCCGCCGAGTTCGGCTCCACCGCGGAGACGGTCGCCCCGGTGCCCGCGGCGGCGGCGCCACCGGCACCACCGCCGGACGAGGTCACCGCACCCTGCACGCCGAGCTGGGGCTTGTTCGCGACGCCGTCGCTCATCAGCTCCTGCGCGACCCGCTTGGCGGTGTCCACCGGGATCGCGAAGCCGAGACCGATCGAGCCGGAGCTCTGGCCGGCCGTCGCGATCGCCGAGTTGATCCCGACGACCTGCCCGGCCAGGTTCACCAGCGGACCACCGGAGTTGCCCTGGTTGATCGGGGCGTCGGTCTGCAGCCCGTTGTAGACGACCGGGGCCTCGCCGCCCTCGCCGCCGGCGGTGACGGTGCGGTTCAGTGCGGAGACGATGCCCGCGGTGACCGTCCCGGACAGGCCCTGCGGCGAGCCGATCGCGGCGACCTGCTCACCGACCTGGACGTCGGGGGTCCGGCCCAGAGTGGCAGCTCGCAGGCCGGACACCCCCTGCAGCTTGATCACTGCGAGGTCGTAGCTCGGCGAGGTGCCGGTGACCGTCGCGGGGTGTGTGCTGCCGTCGGCGAGGGTGACGGTCATCTTGCCGCCGTTGCCCGCACCGGCGACGACGTGGTTGTTGGTGAGCACGTCGCCGTCGGAGGTGAGGACGACGCCCGAGCCCTCGGCGACGCCCTGCGCGGTCCGGACCTGGATGTCGACCGTGCTCGGCGACGCCGCCGCGGCCGCCCCGGCGACGGTGCCGTCCGCGGGTTTCGCCGACGCCGTCGGGTCGGCGGCGCTGGTCAGCGCGGCCGCACTGCTGCCACTGCCCGACGACGTGTCGTCGAGCAGCGCGTAGGCGCCGCCGAAGCCCAGCCCGCCGCCGAGCACGCCCGCGGCCAGCGCGAGCGCGACGACCCCCACGCCGCGGCGGCGCGGGGACTCGGTCGGCACGGCGTGCGGGCCGGACGCGCCGGCCGGGAACGCCGGGTACACCGACGTCGGCGGCTCACCGCCGCCGTGCGGCTGCGGGCGGTACGCCCACGGCGCCTGCTGCTGTGTCTGCTGCTGACGGGCCGTCTCGTCCGGCTCGTGCGTACCGCCGGCACTGCGGTCCGGCCCGTTCTCGCTCATGGGACTCACTGTGCGGTGCGACCCTGAGACGAGCCTGTGACGGCGCTGGGAATCGGGCGGGCGTTGCGTGAGGAATCGCCCGGTGTGCACCGAGACGGCAGTCACAGTAGTGCTCGCGCATCAGCTCTCGAACCGGGCTGTATCGATGAGGTAGAGTCAGCGGCCGTACGCGAAGGGGAGTAGCTCCCAACGCTGCGCTCGACATACTGGTCCGACCCTGCGGGGTTCGGCCCGGGCGCAGCGGCCTGACCACCACCAGGCGAGCGAGACCTTCGATCCGGCAGCGGCCGGGTCGAGGTCGTTCCGCCGCCCTCGATCGGCCGCCTGATCGAGGGACAGTCATGAGTGGTTTCCTGGTCGCATTCGCGGTCAGCTTCGGAGTCGTGTTCGTCGCCGAGCTGGGGGACAAGTCCCAGCTCATGGCCCTGACGTTCGCGACCCGCTTCAAGGCCCTCCCGGTCCTGATCGGCATCACGATCGCCACCTCGGTGGTGCACCTGGTGTCGGTGGCGGTCGGCTACGGCCTCGGCGCGACGATCCCGACCGGCTGGATCTCGCTGGTCGCGGCGATCGCGTTCCTCGGTTTCGGCGCCTGGACCCTGCGCGGGGACAGTCTCAGCGACGACGAGGAGCAGAAGGCGAAGCGGGCAGGCGGGTCGGCCGTCGTCGCCGCGTCGGTGGCGTTCTTCCTGGCCGAGCTCGGCGACAAGACGATGCTCGCCACCATCACCCTGGCCACCCAGTACGGCTGGTTCGGCGTGTGGCTCGGCTCGACGATCGGCATGGTCGCCGCCGACGCGCTCGCGATCGTCGTCGGCCGCAAGCTGGGGCAGAAGCTGCCCGAGCGCACCATCGCGATCGGCGCGGCGGTGCTGTTCTTCGCCTTCGGGATCTGGCTGTTCGCCGAGGCGGTCCCGCAGGTCTGGGGCCCGGACGCCTGGGCGGCCGCCGCCGGGGTGATCGACCACCGCGTCGCCGGGTGGGCGGCATTGGCCCTCGGTGCAGCGGCCGTGCTGACCACGTTGTGGGTGCGCGGGCGGGCCCACCGCTCGCGGGCAGGCAGCGGGCTGGTCGTGCCGCGGACTCCGGGCAGTCCGGCCTGGTGGGCGCGGACGCTGTTCGTCGCCGCCGCGGTGCTCGGGCTGGGTGCGCCGGCCCTGGTCGGGCTGGACGTGCTGGAGCCGATCTCGGTGCTGGCCCGGCCGAGTGTCGCGGTGGTCGGGGCCGGGTTGCTGCTGCTCGGGTTCGCCGTCGTCGCGGTGGCGCTGCTGCAGCTGGGGTCGGTGTGGCGGCGCGGCGCCGCCGCGTCCCCGCACGGCACCGGCGATACCGCAGGCGCCGCGGTGCCGGACGGTGCACGACCGGTGCTCGCGACCGGCGGGCTCTATCGGCGGGTCCGCAACCCCGCGTTGACCGGCCTGATCGTCGGCTGCGCCGGGATGCTGTGCATGGCGCCGACGCTGCTCGGTGTGCTGGCCGGGGTGCTGATCCTGGTCGCGGTGCAGATCCAGGCCCGCGGTGTGTACGAGCCCGGCCTGGGCAGCGCCCTCGGTCCGGAGTACGACGCGTACCGCAGCCGCACCGGCCGGTTCCTGCCGCGGGTCCGCGGGACCGGCCCGGGTGGCAACGGCGGCTCGGGTGGCAGCCGCGGCCCCGGTGGTCCCGGCGGCCCGGGTGGCAACGGCGGCACCGATGGCACGACCGGCGGAGCCACGACCGGCGAGGACCACTCCCGGGTCGGCTGACGCGCACCGCCCGTCGTCCGCGCTGTGCCAGGCCTGGCCCACGGGCGCGCACGCGTTTCCGGCCCCGCTCACCGGATCGGGTGCGCGGGGCCGGAACCGGTGAGCGTCCACCGCCGGGACAGAGGTCAGGAGTACCAGGTGGGCTGCGGAAGCTCCCCGGTCAGCACCCACGCGCCCACCTCGCGCCGCTTGTAGGCGACCGGGTCGTGCAGCGTGTGAGTGCGGACGTTGCGCCAGAACCGGTCGAATGCGAGCTCCGACGCCGTCGCCCGCGCCCCGAGGCCCTCGAAGATCCCCGAGGTGATCTCCAGGGCGACCTCGGTGGCGCGCGCCTTCGCCGCCGCGACCCGCACCTCGTGCTCGCCGCGCTGCTGCTCGGTGACGTTCCACGCGTCGTCGTGGATGGCCTGGGCCTCGCGGGCCACCTCGTCGGCCAGGGCCTCGGCGGCCCACAGCTTCGCGGTGTAGCCGCCGTAGAGGTCGAGCTGGTACGGCTCGTCGACCGCGCGGTCCCGACCGCCGTGCAGCCACGGCCGGGTCCGGGTGCGGGTGTACTCGGCGGCGGTGTCGAGCGCACCGCGGGCGATGCCGAGGTAGAAGTGCACGAACACGAGCTGGATCACCGGCACGTTGAGCGTGTTGTAGACGCGCGGCTGGAACGCCTTGTCGACGAACCCCGCCGCGGACGCCCACGGCACCCGCACCCCGGAGATCGTGACGCTGCCGCTCTCGGTGAGGCGCTGGCCGATGTTGTCCCAGTCGTCGTGGAAGGTGATGCCCTCCTGGTCGCTGGGGACGATCGCGAACACGTGGGTGTCGGTGCCCTCGATGACGCCCTCCAGCACGGTCACGTCGGAGACCTTGCTGCCGGTGGAGAAGCTCTTGTGGCCGTCGTAGACCAGCTCGTCGCCCTCGTCGCGGATGGTGACGTCGGCGTCGCGCGGGTTGACCGCGCCGCCGAAGAACCAGCGGTTGCGGGTGGCGTCGGACTCGACGGCGGCGATCTGCTCGGGCGTCCCGACGAGGCGGGCGGCCCAGAACCAGAGCAGGTGGTAGCCGAGCAGCTGGCCGATGGAGCCGTCGCCCGCGGCGACCTCGCGGATGACCTTGTAGGCGACCGGCCAGGTCTGGCCGCCACCGCCGTCCGCGGTCGGGCCGAGCAGGGTGACCAGGCCGGACTCCTTGAGCAGGGCGACCTCGTCGTAGGGGGTGGCACCTGCGTGGTCGCGGCTCGCGGCGTCGCGCTCGAGGATGCGGCGGACCTGGCGGGCGCGCTGCAGCCAGCCGGCCCCGTCGGTGGGGGCGGGTGCGGCGGACCAGTCGACGACCTCGGCGGCGGTCTCCGTCCGGTTCTCGGTGGTCCGGTTCTCGGTGGTGGTCATGGTGACGTCCTCCGGATGTGTGGCTGCGGCGCCCGTGGCAGCGGGCGCAGCGCGGATCGGGCTGGTGCGGATCGGTCCGGCGCGGATCCGCCACGGTGCGGATCGGACCCCGGCCGGATCAGACGAGGGGCGGATCGGGCCGGCGCGGATCCGGCACGGTGCGGATCACCGGTGTGGATCGGGACCGGGCCCGGGAAGGAGCAGCGGTGCGCGGCCGGACGCGGGGTACGGGGGCGCGGAGGTGATCAGCGACAGCCGGAGGAGTTCACGCGGGACAGGTCGACGTGGCGTCGACGGGTGAGCGCGGTGAACAGCACGGTCCGAGTCTCGGCGGCCCGGACGTGTGGCGTCAACGCCGGTCTCCCGCACTGGGAGCCCGCCCTGGTTGTCCGGTCATGATCGGACGGCATGCACGGTCCGGGCGAGCGGCCGCCGGGACGGCCGGGGACCCCGGACGGGCTCGCGCCGACAGGACGCGGCCCCGGCACGCGGGTGCGTACCGGGGCCGGCGGAGGAACGGGGGAGACTCAGACGGTCGCCACCTGCGGCTCACGCGCGGCGAGCTCCGCCTCCTTCTCCCGGATGATCGGCAGCACCTTCTCGCCGAAGTACTCGACCTCCTCCTGGAAGTGCAGGAAGCCCAGGAGCAGCAGGTTCGCGCCGCGGCGCTTGTACTCGACGGCCCGGTCGGCGATCTGCTCCGGGGTGCCGATGAGCTGGGACCTGAAGCCGTCGTTGTACTGGACGAGGTCGGAGAACGAGGAGTCCGCCCACATCCCGCGCTTGTCACCGGTCGAGTTCCCGGCCTGCTGGACGGCGTCGCGGAAGCCCTCGACGGCCGGTTTGTTCGCCTTCTCGATGATCTCGCGCAGGGTGTCCCGGGCCTCGGTCTCGTCGTCCCGGGCGATCATGAATCCGTTCAGCCCGAACCGGACGGGCTGCAGCCGGTCGGCGGTCTTCGCGTGGCCGAGGACCTCCTCGACCTGCTCGGTGAAGCCGTCGTAGTCCTTGCCGTTGGAGAAGTACCAGTCCGAGACGGTGCCGCCGTTCCGGCGGGCCGCGGTGGAGTTGCCGCCCTGGAAGATCTCCGGGTGCGGACGGCCGGGCACGTCGACCGGCTTGGGCTTCAGGTCGAAGCCGTGCACCCGGTAGAAGTCCCCGGAGAACTCGGCGCCGCCCTCGCCGGCGGTCCAGATCTCACGCAGCACCCGGATGAACTCGGCGGTGCGGCGGTAGCGCTCGTCGTGCTCGAGCCACGGCTCGCCGAGCGCGGTGAACTCGTCCTTCAGCCAGCCGGAGACGACGTTGACCGCGACCCGGCCGTTGGTCAGGTGGTCGGCCGTGGCGACCCACTTCGACAGCACCGCGGGCTGCCACAGACCCGGGTGCACCGCGGCGATGACCTTCAGCCGCTCGGTGGCCAGGCCCAGCGCCAGGGAGAAGCTCGTCGCCTCGTGCTGGTGGTCGGCGCCGTAGCTGGCCATGTAGCGGATCTGGGAGAGCGCGTAGTCGAAGCCGTTGTTCTCCGCGGTCTGCGCGAGCTTGACGTTGTAGTCGTAGCCCCAGTCGGTGCGCTGCTCGATGGTGCTGGTGACCAGCCCGCCGGAGACGTTCGGGACCCAGTAGGCGAACTTCAGCGGCTCGCTGATCTGGGCGTTCAGGGTGGTGTCGAGGTCGGAGATGGCGTTCTCGGTCACGGGAGGACTCCAGGTGTCGGCCGCACGCGGGCGCCCGTCGGCGCACCGGCGCCGGCCGGAGAAGGGAAAGGGGACGCGCGGTGGAGCGCACCGCTCAGCGGTGCGCGGGCGGCGTCAGCGACAGGCCTGGCCCACGAGGGTCAGGAAGTCGACGTGACGGCGTCGCGTCAGCAGGAATCCGACCACGATCCCCACGGAACCGGCGCGGCCTCCGGTTGTCAACAGCTGACCCGCCTATCCGACGTGCACGACCGGCCGCCGGACTGTGCTCGGCTCCGCCTCGCGGAGGATCTCCCGGGTCACCGGCGCGACCTCACCGACGCCGGTGAACAGGTAGCGCCCGAACAGCACCACCGGGTTGCCCTCGGTCCAGTCGAAGTAGACGTGCGGCGGGCGGCCGGTGACGTCGCGCAGGTGCAGCAGCAGCGCCGCGACCGCGTTCGGCACCGACGGCGCCGCGCAGGTCAGCACCCGGTACGGCCCGCGGCGCTCGCCGTGTACGACGAGCCCGGTCTCGAACTCCGACGGGTCGGACACGGTGACCTCCAGCAGCAGCACCGTGTCCGGGTCCGGGATGTGGTGGTCGGCGCACTCCTCGTCGAGCTTGGCGCGGTACTCCTCGTCGCGGGCGGCGCTGTCGCGCTCCCCGGGCCGCGGCTCGTGCGCGACCAGCCGCAGCGGCGCCCCGCCCGCGGTGCACTCGGTGACGAACGCCTGCGCCGTCTCGTCCAGGGTCACGCCGGTGACCCGCAGCTCGAACGCGCGCAGCGTCCGGGACAGCAGCGAGACGACCAGGATCCCGAGGATGAAGCAGGCGGCGATCTTCACACCCTCCGGGCGCTCCACGATGTTGGCGATCGTGGTGTAGACGAACACCACCGCGATCAGCGTGAACGCCACGACCGCGCCGCGGCCCCGCGAGCGCCGCGCGGACAGCGCGACCGCGATCGCCGCCGAGGCCATCAGCACCAGCACGCCGGTGGCGTAGGCGCCGCCCTGGGCGTCGACGTCGGCGTCGAAGAGGATCGTGACCAGCACCGCGACGGCGACGAACACCAGCACCAGCGGCCGCGACGCCCGCGCCCAGCCCGGCGCCATGCCGTAGCGGGGCAGGAACCGGGGCACCAGGTTCAGCAGCCCGGCCATCGCCGAGGCCCCGGCGAACCAGAGGATCGCGATCGTCGAGACGTCGTAGACGGTGCCGAAGGCGTCACCCAGGTTCTGGTGGGCGAGGAAGGCCAGTGCCCGCCCGTTCGCCTGCCCGCCCGGCCCGAACTGCTGCTCCGGAATCAGCAGCACGGTCACCACGCTGGAGCAGATCAGGAACGTGCTCATGATCAGCGCGGCGGTGGTGAGCAGCTTCTTCGTGCCGACGATCCGCCCGGCCGGTCGGGCCTCGGTGTCGTCGTCGCGCCCCGTGACCAGCGGCATCACCGAGACGCCGGTCTCGAAGCCGGACAGGCCCAGCGCGAGCTTCGGGAACACGATCAGCGCGACGCCGACCATCAGCAGCGGGTCCGGGTAGCGCGACACCAGCAGCGCCGACCAGTCCGCGACGACGTGTGGCGAGGTCACCACCAGCCACAACCCGTCCAGGACGACGACGGCGTTGAGCAGCAGGTACACCCCGACCAGCCCGACCGCGATCGTGATCGCCTCGCTGAACCCGGCCAGGAACACCCCGCCGAGCAGCGCGAGCAGGATCAGCGTGATCGGGACGTTCATCCCGTGGAAGGACTCCGGGACCAGCGGGTTCTCGACCAGGTGCGCGGTCGCGTCGGCCGCGGACAGCGTCATCGTGATCAGGAAGTCGGTGGCGGCGAACCCCAGCAGCACCAGTACGAACACCTTGCCGCGCCAGCCCGGCAGCAGCCGCTCCAGCATCGCGATCGAGCCCTCGCCGTGCGGGCTCTCCTCGGCGACCCGCCGGTACACCGGCAGCGCACCGAGCAGCGTCACCAGCACCAGCACCAGCGTCGCCACCGGGGACAGCACGCCGGCGGCGAGCGCGGCGATACCGGGCTGGTAGCCCAGCGTCGAGAAGTAGTCGACGCCGGTGAGGCACATGACCTTCCACCACGGGTGCCGCGGCTGCTCCGGCTCCGGGCGGGCGTGCGGCCCGTGCCGGCGGGAGTCGCCGTCGTCCTGGAGCAGCCAGCCGGTGACCCGTGCGCGGGCCGACGGTCTCTCGGTGATCGCCACGCCGCCAGCATCGCCGAACCGGGACGGCGGCGGGGGACCGGACGCGCCGGTGTCCGGCCCGTCCCGCCGACCGTGGCACGGTTCGTGCCCCGATGCCCGGTTCTCGCTGGTCAGGGCACCGTCAGGATTTCGTCAAGACGGGCCTGCGGGACCGGACCGCGCGCAGCACCGGCGGCACCACGAACAGCGCCACGACGACCGTGTAGACGATCACCGCGAGCGGGGTCGAGACCAGTGTCGTGGGGTCTCCGTCGGCGATCTGCAGTGCGCGGCGCAGCTGCAGCTCGGCGTCCGGCCCGAGGATGACGCCGATGATCGCCGGCAGCACCGGCAGCCCGAACCGGCGCATCAGGAACCCGACGGCGCCGATCGCCAGCAGCACCAGCAGGTCCACCGGCTGGCCGGACACCGCGTAGGCGCCGACGCAGGCGAAGAACAGGATCCCGGCGTAGAGGTAGGGACGCGGGATCCGCAGCAGCTTCGCCCACGCCGGGGCCAGCGGCAGGTTCAGCACCAGGAGCAGGACCAGGCCGATGTAGAGGCTGGCGATCAGCGTCCACACCAGGTCCGGCTCGCGCTCGAACAGCAGCGGGCCCGGCTGGATGCCGAACTGCTGGAACGCGGCGAGCATGACCGCGGCGATCGCCGTCGTCGGCAGGCCGAGGGTCAGCATCGTCGCCATCGTCCCCGCCGACGACGCGCTGGCCGCCGACTCCGGCCCGGCGACGCCCTCGATCGCGCCCTTGCCGAACTCCTGGGGGCGTTTCGACAACCGCCGCTCGGTCACGTACGCCATGAACGTCGACATCTCCGCGCCGCCGGCCGGGATTGAACCGAAGCCGAACCCGATGAACGGGCCGCGCAGCCACGGCTTCCACGCCCGGCGCAGGTCCTCGCGGCCCAGCCACGGACGCCCGACCGGCACGACCTGCTGCGGGGTGCGGCGCAGGTGCGCGGCCACCCACAGGGCCTCGCCGACCGCGAACAGCCCCACCGCGACGATGACGACGTCGATGCCGTCGGCCAGCTGCGGCACGCCGAAGGTCAGCCGCGGCTGACCGCCGATCGGGTCCAGTCCGACCAGCCCGATCGTCAGGCCCAGCGCCAGCGCGGCGAACCCGCGGACCCGGGACGCCCCGAGCACCCCGGTGACCGCCACGAACGCCAGCACCATGATCGCGAAGTAGTCCGGGGCGCCGATGTCCACGGCCACCGAGGCGATCAGCGGCGCCAGCACCACCAGCCCGGTGACGCCGACGATCCCGCCGACGAAGTGCCCGATCGCCGCCGTCGCCAGCGCCTGCGCGCCGCGCCCGGAACGGGCCATCGGGTTGCCCTCGATCGCCGCCATCACCGACGCGGACTCACCGGGGGTGTTGAGCAGGATCGACGTCGTCGAGCCGCCGAACATCGCACCGAAGTAGATCCCGGCGAACATGATGAACGCGCCGGTCGGGTCGAAGGCGTAGGTCACCGGCAGCAGCAGCGCCACCGCCATCGCCGGGCCGATGCCCGGCAGCACGCCGATCGCGGTGCCCAGCAGCACCCCGACGGCGGCGAAGAGCAGGTTGCCCGGGGTCAGCGCGTGCGCGAACCCGGTGCCGAGCAGGTCGAACGTGCCCATCAGCCGAACACCCCCATCAGCGGGCCGCCGGGCAGGTCGACGCCGAGCACGGCGTCGAACAGCACCCAGGTGCCCAGCGAGACCGCCGCGGCGACGCCCAGGTCACGGACGGGCGTCCGCGAGCCGAGCGCCTGCGCGGCACCGAAGAACAGGACCGTTCCGGCGATCGGCCAGCCCAGCAGCGGGATCAGCAGCGCCGTCGCGACCAGCACCCCGGCGAGCATCGCCAACGTGCGCAGGTCCATCGGCACCGTCGGGTCGACGTCCTCGCCGCCCTCGGCCTCGCCGTGCCCGCCCCGCAGGACGTCGAGGGCGAGCAGCACCGCGAGCAGCAGCAGCGCCGCACCGAGCACCAGCGGGACGACCTGGGACCCCAGCGGGTCGCCCTTGGTCCCGCCGCCCCCGGACTCGGCCAGGGTGTCGACGACGACGAGCAGCCCGGCCGCGCCGAGCAGCGCCGCGACCCCCAGCTCGGCCCGTCCGCGGAGTCGTTCGATGATCGTCACACCAGCCCCAGCCGTCGCAGGACCCGCTCCACGCGGTCGTTCTCCGAGCCCAGGAAAGCGCCGAACTCCGGCCCCGGGAGGTAGGCGTCCTGCCAGCCGTTGAGCTTCAGGACCTGCTGCCACTCCGGGGTGCGCACGAGGTCGGCGTAGGCGCGCTCCAGCTCCGCGCGGCCCTCCGGCGAGAGCCCCGGCGGGGCGACGACACCCCGCCAGTTCGAGAACTCCAGGTCCACGCCGGACTCGCGCAGCGTCGGGGCGTCCACCCCGGGTACCCGCTGCCCGGCGGTCACCGCGAGGACCCGCAGCGAGCCGGACTCGACCTGGTCGGCGAACTCGCCGAGCCCGGAGACCCCGAACGCGACCTTCCCGCCGAGCACCGAGGCGAGCAGCTCGCCGCCGCCGTCGTAGGCCACGTAGTTGACCCGCTCCGGCGGCAGGCCCGCGCCCTCGGCCATCAGCATCGGCGCGAGGTGGTCCGGGCCGCCGGGGGAGGAGCCGCCGCCGACGGGGGTGTGCGCGGGGTCGCGGCGCCACGCGTCGAGCAGCTGGCGGATGTCGCGGTACGGCGAGTCCGCCGGCACCACGACGATCTCGGTCTCCTCGGTGAGCCGGGCGATCGGCGTGGTGTCGGCCAGTGTGGAACGGGAGCGGTTGGAGTACACGCTGCCGACGACGCCGAGCCCCATGCTCATCACCAGCCGGTCGTTGCCCGCCTCGTTCACGGTGCGGCCCAGCCCGACGGTGCCGCCCGCGCCGGGCAGGTTGAACACCTCGACCGGCCCGGTGACCCCGGAGGTCTCCATCGCCTTCGCCGCGCTGCGGGCGGTGACGTCGTAGCCGCCGCCCGGCGCGTTCGGGACCAGCATCCGCAGCCCGCGCAGCTGGGTGCCGTCACCGCCGCCACCGAGTGCGCCGATCGCGGGCGGCGCCAGCAGCAGGGCGGCGAGCACCACCACCAGCGTGCCGATCAGCGGGCCCACCCGGGCCCTGGTCGTCGTCGACCGAGTCATGAGATCCCGTTCTCCCCATCGAAAACAGTGGCCCCTCGCGGGGGACGAACGGAGTGTGTCGAGCGGAACCGGGCATGTCTGCCTTACCGCCACAACGGTCGTTGTGGTCGTTTCGTTCACGCACCGTCGCGGCCTAGCCTTGCGGGGTGCGACGACGCGGTGATCCCCGGCGGCGTCCGGGCCGCCGCCCCGGGCGTTCGCTGGCGCGCCAGTTCCTGATCTGGCAGCTCGGTGTCGTCGTGCTGCTGCTCGGGGCGGTCGCTGCCCTCGCCGCGCTGCAGTCCGGGGAGTCCTTCCGCGACGTGCAGGGCCGCCGGATGCTGTCGGTGGCCGAGGACGTCGCGTCGGTGCCGACGGTGCGCGAGGCCCTCGAGACACCCCGCTACGACCTGCTGCCCTCGTTCGCGCGCAGCGCCGAGAACCTCTCCGGTGCCGACGGGATAGAGATCGTCGACGCGTCGATGATCGTCCGGACCTCCCCGGACCCGGCCCGGGACGAGCAGCGGTTCGACCCGGGTGCGAGCACCGCGCCGCACGGGCGGGCGTGGGTCGGCAACCCGGACGGGCGCACCGTCGTCGCGCAGGTGCCGGTGATCGGCGATCGCGGCGAGGTCGTCGGTCTGGTGTCGGCGGGGATCCGGGCACCGTCGTTCTGGGGATCGCTGTTCTCGGTCGACCCGGAGTCGGTGGCGCTGCTCGGGCTGGCGCTCGGCGTCGGCGTCGCGGGGTCGCTGCTGCTGGCCCGGCGGGTGCGGCGCCAGACCCTGGGACTGGAGCCCGACGAGATCGTCGAGCTGGTGCAGCGGCGCGAGGCGATGCTGCTGGGGATCAAGGAGGGGGTGGTCGGGCTGGACACGGGCGACCGGATCACGCTGCTCAACCCGGTGGCCCGCGACCTGCTGGAGCTGCCCGGCGCCGAGCCGGGTGACCACGTCGCCGACCTCGGGCTCGACGACCGGCTGCGCGAGGTGCTCACCGGAGCGGCGGCGGGGGAGGACCAGCTGGTGCTGCGTGACACCCGTGCCCTGGTGCTCAACCGGATGCCGGTGCAGCTCGACGGCCGCGAGGTGGGCGCGGTGGTGACGCTGCGCGACCGCACCGAGCTGACCACGCTGCAGCACCGTCTCGACGCCTCGCACACCGTCACCGACACGCTGCGCGCGCAGGCCCACGAGTTCTCCAACCGGCTGCACACCATCGCCGGGCTCACCGAGCTCGGCGAGCACGAGGAGGTGCGCCGGTTCGTCGCCGGCATCGTGGCGGCCTCGGAGGGCTGGCGCCGCGAGGTGTCCGCCGCCGTCGGGGACCCGGCGACCGCGGCGCTGCTGGTGGCGAAGAACAGCCAGGCCGCCGAACGCGGCGTGGACCTGTCCCTCGACCCGGACTCGCACCTGGACCCGATCGACCCCGACCGCGACGCCGAGATGTCCGCGGACCTGGTGACGGTGCTGGGCAACCTCGTCGACAACGCCGTCGACGCCGCGGCCGGGGCACCTGCCCCGCGCCGGGTGGAGATCGGCGTGACCGGCGGGGGCGACGACGAGGTGTGGATCGAGGTGCGCGACACCGGCCCCGGCGTGGCGTCCGGTCTGGCCGAGGAGGTGTTCCGGGCCGGGTTCAGCACCAAGGCCGCCGAGATCGGCGGCCGCGGGCTGGGCCTGGCCCTGGCCCGTCAGGCGTGCCTGCGCCGCGGCGGCGAGATCGCGGTGACCGGCGGCGGACCCGGTGCGGTGTTCACCGCGTCGCTGCCGCCTGCGCCGGTCCGGCAGGAGGTGACGACGTGAGGGTCCTGGTCGTCGACGACGACTTCATGGTGGCCAAGGTGCACTCCGGCTACGTCGAGCGCGTGCCGGGCTGCACGGTCGTGGGGACGGCGCACTCCGGGGCCGAGGCGCTGCGCCTGGCCGCCGAGCTGGGTCCCGACCTGGTGCTGCTCGACGTGTACCTGCCCGACGTGTCCGGCCTGGAGGTGCTGGGGCGGCTGCGCACCGGCTCGGGCGACGACCCGTTCGTGCTGGTCGTGACCGCCGCCGACGACCCGGCGACGGTCGCCGCGGCATTGCAGGGCGGGGCACTGCACTACCTGGTGAAGCCGTTCGACGCGGCGTCGCTTGCCGCGCAGCTCGACCGGGCGCAGCGGACCCGGCACGACCTGGACCGGGTCCGCGGGCAGGACGACATCGACCGGCTCTTCGGGACCACGGTCGCCCCGGCCGCGTCCGCGGGCGGGGCGGAGCGGATGCCGAAGGGCCTCACGACGCCGACCGCCGAGCTGGTCGCCGGCGCGCTGCGCTCCGGCGAGCCCCCCGAGGGCGAGGACGACTTCTCCGCCTCCGAGGTCGCCGAGCTGACCGCACTGTCCCGGGTGTCGGCGCGCCGCTACCTGGAGCACTTCGTCGCGACCGGCAGTGCCACCGTCCGGCTGCGCTACGGCGGCACCGGCCGCCCGGAGCGCCGCTACCGCTGGACCGGTTAGACCGGCTCGCAGTCTTAGACCGGCTCGCAGTCGTCGGCGTGGTCGAGGACCAGCGTCGCGATCGTCGGCAGCAGCGACGGGACCAGCGCGTGCCCCAGCCCGTCGACCGCGACGGCCTGCGCGGCCGGCCCGATCAGGCCTGCCAGGTGCGCGGCGTGCGGCGGCGGGTACACCGGGTCGTCCGGGCCCTCGACGACCAGCGTCGGCGTCGTCACCCCGGCCAGCTCTCCGGCCCGCTCGAACACGCCCGGATCGGCCTGGGCGTGCACCACGGCGGGCTCGGTACGCCCGGCGTGCGCCATCTCCCGGCGTTCCTGGGCGGTCGTCCACGCCCGGTCGAAGCCGTCCGGGGCGCCGTGCAGACGGCGCCGGTACTCCACCCGCCAGACCAGCTCGCCGCGCTCGTCGCGGGCGTCACCGCGTTCGGTCCACATGCGGCGCACGTCGCGGGACGCGCGGGGCAGCGCACCGGCGTACACCTCGTCCTCGGCGCCGAGTGCCGCGGTGCACAGCAGCGTCGCGCTGCGCAGCCGGCCGGGGGCGTCGAGCAGCAGCAGCTGCACCAGCCGGGCGCCGTCGCCGAAACCGACGGCGTGCACCTGCTCGACGCCGAGCGTGTCGAGCAGGGCAGGCACGTCGGCGGCCAGGTCGGCGACCTCGTAGGGGCGACGGTCGAAGCCACGGGTGGACCGGCCGGTGTCGCGGTGGTCGTAGCGGATCACCCGGTGCCGCGCGCGGAGCAGCTCGACGAGCTCGTCGGGCCAGGACAGTCCCGAGGTGTCGGGGTCGGCGACCAGCAGAACAGGAGCCGGGCCACCACTCCCGGGCCCCGTGGTGAGCGCCGGGAGGTCCTCGGCCCACAGCCGGACGCCGGGCTCGATCTCGACCTCGCGTTCCACGAGGGGCCAGCCTGCCAGACACACACGACGGCCCGGTCCGCGAGTGCGCGGACCGGGCCGTGGTGGGACTGCGGGGTGTCGGCTCAGCCGACCGTGTCGTATCTGGCGGCTCAGCCGACCGTGCCGAACCTGTCGGCTCAGCCGACCGTATCGACTGTGTCGGCTCAGCCGACCTCGTCGATGAGGGCCTGGCGCTGACGGTCGCCCAGACCGGCGGCGCGGCGCGACTCGTCGACACCGGCCTTCTCGAGGACCTTCGAGACCTTCGCCGGGCCCCAGCCCGGGACGCTCTTGAGCAGGTCGGCGACCTTGGTCTTGCCGACGATCTGGTCGGTCTTCGCGCGACCCAGGACGGCGGGGATGGTCTCCTCGCCGCTCGCGATCTTGTCGCGGAGCTCCTTGCGGGCGGTGCGCGCGGCGGCCGCCTTCTTGAGCGCCTCCTGGCGCTGTTCCGGGGTCAGGGTGGGCAGGGCCATCGCTGACGCCTCCTCTCGGTTCCACGCACCCCGGGATGGGGTGGCTTCGGATCGCGGATCGCGGTACAGCCTGGCAGAACACCCCGCACGACCTGCGGGAACCCCCTCACCGGGGCGTGTCGGCACCCGTCGGTGGCCACTCGGAGGGGGATCGGGGACTGCTCGCCGCAGTGAAGCGACCACCCACCGCAACAGCGCTTGCGAATTCGGTCACCCGGTGTATCCCCGCAGGTCAGCACGGGGACGGCCGCCGTTCCCGGCCCGGAAAGCGGACGAGCCCCACTCCGCCGGAGGGCGGAACGGGGCTCGTCGCGGATGCCGGGCGGCCGCGTCAGGACGCGCGGTCCGGCGACTTCTCCTTCGCCGTGTCCTTCGTGGCGGCCTCACGCGCACCGGCCACGTCGGTGTCCGGCGGGCCGGGCTTCTTGTCCGCCAGCTCCGAGGTGGAGTCCATCCGTTCCGGGCGGGCCGTGGCGGCGTCGTCCTGCGGGTCGTAGGACGCGGTGACGCTGATCAGGCGGTGGCCGCGCAGGCGGGCGTAGTGCAGGGCGCGGACCCAGTTGTAGAGGGTGCCGAGCCGGTTGCCCCAGCCGATCAGGAACATCACGTGGACGTAGCACCAGATCAGGTAACCGAACCAGCCGGTGACCTTGGCGCCGCGCACGTCGGCGACGGCCTCGCGGGCGCCGATGGTGGCCATCGAGCCCTTGTCGAAGTAGCTGAACGGCGCCGGAGTGGCCTCGTCACCCGCGACCCGCGCGGCGATCTGCTTGCCCACGTAGGTGCCCTGCTGCATCGCGACCTGCGCGACGCCGGGCAGCCGGTCGATCGTGGAGACCATGTCACCGACGGCGTAGACGTCGCGGTGGCCCGGCAGCGTCAGGTCCGGGTCGACGGACACGCGCCCGGCCCGGTCCGGCTCGGTGCCGATGCCCTGCGCCAGGATCTTCGCCAGCGGCGAGGCCTGCACGCCCGCGGCCCAGACCTTCGTGCGGGAGACGATCTTCTCCTCGCCGTCCGGGCCCTTCACCGTGATCGAGTCGGCGTCCATGTCGGTCGCCATGCAGTTCAGGCGGACCTCGACGCCCTTCTCCTCGAGCGTCTTCTTCGTGTACTTCTGCAGCTTCTCCGCGAACGGCGGCAGCACCGCGGGCGCCGCGTCGATCAGGATGATCTTCGCCTTGCGGGTGTCGATCGCCCGGTACTCGCGGGGGAGAACGAAGTTCGCCAGCTCGGCGAGCTGACCGGCCAGCTCGACACCGGTCGGGCCGGCGCCGACGACCACGAAGGTCATGTAGGCCTGCTGCTCGGCCGGATCGCTGGAGACCTCGGCGAGCTCGTAGGAGCCGAGGATGCGGCTGCGCAGCAGGCGTGCGTCCTCGATGGTCTTCATGCCGGGGGCGTGCTCGGCCCACTCCGGGTGCCCGAAGTAGGCGTGCGTCGCGCCCGCGGCGACGACCAGGTAGTCGTAGGGGAGTTCCATCCGCTGCCCGTCGGGCGCGGCCGCGTACACGACCTTGCTCTCGAGGTCGATCTCGCCGACCTCGGCGAGGATCGTGCGCACGTTGCGCTGCTTCTTCAGCACCCGGCGCAGCGCCGGGGCGATCAGGCCGGGGGACAGGATCCCCGTCGCGACCTGGTACAGCAGCGGCTGGAACAGATGGTGGTTGGTCCGGTCGACCACGGTGACGTCGACGTCGGCACCCTTGAGGGCCTGCGCCGCCTGGACGCCGCCGAAGCCGCCACCGACGATCACGACCTTCGGCCGACGGGTTGCGTCCTGGCTTGCCGTGCTCACGTCTGAGTCCGCCTCGTCTCGTCCTCGAGTGCGCGGGGTGTCCGCGCCTGCCCGGTGGCCGGTGGCGGGCCTTCCCGTCCCTGATGAGGGGGGCGGTGTACGAGTCGGCAGCGAATTGACGACTCCGTCATGCCTGTCCGGCCGGTCTCCGACCGTATTGACGCCCGGCACGCGGAGCAAACCCTGGGACGCTGGAAATGTCTTTCCGAGTCCGAACTCACACCCCCGTAACGCGGAAGCACCGTGCGGGCCGCCGGACCGTGCGACGATGGCCACCATGTGCGGGATCGTCGCCGCCTTCGGCGGGCCATCAGCGTGGATCGACGGGGCCCCCGCGGACCCCGGCAAGTACGAACGGATGCTCGCCCGCGTGGCGCACCGTGGACCGGACGACACCGGCGTCCAGATCGTGGGGAACACCTGGCTGGGCCACCAGCGGCTGTCGATCATGGACGTGAGCGGAGGGCGCCAGCCGCTCTCCGACGCCGCCGGTACCGCGTGGATCATCGGCAACGGCGAGATCTACAACCACGAGCGCATCTCCAAGGCGTTCCCGGACGGCACCGTGCGCACCAAGTCCGACACCGAGGCCGCGCTGCACGCGGTCATGTGGGACGGTCAGGTCGCCGTCGCGTCGCTGAACGGCATGTTCGCCGTCGCGATGGGGCGCGAGGACGGCACCGGGCTGGTGGCCCGGGACCCGTTCGGTGTGAAGCCGTTGTACTGGATCCCGCCGGCCGACCTGCGCGACGGCGTCGACGACGCCGTGCCCTACACCGCGCCCGACCCGTCGTCGACGGTGCTGTTCGCCAGCGAGCTGCGCGCCTTCGACGACGCCGACCGGCCGTACGTCGAGACGTTCCCGCCCGGCTGCCTGTGGAGCCCGGCGTCGGGCCTGGTCCGGTTCGCCGACTCGGTCCCGGTGGAGGTCCGGCCCGCGCGCCGGGCGATCCGGCCCGGCTGGGACGAGGCCGACCTGTCCCGGGTGCGCGAGGCGGTGATCTCGGCGGTGCGGCGGCGGATGATGTCCGACGTCGGCGTCGGGGTGTTCCTCTCCGGCGGCCTGGACTCGGCGCTGGTCGCGGCGATCGCCGCACAGGAGGCCCGCGCCCGCGGGGAGCAGCTGCCCACGTTCGCCGTCGGGACCGAGGACTCCGGGGACCTGATCGCGGCCCGCAAGGTCGCCGCGCACATCGGCTCGGACCACCACGAGATCCTGGTGACCGCCGGGGACATCTCCGAGGCCCTCGACCACGCCGTGGAGGTCATCGAGCACTACGACCCGGCGCTGGTCCGCAGCGCGGTGCCGAACCTGATCCTGGCCCGCGAGGCGGCGAAGAAGGTCAAGGTCGTGCTCACCGGGGAGGGCGCCGACGAGCTGTTCGCCGGCTACACCTACGTGCACACCGAGGACTACGCCGACCCGGACACCCTGCAGGCCGAGCTGGTGCGCTCGCTGGAGCAGCTGCACCACCTGAACCTGCAGCGCTGCGACCGGACGACGATGTACTTCGGCCTGGAGGCCCGCGAGCCGTTCCTGGACTCCGGGCTGGTGCGGGCGGCGCTCGCGCTGCCGCCGGAGTGGAAGCAGTGTCCGGACGGGCGCCCGGAGAAGGCGATCCTGCGCGAGGCGTTCGACGGCTGGCTGCCCGAGGACCTGCTGTGGCGCGGCAAGGAGCAGTTCGGCGACGGCTCCGGCGCCGGCACGGTGCTCGCCGCGCTGGCCGCGGAGAAGGCCGCCGAGGCCGACGTCCACGACGTCCCCGAGCACCCGCCGCACAGCTGGGCGCTGCGCAGCGACGAGGAGCGGCTCTACTACGCGATCTGGCAGCGCCACTTCGCCGGGATCCGCGCCGACGAGGTGCTGGGGGCGTTCGCGACGGCGTAGCGCGCCGGGGTCAGTTCTCGTCCGGGCGCAGGCCGGGCAGCGCGTCGGTGAGGCCGCTGTCCACGCCGCCGCCCGAGGCGGGTGTCCCAGCGGTGCCGGAGCCCGTGCCCGAACCCGTGCCGGACCCGGTGCCCATGCTGCTGGTGGTCCCGCCGGTGCCCTCGTCGGAGCCCGGGGACTGGTCGACGGCCGGTGTGCCCGCGCCACCGGCGCCGGAGCAGGAGTCGGCGACCGACTGCGGCGCCGCGGACGACGGCGGGGCCGACGACGTGGCGGACCCCGACGAGCCGGAGGCGTTCGACGACGACTTCGGGGCCGAGGACTTCGGCGTGGTCGGCGCGGCGGGTGCCGCCGGGGCGGGCGCGGGCCGGGCCGGCGCGGGACCGGGCGGCGGAGGTGGCGGCGGGTCCGCGATCGCCTTGCGGACGGTCTCCTGCATGTAGGGGACGTCCGGTGCGGCGGTGTTGAACTTGCCGTCCGACTCGTTCGGGTCGGGCAGCGACGGGTCGAACGCGACGCTCTCCAGCGCGAACCGCTCGTCGGCCAGCACCGCCAGCGACGGCAGCACCTGCTGCGGGATGTCGGTGTTGACGTTGTTGCGGGTCACCGTGGCGATCTGCTGGAACCGGGTGAGCAGCTCGGTCGCGCCGGTCTCGGTGACCACGGCCTGGATCAGGCAGCGCTGGCGGCCCATCCGCTGGTAGTCGGTGCCGTCACGGCGTGAGCGGGCGAACCAGAGCGCGTCGTTGCCGTTGAGGGTCTGGGTGCCCGGCGGGATGTAGTAGTCCGGGGTGACGTGCCGGCCGTAGGCGGTGACGCCGCCGACCGGGATCGGGGTGGGCCCGACGTTGACGGTGACCCCGCCGACCGCGTCGATCATGGAGGAGAAGCCCGCCATGTTGACCTCGAGGTAGTAGTCGACCGGCAGGCCCGACATGTACGCGATGCTCTGCTCGAGCAGGTTGACCCCGGCGAACGGCGTCGGCCCGGCGGGTGCGACCTCGGGGTGCTGCTCGGCGTAGGCGTAGACGCCGTTGAGCAGATAGTCCCCGGACAGCGGCTGGGTCGGGTCGTGGAAGCCCTTCGGGAACTTCGCGGCCATCGGCGAGCCGGGCGGGAACTGGGCGCGCTGGATGTTGCGGGGGAAGCTGAACAGCGTCGTCCGCCCGGTGTGGGTGTCGATGCTGGCCAGCATCATCGTGTCGGTCCGGGTGCCGGAACGGTCCGGGCCGGCGTCGGAACCGAGCAGCAGCACGTTGAGCCGCGGACGCCCGAGCGCCTCGGCCGCACTCGCACCGTTCCCGTTTTGGAACAGCGAGTTCAGCAGGCCGCGCTGGGAGTTGAGCAGGTTGACGCCGAACCCGAACGGCACGGCGACGGTCAGGCACATCAGCGCCGCGGTCCCGGTGCCGACGATGCGGCGGCCGAGCTTCATCCCGCGCGGGCGGGCCAGGGCATAGGTGCGGGCGATCTGCGCGATCCATGCGATCCCGCCGACGAGCAGGGCTCCCGCGAGGACGGTCAGCGTCGTGGTCGACAGCAGGTTCTGCAGCAGCGACGAGCGCGGCGTCACCAGTACGACGACGGCCAGCGCGAGCACCACCGCGAGCAGGGCGCCCAGGATCAGGCCACCGGTGCGGAACCGGCGCAGGCCCAGGTGCCCGGTGCCGGGGACGACCGTCGACGCCGCGGTCAGGCCGAGCGCGGCCGCCAGCGACCGGCGCGCGGTGTCCGGGCGGTCGGGCGTGGCGGCCCGGGTCCGGTCCGGGGCAGCGGCGCTGCCGGACGGCTCGAGGGTGGTGCGGCTCTCCGGGATCCGGGTGGTCGGCTCCTCCGACGGCGTCCCCGGTTCCGGGCGTTCGGTGCCGGACGAGCCGGGACGGTTCGCCTGGGCGGTCGGGCGCGTCGGGGGCTCGTCGGCGGGCTGCGGGCGGGACCCGGCCTTCGCGGCCGCGGCACCTGCGGCACCGGCGGCCGCCGCGGTCCCGGCGGCCGCGGCACCGGCGCCCGGGAGCTTCCGGGTGGGGGCGTCGCCGGGCTGGGCGCTGCCGGGCTGGGGGCTGCTGGATGGGGCGCTGCCGGATGGGGCGCTGCCGGATGGGGCGCTGCCGGGTGAAGCGTTGCCGGACGGTGCGTTGCCGGGCGGCGGGGTGGTGCCCGGGCGCGGCGGCTGGGACCCGGCGGGGCCGGCCGGTGCCGGTCCGCGCCGATCGGGCCCCTGCTGGACGGGCCCCTGCTGGACGGGACGCGACGGCTCCGGAGCCTGCGGGCGGCCCTGCTGCGGTCCGTTGGCCTGCGGTCCGTTGGTCTGCGGGCTGTTCGGCTGGGCGTTGTTCGGCTGGGAGCCCGGCTGCTGCGGCTCGGAGTCGCGCTGCGGCGAGACGGGCTGCTGGGAGCCTGGCTGCCGGCTGACCTGCCGGTCCCGCGGACCGGGCTGCTGCGGACCGGCCTGCTGCGGGTCGGGCTGCTGCGGGCCGGCCTGCGGCCCCTGCTGCGGCGAACCTGGCTGCTGAGGTCCGGGCCGTGCGTCGGCGGGTCGCGGCGGGACGGCGGGGAAGCCGCCGCTCAGCCGGGCCGCACGGTCGCGGTCGGCGGGGGAGCGGGCACCCTCGGCACGGGACCGGCGGCGCTCGGCCGCGGTATCGGGCCGCTCGGAACGGTCCGGAGCCCCGCTGCGGCGCCCGGTGCGTACCGAGCGCACGTCGGTCGGACGGCTGTCGCTGTGCCCGCGCCGGGTGGGGTTGTTCGGCTGTGGGGCGTTCTCCGGCGCGGCGGACCCGTCCGCGGGGTCGCCGGTCTCGCGCTCACGACGGCGCGGCCACGGGTCCTGACGACCCCCGGACGCGGGCGGGCCGGACGGGGAACCGGCCGGGCCCTGCGGACGACCGTCGCCCGGGCCGGACCGGGAGCTCGGGCCGGGCTGGGAGCTCGGGCCGGCCGGGGAACTGGGACCGGCCAGGGAACTCGGGCCGGGCTGGGAGCTCGGGCCGGGCTGGGAACCGGGGCCGGGCTGGGCCGGCGGACCGGACCGGGCGTTCGGGCCGGGCTGGGCAGGTGAGCCGGCCTGGGCGTTCGGGCCCGGCTCGGCACCGGCGGGCTGCCTGCGGACCTGCGCCGCACGCGTCCACGGGGCCATCGGGCCGGGCAGCTGCTGCGGCGCGGCCGGACCCGCGGGCGAGCCCGGGCCGGGCTGCTCCTGCGGAGTAGCTCCGTCGTCGTCGGGCTGCGGGCCGGGACGACGCGGGTCGTCGTCGGGACGGGTGCCCTCGTCGGGTCGTTCTTCCACCCGGGCACCCCCTTCACTGGTCGGCACGGACGGTTTCCCCGGACCGGAGGCAGGCGAACCGTGCGGCGGGGATCTCGGATGTCCTGAACCCGGCGGCGACTCCGGCGACCGGGGGCCCGAGCCTACTTGCCGTGATCACGATCTCCACGGCCCGCCCACCCACCGGTGTGGGTGGTCGGGCGACGCCCGGGTCGCCGCCGCGCAACGGGCGTTGCGGCGACCCGGACGTCGCTGGTCGGTGCAGTCGCGAGATCAGGGCAGTCGGGACATCAGAGCAGACGTGAGATCAGTGCAGTCGGGAGATCAGGGCGGTCGGGAGATCAGGACACCGGCGTCACTGGTAGGAGACGAACACCGGCGACTGCGGCTTCACGTCGTAGGTCTGCTTCGCCGAGAACGTCGGCTTGTCCTCGTCGATGAAGTTCTTCCAGCCCCAGTACAGCCCCTTCGGCGCGGGCTGGCGGTGCAGCGCGTTCCAGGTCTCGAACTTCTCACCCGGCGTGCCGAACCCGTCGGCGTGCAGCACCGTCGCCAGCTCCGGATGGCTGGTGACGATCTTCTGCCGGTCCGGGAGCATCGGCACCCGGAACTGGTGCAGCATGAAGACCTTCTGCGGCAGGTTCTTGGACTTCGTCAGCTCGGCCAGCCACGCCGACGTCCGGTTGATCTCGTCGGCGTTCACCGACCCGACCGCGGTCCGCGGCTGCTGCCCCGGCTTGAGCTTCCACTCCGGGTCCAGTGCGAGCCCGACGTGTGGCTTGGACAGCAGCGGCGCGTAGCGCTTGGCCTGGGCCAGCATGTCGGCACGTCCCGGCTGCAGGTCCAGCACGACGTAGACACCGGCCTTGGCGGCCTTGTCGACCCACGGCTGGATCTGCTGGACGGTCGACTCGGCCGAGTAGTCGCCGTCCGGGCCCGGCCCGGCGTCGGCGACGGTTGCGATGAGCTCGAAGGCCGGGACGACCGGCTCCTTCACCAGCGGCTGGTAGTCGGCGGCCAGGTCCTTGGCGCGGGCGATGGACTTGTCCACGTCCTGCTCGCCGAGGACGCCCAGCCCGGGCGTGTTCGGATGGCCGTAGAGCGCGACCATCCGGCGCCCCGGGAACAAGGTTGTCCCGCCGCCGGGAAGCTGCGGCACCGGCGGTGCCGCCTCCGGCGGCGGCGGAGCGGCCTGGCCGGCGGGCGGCGGGGGAGGAGCGGCTGCGGCCGCGGGATCGTCCGGCGCGCCGGAACACCCGCTGAGCAGCAACGACGACGTGGCGAGCGCGGCGACGAGCGCACCACGGAGGGATCGGAGGGAGGTCTTGTGACGGACCGTGGACGGATGCGGAACCCCGGTAGCAGACACCGGTCGCAAGACTAGGTGAGCGGAGGCACCCGGTCACGACACGGAGTGATGACGGTGTGTCGTGTCGCGCAGGAGGTCAGCGCGGTCCGTCCGGGCCCTCGTCGGGGCCGCGCTGCGGGCGCGGCGGACGCCCCCGCAGGATGCGCTTCAGCCCGGCCGTGTGCCGCCGGCTCACCGGCAGCTCGACGGCGTTCGGCCCGTTGCCGAGCCGCACGACGTAGCCGGACCCGGACATCCGCAGCTCGGTGATCAGTGGCAGCGCGACCAGGTAGGCGCGGTGGATCCGGACGAAGCCCGCGTCGCCCCAGCGGTCCTCGAGCACCGACACCGGGATCCGGACGAGGTGGCTGCCGTCGTGGGTGTGCAGCCGGGCGTAGTCGCCCTGGGCCTCGACGTAGCGGATCGACGACCGCGGGATCAGCTTCGTGGTGCCCGCCAACTCGACCGGGACGACCTCGTCGTCGGGCTGCGGCACCGTGGCGGGCGCGGCTCCGCGCGGGCGCTGCGCCGCGGGGGCGTCGGCCGGCGGCGGCGCGGCAGCCGGGGCGGCGCCTGCGGAGGGCTCGTCGGTGCGGCGCCCGGAACGCAGCGCGACGGTGCGGTCCAGCGACCCGGCCAGCCGCTCGGAGCGCAGCGGCTTGAGCAGGTAGTCGACGGCGCCGACCTCGTAGGCGTCGACGGCGCGGTCGTCGTGCGCGGTCACGAACACCACCGGCGGCGGGTCGGCCATCGCGTTGAGCACGCGGGCCAGCTCCAGGCCGTCGAGGCCGGGCATCCGGATGTCGAGGAACACGACGTCGACCCGCGGGGTGCTGCGGTCGTTCTGGGCGCAGTGCAGGATCCGCAGCGCCTCGGTGGCGTCCGGCGCGGTCAGGACCGAGCCGACGCGGGAGTCCTCACCGAGCAGGTGGGCCAGCTCCAGCAGGGCCGGCTCCTCGTCGTCGACGGCCAGCACGGTCATCCCGCCGGCCGGCGCCTGCTCGGCCGGCTGCTCCGGGGGCCGGGACTGACCGGGCGTGCCGATCGGGCGGTGGTCGCCGCCGTAGCCGGGGCCTGCCGTTCCGGCCCCCGGGCCGTAGCCGGGTGCCTGCCGGAACCCGCCCTGCGGCGGTCCCTGGACGACCGGCGTCGTGCCGGAAGCGTGCGCCCCCCGCGCGTGGCTGTACACGGCTCCTCCTCGCCGCGGGCGGGTCGCCCGCTGACTGGTGACTGCGGGCACACCGTAGCGAGAGTGCGTGGGGTCGTCGCAGGGCGGTCCCGCGGTGCGCGTAGCACGATCCGGGGTGGGCCGTCCGGGTGGCGGCTGTCGCGGAGGGTGTCCGCCGGGTCCGGCAGCGGTGGGTGAGCCGGGTTGCACCGGGGCTCGACGGTCGGCCGGTTCCGGCCCCGCCCTTCGGACGGGTGCGGGCGCGCGACGTCGTGGCACCGGGTGCCGAAACGCTACGGTGTCGGTGAACCGCATCACGTGGCGCCGCCGCCGCACGCGCTCGACCTGCACGGACGAGGAGCCGGCGGGGCGCCACCGGCACACCCACTCACGGCGGAGGGCCTCGATGGCGAGCACCAAGGACTGGTTCGAGACGGTCGCGGAGGCGCAGCGCCGCGCGCGCCGGCGTCTGCCGAAGTCGGTCTACTACGCGCTGGTCGCCGGCGCGGAGCAGGGCATCACGCTGTCCGACAACGTGGCCGCGTTCGACGAGCTGGGCTTCCGTCCGCACATCGCCGACCTGCCGCAGCAGCGGGACCAGACGACCACCGTGCTCGGTCAGGAGATCGACCTGCCGGTCGTCATCTCGCCGACGGGCGTGCAGGCCGTCGACCCCGAGGGCGAGGTCGCGGTCGCCCGCGCCGCGGCGAGCTCGAACATCCAGAACCCGCTGAACCCGGAGCAGACGGTGTCGACGGCGATGGGGCTGTCGTCGTTCGCGTCGCGGTCGGTCGAGGACGTCTGCGCGGTCAACGACAAGATCTTCTTCCAGGTCTACTGGGCCGGCTCGCGCGAGGACATCCTCGCCCGGGCGCTGCGCGCGAGGGAGGCGGGCGCCAAGGCGCTGATCGTCACCCTGGACTGGACGTTCGCCACCCGCCGGGACTGGGGCAGCCCGCCCATCCCGGAGAAGATGGACCTCAGGGCGATGGCCCAGTTCGCGCCCGAGGTGCTGACCAAGCCGCGCTACCTCTACGAGTGGGCGCGCTCGGGCAGGCTGCCCGACCTCAAGGCCCCGAACATGGCCCCGCCGGACGGCGGCGAGGCCCCCACGTTCTTCGGCGCCTACGGCGTCTGGTGGACCAGCCAGCTCCCGACCTGGGACGACATCGCCTGGCTGCGCGAGCAGTGGGGCGGCCCGTTCATGGTCAAGGGCATCATGCACCCCGACGACGCCCGCCGCGCCGCCGACGCCGGTGCCACCGCCGTGTCGGTGTCCAACCACGGCGGCAACAACCTCGACGGCACCCCCGCCGCGATCCGCGCGCTGCCGGGCGTCGTCGACGCGGTCGGCGACCAGGTCGAGGTGCTCATGGACGGCGGCATCCGCCGCGGCGCCGACGTCGCCAAGGCCCTCGCCCTGGGCGCCAGGGCCTGCCTGATCGGCCGGGCCTACCTGTGGGGGATGGCCGCGCAGGGCGAGCGCGGCGTCAGCAACGTGCTGTCGATCCTCTACAAGGGGATCGACGAGGCCCTGCTCGGGCTGGGCAAGAAGTCCATCCACGAGCTCACCCGCGACGACCTGATCATCCCGGAGGACTTCACCCGCACCTCCAAGGCGTAGCCGGGCACGCACAGGAGCTCAGAGGATGTAGCCGACCTTCGTCAGCTCCTCCGAGCGGTCCCACAGCTCCCGCTGCACCGCCCGGTCGTGCGAGGCCGCCGTCGAGCCGACCGGGCGGGGCGCGCCGCGGGTCTCGCCGAGGTCGCTCGGACCGACGTAGCTGCCGCCCGGCAGGTCCGGGACGGTCGCGGCGTACAGCGTGGAGCGGGCGCCGTCGGCCGCGGATTGGGTGGTCAGCCCGGTGACGGCCTTCATCGGGCCGTCGAGGAACGTGCCGGTGCGGCCCATCAGCGCCGTCGACGACAGCCCCGGGTGCGCCGCGACCGAGCGCACCCGCGACCCGGCGCCCAGCAGCCGGTGCTCCAGCTCGTAGGCGAACATCAGGCAGGCGAGCTTGGACTGGCCGTAGGCGGCCCAGCGCTCGTAGCGGCGACGCTCCCAGTTGAGGTCGTCGAGCCGGATGCGGCCCATCCGGTGCGCGATGCTGGACAGCGACACGACGCGGTCGGTGATCCGGTCGAGCAGCAGCCCGGTCAGCGCGAAGTGGCCGAGGTGGTTGACCCCGAACTGGGTCTCGAAGCCGTCGGCGGTGCGGGAGAACGGCACCGCCATCAGCCCGGCGTTGTTGACCAGCACGTCGACCGGGCCCTCGATCCCGGCCGCGAACTCGCGCACCGAGGTGAGGTCGGCCAGGTCCAGGTGCCGGACGGTCGCCGCGCCGCCCAGCTCGGCGGCGACGGCGTCACCGCGGGCGGTGTCGCGCACCCCGAGCACCACCCGTGCCCCGGCGCGGACCAGCGCCCGCGCGGTCTCCAGCCCGAGCCCGCTCGTCGCCCCGGTCACGACGGCCGTGCGGCCCGCCTGCGGTGCGATGTCGGCGGTCGTCCAGCGGGCCGGGGTGGAACCGAACACGGGTGTCTCCTCGCGACGCGGATGTCGTCGCGGGTGGCCTACCCGGGGGCGACCGGCGCCATGTGGATCACCGTCGACGCCGCCGTGGACGGTCCGCCGGGGACGACCGGCGGTCGTCGGCCCGGCGGTTCACGACCGGCGGAGCGGCACCGAGGGAGCGGCACCGACCGAACAGCACCGACGGAGCAGGGCACGTGGGTCAGGCCGGGGCCCGGCGCAGGCCCAGCAGCCCGTCGAGCACCAGGAACGCGACCAGCGAGATCCCCAGCAGCGGCACCGCGAGCCCGGCGAGCACCGCGACCCCGCCGAGCAGCGCCACCGACGCCGCCGACGGCGTGACCGCCGCGCTGCGGGGCAGGTGCGGGCGTCGCAGCCACCACATCCGGTAGCCCCAGACGACCAGGACGATCAGCCCGCACGCGAGTGCGGCCAGCGCCAGCTGGTTGACCACACCGAACAGGATGCCCATGTGCGCGTCGACGCCCCAGCGGGCCAGCTTGGCCGCGATCGGCCAGTCGGCGAACGCGAGCCGGTCGGTGACCTGCCCGTTCCCGGGGGCGACGGCGACGGAGTCCTGGCGCTCCGGCCAGGACCGCACCGTCTGCTGCACCGACCACGCCTTGCCGGGGTCGCGCGGGACGATCTCCACCGGCCCGTCGATCCCGGCGCCGCGGGCGGCGTCGAGGACGCGCTGCGCGGTGACGGCGACGGCCGGGCCGTCGCCGGTGGCCGGACCGGCCACGCCGGGCGCGACGGGCAGCGCCTTGGCCACCGAGGGCGTCGACCAGTCGAAGGCCTCGCGCATCGCGGTGACGTTGCCGCCTGCGTACTGCGACCAGGTCAGCCCGGTCGCGGCGAGGAACAGGAACCCGGCAGAGGCCCACACCCCGACCGCACCGTGCCAGGACCGCAGCCGTGCCCGGGGCGCGCCGCCGCGGCTCGGGAGCAGCGCCCGGCGGGCCTTCACCCGGCGGCCGAGCTGCAGGACCAGCCCGGACAGCGCCAGCACCCCTAGCCACGACGCGGCCAGCTCGGTGTAGATCCGCCCGGTGTCGCCCAGCATCAGCGAGCGGTGCAGCTCGTCGAGCGTCCCGCGGACCGGGAGCCATTCGCCGTAGGTGTCGAGAGTGGCGCGCACCGTCGCGGTCGACGGGTCCACGAACACCGTCCGGAAGTAGCCCTCGGGCAGCCCGGCGTCGAACGACACCCGGGTCGTCGCGCCGGGGCCGGGGGACGGGCGGATCTCGGTGACCGGCAGCCCGCGCTGGGTCGCGGTCGCCGCCGCCACCTGCGCGGAGACCGGCTGCGCGGGTCCGGTGACCGGCGCGGTCAGCGCGTCGGCGTGCGCCCAGCGCTCGATCTGCGGGGCCGCGGTGTAGAGCAGCCCGGTCACCGCGGCGACCAGCAGGAACGGCCCGACGAACAGGCCGGCGTAGAAGTGGATCCGGCCGACGAGGGCACGCAGCCCTCGCCAGCGCCCGTCCGGCTGCGGCGGCGGGAGCGGTGCCTGCGGCCGCGCCTCGGTCCCGGTACTCACCAGCCCACCACCATCGCGACGAGCATGAGCGCGGTCCCCGCCCCCATGACGGTGTGGCAGGCGGCGTCCGAGCGCGGCCCGAGCCGGGACGCGAGCCCGGTGGCCGCAGGCCGCTGTGCGACCGCGGTCGGCGCGGCACCTGCGGCATCCGCGGGCCCGCCGTGGCAGTCCAGCGGCACGCCGGGGACGTCCTCGTCGTGCTCGTGGCCGTGGTGCGCGGCCGCACCCGCGGCCCGCACCGCCCAGAACGCCGTCGCGACGACGAGGCCGACGACCAGCGCGAGCGTCACGGCGACCGCCCAGCCGGCCGGGCCGCCGTGCACGTGCTCGGCGCCCGGCATCCCGGCCATGCCCTCGTGCCCGGCGTGACCGGCGTGCCCGCCGGATGCGCCCGACGACGCCGCGGGCATCGGCATGATCAGCGGCATCGCGGCCAGCATCCACACCATCGCCGCGGTCATCAGCGCGTGCGCCGAGCCGCCGGCGCAGCCGTGCAGCCGGTGCCGGTAGCGGCGCACCGCGTCGACGGCGAACCCGAGCGCGAACCCGCCGAACAGCACCAGCTGCACCGACAGCCCCGCGGTACCCGGCCACGACCACACCATCAGCACCATCGCGGCGCTCATCAGCAGGTGCGACAGCTCGGAGAGCCGGCGTGCGGGCGTCAGCCGGGCGGCGACGACCGCCGACCAGCGGGCGAGCGCGTAGAGGCCGGTGCCGACGAACAACACCGTCAACAGCAGCGACAGGGACAGGGACGTGATCACGGGACCTCCGGTGTGCGCACCGCGGGGACGGTGCCGGGGAGCTGCGGTCGCACGCGGGAGTGGTCGCCGGGAACGGGGGAGCGGTTCCCGGCGGAGCGGAATTTCCTCAGACCCGGCGCCGGGCGACGTGTCCGGTCGCGGGCGGGGCCGGTACCCGGTCGGCGCCGAGCGCTCGCACCAGGTCCTCGCGGGCGCGTGCGACCCGGGACCGGATGGTGCCGACCGGGCACCGACAGATCTCGGCGGCGTCGGCGTAGCCCAGGTCGAGGAGCTGGGTGAGGACGAAGGCCTCGCGCCGGTCGTCGTCCAGGTCGTCGATCAGGGCGCGGAGCAGAACGGCCTCCTGCGCGCCGGTGCGCGGGGCCAGCCGGTCGAGCACCTCGTCGGTACCCGGACCGAGGTCGCTGGTGCGCGGGCGGCGGACCGCGGTGCGCACGGCGTCGACGGCGACCCGGCGGGCCACCGACAGCAGCCAGGTCCGTGCCGAGGACCGGCCCTCGAACGAGGGCAGCGTGCGCAGCGCCCGCAGGTAGGTCTCCTGGGCGAGATCCTCGGCGTCGGCGCGGCCTGCGAGGTGGACCAGGAAGCGGTGCACGTCGACCTGGGTCGCCCGCACGAACGACGTCAGCGCGGCGCTGTCGCCGGCCCCGGCGGCCAGCGCCCAGGCGGTGACGGCGTCGTCGGAGACGCGGGCGGGACGGTCGGGCACCGCACGACGGTAGCGCTGCGCTGCGACGCCCCCACCTGCGGACACCCCGTTCCCACCTCCCGGGACGACGGTCCGTGGCCACGTCGTCGCGGTCCGGACATGTTCGCTGCGCTACGCGGCCCACCTCCTGGGACCCCGGGACGGGCGACCCACAGGCGATGTTCGGTGAGTTCTCAACGATTCCTCAGCGGCCGCGGCCCATACTCGCCGCGACGGCGTCCGGCCCGGGCGCCCGCCGACGACCGGCCGGGAGGGACGCCACCGATGATCCTCGATGCGCGGCGCGCGCTGCCCGGTTCCTGGTTCGAGACCGAGATCTGCGTGATCGGCAGCGGTCCCGCGGGCGCCGCGGTGGCTGCCGAGCTCGCCGACCGCGGCCGGCAGGTCGTCGTCCTGGAGGGCGGGGGAGCGGGCCTGTGCCGGATCGCCGCCGACACCTACCGCGGGGTGCGCGGGCGCGGCGAGCACGACCCGGTCGACGCCGTCCGGCAGAAGCGGCTCGGCGGCACCAGCCTCGTCTGGGGCGGCCGGTGCGCCCCGCTCGACGCGCTCGACCTCGCCGAGCGCGACTGGCTGCCGGGTACGGCCTGGCCGATCACCCACGACGAGCTGTGGTCCTGGTACCCGGCCGCGCAGCGCCATCTCGACGCCGGGGCCTGCGAGTACTCCGCGGCCGCGTCCGGGTTCCCGGCCGAGTCGGCCGATGCGGACGGCGCCGTCCTGGACCGGGACGGGCTGTGGCGGTGGAGCCCGCCGACGTCGTTCGCGCCGCGGGTCGAGCGCCTGGCGCGGGCCGGGCGGATCCGGCTGTTCCTGCACGCGTCGGTGACCGGGCTGGAGCGCGACCCGCTGTCCGGGGCGGCGACCGAGGCGGTCGTCGCGCCGCGGCCCGGGCTGGAGCTACGGGTGCGGGCGCGGCAGTTCGTGCTGGCCGCGGGCGGGCTGGAGTCGACCCGGATCCTGCTGTCCTCCGACGGCTACGGCGGCACCGGGCTCGGCGCGGGCATCGGCGACGAGTACGGCCAGGTCGGCCGGAACTACATGACCCACCCGGTCGGCGAGGTCGGCCGGATCGCCCCGACCGCGGCCGGACGGGCGATGGGGCTGGGCTACCTGCCGACCTCCGACGGCGTCTACGCCCGCCGGATGCTCGCGCTCACGCCGAAGGCGCAGGAGCAGCACGGCCTGGGCAACCTCAAGGCGGCGCTGTGGTTCCCGGACCCCAAGGACCCCGTGCACGGTGACGCGCTGCTGTCGGCGTTCGCGCTGACCTACTGGGGCGCGACCCGGCTGGGGACCGGGTTCAAGGCCAAGGGCATGCACGCCGGGTACGCCCGGACGTCGGGCATCGGGCGGCACGTCCGCAACGTCGCGGCCGGACCGGGACGGGTCGCGCGGTTCGCCGCCGGCTGGGCGCGGCCGCGGCTGACCGGGGAGCGGCGGGTGCCGTCGTTCATGCCGCTGGACTCCGACCGGTGCCGCCTGCGGTTCGACGCCGAGCAGCGCCCCGACCCGGCGAACCGGGTCACCCTGGACCGGGAGCGGGATGCGCTGGGCCAGCACCGGCTGCGCGTCGACCACCGGGTGTCCGGCGCCGACCGGGCCGCGATCGCGTCGTCGCTGCGGCTGATCGGGGAGGAGCTGCAGCGGTGCGGGCTGGCCCGGGTCGACCTCGACGACGTCGACCGGGTCCTGGACATGGACATGTCCGACGGCACCCACCAGATGGGGCTGCTGCGGATGTCGGCCTCGCCGCGCACCGGTGTGGTCGACCGGGAGTGCCGGGTGCACGGCACGCCGAACGTGCACGTGGTGTCGAGCGCGGTGTTCCCGTCGGCGGGGGCGGTGGGCCCGACGCTGACGCTGGTCGCGCTGGCCTGCCGGACCGCCGAGCTGGTCGCGCCGGCGAGCTGACCGGCCCCTGCACACAGCACGAGGGCGGTGGGTCCGTCGTGCCGACGGGCCCACCGCCCTCGTGTGCGGTGCGGGGTGCGCTTACCGGGAACGGGCGGAGACGTCCCGGTGCGCGGTCGGCGACGGGTGCTCCGTCCCCGGGGAGGCGATCCGCTGGCGGAACACCCAGTACGACCAGCTCTGGTACATCAGCACCATCGGCGTGGCGAAGCCGGCGATCCAGGTCATGATGACCAGGGTGTAGTGGCCGGCCGCGGTGTTGTCGACGGTCATGTCGAACGCCGGGTCGAGCGACGAGCGCATGACGGCCGGGAACATCGCCAGGAACACCATGGCGGTGGAGGCGATGACCCCGATGCCCGAGGCCAGGAACGCCCAGCCCTCACGAGCCCGGAAGTTGATCGCCGTGGCGGCGATCAGGGCCAGCACGGCGATCGCCGCGGCGACGACCGCAGGGGTACCGCCGAAGGCCAGCGACGCCCAGGCCAGGTAGGCCACCGCGACGACGACGGTCGGCAGGCCCAGCCAGGTGGCCAGACCGTTCGCCCGGCGCCGGATCGGGCCGCTGGTCTTCAGCGCGGTGAAGACCGCGCCGTGGAAGGTGAACAGCACCACGGTGAACACGCCACCCAGCAGGGCGAACGGGTTGAACACCTCGAGCAGGTTGCCGCGGAACACGTGGTCCGGACCGAAGGACAGGCCGCGCATCAGGTTGGCCAGCAGCACGCCCCACAGGAACGGGACGACCAGCGAGGTCCAGAAGATCACGTGGTCCCAGTTGCGCAGCCAGTGGTCGTCGTGCCGCTTGTGGCGGTACTCGATCGCCAGGCCACGCAGGATCAGGGCCACCAGGATCACGAACGTGGGCAGGTAGTAGGCGCTGAACATCGCGCCGTACCACTCCGGGAACGCCGCGAAGGTCGCACCGACCGCGGTGATCAGCCAGACCTCGTTGCCGTCCCACACCGGGCCGATGGTGCCCATGAGGGTGCTGCGCTCGTCGTTGTCACGGCCGAGCAGCTTGAGCATCACGCCGACGCCGAAGTCGAATCCTTCGAGGAAGAAGTATCCGGTCCAGAGCAGCGCGATGACGATGAGCCAGAAATCGGGGAGTGTCATTGTTCGATTTCCTCTCGGCTCAGTAGGCGAAGGCCGGCGTCGTGCGCGCGGCCTCCGGGTCGTCGGTCGCGGACTGCACACCCGGAGGCAGCTCCGTGGTGTCCGGGCCGGCGTTGGCGAAGCGGGCCAGCAGCCGCACCTCGATGACCGCGAGGATCACGTACAGCACCGCGAAGCCGATGACGGTGATCGCCTGCTCGGCGACCGTGACACCGGGCGAGACCGCGTCCGAGGTCCGCATGAGGCCGAAGACCACCCAGGGCTGACGGCCCATCTCGGTGAAGATCCAGCCCGCGCTGTTGGCGATCAGCGGGAACGCCAGCGTCAGCAGCGCACCCCGCCACACCCACTGCGAGATCCAGAACGGGAGCTCGATCTTGTTGGTGACCATCAGGCGCGGGGCCTGGTCCTCACGGGTGCGGAAGCGCTTGGCCACCCACAGCTTGTTGCGGGTCAGGTACAGGCCGGCCATGGCGACGCCGAACGACGTCATGCCGACACCGATCATGATCCGGAAGCCCCAGTAGGCGACGATCACGGCAGGCAGGTACTCGGCCGGGGTGCCGCCGTACGCGGCCGCCTCGGCCGCCGCGGTGTCGTTGATGCCGGGCACAGGCGAGGTGAAGTCGCTGTGCGCCAGGAAGGACAGCAGGCCGGGCAGCTGGAAGTCGACCACGTTGTGGCCGGTCCGGACGTCACCGATCGCGAAGATGGAGAACGGCGCGGGGCCCTCGGTCTCCCAGAGCGCCTCGGCGGCGGCCATCTTCATCGGCTGCTGCACGAACATGACCTTGCCCAGGCTGTCGCCGGACAGTGCGGTCACGAGACCGCCGACCGCGGAGACGATCAGGCCCACGCGCAGCGAGGTGCGCATGGTCGCGACCGACTTCGGGTTGGTCTCCTTGTTCTTGCGCTGCAGCCGCGAGGTGCGCAGCAGGTGCAGCGCGGAGATGCCGACGACGAGTGCACCGGCGCTCAGCGCCGCCGCGGCCAGCGTGTGGAAGACGACGACCACAGTCGTCTCCTGGAACAGCACGGCCGCGATGTCGGTCAGCTGGGCCTTGCCCGTCGCCGGGTCGACCTTGTAGCCGACCGGGTGCTGCATCCACGAGTTGGCCGCGAGGATGAAGTACGACGACAGGATGGTGCCGATCGAGACGATCCACATGCAGGCGCAGTGGACGGCCTTCGGCAGCTTGTCCCACCCGAAGATCCAGAGACCGATGAAGGTGGACTCGAAGAAGAAGGCGAGCAGCGCCTCCATCGCGAGTGGCGCACCGAACACGTCACCGACGAACTTCGAGTAGGCGGACCAGTTCAGACCGAACTGGAACTCCTGCACGATTCCGGTGACGACACCGATCGCGATGTTGACGAGAAAGAGCTTGCCCCAGAATTTGGTGGCGTGGAAATACTTGTCGCGGTTCGTGCGGACCCATGCGGTCTCGAGGCCGGCCGTGATGGCCGCCAGACCGATGGTCAACGGCACGAAGAAGTAGTGGTAGACGGTCGTCAGTCCGAACTGCCACCGTGCGAGCGTGTCCCCTGCCAGAGTCACGTACACGTGGGCGCTTCCTTTCGATGACGCATCGGGATGCGTGCGCGTTGGATCCGCCTTCCGCTGGGAACACGCAATCCCGTACGACACCATGGTTCGCCTGCGGGGCGGCGTAGTCAAAGTGGGAACACCGAAGGTGCGATAGCCCTCGGCTATCGAGGGTCGGAAATCGTCGGTGTGCGGTGAGGCGGAACCCGGTTCGCGGGGTGGCGGCGGGCCGTGCGGCCGGGGGAGGCGGCGGAGTGGGCTGCCACACCCTCGACGGGTCGTCAGCCGCAGAGTAGCGGGATGCGGCGCGGAACGCACCGGTTCCGGTGAAATCCGATCCCGCTCGGACGGGCTCCGGCAGCGCCGGGGTGCCGTGGTTCCTGTGATCGCCACGATCGTGACCAGGCGTTCGCCCAGCGGCCGTCCTGCCACGAACGTGGCGATCATGGCGCCGCCGACGACGACAGCCGCGGCGCGGGGACCTCGGGGCAGGGGTGGGACGGTCTCAGTCCGCGTACCGCTCCGCCTTCTTCCGGCGCCGGCGTTCGTGCAGCTTCTCGATCCGTCGCTGCTGGCGGAAGCCGTACGTCGCCTCGACCACCGCCCGGTCGTCCTCCAGCCCGGAACCGAGCGCGCCGGCCACGGTGGCGATCGACGCCATCAGCCACGCCAGCAGGAAGAAGAACCCGATGCCGACGGGCTGGCCGAGCTTCGACTCGAGGATGGAGGTCGGCACGAAGAAGAAGCAGGCTCCGAGCAGCAGGACGAACAGCACCGCGTAGGCGATCGTCACCGCCACCAGCAGCGTGCCCACGGTGGCGGTGTTGTAGAGACGGGCCAGGCTCGCCGACCCGGCCTCGGACGCCCGCTCCCACATCTGGTGGGAGAACACGATCCAGCAGACCATCGCGGCCACCGACATGAGCATCAGGGAGACGAAGTGCGGCCAGTGGAACGCGTTGGCCAGCTCCCACATCGTCGAGAAGACCAGCGACGACGCGCCCGCGGCGAACGCCGCCGTCATCGCGCTCTTCATCGACAGGAAGATGCCCCACGGCTGGTTGGCCAGCACCATCCCGGCGATCAGCCGGGTGCGGGCGACGACGCCGGGTGCCAGGTAGCGGACGTCGACGTCGCCGGGGCCGGGGGAGGCCTCGTCGCGCCGGACGGACGGGACCTCCCCGGCGAGCCGGTGGCCGTGGGTGGACGCGGCACCGGTCGCGCGTCGTCCGGTGACCATCTCGTCGACGATCCGGAGGGTGGTCTCCTGCAGCCTGCGCCGCCGGCCGACGGTGCCCAGCGCCGGTACCGAGGTCTCACCGATCCGCCGGTCCCGGCTCGTCTGCGTGACCACGACCTTCTCGTCCCAGAAGATCGGCAGGTCGGTGACGCACACGGCGTAGTCCCAGTCGCGCTCCCGGCGGACCCGCTCGGTGCCGTCGAGCACCTCGGGGGTGGCCTCGCCGGACCCGGTGAGCGGGTCGGTGTGGACCTCGACGTGCCACTCCGTGCCGGGGTCGATGCGCTCGGACAGCAGGTTCGGGAGCCTCGTCGCGAGCTCGGAGGCGATGTCGGCCGGCGGACCGGGTGCGGGCACCAGACCGACGGTGATCGTCCGGCGGTCGGCCATCTCGGCCCCGTCGGTGCGGGCCCCGCTGCCGGAAGAACCGGTGCCTGAAGGATCTGGGTTCGTCACGTGACCACCTGTCCGCTCGGGGGGTTCGGCCGGGTCCGGTTCAGTCGATGGGCTCGGCGGAGTCGCCGTCCAGCAGCAGCTGCGGCACCTGCGCGAAGGCCCAGCCGTCGGCGGTGCGGGTGAAGGTCCACACGAGGTCGAAGCGGGACGGGTCCCACGCCTCCGGTGGCGCAGGGTCCACCGGTGCGATGCGGTTCAGCTCGCGGGCGATGTCGGGGATCGCCTCGTGCTGCCAGGCGACGAGCGTGGGACCCGGACGGCCGTCGAGCTCGTGGACGAGGTCGGCCTCGGCGCCCGCACTGATGTGGGTGTGCAGGTCGGTGCCGGTCGCCTCGGCCAGTTCGGTGACCGTCTGCACCGGGCGGTGGCTCCCGTCCGAGGCGTGCCCGGACGCGTAGACGACCTCGGGGCGGGCCAGCCCCGCCCGCGGCGGGCCCTGGGCCGGGCAGAACAGCCCGACCAGGGCACCGGCCCGGGACCACCCGCGCACGCTCAGCGAGTGCGGGTCGTGCTCACCGCTGTACTGCATGCCGAACTCCTGGCTCTCCCCGTTCGGCTTCTCCCCGTGCCGGATCACCATGATCACGGTCGGGTCGGCATCGGTGTCCTGGCCACGCTCCATCGCGCCGGTCCTCTCTGACGACGGTGAGGGGCCAGTCTGCTGGCGATGATCCGCGAGCGCATGTCGTCGCCGCGCCACCACCCGGCCGGGCACAAAAAAATCACCGACCCACCCGGGTCGGTGATCTTCGATGTGTCCGAGGGGGGACTTGAACCCCCACCCCCTAGCACGGGGACTAGCACCTCAAGCTAGCGCGTCTGCCATTCCGCCACTCGGACATCGCGATCTCTCGATCGCGTCTGGAAGAACTATAGACCAGCCCGCCGCGGTGCCCGTGACCGGGTGGGTCGTCGGTCCACGGTGGTAGACAGGCGCCCATGACGGGCGACGCGAACCAGATCTTCACCAGTGAGGCGGCCGGGGCGGAGGCCGAGGTCGTCCAGCTGTGCTCCGAGCTGATCCGGATCGACACCACCAACACCGCGGACCCCGAGACCCTGGCCGGTGAGGCCGAGGCCGCCGACTACGTCGCGGACAAGCTGCGCGAGGTCGGCTACGAGGTCGAGGTCATCCAGTCCGGCATGCCCAAGCGGATGAACGTCGTCGCCCGGCTCGAGGGCGCCGACCGCGAGCGCGGCGCGCTGCTGATGCACGGCCACCTCGACGTCGTCCCCGCGGACGCGAGCGAGTGGTCGGTGCACCCGTTCTCCGGCGCGGTCCAGGACGGCTACGTCTGGGGCCGCGGCGCCGTCGACATGAAGGACATGGACGCGATGATGCTGGCGGTGGCCCGCCGCTTCAAGCGTGAGGGCGTCGTCCCGCCGCGGGACATCGTGTGGGCCTTCGTCGCCGACGAGGAGGCCGGCGGCAAGTGGGGCGCCCAGTGGCTGGTGGAGCACCGGCCGGACCTGTTCGCCGGCTGCACCGAGGCCGTCGGGGAGGTCGGCGGGTTCTCGCTGACCCTCGGCGAGGACCAGCGCGCCTACCTGATCGAGGCCGCGGAGAAGGGCATCGCCTGGATGCGCCTGCGTGCCAAGGGCAAGCCCGGCCACGGCTCGTTCCTGCACGACGACAACGCGGTGACGATCCTGGCCGAGGCCGTCGCCCGGCTGGGCAACCACACGTTCCCGCTGACGATCACCGACACGGTGCAGGCGTTCCTGGACCGGATGACCGAGCTGACCGGCGTCGAGTACCCGGAGGACGACCTCGAGGGCGCGCTGGCCAAGCTCGGCCCGATCTCGCGGATCATCGGCGCGACGGTGCGCGACACCGCCAACCCGACCATGCTGAACGCCGGCTACAAGGCCAACGTCATCCCCTCGACGGCGGAGGCGGTCGTGGACTGCCGGGTCCTGCCGGGCCGCGAGGAGGCGTTCCTGCGCGAGGTCGACGAGCTGATCGGCCCGGACGTCGAGCGCGAGTGGGTCACCGACCTGCCCGCGGTGGAGACGCCGTTCGAGGGTGCGCTGACCCGGGCCATGCAGGACGCACTGCGCACCGAGGACCCGGCCGCGGAGATCGTGCCCTACATGCTCTCCGGCGGCACCGACGCGAAGGCGTTCTCCACGCTGGGCATGAAGTGCTACGGCTTCGCGCCGCTGCGGCTGCCCCCGGAGCTGGACTTCGCGTCGCTGTTCCACGGCATCGACGAGCGCGTCCCGGTCGACGCCCTGCAGTTCGGCACCCGGGTGCTGGACCGGTTCCTGCGGCACTCCTGATGCCGGCCACGAGCAGCGTCGCTCTGGTCACCGGCGGGGCCGCGGGCATCGGCGCGGCGGCGGTGCACCGGCTGGCCGCGTCGGGTGCGCGGGTCGTGGTCGTCGACCGCGACGCCGCCGGGGCCGCCGCCGTGGCGCAGCGGGCAGGCGGCCTGGCGTTCCCGGCCGACGTCACCGACCCGGCGGCGCTGCCGGCGGCGGTTGCGGCGGCGGAGGACACCTACGGGCGGCTGGACACCGTGCTGCTCAACGCGGGCGCGACGTCCGGCGTCCCGGGCGTGGAGGACGTCGACGTGGCGGCCTACCGGCGGATCGTCGGCGTCAATCTGGACCACGTGGTGTTCGGCCTGTCGGCCGCGGTGCCCGCGCTGCGCCGCGCCGGTGGCGGCCGGGTCGTGGTGACGGCGTCGCTGGCCGGGCTGGTCGGCATGCCCGGCGACGCGCTCTACACCGCGACCAAGCACGCCGTCGTCGGGTACGTGCGGGCGGCGGGACCGGCGCTGGCCGGGGACGGCATCACCGTCGCCGCGGTCTGCCCGGGCTTCGCCGACACCGCGCTGGTCGACGGGTTCCGGGACCGGTTCGGCGACTTCCCGCTGCTCGCCGCGGACGACGTGGCCGCCGCGATCGAGCAGGTGCTGGCCCGTGGCGGGCCGGGGGAGTGCTGGTACGTCCAGCCCGGCCGTGACCCGGCGCCCTACGGCTTCCGCGGCGTCCCGAGCCCGCTCGGGGCCGGCGCCCCGCCGGACCTGGGCACCCTCGGGTAGGCGCGGGCCGGAACCGGATGCGGGCCGGAACCGGATGCGGGTCAGAACGTCGGCTCGGGCAGCAGCCGCTCGGAGTCCCGGGCGGACAGCCGACGGCGCAGCACGACCTTGCGCACCCCGCCGGGGTAGAGCCGCAGCCGCGCCAGCTCCCAGCCTGCGAACTCGGCCTGGATCGCCAGGCGCACCGCCGTGGTCAGCCGGGAGACGCCGGACTCGATGAGGACGGGCCGGTACTCCCACCGGTCGTCGGTCCATCCCTCGCCGTCCGGCCGGGCCCCGGCCACGCGATTCCCCTCGGCGGGGTCCTCCGGTCCGCTCGCTGCCACTCGCGCCTCCCGGTCGTGCCTGGTGATTGGGCGTCCCGGCAGGTGAACGCCGGGTGACGACGGATCGATTCCCAGCTTAGGTCGGCCCGGCCCGTCGCGGCCAGCACCGGGCCGGGCCGGGTCCGAACCGGACAGGTCCGGCACCACGGAGGGCAGGCACTGTGACCGCCGTCGCCCCCGGTACGGTCACGGCCCGTGATGGATCTCCTCGCCCGCCCCGCCGGGCGTATCCCCGGGAGCCGCCCGTGAGCTGGCTCGAGGTCGTCGTCCTCGGCCTGGTGCAGGGGCTGACCGAGTTCCTGCCCGTGTCGTCGTCGGCACACCTGCGGATCGTGTCCGCGCTGTTCTTCGACTCCGACCCGGGCGCGGCGTTCACCGCGGTGTCCCAGCTCGGCACCGAGGCCGCGGTGATCGTCTACTTCGCCAAGGACCTGTGGACGCTGTTCGTCACCTGGCTGCGCGGGTTCCGCGACCAGCAGGTCCGGCAGACCGACGACTACCGGCTGGCCTGGCTGGTCATCGTCGGCACCATCCCGATCGGGCTCCTCGGCGTGCTGTTCAAGGACCAGATCGAGACCGTCGCGCGGAACCTGTGGCTGGTCGCCACCACGCTGATCGTGTTCGGCCTCCTGCTCGGGCTCGCCGAGCGGTTCGGCAAGCAGGTCACCCCGATCGAGAAGATCTCCTGGAAGCAGGGCGTGATCCTCGGGTTCGCCCAGGCCATGGCGTTGATCCCGGGCGTCTCGCGCTCCGGCGGGACGATCACCGCGGGCCTGGCGCTCGGTCTGACCCGTCCGGCGATCGTGCGCTACTCGTTCCTGCTGGCCACCCCGTCGGTGTTCGCGGCCGGGCTGTTCACCCTGCCCGACGTGTTCGCCGGCGACGGACCGACCGGCATCCAGATGCTCGTCGCCGTGCTGGTCGCGTTCGCGGTCGGCTACGCCTCGATCGCCTGGCTGCTGAAGTTCGTGCAGAACAACAGCGTCTACGTGTTCGTCGCCTACCGCATCGCGCTCGGCGTCGCCCTGCTGGCCGCCCTCGCGATCGGCGCGATCAACGCGACGTGACCGCGTAGCCTCGGGTTCCGTGACCACGCTGATCCTGCTCCGCCACGGGCGGTCCACGGCGAACACCGCGGGCGTCCTGGCCGGGCGCACGCCCGGCGTCGAGCTCGACGAGCGCGGCCGTGAGCAGGCGGCGAAGGTCGTCGACCGGCTGGCCGACCTGCCGCTGGCCTCGATCGTCACCTCGCCGCTGACCCGGTGCCGGCAGACCGTGGCGCCGCTCGCGCGGGCCCGCGGCCTCGACCCCGTCGTCGACGACGGCCTCGCCGAGGTCGACTACGGCTCCTGGACCAACCGCAAGGTCTCCGAGCTGACCGGCGAGGAGCTGTGGAAGGTCGTGCAGGCCCACCCGTCGGCCGCGGTCTTCCCGGACGGCGAGGGCCTGGCCGCCATGCAGGCCCGCGCCGTCGCCGCGGTCCGGCGCCAGGTCGCCCGGGTGACCGCCGAGCACGGGAACCGGTCGATCGTGCTGGCGTGCAGCCACGGCGACGTCATCAAGTCGATCCTGGCCGACGCGCTGGCCTGCCACCTCGACAACTTCCAGCGGATCGTCGTCGACACCTGCTCGGTGAGCGTGGTCACCTACACCGAGCTGCGGCCGTTCGTGGCCCGGATGAACGAGCAGTCCGGCGACGTCGCGAGCCTGGTCCCGCCGCCGCCGAAGAAGCCCGCCGCGGAGGACAGCGCGGAGGACACCGCGGAGAGCTCCGGCACCGGCAGTTCCGCGGCCGAGAGCTCCGACGCCGTCGTCGGGGGCGCCACGAACGCGTGAGCCAGGGTGATCCCGCTCGCCGCGCCCGGGCGTCGCCCCAGTTCGGCGGGGGTTCCACCGGTGGCGGGGATGCCCCCCGACCGCCTCTCGCCTACCCTGGGAAGGGTCATGGCACGCGTCATCCACGTCTTCCGCGCCCCCGACCGCTTCGTGGCCGGGACCGTCGGCGAGCCCGGCGACCGGGCGTTCTACCTCCAGGCCATCGAGAGTGCACGCACGATCAGCGTGCTGCTCGAGAAACAGCAGGTCTCGGTGCTCGCGGAGCGCATCACCGCGCTGCTCGGCGAGGTCGGCAAGCGGTTCGGCGAGGCGAACCTGGCCTCCGATGACCGGCCCGTCCCCACCGGCGACAGCGACCCGCTCACGGTCCCGCTGGAGGAGGAGTTCCGGGTCGGCACGATGGGCCTGGGCTGGGACGCGGACTCCAGCTCGATCGTCGTCGAGCTGCTCGCGGTCACCGAGGAGGAGATCGACGAGTCGGTCGTGCTCGACGACACCGAGGAGGGCCCGGACGCGCTGCGCGTGTTCCTGTCCCCGTCGGCGGCGAAGGCGTTCGCCGAGCGCGCCGAGAAGGTCGTCGACGCCGGCCGCGCGCCGTGCCCGCTGTGTGCCGAGCCGCTGGACCCCGAGGGGCACGTCTGCGTCCGCCTCAACGGCTACCACGACCGCAACCCCGTGGCCGAGGTCGAATGAACCCGGTCCCCGACCTGCGGGACCCGGCGGTCCTGGAGATCCTCGAACACGGCCGGATGGACGTCACCGGACGGATGGTCGACGCCTCCAACGCCACCCTGTTCGGCACCGTGCAGGCCGACGGCGTCGAGCTGCGCTGCGTCTACAAGCCGGTCCGCGGGGAGCGCCCGCTGTGGGACTTCCCGGACGGCACGCTCGCCGGCCGCGAGGTCGCGTCCTACCTGGTCTCCGAGGCGTCCGGGCTGCGGGTCGTGCCGCCGACGGTGCTGCGCGACGAGGCCCCGTTCGGGCCGGGCATGGTGCAGGCCTGGGTGTCCTCCGGCGACGAGAGCGCGCTGACCGACCCGGAGACCGACGACTTCGACGGCGACCTCGACGAGACCACCATCCACCTGGCGGCCGAGTCGCTGGTGGAGCTGTGCGCCCCCGACGAGATCCCGGACGGCTGGCTGTCGGTGCTGCGCGCCCGCGACGGCGGCGGCGACCCGGTGGTGCTCGCGCACGCCGACGACCCGACGCTGCGCGCGATGGCGCTGTTCGACGTCGTGGTGAACAACGCCGACCGCAAGGGCGGGCACGTCATCGTCTGCCGCGGCACCGACACCGACGGCACCACGGCCGAACGCACCGGGGTCTACGGCGTCGACCACGGCCTCACCCTGCACACCGAGCCCAAGCTGCGGACCGTGCTGTGGGGCTGGATCGGCGACGAGATCGGCGAGGAGCACACCGCACAGCTCAAGGAGCTCCGCGACCGGCTGAACGGGGAGCTCGCCGACGTCCTCGGGGAGCACGTCACCCGGCGCGAGGTCGCGGCGCTGCGCTCGCGGATCGACCACCTGCTCGCCGAGCCGCGCTTCCCCGGCCCGGACGGCTTCGGCCCGGCCATTCCCTGGCCCGCCTTCTAGCCCTGACATCCTTCCGGCCCCTGGCATACGGTCCGGGCATGGTTCTGCCTCCCGCGCAGCGGGTCACCGTCCCCGGCACCACGCTCGACGAGATCACCCTCTCGGTGCACGACACCGGAGGCGACGGGCCGCCGGTGCTGCTGCTGCACGGCTGGCCGGACCGGGCGACACTGTGGACCGAGCAGGCCGACGCGCTGGCCGCGGCCGGGTACCGCGTCGTCGTCCCGGATCTGCGCGGGTTCGGGGAGTCCGACCGGCCCGAGGGTGTCGAGCACTACGCGATGACGGCCCTGGTGCACGACGTGCTCGGCGTCGCCGACGCGCTCGGGATCGGCGAGTTCGCGCTCGCCGGGCACGACTGGGGCGCCGGGCTCGGCTGGGCGCTCGTGCTCGGCGACCTGTCCGCCGAGACGCCGCGGATCACCCGCTACGCCGCGTTCTCCGTCGGGCACCCCGCCGCGTTCGCCGCCGCCGGGTTCCGGCAGAAGGCGATGTCCTGGTACATGCTCTGGTTCCAGTTCCCGGGCGTCGCCGAGCAGGTGATGCCCGCGCACGACTGGCAGTTCCTGCGGGCCTGGGCGCAGGCGTCGTTCCCGCCGGGGCACCCGCTGCCCGAGCAGCAGATCGCCGACCTGTCCCGGCCGGGCGCGCTCACCGCGTCGCTGAACTGGTACCGCGCCAACGTCGACCCGGCGACGTTCGTGCCCACCGACCTGCCCCGGGTGCCGCCGATCCGGATCCCGGTGCTCGGCGTGTGGAGCGACGGCGACCTCGCGCTGACCGACGCGCAGATGCGCCGCTCCTCGGAGTTCGTCACCGACTTCCGGTTCGAGCAGATCTCCGGTGCCGGGCACTGGATCCCGCAGGAGGCGCCGCAGGCCGCGACCGACCTGCTGCTCGCGTTCCTGGCAGGGTGACCGACGGCATGCGCGCCCACCCGCTCGGAACGGGAACCCCGGACGCGAGGATGTGATCCGGCGCCGGACCGGCGCCGGCGACGACAGAGGAGCGGGAGATGGCGGAGAAGAGCCGGATCGGCGTCACCGGACTGGCGGTGATGGGGGCGAACCTGGCCCGGAACATGGCCCGCCGGGGCTTCCCGGTCGCGGTGCACAACCGGACCACCGCGAAGACCACCGAGTTCATCGCCGACTACGGCGACGAGGGCGACTTCACCGGCACCGAGAGCCTGCAGGAGTTCGTCGACGCGCTCGAGACGCCGCGCAAGATCGTGGTCATGGTGAAGGCCGGGAAGCCGGTCGACGCCGTCATCGACGAGCTCGCGCCGCTGCTCGACGACGGCGACATCATCATCGACGCCGGCAACTCGCACTTCCCCGACACCGAGCGCCGCGCCGCCTACTGCGAGGAGCGCGGCCTGCGGTTCATGGGGATCGGCGTCTCCGGCGGCGAGGAGGGCGCCCTCAACGGGCCGAGCATCATGCCCGGCGGCCCGGAGGCCGCCTACGACGAGGTCTCCGAGATCCTCACCGCGATCGCGGCGAACGTCGACGGCGACCCGTGCTGCGTCCACGTCGGACCCGGCGGCGCCGGGCACTACGTGAAGATGGTGCACAACGGCATCGAGTACGCCGACATCCAGCTCATCGCCGAGGCCTACGACCTGCTCACCCACGTCGGCGGGCTGTCCGCGCCGGAGATCGGGAAGATCTTCGAGCAGTGGAACACCGGCGACCTCGAGTCGTTCCTGATCGAGATCACCGGCATCGTCCTGTCCAAGACCGACGAGCGGACCGGCGAGCCGCTGGTCGACGTCATCACCGACGAGGCCGAGCAGAAGGGCACCGGGCGCTGGACCGCGATCGACGCCCTCGACCTCGGCGTCCCGCTGACCGGCATCACCGAGGCCGTGTTCGCCCGGACGCTGTCCGCGCTGCGCACCGAGCGCGAGGCCGCGTCGACGACGCTGGCCGGGCCCGAGCCGCAGAAGTCCGGCGACGTCGACCGGCTCGTCGAGGACGTCCGGCAGGCGCTCTACGCGTCCAAGGTCGTCGCCTACGCGCAGGGCTTCGCGCAGATGCGCGCGGCGTCGCAGGTCAACGGCTGGGACCTCGACCTGGGCGCGATGGCCCGGATCTGGCGCGGCGGCTGCATCATCCGCGCGCAGTTCCTCAACCGGATCACCGAGGCCTACGCCGAGCACCCGGACCTGGACAACCTGCTGATGGTCCCGTACTTCACCGAGGCCGTCGCGAACGCGCAGGACGCGTGGCGCCGGGTCGTGGTGACCGCGACCGAGAACGGCGTCGCGATCCCCGCGTTCTCCTCCAGCCTGAGCTACTACGACGGCTACCGCCGCGCCCGCGGCCCGGCCAACCTCATCCAGGGGCTGCGCGACTACTTCGGTGCGCACACCTACCACCGGATCGACGCCGAGGGCGCGTTCCACACCCGGTGGGCGCAGGACGGCGCCGAGGTCCGCACCGACTGACCCCGCCCGGCACGACCGGAGCCGCGGCCCCGTTCCGGGACCGCGGCTCCGTTGCGTCTCACCGGCCCGCGGGTTCGGGCTCGCGGGTGCCGGGCTCGTCGACGTGGTGGTACTTCCCGCCGCGCAGCGCGCTCGCCACCGCCGCGACCAGGCAGGCCGCGGCGGCGAAGCCGAGTGCGAAGGTCAGCCCGTCGGCGAACGGGCCGGAGATCAGCTGCGGGAAGAACTCCCGCCCGGTCAGGTACGCCGACTGCTGCGGGCCGAGGTGGGCCAGCACGTCCGGCCCGAGCAGCGTCGCGATCGGGTTGTAGCCCAGCAGCGCCGCGAACAGGATCGCCACCGGCGGCAGCGCCGCCACCTGGTCCGCCGCGGCCTCCGGCACGCCCTGACCGGCCAGCCCGTCGTGCAGGGCCGCGGGCAGCGACGTCGACAGGCCCGCGATGAGCAGCGAGAAGAACACGCCGATCGAGAGCACCGTGGCCGCGTTCTGGAACGTCGAGGTCATCCCGGCGCCGACGCCGCGCTGCCCGGCCGGGAGCGCGTTCATGATCGCCGCGCGGTTCGGTGAGCTGAACAGGCCCATGGCCAGGCCGTTAAGCGCCAGCACCGTCGCGAACACCGGGTAGCCGAAGTCGACCGGCACGAGCAGCAGCGCGAGGAACGTCGCCGCGGCCCCGACCATCCCGAGCGTGGCGAACGCCCGGGCGCCGTAGCGGTCGGACAGCACCCCGGACACCGGCCCGGCGACCAGGAACCCGATCGTCAGCGGGACCATGTAGATCCCGGCCCACAGCGGCGTCGCCTCGAACGCGTAGCCGTGCTCGGGCAGCCAGATGCCCTGCAGCCAGATGATCAGGATGAACTGCAGTCCGCCGCGGCCGAGCGCGGCCAGCAGGCTCGCGACGTTGCCGGCGGAGAACGCGCGGATCCGGAACAGCTCGACGTGGAACATCGGCTCGGCGACGCGGCGCTCGATCCACACGAAGATCCCGAGCACCACGATCCCGCCGGCGATCAGGCCGAGCACGGTCGGGCTGGTCCAGGACATGACGTCGTCGCCGTAGGGCTGGATGCCGTAGGTGATGCCCATCAGCACCGCGACCAGGCCGACCGCGAACGTCAGGTTGCCCCACCAGTCGATCCGGGCCGCGCGGCGGACGCCGGTGTCGCGCAGCTTCGCGTACGCCCAGACCGTGCCGAACACCCCGACCGGCACCGACACCAGGAACACCAGGTGCCAGTTCAGCGGGGCGAGCACCCCACCGACGACCAGCCCGAGGAACGAGCCGGCGATCGCGGCGACCGAGTTGATCCCCAGCGCCAGGCCGCGCTGGTGGGTGGGGAAGGCGTCGGTGAGGATCGCCGTCGAGTTCGCCAGCAGCAGCGCGCCGCCGACACCCTGCAGCACCCGCATCGTGATCAGCCAGATCGCGCCCGCGTCGCCGTGCAGCCAGGTCGCGGCCAGCAGCACGGAGAACACGGTGAACACGGCGAAGCCCAGGTTGTACATCCGGGTGCGGCCGAACATGTCCCCGAGCCGGCCGAAGCTGACGACGAGCACGGCGGTGACCACGAGGTAGCCCATGATCAGCCACAGCAGGTAGTCGATGTTCTGCGGCGCGAGCGGGTCGATCCCGATCCCGCGGAAGATGTCCGGCAGCGCGATCAGCAGGATCGACATGTTGATCGTGACGATCAGGACACCCATGGTGGTGTTGGACAGCGCGACCCATCTGTACCGGTCGGGGCGCGGACCGGCGTCAACGTTGAGCATCGCTAATGAGGTTACGAGAGACCGTTGCGGCGCGCCACGGTCCTGGCGGTCCGGCTAGGCTCACGCCATGACGGGATCGGCACCGGTGGAGTCCGCGGAGAACATCCGCTGGACCGAACGACTCTTCCGCTTCGCGCTCTGGGTGAAGGGCATCGACGGTGCCGCGGAGCTGATCGGCGCGGTCGCGCTGCTGCTCGTCTCCGGGGACTGGCTCAACCGGGTCGTGGCCGCGGTGCTGGCCCGGGACCTGATCGGCTCGCCGGACGGGTTCCTCGCCCGGCACCTCGTCACCGGGACCCAGCACTTCGCCGAGGGCAACCGGACGTTCGCGGTCGTCTACCTGGGCCTGCACGGGATCATCAAGCTCGCACTGGTGATCGCACTGCTGCGCAAGTGGCTGCCTGCCTACCCGGTCGCGGTCGTCGTGCTCGGTGCGTTCGTGGTCTACGAGCTCATCCACGCCTGGCACACGCACTCGGTGTTGCTGCCGTTCCTGGCCCTGCTCGACGTCGCGATCATCGTGTTCGTGATCCGCGAGTACATCCTGCTGCGCAAGGAGCGCGCGGCCGGTCAGGAGATCTGAGCTGCTCTGCTCACCACGTCTCCGACGTCGGCGTTCGACCCGCAGATGACCAGGGCGAGCCGGGTGTCCGGGTGCCGGCGGCGGACCTCGCGGGCCGCGGGTACCAGGCAGCCCGCGGCAGGCTCCGCCCAGATCCCGGCGTGCTCGGCCAGGGCGAGCGTCTCGCGGTAGGCGTCGGCGTCGTCCACGACGAGGACGTCGGTCACCAGCGCGGCCGCGTGGTCGTAGGTCAGCTGCGACGCCGACGGCGCGGACAGCGTCGTGATCGCCGAGGTGATCTCGACCGGCGTCGGGCCGCCCGCGCGCAGCGCCGCGGACATCGCCTCGGCGCCCCGGGTCTCCACACCCCACACCCGGGTGGTCGGCAGCAGCGCACGGATCGCCGTCGCCACGCCGGACAGCAGCGCGCCGCCGCCGATCGAGACGAGCACGTCGGTCGGGGGCGCGCCGAGCGCGGCGGCGTCACGGGCCAGCTCCAGCCCGACGGTGCCCTGCGCGGCCAGCGTCACCGGGTCGTCGAACGGGTGGACCAGGGTCATGCCATCGGCCTGCAGCTGCGCGGCCAGCGCGAACGCGGCCGGGATGTCCGGGGTGAGCCGGACGTCGGCACCCGCGGCGCGGGCGGAGGCGATCGAGCGGGCCGGCGCGTTCTCCGGCATGACGACCACGGCGCTCACGCCCTCGGCCCCCGCGACCTCGGCGACGGCGAGGCCGTGGTTGCCACCGGAGACGGCGACGATCCCGGCAGCCCGCTCGTCATCGGACAGCGACGCGAGCTTGGCCAGCACCCCGCGCGGCTTGAACGACCCGGACCGCTGCAGGTGCTCCAGCTTCAGCAGCACCGGCGAGCCCAGGTACGCGCCCAGCCCGGGGGAGGGGATCGTCGGGGTGTGCACGACACCGCCGGAGATCCGCTCCGCCGCCGTCTCGATGTCGTCGAGGGTCACCAGGTCCGCCATGGGGCCAACCGTAGTGACCCGCCTCAGCCCATCGTCTTGGCGCCGTCGATGGCCTCGCGGATGATGTCCGCGTGCCCGGCGTGCTGGCTGATCTCGGCGAGCATGTGCAGCGCGATCCGGCGCACCGACCAGGCCGCACCCGGCTCGAACCACGGCGCGACGGGCAGCGCGTGGGTGGTGTCGAGGTCGGCGGTGCGCAGGATCTCCTCGGTGCGGGCGGCCACCTGCTCGATCCGCGCCCGCAGGAACTCCAGCGTCTCGTGCTCGGCGAGGGTGAACCGGTCGTCCTCCCACTCGCTGTCCGACCAGTCGCCGCCGTTCGTCTCGCCCTCGGCCGCCACCGCGTCCCAGTCGACGTCGGAGTTGTAGACGTCGGTGAACGCGTCCGCCCCCTCGACGGCGAAGCGGAACCACTGCTCCTCGGTGTCCGCGACATGCTTGAGCAGCGACGCGATCGTCAGCGCGCTCACCGTGCTCGGGGTGCGGGCCTGCTCCTCGGTGAGCCCGTCCGCGGTCTGCAGCAGGAAGCCGCGGTGCCGCTCCAGAGTGGTGATCAGCTCGGCGCGCTCGCCGGTGAGCTCGGTGGTGGGGTCGGCCTGTGCCTGCATGACGTCCGCCTCTCGTCGGGTGCCGGCCGGGTCTTCCCGGTCCGACGCCAACGACGGTAGGACCCGATGCGGACAGCTCCGGTCCTCGACGGAGACGGTTCAGCGCAGTTTCTGCAGAGCGTTCTCCCAGCGGCGGCCCCGGACGACGACGTAGCGGCCGTCCGGGGTCCGCTCGGGCTCGGAGCTCACCCGCTGACGGGCACCACGTCCGGCGCGCCGAGGCGGGCGGCGTCGGCGGTGGCGTCGTCGGGCATCTTCTGGCTCTCCCGTTCGGCCTCCACCCGCTTGCGGTAGTGGTCGATCTCGCGCTCGATCTGCTCGTCGTTCCAGCCGAGCACCGGCGCGACCAGCCGCGCCGCCTCCTCGGCCGCCGCGACGCCGCGGTCGAACGTCTCGATCGAGATCCGGGTCCGGCGGGCCAGGATGTCGTCGAGGTGCCGGGCGCCCTCGTGCGAGGCCGCGTAGACGATCTCCGCGCGCAGGTGGTCCGGCGCCCCGGCCAGCGGCTCGGCCAGCGTCCGGTCCGCCGCGGCGACGTCGAGGACCTCCTGGATCAGCGAGCCGTAGCGGCCCAGCAGGTGCTCGATCCGGACCTTGCGCAGCCCGGACTCCGCGGCCAGGCGCGCGGTGGAGTTCTCCAGCGCGTGGAAACCCTCCGCGCCGAGCAGCGGGACGTCGTCGGTGCACGACGCCGGGACCTTCTTGTCCAGCCCGTGCACCGCCGCGTCGACGGCGTCGGCGGCCATCACCCGGTACGTCGTGTACTTCCCGCCCGCGACGACGACCAGCCCCGGCACCGGGGTGGCGACGGCGTGCTCGCGGGACAGCTTCGACGTCGACTCCGACTCGCCGGAGAGCAGCGGGCGCAGGCCTGCGTAGACACCTTCGACGTCGTCGCTGGTCAGCGGCTGCTCCAGCACCGTGTTGACGTGCTCGAGCAGGTACTCGATGTCCGCCGCCGATGCCGCCGGGTGGGCCTTGTCGAGGTCCCAGTCGGTGTCGGTGGTGCCGATGACCCAGTGCCGGCCCCACGGGATCACGAACAGCACCGACTTCTCGGTGCGCAGGATCAGCCCGGTCTCGCCGCGGATCCGGTCCCGCGGCACGACCAGGTGGATGCCCTTCGACGCGCGCACCTTGAACAGTCCGCGCTCCCCGGCCAGAGCCTGGGTGTCGTCGGTCCAGACACCGGTGGCGTTGATGACCTGCTTGGCCCGGACCTCGATCCGCTCGCCGGACTCCAGGTCCTGCACGACGGCGCCGACCACCCGTCCGGCGTCCTTGATCAGGTCGACGACCCGGGCCCTGGTCGCGACGTGCGCCCCGTACGCCGCCGCGGTGCGGGCGACGAACATGGTGTGCCGGGCGTCGTCGACCTGGGCGTCGTAGTACTCCAGGGCGCCGACCAGGGCGTCCTTGCGCAGCGACGGGAAGATCCGCCGTGCCCCGCGCCGGGTGAGGTGCCGGTGCCGCGGCAGCCCGCGCGAGCGGCCAGACAGGTAGCCGAGGGTGTCGTAGAGCGCGACGCCGGCGCCGGCGTAGAACCGCTCCCAGCCGCGGCCCTTGAGCGGGTAGAGGAACGGCACCGGGCGCACCAGATGGGGCGCGAGGTGCTGGATCAGCAGCCCGCGCTCGGCGAGCGCCTCGGCGACCAGCCGGAAGTCCAGCATCTCCAGGTAGCGCAGGCCACCGTGGATCAGCTTGGACGACCGGCTGGACGTGCCGGAGGCGAAGTCGCGCGCCTCGACCAGACCCACGGACAACCCGCGGGTGGCGGCGTCGAGCGCCGACCCGGCACCGACGATCCCGCCGCCGACGACGAGGACGTCCAGCTCGGTCCCGGCCATCTCCTGCAGTGCCTCGGTGCGGGCGTCGGGGGAGAGCGCCACCGATTTCATGATCAGACCCTTCGTGTGTGCGTGCTCGGGTTCGGAGCCGTCATTCCACGTCGACCCAGTCCAGGGTGCGCTGCACGGCCTTGCGCCACTGGGCGTATCCGGCCTCGCGCTGTGCCTCGTCCCACTGCGGCTCCCAGCGCCGCGCCTCGTTCCAGTTCTCCCGGAGCTCGTCGGTCGAGTTCCAGAAGCCGACGGCGAGGCCCGCCGCGTAGGCCGCGCCCAGGGCCGTCGTCTCGGCGACGACCGGGCGGGACACCGGCACACCGAGGACGTCGGCCTGGATCTGCATGCACAGCTCGTTCATCGTCACCCCGCCGTCGACCTTCAGCACGTCGAGGGCCACACCGGAGTCGGCGCTCATCGCGTCGACGACGTCGCGGGACTGGTAGCAGATCGACTCCAGGGTGGCCCGGGCCAGGTGCGCGTTGGTGTTGAACCGGGACAGCCCGACGATCGCGCCGCGGGCGTCGGAGCGCCAGTACGGCGCGAACAGCCCGGAGAACGCCGGTACGAAGTAGACCCCGCCGTTGTCGGAGACCTGGCCGGCCAGCGACTCCGACTGCGCGGCGCCGGAGATGATCCCGAGCTGGTCGCGCAGCCACTGCACGGCCGAGCCGGTGACCGCGATGGAGCCCTCCAGGGCGTAGACCACCGGCTCGTCGCCGAACTTGTAGCCGACCGTGGTGAGCAGCCCGGACTTCGAGCGCACCAGCTCGGTACCGGTGTTGAGCAGCATGAAGTTGCCGGTGCCGTAGGTGTTCTTGGCCTCGCCGGGGGCGAAGCAGACCTGCCCGACGGTCGCGGCCTGCTGGTCGCCGAGGTCGCCGGTGATCGGTACCTCGCCGGCCAGCGGACCGTTGGCCAGCGTGGCGCCGAACCCGTCGGGGGTCGACGACGGCTGGATCTCCGGCAGCATCCGGCGCGGGATGCCGAAGAAGCCGAGCAGCTCGTCGTCCCAGTCGAGGGTCTCGAGGTCCATCAGCATGGTGCGGCTGGCGTTGGTGACGTCGGTGACGTGCCGGCCGCCGCGGATGCCGCCGGTCAGGTTCCAGATCACCCAGGTGTCGGTGTTGCCGAAGATCGCGTCGCCGCGCTCGGCCGCCTCCCGGACGCCGTCGACGTTCTCCAGGATCCACTGGATCTTGCCGCCGGAGAAGTAGGTGGCGGGCGGCAGCCCGGCCTTGCGGCGGATCACCTCGCCCTTGCCCTCGCGCTCCAGCGCCGAGGCGATCCGGTCGGTGCGGGTGTCCTGCCAGACGATCGCGTTGTAGTACGGCCGCCCGGTGTTGCGGTTCCACACCACGGTGGTCTCGCGCTGGTTGGTGATGCCGAGCGCGGCCAGGTCCGACGCGGACAGCTTGGTCCGGGTCAGCGCGGTCTCCAGGACCGCCTTGGTGCGCTCGACGATCTCGATCGGGTTGTGCTCGACCCAGCCGGCCTGCGGCAGGATCTGCTCGTGCTCGAGCTGGTGGCGGCCCACCTCGTTGCCACCGTGGTCGAAGATCATGAAGCGGGTGCTGGTGGTGCCCTGGTCGACGGCACCGACGAACTCGGCCATGCGGGTCTCCTGGGATGCGCGGGATGCGGAGCGGACGGGTCGGGGCGGCTCAGGAGGCCGCGCGGCCGACCTCCTGGAAGTCGTCGTCGGGGATGTGGCGCTCGATCAGCACCTGGAACAGGCCGCCGCCCACGACGGCGCCGATGATCGGGGCGATGATCGGCAGCCACCAGTACGGCGTGCCCTGGTCGGTGACCCAGGCGGTGTCGTAGCCGGTCACGAACGACGCCAGGCGCGGGCCGAAGTCACGGGCCGGGTTGATCGCGTAGCCGGCGTTGGTGCCCCACGCCATGCCGATGCCCACGACCAGGATGCCGATCATGAACGGGGCCATGTTGGCCAGCGGGCCCTTGTTGCGCGGGCTGGTCAGCGCGAAGATCACGAACACCAGGATCGCGGTGCCGACGACCTGGTCGAGGAACGCCGTCGGGATCGAGACGCCGTCACCGGGTGAGGTGGAGAAGATGCCCGCGGTCTCGGTCAGGTTCGGGTCGACCTTGCGGATCAGGTCGGCGTAGGTGAGGCGGACGATCAGACCGGCGACGAACGCGCCGAGGGTCTGCGCGACCACGAACGGCGCGACCTTCTTCCAGGAGAAGCCGCGGTAGACCGCGAACGACAGGGTCACCGCCGGGTTGAGGTGCGCGCCGGAGACGCGGCCTGCGACGTAGACGCCGAGCATCACGCCGAAGCCCCAGGCCCAGGCGATGGCGTCGTGCCCGCCCTTGGAGCCGTCCGGTGTGGTCAGCACCTGGGCGACGACACCGGCACCGAACAGGATCAGGATCATCGTGCCGGCGAACTCGGCACACAGTTCGCCCAGCAGCGACGGCTGCTTCCCGGGCGCGGGGATCGCCGACTCGGTGGAGCCGGTCTTCTCGGAGCTCGTCATCGAACCCCCTTCATCTGGGTCCCGTGCGGGACCGGGCGGCCCCGCCAAGGATCGCGACGCTAGGACCGGGGACACACCCGGGCAACGCGAGCCGTTCGGCAATGCCGAACGTTGCGGGTCGAACGGGTCCTGGTCCATCCCCGATGGCCCTACGATGGTGTTGTGCCGCGGCCGATCCAGTCCGTCGAACGCGCCGCCGCGATGCTTCGGCTGCTCGGCGGTGCGGGGCGCCCGCTGGCGCTCGCCGAGGTCGCCGCCGCGCTGGCCCTGCCGCGGCCGACCGCGCACGGGATCCTGCGGACGCTGCGCGACGAGGGCCTGGTCGCCCAGGACCCGGCCACCGGGCGCTACCTGCCCGGCGACGCGCTGGACCGGCTCGGGACCCGCTGGGACCGCCACGACCTGCGGGCGCGCGCGATGAACTGGGCCGACGTGCTCGCCGCGGGCACCGGATGCGCGGTGTACCTCGGGGTACCGGCCGAGGACGGGCGCGGCGTCGACGTCGTGCACCACGTGTTCCGGCCCGACGGCACACCGCAGCGCCTGCGCACCAACACGATCGAGCCGTTGCACGCGACGGCGTGGGGGCTGTGCCTGCTGGCGTTCGCGCCGTCGTCGGTGCGGGCCGAGGACCCGATGACCGCCTACACCCGGCGCACCGCGACCAGCCCCGCCCGGCTCGCCCGCACCCTCGAGGAGACCCGGCTGCGCGGCTGGGCGGCCGAGCCCGGCGGGTGGGAGCCGGGCGTCGGCGGGCTGGCTGTGCCGGTACGCAGCGGGGGCGGGCTGACCGTGGCCGCCCTCGGCGTCGGGGCGCCGACCGAGGACCTGTTCACCGCCGACGGCCGGGTGCGGCCCGGGCCGGTCGTGGAGCTGGCCGCCGCGGCCGCGGAGATCGCGGCCGGGCTGGAGGAGGGGCCGTGACCGGCGACGAACGGGTCGTCGCGGCGATCGACCAGGGGACGACGTCGACCCGGTGCCTGCTGTTCACCCGCTCCGGGCGGATGGTCGCGGTCGCCCAGCGCGAGCACCGCCAGCACTTTCCGCGCCCGGGCTGGGCCGAGCACGACGCCACCGAGATCTGGCGGGCCGTCGAACGGGTGGTGCCGGTGGCGCTGCGCCGGGCCGGGCTGCGGCCGGAGAACGTCGCGGCGCTGGGGATCGCGAACCAGCGGGAGACGACGCTGGTCTGGAACCGGCACACCGGGACGCCGCTGGCCCGGGCGATCACCTGGCAGGACACCCGTACCGACGGGATCGTGTCCCGGCTGGCGTCGGATGCGGACGCGGCGCAGTACGCCCGGGTCAGCGGGCTCGGGCCGGCCACGTACTTCGCGGGGCCGCGGCTGCAGTGGCTGCTCGACCACGTGCCCGGGGCACGGGACGGTGCCGAACGCGGGGACGTGCTGTTCGGGACGGTCGAGTCCTGGCTGATCTGGAAGCTCACCGGCGGACCGGACGGCGGGCGGCACGTCACCGACGTCACCAACGCGAGCCGCACGATGCTGATGGACCTGCGCACGCTGGAGTGGTCGGAACCGCTGTGCCGGTCGCTGCGGGTGCCGCGGGCGATGCTGCCGGAGATCGTGCCGAACGCGCAGGTCTACGGGACCTGCACCGAGGTCCTGCCCGGGGTGCCGGTGGCCGGGGCGCTGGGGGACCAGCAGGCGGCGCTGGTCGGGCAGACGTGCTTCGCACCGGGTGAGGCGAAGTGCACCTACGGGACCGGCGCGTTCCTGCTGAAGAACACCGGGTCGCGGATCGCCGGGTCCGAGGCCGGGCTGATCCCGACGGTCGGGTACCTGCTCGGCGACGAGCCGGTCTACGCCCTGGAGGGCTCGATCGCGGTGACCGGGTCGCTGGTGCGCTGGTTCCGCGACGCGCTCGGGATGATCTCGACGGCCGCGCGGATCGAGACGCTCGCGATGACCGTGCCGGACAACGGCGGCTGTTACGTGGTCCCAGCATTCTCCGGGCTGTACGCGCCGCACTGGTACCCGGACGCGCGTGGAGTGATCGTCGGGCTGACGTCCTACATCCACCGTGGACACCTGGCGCGGGCGGTGCTGGAGGCGACGGCGTGGCAGACCCGCGAGGTGCTCGACGCGATGAACCGCGACTCCGGGGTCGGCGTGACCCGGCTGAAGGTCGACGGCGGGATGACCGCGAACCACCTGCTCATGCAATGCGTCGCCGACGTCCTGGATCTGACGGTCGAGCGGCCGCTGGGATCCGAGGCGGTCTCGCTGGGCGCCGCGTACGCGGCCGGTCTCGCCGTCGGCTACTGGCCGGACCCGGACGTGCTGCGCCGCAACTGGCACCGCGCCGCGGCCTGGGAGCCGGCGATGGACCCGGCGGTGCGCGAGCGTGAGCACGCGAACTGGCGTCGCGCGGTCGAGCGCAGCGTGGGGTGGGCGCGGGCGGAGGTGTGAGCGGGCGCCGGACGCGCAGCCGCCGCGGTCAGGTGCGGGGGCGCCGGACGCGCAGCCCTGCCCCGGTCAGGCGCGCGGGCGCCGGCGGCGGGCTTCCTGACGGCGGTCCCGCTGTTCCTGGCGGCGCCGGTGGTCGCGGGTGCTCGCGCGGAACGCGCGGCGGATCCCGGCGTCCACGGCGGCTCCGACGAACCTGCGGGCGGCCGCGGCCTGCTGCTCGTCGAGCCCTGTCAGCAGCAGATCGACGTCCGGGACGAGCAGATCGGGCCACAGCTCCCGGCGGGCCTCCGGCGAGGCGACCGCGATCGTGTTCCGCCGGTCGAGCGGATCCGGGAACCGCTCGACGAAGTCCCGCTCCTCGAGCCGGGCGAGGAGCATGCTGATTCCGCCCGACCCGAGCCCGACCCGCACGGCGATCTCGGAACCCGGCAGGCCGTGGGGCCGGGCGAACAGCTCCGCGACGACGAGGATCTCGTTGAGCGACAGGCGATGACGCTCCGCGACCCGGCGGATCCGGTTGACGGCGACGACCTCCCAGCGCAGCAGCAGCGGCGAGAGGGTCTCGGCGTACTCGAGGCGTTCGGTGATGCTCATCGGTGTTCCGGCCGCGATCGGCGCCGCTCCGGCTGGGGTTCCGCGACGACCACAGGTGCCACATGCCGGAGATACCTCAGCCGCTGAGACGTCCCCGGCAGCTACTGAGACGTCCCCAGCCGATAGCTCAGTCGGTGAGGTATTCCCCGGCTCCGGCCCCTGTGGAGGCTCCGGTCCCAGGGGATCGGCGGAGGAGACGAGAGACCCGGGACCCCCATCCGGCGGAAGTACCTCACCGACTGAGACGTCAGGCGGGGACGTCTCAGTGGCTGAGGTATTTCGTGGGTGGGACACCTGCCCGGGCCCGGATCGGGGCCGGGAGCCCCACGCCCCCGCCACGGGCGAACGAGAGAACCCGCTACCCGCTCCGCAGGTCCGAGAGCTGCACGGGCTCGGGGTGCGGGCGCCGGTCGTCGCCGCGGTCGAGCGTGACCGTGATCGTCCGGGCCCGGTCGGGGGTGCTGCCGCCCTTGCCCTCGGAGCCCCCGCCGCCGCTGCCGCCCCGGTCGAGACCGGCGCACAGCCGGGTCGGCTCGCCGGGGGTGGTGCGGCCGTCGGCGTCGATGCGGGCGGCGCCGGTCGGGTTCTCGGGGGTCGGGTCGTCGGGGCGGGGCACGGTGAACCGCACCGCGGCGCCGCCGACGGGGTCGTCGACGGTCACGCAGATCCGGTCGCGCAGCTCGGCCGGCGGATGGCGCAGCCCGACGCGTACCGACGGCGTCCGGCCGGTCGGGAACACCGGCAGCCGTCCGTCGACGGCCGGGCCGACCTGCGCTCCGCCGGCCGGCTCCGCGGGGTCGGCGGTGTCGAACGACGACAGCAGCCCCGGCATGTCCGGTCCCGGCTCGGGCTGTTCCACCGGCTCGGGCACCAGCGGCGCCCGTTGCGGCAGCACCGGACCGGGCGCGGGCACCGGCGGGGCGGCCGCGTAGGCCCGGCGCAACGCGCCGTCGACCGGCCGCGGCTTCCCGCCACGACCGTCCCCACCGGACAACGTGCGCAGGCCGAACGTGTTCACCCCGGCCAGCGGGGTGTAGCCGTCGCGCTGCGCCCACCACGCCGCACCGGCGACGCCCGGATCGTCGCGCAGCACCGGCCAGAGTGCGTCGAACTGCGCGGCCTGACGACCGGCGAGCGCGTCGTCCTGCCGGGCGTAGGCGCCGAACTCGGTCGCCCACACCGGTTGGTCCGGTCGGGCCGCACGGATCCGGGCGAGCGTGTCCCGGGCGCGGACCGCGGCCTCGGGCGCCGAGCCGCCGTCGAACACCCCGGGGTAGAGCGTGTAGCCCGCGACGTCGAGCTGGTCGCGGCTCGGGTCGTCGGGCCCCGGACGGTCGACCGCGGCCGACTGGGTGACCAGCCGCCCGTCGGGATAGCCGGTCCGCAGGTCCCGGACCAGGCGGTTCAGGAACGCGGCCCGGCGCTGCGGCGCGAACGACTCGTTCGTGGCGCTCCACGCCAGCACCGACGCCCGGTTCCGGTCCCGGAAGATCATCTCCCGCCATGTCTGCTCCGCGACGCCGCGCTGCTCCTGGTCGGCGAACTGCTCGGCGTCGGCCCACCAGGACGGGATCTCCTCGATCACGGCCAGCCCGAGCCGGTCGGCGACCAGGTAGGTCAGCGGGTCGTTCGGGTAGTGCGCGGTGCGCAGCAGGTTCGCGCCGGTGCCCTTCACGTCGCGCAGGTCGCTGACGATCCGGCCCGGGTCGGTCACCGCGCGCCCCGAGTCCGGCCACTCCTGGTGCCGGTTCAGCCCGGCGAACCGCGCGGGCCGACCGTTCAGCAGGACCTGCGGCGATCCGTCGGCGACGCCGACCGTGCGCAGCCCGACCTGGGTGGCGTACCGGTCACCGGGCACGCTCGCGGTGAGCACGTGCAGCGCAGGATCCGACGGCGACCACAGTGCTGGCCGGTCGACCTCCAGCGAGATACGTACGACCGTGCGGTCCGGCTCGCGGGTCACCGTCCGGCCGGTCTCCCGGAACCCGGCCGGCGCACCGTCCAGATCGGATGGACGTGGGCTGGCCAGCAGTGCCGGGTCGGTCCGGGCCCGGGTCAGCCGCAACGCGACCGCGTCCGGGTCCACGTCCGGCCCGGTGACGACGGTGGTGTCCAGCCCGATCCGCTCCGCCGGGTCGGTGTCGCCGAGCCGGGTGGGGACGGCGTCGAGCCGGGCGATCCCGCCGGCCGGGACGTACTCCATCCGGACGCCACCGAGGATCCCGGTGTCGTTCGGCCAGTCCACCCGCCGGGCGGGCAGCGTGTCGGCCCGCGACCCGAGCGGCGGGTTGTCCACGCGCACCGCGACCGTCACCGGACGTCCGCCGCGGGCGGCGACGGCGTCGGTCACGTCCAGCACGAACGGGGTGTAGCCGCCCTCGTGCACACCGGCCCAGCGGCCGTCGACCCAGACGTCGGCGATCGAGGCGACGGCGTCGAACTCCAGCCGCACCCGCTGTCCGGGCGCGGGGACGGGAGCGGTCACGGTGCGCCGGTACCAGACGCCGTTCTCGTAGGTCTCCGGTCCGGAGCCCGGTTCGGTCGATCCCTGCGCGGCGCCGCGGCGCTCGCCCTCCGGCATCGGGACACGGTGCTGGGCCCAGCCCGAGTCGTCGTAGCCGGGCAGCTGCCGCCCGCCGGCGGTGCGCTCCAGCTCGGCCATCGCCGAGGGCCGGTCGCGCAGCGACAACCCGTGGTCGGTGTCGACCCGCTGGCTGCGCCACGTTCCCGACAGGTCGAGGACCGGCCGGTCCGGCTGCTGCTCGGTCGAGGGCAGCACGGTGTCGTTGCCGGGGCCGTTCTGCGTCGGCACGCCGTCCGGGCCGACGCCTGCGGTCGGGGCGAGCGTGCCGAGGTCGCGGGAGACCATCGGGTCCGGCGCGGACACGTCGCGGCCCGCGGCGATCAGCAGCCCGACGAGCAACGCCGCCGTCGTCACGAGGACGACGGCGGCGAGGGCGCCGGTACGGCGGCGTTGCGCAGGTGTCACCGGGCGGCGACCGGTTCCGGCGGCGGTCCGGGCTCGGGGTAGTAGTCCCGCCTGCGGCCGTGCTCGTCGACGCTGGCGACGACGTGCAGCGCCGTCCGCTCGATCACGTGGTACCCGACCCACGCCACGCACACGGTGACGGCGAACAGGAACAGCGCCTCCACCAGGAACGCGGGGCCCGGCTGGGCCCGGGCCAGCAGGCCGTAACCCGACAGCACGCGCAGCACCGGCTCCTGCCAGAGGTAGATGCCGTAGCCGATCGTCCCGAGGAACACCATCGGCCGGGTCGCGAGCCAGCGGGGCTGGCGCGGGGCCAGCACGCTGGAGGACAGCAGCAGCACGCAGGCCAGCCCGGACAGCAGGTGCGTCGCGACGAGACCGGCCCCGTGCATCGGGTTCAGCTGCGTGGTCCCGGCGACGGCCGCGACGGCGGCGAGCACGAGCAGCGCCCGCACCGACGCGCGCCGGATCCGGACACCGCTCGCGGCGACGATCGACAGGGCCAGGCCGAGCGCGAACACGTCCAGCTTGGCGAGCGGGTTGAACCAGGCGGCCCACTGCGTGCCGGGCACACCCGCGGACATCGCCCAGAAGCGGTAGCCGACGCCGGCCGCGATCAGGACGGCGACGCCGCCGGTGAGGACGGCGTAGCGGGCACGGACCGAGGTGATCCGCGGCACCCGGGACTGCGCCCAGGCGCCCAGCAGCGCCAGCAGCGCCAGGAAGTGCATCTCGCAGGCCAGCGTCCACGCGGGCCCGTCGGTCCAGAAGATGTAGTCCGTGGACCACACCTGGGTGAACGTCAGGTGCAGGACGAGGTCGGTCCAGTGCCCGGGCAGGTCCGGGTTGGTCAACGTCCACACGAGCATGACGACGACAAAGTACAACGGGATCAGCCGGGCCGTGCGGCGCATCAGGAACCGCCGCATCTGCTGCGGTGCCCGCCGGCCCAGGGCGGCCTTCGCGAACGGCAGCCCGAGCACCAGCCCGGACAGCACGAAGAACATGTCGACGGCGAGGTCGGTGTGGGTCAGCACGCCGTGCCAGAACGAGCCCTCCAGCGGCCACTGGGAGGCCGGCCCGGAACGGTTGAACTGGTAGACGTGGAAGATCAGCACGGCGATCGCGGCGACGGCGCGGTAGCCGTCGAGCGCGAACCGCTCCTGCCGGACCTCGCGAGGCGGCTGCGGCGCGACCGGGGTCGGCGGCGCGGGGGTGCGGTAGGCGGTCGGGGCGCTCATCGGACGACCTCCTGCTGCGCCGGGACGGTGACGGTCCGGGTCTCGGTACCGACCACGAGACCCTCGGCGGTGTCCCGGTCGACGAGAACCTTCTCGTCCACCGTGCGCTCGGCGGTTCCGGCACCGTCGGCCGCGGTGGCACCGTCGATCGCGGTGGCACCGGCCGCGGCGTCCTCCGGGCTCGCGTCGGTGTCCCGCGGGGTGATCACCCAGCGACGCTCACCGGTCAGCTCCTTGAGCTGCGCGACCCGGGCGATGACGTTGCGCAGCTCGGAGTAGCCCAGCGACGCGACGAACAGGTACCCGAGGAACCAGCGCGGGTGCTTCTTGACCTCCGGCGCGGCGAGCCGCCACGCGAACAGCGTCTGCCCGGGGCCGACGGCGGTCGTGTAGATCGTGGCCAGCAGCAGGCTGGGCACCAGGAAGTCCAGGTTCGTGACGCCGCCGGCCTTCCAGGCCTGGAACGCGACGACCGGGATGATCATCAGTGCGATCCACGGGTAGAGCTCGCGCCACCCGAGCAGGAACGCCATGCCGATCTTGTTGCGGGCCGACAGCCGGGGCGAGCGCACCGCGGCGTCGAGGTGCCGGCGCGACACCTGGAACCAGCCCTGGGCCCAGCGGATCCGCTGGTGCCACAGCGCGGACAGGGTCGCCGGGGCGAGCTCGTAGGAGAGCAGGCCCGGGTCGTAGACGCACTTGCGGCCGTCGAGCACGGCGCGGATCGAGGAGTCGATGTCCTCGGTCAGCATCTCCGCGCGCATCCGGGTGGCGTGCAGCACCGAGGTGCGCCAGAAGCCGTTCGACCCGCCGAACAGGCCGAAGCCGTGCAGCGACGCGCGGCCGGGGTGGCTCACCGCGTAGATCGACTCGAACTCGACGGCGACGGTGCGCGCGACCATCGACGCGCTGCCGTTGCGGACCACGCAGTGGCCCTGCACGACGTCGGCACCGTGGGAGATCCAGCGCCAGGCGCGGGTGAACGCGTCGCGCCGGGGCTGGTGGTCGGCGTCGAAGATGCCGGTGATCTCGCCGTCGGCGACCTGCAGGGCGGCGTTGACGTTCTGCGCCTTGGAGGTGGAGAAGGGGACGTCGATGACGGTCAGGCGCGGGTCGTCGGCGGCCGCGGCGGCCAGCTCGGCCTCGACCGGCAGCCGGCGCGGGGTGTTGTAGGCGACGACGATGCTCAGCTCGCCCGGGTAGTCCTGGCGCTGGAAGTGCCGGACGGTCTCCATGATCGTCGCGGCCTCGTTCGGCAGGTACGCCGGGATGATCGCGACGGCGGCCGGGTACGGCCCCGCGGGCGCCTCCGGCGGGGTGTCCGGGCTCAGCGCCCGGAAGCCCTCGACCCAGATGGTCGTCGCGGTGAACACCAGCGACGCCACGACGAAGAAGTACGCCGGGGTGCCCAGGTCGATCCCGAACTGCAGCGCGCCGACCAGCACGGCCAGCGGCAGGCCGATGCCCAGCACGAACGTGGCGAGCACCTGCACCGGCGTGCGCAGCGACTCGAGGAACTTCGGGGTGCGCAGGAAGCCGAGGAAGCCCTTCGGCTCCGCCTCGGCCGCGGCCGGGGCGAGCTCGGGGGTCCAGCGGCGGGGGACGAGGTCGAGCTGCGCGGCGGCGGCGTCGGCCGCCTCGCGGGCCCGGGTGCTCATCCGCTCCAGGCGGCGGGCCTTCTCGTCGCGCTCGGTCGCGGTGTCGGCCGCGTCGTCGGACACGTCCTCGTCGGCCTCTCCGACGCCGTCGTCCGCGGTGGTCCAGCCGACGACCGGGGTGACGCGCACCGGCTCGCCGCCGACGTGGAACTCACGGCGGGTCAGGCGGGAGACGATCCGGTCCAGGCGGCGGGCGACCTGGTGCGGCGAGGTGTGGCGCAGCAGCAGCCGCAGGCCGCCGTGGCCGTCCGGGCCGAGCCGGTCGTCGGGCTCGAGGTCGCCGTCGACCAGCCAGGCCAGCTGGGCCAGCAGCTCGTCCACGCCGCGGTGACCGAGGCGGTCGGCGATCCGGCGGCGCTCGACGATCTGCAGCGTCGCGACCACGGGGGCGCGCCGGCTGCGGTGCCGGGCGTCCAGGACGCGGTCCGCGTAGCGGTCCCACGCGGCGGTGTCGTCGAGGGCGGGGTGGCTGACCGCAGCGGGGTTGGTCGCGGCGAAGCGGCCGGCTGCGGTGTCGGTCGGTGCGTCGTCGGGGGCTGTCTTCCCGGACCCCGCGAACGGCGGGGCGGTCGGGTCAGCAGCGGGAAGGAAGGCGGTTCGGGGAACCGGCGCCGTTGCCGTCCGAACGGCCCGGTCATCCAGGTCCGTCACGGGGTCACTCCAGGTGTCGACTGATGCGAACGACAGGGACTGTCGCATACGGAGCGTCGCGGTTGCTGCGGCGAGATCAGCCGTTCGGGCGACTGTCAACACTTCGGACGGTCGCAGTAATGCGGCCGACCAGCGCAAATATCACGCTGAGTTTTCATGGATGAGCTGTGTCACGCAGCGTTTTGTTTGTCGTCCGAGCAAACCCTGTGTGATGAGTCAACCACTCGCAGAGGTGCAGGTCAGCTCCGTAACCAGCGGTACGGTCGGTGCGGAAAGCTAACTACTTTAAGTTACTTCATGATGACGATTCCGCGATCGACTCGCTCGATGACAGCAGCCGGTGCGGGCATTCGCGGGGATTGTGCGGTCGTTCGGTGACTGTGGGTCGTCATGACGCACGGTGAGCGTGCACGGTCACTGTGTCGTCACCGAGTGAAGGCGTCGCCGTCGGTGAGGTCGGTCGAGCTCGTCTCGGGCAGGGCCCACACGCACAGCAGGCTGACCAGGGCGAGACCGGCGACGAGCAGCGACACCGGCGTCGACGAGCCGGTTGCGGCGACCAGGCTGGTGGCCAGCGGCGGGACGATCCCGCCGCCGACGATCCCGGCGACGTTGTAGCCGATCGACGCGCCGGTGTAGCGGTAGCGCGTGGCGAACAGCTCGGGCAGGAAGGCGCCCATGGGCGCGAACACCCCGGCGAAGGCGACCATCGCGACCGAGAACGCGAGCGTGATCAGCACCGGGTTCCCGGTCTCGAGCAGCCGGAACAGCGGGAACGCCCACGCCACGGCCAGCGCGCAGAACCAGAGGCAGACGCGGCGGCGGCCGAGCCGATCCGACCAGGCCGCGAGGATCGGCGTCGCGATGCCCATGACGACGGCGGAGATCATCGCCGCGACGAGCAGCATCGTCCTGGACAGCCCCAGCCTGCCGGTGCCGAACGACAGACCGAAGGTGGTCACGGCGTAGAACAGCATGTAGGTGACGACCATGCCGCCGGTCGCGAGCAGCAGCGAGCGCGGCTGGCGGGTCACGACCTCGATCAGCGGCGCCTTCGCGGACTCGCGCTCCTGCGCGGCCTGCTCGAACACCGGCGACTCGGCGATCCGCACCCGGATCCACAGCCCGACGACGACCAGCAGCGCGCTGGCCAGGAACGGCACCCGCCAGCCCCACGCGGCGAACTGCGCGTCGGACAGTCCCGCGGACAGGACCAGGAAGAACCCGCTGGCGACGACGAACCCGACCGCCGGCCCGATCTGCGGGAAGCTGGAGTACAGGCCGCGCCGTCCGGCCGGGGCGTGTTCGGTGGCCATGAGCACCGCACCGCCCCACTCGCCGCCGAGGCCGAAGCCCTGCACGAACCGGCACAGCACGAGCAGGACCGGCGCGAGCACGCCGGCCGTCTCGTGGGTGGGCAGCACCCCGATCACCACGGTCCCGACGCCCATCATCAGCAGCGACACCACCAGCGTCGCCTTGCGCCCCACCCGGTCACCGAAGTGCCCGAACGCGACGGCGCCGACCGGGCGGGCCACGAACCCGACGCCGAACGTCGCGAGCGCGGCCAGCGTGCCGAACACCGGCGACAGGTTCGGGAAGAACAGCGTGTTGAACACCAGCGCGGCGGCGGTGCCGTAGATGTAGAAGTCGTAGAACTCGATCGCGGTCCCGATGAAGCTCGCGACGGCGATGCGCTGCGCGGACATCGTGCCCGCGGGTGCCCCGGTCGCCGCTTCCGCACCGCTGCCGCCCATGTCGTCCCCGCCCGTTCCACGTCGTCGTGTCCCGGTCGGATGCCCCGGACGGACGAACGGTGCGCGGCGTGCTGATCTTCTGTCAAACCCGGTCCGGAGGGTGGGACGCCGAGTCCGGCGGAGCGTCCGCTCTGCCCGATATGGTGGGTCTCGCGCACGTCCACGTCGTGGCGGTCGCCACGCGCGAGAGGGGACTCCCGGTGCTGGAGATCAGTGGCCTCGAATGGGCCGTCACGATCGGCGTGATCCTCGCCCTGCTGGCGGTCGACCTGGTGCAGGGCTGGCTCCGGCCGCACAAGGTCGGCTTCGGTGAGGCCACCGCCTGGTCGGTGTTCTACATCGCGGTCGCCGTCGTCTTCGGCATCGTGTTCGCCCAGGTCCACGGCTGGGACTTCGGCACCCAGTACTTCACCGGCTACATCGTCGAGAAGAGCCTGTCGGTCGACAACCTGTTCGTCTTCGTCGTCATCATGACGACGTTCGCGGTGCCCGACGAGCACCAGCAGAAGGTCCTGACCTTCGGCATCGTGCTCGCGCTGATCATGCGCGCGATCTTCATCCTGGTCGGGGCCGCGCTGCTCAACCTGTTCTCGTTCATGTTCCTGGTCTTCGGGCTGCTGCTGCTCTGGACGGCGGTGCAGCTCTACCGGCACAAGGACGAGGAGCCCGACATCGAGGACAACATGGTCGTGAAGGGCGCCCGCCGGCTCTTCCCGGTCAGCACCGAGTACGACGGCGGGCACCTGTTCACCCGCGAGGGCGGCAGGCGCGTGGCCACGCCGCTGTTCCTGGTGCTGGTCGCGATCGGCGGGATCGACCTGCTGTTCGCGCTCGACTCGATCCCCGCGGTGTTCGGCGTGACCCAGCAGGCCTACATCGTCTTCGCGGCGAACGCGTTCGCCCTGCTCGGCCTGCGGGCGCTGTTCTTCCTGGTCAAGGGCCTGCTCGACCGGCTGATCTACCTCTCGACCGGGCTCGCGATCATCCTCGGCTTCATCGGCGTGAAGCTGGTGCTGCACTGGCTGCACGTCGACATCTCACCGGCGGTCCCGGAGATCCCGACCATGATCAGCCTGGTCGTCATCCTCGGGATCCTGGCGATCGTGACGGTCGCGTCGCTGGTCGTGACCCGCGGCGGCAACACCGGGCGCACGGCGAAGCCGGGCTCGCTCAAGGCCCGCAAGGAGCGGACCGAGCAGCAGGGCTGAGCGCCCGGGCCGAGCAGCGGTGTTCGAGCAGCGGAGCCGGGCGCGCGCCGGCTCCGGGCTCAGCCGAGCCCGGGGCCGCCCAGCGGGGTGACCTCGATGTACTCCGGCGGCGCGGCGAGCAGCTCCAGCACCGCACCGAGCCCGGCCTCGCCCAGGTCGCGGGACAGCGCGGCCTCCGACGACGCGGCGTCGGACCAGATCTCGGTGACCCAGACCGTCTCGGGCTCGTCCGGGGCGGTGTTCACCACGTAGGCCAGGCAGCCCGGCTGCCCGGCCATCCCGTCGGCCACGGTCAGCAGCGCCTTCGCCAGCTCCGGTCCCTGGCCCTCGACCGCCGTCATCCGCACGTACCGGCCGACCCGCTCGTTCGTCTCCACGACGACGACCGTAGAGGTTCCGGCGCACCCGGCCCGGACGAGGACAGGATCCGTCCGCGATCGGCGGCACACTGGGCGTCGTGATGGAGACCTCGGCGCGGCTGCTGCGCCTGCTCGGGCTGCTGCAGGTGCCGCGCGACTGGACCGGGCCCGCGCTGGCCGAACGCCTCGACGTCGACGTCCGGACGGTGCGCCGCGACGTCGACAAGCTCCGCACGCTCGGCTACCCGGTGCACTCCACGCCCGGCACCACCGGCGGCTACCGGCTCGGTGCCGGTGCCGCACTGCCGCCCCTGCTGCTCGACGACGACGAGGCCGTCGCCGTCGCCGTCGGGCTGCGGACCGCGGCGGGCGGCACCGTGTCCGGGATCGAGGAGACCTCGGTACGGGCGCTCGCGAAGCTGGAGCAGGTGCTGCCGAACCGGTTGCGGCGCAGGGTCGCGGCCCTCGGTGCGGCCACCGCGACACTGTCCGGGCGCGGCCCGACCGTCGACGCCGACGACCTGTCCGCCGTCGCCGCGGCCTGTCGCGACCACGAGTGCCTGCGCTTCACCTACACCACCGGCGACGGCACCGAGACCCGCCGCGTCGTCGAGCCGCAGGGGATGGTGTGCACCGGGCGGCGCTGGTACCTGGTCGCCTGGGACCCGTCCCGCGACGACTGGCGCACCTTCCGGCTGGACCGGATGCGGCTCTCGCTGCCGGCCGGGCCGCGGTTCGCGCCGCGCGACCCGCCCGAGGGCGGCGTGGCCGCGTTCGCCCAGCGCGGGATCTCCGTGGGGGCCTACCCGTACCGGGCGCGGATCGTGTTCGACGCCCCGGCCGAGCGGATCGCCGAGCACGTCACCCCGGCGTCGGGCACGGTCACCGACCTCGGTGACGGCCGCTGCGAGCTCGTCGCGGGCGCGTACACCCTGGAGTCGGTGGCGGTGTGGATCAACTTCTTCGACGCCGACTACGAGGTGCTGGAACCGCCGGAGCTGGTGGGGCGGCTGGAGAGCCTCGCGGCGCGGCTGACCCGGGCGGCGGAGCGCTCGAGCGGGGCGGTCAGTCCGTGAGCACGGCGCGGACCCGGCCGACCGGGAGGCCGTGGCCGAGCACGTCGACCCGCGCGGCCGCGTCGAGGGCGGGGGAGCCGGCGCCGAGCGCGTCGAGCACCGCCCCGCCGACGACCGGCAGCGGGCGCGGCGAGCCGTCCAGCACGGTCAGTGCGAACGCCCGGCCGTCGGGCAGCGCCGCGACCAGCACACCCTCGGCGCCGTCCTTCGCCACCAGGCCGGGGACGGCGCCGGCGAGCCGGGTGACCGCGCGCCCGGTGCCGCCGACCCACCACGGGTGCTCGCGCACGGCGGCCGCGACGCGGCCCTCCGGGGTGTCCGGGGCGGCGACGGCGAGCCGGGCGAAGGCCCGGGCCAGCCCGGCCGGAGTGGTCGCGAACAGTGGCGCGCCGCAGCCGTCGACGGTGGTGACGGCGGGCTCGACGCCGGTCAGCTCGGTGACCGTGGCCCGGATCCGCTGCTGCAGCGGGTGGCCCGGGTCGAGGTAGCCGCGGGTCGGCCAGCCGGCGGCGACACAGGTCGCGACCATCGCGGCGTGCTTGCCGGAGCAGTTCTGCAGCACGCGCGACGGCGCGGTCCCGGCGGCGACGGCCTCGGCGTGCACCTGCTCGCCGAACGGCAGGTCCGGGGTGTTCTCCAGGTCGTCCTCGCCGAGCCCGGCCCCGGCCAGGATCCGGCGGACACCCTCGACGTGCCCGGGCTCACCGGAGTGGCTGGCCGAGGCCAGTGCCAGGAGCTCGGCGTCGTCGTGGGCCCCGAGGTCGAGCCCGGCGTGCAGCATCGCGACGGCCTGCAGCGGCTTGAGCGTCGAACGCGGGAAGAACGGCGTGTCCGGGTCGCCGCGTTCCGGCCCGGCGGGCGTGCCTGCGGCGTCGCGGGTGGCGAGGGTGCCGAGGTGCACCGACTCGACCGTGCCGTCCCGTTCGACGTAGGCGACCGGGGCGGCCCCGGCGAGGACGGGCGGAACGGTGGTCACGGAGCTCTGCAGCACGCCGGGAACGGTACGGCTGCTCTGCTCACCCCCACGCATCAGGGCAGGTCAGGCGGTCGTCGCTGCGCTCCCGGCGCCCTGTCAGCTCGCCGAACGAGTGCCGTGCTCGTCGAGTGAGGTGGCCCGGGGCAGCGGCCGGCGGCACAGAAAGGTGCGAGCGGGCGGCGGGTTGCGCCACTCGGTGGCGGTCTCCACGACCTCGTCGAAGTGCCGGTCGAGCAGGGTGCGCAGCTCGCGGACCCGGTTGGGCAGCGCCATCCAGGTGATGATCATGCTCATGGCGCCGTTCGGCGTGAGCCGCCGCGCGATGACGTCCATGACCTTGTCGCGCAGCGCGTGCGGGAAGACCGCCCAGGGCAGCGTGGAGACGAACGCGTCGACCCGGTCGATGCCGGCCTCGTCGAGGATCCGCTCCAGGTCGGCGACGTCGCCCTGCACGACCTCCAGCCACGGCTTGTGGGCGCGCAGGTGCGCCACCAGCTCGGAGTCGATCTCGACGGCGAGGTAGCGCGCGTTCGGCCCGAGCCGCGAACGGATCGGCTCGGCGAGCACGCCGGGGCCGGCCCCGAGCTCGACGACGACGCCGTCGGTGCCCCGGGGCACCACTCCGGCCAGCACGCGGCAGAGCCGGGGACCGGTGAGGAACGGCGTGGCGAGCTGGTCCATCTTCGAGAAGGAACGTCGGAGGAAGACGACGTGGTCGGGTCGGCCCATGCCGGACATCGTGGCGGTTGCGCGGCCTCCGGTCATGCGCAGGGGACGCGCATCACTCGCCGGCACGCGCTGCGGGGCCGTGCGTGGCCGGGACGTGGTGGCCGGGGGCGAACAGCTCGGCCACCCGCCGGGCCGACGCGTGCGCCCGCGCCGTCGTCGCGACGACGCCGAGCACCGCGACCGTGACCGTGGCGACGACCACGGCCGTCCACGCCGTCGTGACGCCGTCGAGGGTGCCGCCGGCGGTCGCGACCAGCGTCCCGGCGACGGCGACGCCGAAGGTCTGCCCGGTCTGCCGGCTGGTGGACGCGACGGCGGCGGCGACTCCGGCCCGGTCGTCGGGCATGCCGTTGACCGCGGTGTTGGTGATCGGCGGGTTCATCATCCCGAACGCGATGCCGAAGACACCGTGCGCGACCAGGATCAGCCACGGCGGCGTCGCCGGGCCGAGGCCGGTGAAGGTCAGGGCGACGGCGGTCATCGCGACCCCGGCGACGAGCAGCGGGAGCCGTGCGCCGCGGGAGGCGACCAGCCGTCCGGAGAGCGGGGCGCATACCGTCGCGCCGACCGCGGCGGGCAGCAGGGTGAGCCCGGCCTGCAGTGCGCTCAGCCCGCGCACCTCCTGCAGGTAGAGCCCGGACAGGAACAGCAGCGAGCTGAACGCGGCGAACCCGCAGATCGCGATGACCGTCGCCGCGGAGAACGGCGTGCTGGCGAAGAACCGCAGGTCGACCAGGGGTTCGGGGTGCCGTCGCTCCCAGGTGAGCAGAGCTGTGAGCGAGGCCAGCGCGACCACGGCGAGCGTGATGATCCACACCGACGTCCAGCCCAGTCGCGGTCCCTCGATCACCGCCCCGGTCACCGACCCGAGCAGGCTGACCACGAGCAGCTGCCCGCCGGGGTCGGCCCGGCGGACCCGTGCCGCGCGCGAGCCCGGCACGAACCGGGCGACGAGCACGATCGCCGCGAGCACCACCGGCACGTTGACCCAGAAGATCGCCCGCCAGCCGACGGTGCCGGTGAGCAGTCCGCCCAGCACCGGCCCGACGCCGAGCGCGATCCCGACGACCGAGCCCCAGACGCCGATCGCGCGGGCGCGCTCGCGGGGGTCGGTGAACACGTTGGTGAGGATCGACATCGCGACCGGGTTGAGCATCGCCCCGCCGAGCGCCTGCACGACCCGCGCCGCGATCAGCCAGCCGACGGTCGGTGCCAGGCTGCACAGCAGCGACCCGGTGCCGAACAGCGCAAGCCCGGCCTGGAAGGTGCCCTTGCGGCCCAGCCGGTCCCCGGTCGCGCCGGCCAGCATGAGGAAGCAGGCAAGGACCAGGGTGTAGGCGTCCACGGTCCACTGCAGCTCGGTGATCGAGGCGTTCAGGTCGGCCCGCAGGACGGGCAGGGCGACATTCACGATCGTCGCGTCCATCGAGACGATCAGCAGGCTGGTGCAGAGGATGCCGAGGATCAGCAGCCGCCGCCGGTGTCCCTCGGGCGTCGCGAGCGCCTCGGTCACGCGGTCTCCTTCTCTGCGGGGAACGTGGTTGTCCCGAGCTAACGAGATGGGAGCACGGTACGACGCGGGGGAGGAGCCGAGCGAGTGACGGTGACGGGGCCGGGCCCGGAATGCGGAAACGGCCCGGCCCTGGAAGCCAGGACCGGGCCGTTCGCCGGGTGCGCCGTCAGGGACTCGAACCCCGAACCCGCTGGTTAAGAGCCAGCTGCTCTGCCATTGAGCTAACGGCGCAGATCCCCGGGAGCCGGGGACCGCGTGCGCCGTCAGGGACTCGAACCCCGAACCCGCTGGTTAAGAGCCAGCTGCTCTGCCAATTGAGCTAACGGCGCGTATTCGTTTTTCCGCTTCGCACACCCAGGCGAAACCGATCCGGAAAACTATCAGGATCGATCGCCCGGGCAGCGACCGGGTGAGTGACGGGACTTGAACCCGCGGCCACCTGGACCACAACCAGGTGCTCTACCAACTGAGCTACACCCACCATCGCGACTTCCCGGGAACCCCCGGAAGCGCTGATACAGCATAGCCGGAGGTGTCGCGGGGGTGTCAGGCGGGGGTGGAGCCGCTCTGCTCACCGTCGGTCGCCGGGGGCGCGGCCACGTCGGCGACGGCCGCGGCGGCGGCCTGGGCCTGCTCGGTGCTCGGCCCGGGCGGGGCCACGAACAGTGCCTTCCGGTAGTACGCCAGCTCCCGGATCGACTCGCGGATGTCGGCCAGCGCGCGGTGCGCCAGCCCCTTCTCCGGCTTCGCGTAGAACACCCGCGGGAACCAGCGGCGGGCCAGCTCCTTGACCGAGCTGACGTCGATCATGCGGTAGTGCAGGAACGCGTCGAGCTCCTGCATGTCGCGGGACAGGAACCCGCGGTCGGTGGCGATCGAGTTGCCGGCCAGGGGAGCAGTGCGCGGGTCCGGGATGTGCGCGCGGACGTAGTCGAGCACCATCTGCTCGGCCTCGGCGACCGTGACGGTCGCCTTCCGCACCTCGTCGGTCAGCCCGGACTTCGCGTGCATGTCGCGCACGACGTCGGGCATCCCGGCGAGCTTCTCCTCGTCACAGGCGATGACGACGTCGACGCCCTCGCCGAGGACGTTGAGGTCGCCGTCGGTGACCAGGGCCGCGATCTCGATGAGGGCGTCGTTGCCGAGGTCGAGCCCGGTCATCTCGCAGTCGATCCACACCAGCCGGTCGGTCATCGGTGCAGACTATGTGACATCTCCGGTCCGGTCGCGCGCCCGTCCCGTGACCGTCGGTGGTGTGTCCTACTCTCGGCGACGTGGCTGAGAACACCCCCGCCCGCACCATCGCCGCCGGTTACGACACGGAGGGCGCCGCGCTCGAGCTCGGCACGGTGCTCGTCGACGGCACGCCCGATCCGGAGGCGAAGGTCCGCATCCCGCTGGCCATGCTGAACCGGCACGGCCTGGTCGCCGGCGCCACCGGTACCGGCAAGACCAAGACGCTGCAGGCCCTCGCCGGCCAGCTCTCCGACAACGGGGTGCCGGTGCTGCTCGCCGACGTGAAGGGCGACCTGTCCGGTCTGGCCCGCGCCGGGGAGAGCAACGCCAAGCTCGAGCAGCGTGCGGCCGACACCGGCGACGACTGGACGCCGACGGCGTACCCGACGCAGTTCCTGTCGCTGGGCGACGGCGGGATCGCCGTCCCGGTGCGTGCGACGCTGACCCAGTTCGGGCCGATCCTGCTGTCGAAGGTGCTGGGGCTCAACGCGACCCAGGAGTCCACCCTCGGTCTGATCTTCCACTGGGCCGACCAGCGGCAGCTGCCGCTGCTCGACACCAAGGACCTGCGCGCGGTCATCCAGCACCTCACCTCCGACGAGGGCAAGGCCGACCTCAAGGGCATCGGCGGCGTCTCGTCGGCGACGGCCGGGGTCATCCTGCGGGCGCTGGTGAACCTGGAGGCCCAGGGCGGGGACACGTTCTTCGGGGAGCCGGAGTTCGATCCGGCCGACCTGATGACCGTCGTCGACGGCAAGGGCACGGTCACGCTGCTGGAGCTGGCCGAGCGCGCGGCGAACCCGACGCTGTTCTCCACGTTCCTGATGTGGCTGCTCGCCGAGCTCTACGAGGAGCTGCCCGAGGCCGGTGACCTGGACAGGCCGAAGCTGGTGTTCTTCTTCGACGAGGCGCACCTGTTGTTCGCCGACGCGTCGAAGGCGTTCCTGGAGCGCATCGAGCAGACGGTGAAGCTGATCCGGTCCAAGGGCGTCGGCGTGTTCTTCTGCACGCAGCTGCCCACCGACATCCCGAACGAGGTGCTCTCCCAGCTGGGCGCCCGGGTGCAGCACGCGTTGCGCGCGTTCACCCCGGACGACCAGAAGGCGCTGAACCGCACGGTCAAGACCTACCCGAAGTCCGACGTCTACGACCTGGAGTCCGCGCTGACGTCGCTGGGCACCGGTGAGGCGATCGTGACGGTGCTGTCGGAGACCGGTGCACCGACCCCGGTCGCCTGGACCCGGCTGCGCGCACCGCGCTCGATGATGGCCGCGATCGGCGACGACGCCGTCCGCGAGGAGGCCCGGAAGTCGCCGCTGCAGGCCAAGTACGGCGAGATGGTCGACCGCGACTCCGCCTACGAGCGGCTGACCGGCAGGATGACCGAGGCCGCCGGTGAGGAGCCCGCCGCTCCCGGGCAGCCCGCGCCCGAGCAGGCCCCGCCGCCCGCGCCGCAGCAGGAGGACGAGGGCGGGTTCATCTCCAAGGTCGGCGCGTTCCTGCAGTCACCGACCGGGCGGCAGCTCACCAACACGGTCACCCGCGAGGTCACCCGCAGCCTGTTCGGGACGCGCCGGCGGCGCTGAGCGCGGCGCCGTCCCGCGGGCTCCCGCAGCCCCGGTGGCGAAGCCGCCTGCGGCGGCGGGCGTCACCGCCGTCATCAGGGCGACGGCGTCGGCGGGGGAGACATCGCAGACGACCAGCGCGCCGCCGCGGGCCGCCGTCGTCGCCTCCAGGGTGACGACGCCGACCCGCTGCTGGAACAGGCTCTGCCGCAACCGCCAGCCGATGACGCCCTCGCGGCGCAGCGCCGTCGTCGTCCGGGCCAGGGAGCCGCGGCGGGCGACGAGGTGGACGTCGTCGAGCCGGTGGCCGAGCGCGCGGTAGCGGTCGAGGCCGAGCGGGACCGCGCACAGCACCGCGACACAGGCGACCGGCAGCGGCCACACCGGCCCGCCCGCCGCGAGCAGCACGAGCGCGGCCGCCGGCAGGACCAGCGACGGCACCACCGCACGGACCAGCCGCCGCGTCCGGGCGGCCTTCGGATGCGGCACGAGCGGGACGTCGGTGACCGGCGGGACCGGGGCGTCCGAGGCCGCGGCGGCCGGTGCCGCGGTGTCCAGGGCCGCGGTGGCCGGGGCCGGTGCCGCGGGGCCGGTGTCGCGCTGGGCGGCGCGGGCCGCGACGAGGTGCGCGTGGCCGCGGCGCACCGGCGGGCCGAGCGCGCCGGAGTCGCCGCCGCCCTTCGCCTCGCCGTCCTCGCGGCCCAGCCCGACGGTCAGCGCCCCGGCCTGTGCGCCGCGGCCGAGCGCCCGGACCAGCAGCGGCTCGGTGACCCGCACCCCGCGCAGCCGGTCCTCCGACACCGACAGCGAGCGGCGGGTCAACAGCCCGCGCTTCACCCGCAGCGTGCCGTCGGCCTCGCGGGTCAGCAGGAACCCCCACCAGCGTTCGACGAACAGCACCAGCGACCCGGCGACCATCAGGACCAGCAGCACCGCGACCAGGATCAGCACGGCCGCCCACAGCGGCGCCGTCGACAGCCGGCCCGCGACCTGGCCCGCGACGGGCAGCGCGGTGGGGTCGATGTCGGCGTCGCGCAGCATGTTCCAGCCCGCGCCGAACAGCGCGCCGACCGCGGCGAGCGAGCTGATCGTCAGCGGGGCGTAGCGCAGCGAGGACCAGTCGAGCCGGTCCAGGACCCGGGCCGGCGGCGGCTCGGTCGCGGATCCCGGTGCGGTCCCGGACGCGGGGCGTTCGGCGGGGCCGGTGGCGAGCAGCTCGCGGCGCAGGTGCTCGGCCTCACCGGTGGTGACGGCATCGAGGTCGAGGCGGGACTCCTTGCCCGCGCTCTGCCCGGTCCCGACCTTGACCACGCTCACCCCGACCAGGCGGTGCAGCAGCGGAGCGGTCAGGTCGACGGTGCGGATGCGGTCACGCGGGACCGAGCGGCGCTGCCGGTTGAGCAGCCCGGAGTGCAGCTCGACGCGGTCCGGCGTGACCCGGTAGCGGGTGGTGCGCCAGCGCACGGCGCCGCTGCCGAGGGCCAGGACGACCGCTCCGAGCGCGATCCAGACCTGCACGAGGTGCCCCCGTCCGACACCGAAGATCACGACGACGGCCAGTGCCGGGACCAGCCGGAGCAGCGCGGTGACCGGGGAGACGAGCAGCATCTGGACGGGCAGCCGGCGCCAGCCCTCGTCGGCCCCGGGGCCCGGCCCGGAGCCGCCCGTGCCGTGCTCCGCGGCCGGTGGACCCGCGGCGGGTGTGGCGTCGCCGGGCGTGGTGGGGCCGGTCGGGTGCGGGTCGCTCACGTCGCGTCCCCGGGATGGGCGCCGGTGGTCTCGGTGAGGCGCCGGGCCAGCTCACGGGCCTCGTCGGCGTCGAGCCCCTCGATCTTGACCGGTCCGCGGGCCGAGGCCGTCGTGACGGTGACGGTGCCCAGGCGCAGGGCCTGCTGCAGCGGGCCGTGTTCGGTGTCGACGGTCTGCACCCGCGAGATCGGCGCGATCCGCCACTCCCGCACCAGCCAGCCCGACCGGGTGTAGACGGCGTCCTCGGTGACCTCCCAGCGGTGCAGCCGGTAGCGCAGCGCGGGGACGAGCAGCGTCCCGGCGAGCAGCCACAGCGCGGTCACGACGACGGCCGCGACCAGCAGCGACGACCACGGCTGCGCGTCGACCAGCACCGTGCCGACGACCGCGGCGACCAGCAGCACCAGCGGGACCGGGATCTCCTGCAGCCGCCACCACCAGATCGCCCGCGGGTCGACCCGGTGCGCGGGCGGGCGCAGCGGCAGCGGGACGTTCCTGCCCGACGCCGGGTCGCCGGCGGTGACGGGGCCGGTGGGGCTGCTCATGCGCCCACTCTGCCGAACGGGACGGGCCGCTCGCACCTGTTCCGGGGCACTGTTGCCGCACCGGTACCCCGGCCGTTCGTCCGCCGGGGCGGGGCGCGTCGGGGCCACGCGGACCCGGCGGCGGGGCGGCACACTGGCGTCATGGCGGAGACCGGGAACGAGTGGACGTGGCCGGAGTGGAAGTGGCCGGAGGACGGTGGCGCGCAGGCCCGGGACAGCCTGGCGGACCACCTGGAGGAGGCGGCGCGGGCGCTGCGCGACGGCCGGGCCGTCGTGCGGCGCAGCGCCACGAGCCGGTCCTCGACCGGGCCCCAGCAGCTCGAGGTCGACCTGACCTGGACCCCGGCCGACTGAGCCCCCGGCCGGCTGAGCACCCCGGCCTGTTGAGCACGACGTGGTGGTCCCCGGCGGGCCGGGGACCACCACCTGCCCTCAGCGCGACGGTGCGCTCAGGTCGTAGACCGTGGCCGTGCCGACCGGCGTCGCGGTGTAGTGCTGCGCGACCCAGGCCTTGATCTGCGCGCCGGTTCCGCGGTCCCCGCCGGGGCCGCCGCCCATGCCGCGGTTCTCGACGACGAAGTACCGGACATCGCCGCGCCCGGCGTACTGCTGGAACTGCTCCAGGGTCGGCGACGCGTCGTTGCCGGAGAACCCGCCGATCGCCATGACGGCGGTGTCGCCGCCTGCGGCCAGCATCATCGACGCCGCGCCCTGCGAGCCGGTCGTCGCCGCGGCCCAGCGGGCCGGACCCGCGTTCTGCAGCAGGGTCGTCAGCTGTGGGTTCGCGGCCATCTCGCCGGGGCCGCCCATGTCGCCTCCCGCACCGGGCATGCCGGCAGCCGCCTCGTTCGGGGCCGCGCCGTTCCTGGCGGTGCCGGCCCGGTTCGCGGCGCCGGCACGCCCGTCCCGGCCGTCGCGCATCCCGCCGAAGCCGCCCTCGCCGCCCGGACCGGCGGTCGGGATCGAGCCGGTGTGCGGCGTCGCGACCGTCTGCAGCGCATACGCCGCGGGCGCCGCGGCCCCGCTGAGCACCGCCACCCCGAGCACCACGGGCAGCCACCGCCGCAGCGGCACCAGCAGCGCCACCCCGGCCAGGACCCCGACGACGAGCACCGTCCACCGCAGCCACGGCATCCACTCCGCCCGCCCCAGCAGGACGAACGCCCAGACCGCGGTCCCGGCCGTCGTCACGGCCACCAGTGCGCGCACCCACCGGCGGTCGATGTGCCGCACGGCCGCACGGCCACCGATCGCCACCAGCGCCGCGATCCCGGGAGCCAGCGCCACCGCGTAGTACGGGTGCACGATCCCGCTCATGAAGCTCAGGACGACGACCGTCACCAGCGTCCAGCCGCCCCACAGCAGCAGCGACCCGCGTACCGGGTCGGTCCGGCCCGCCCGCCCGCGCAGCACCAGCGCGCCGACGAGCAGCACCAGCGCGGCCGGGAGCAGCCAGGAGATCTGGGTGCCGAACGACTCCCCGAACATCCGCGTGATCCCGGCCTGCCCGCCGAACATGCCGCCACCCGGACCGCCCATGCCTGCCATGCCGCCGGGACCGCCCATGCCGCCGGGCGGGGTCATGTCCCCGGCTCCCGGGGCGCCGCCACCCGGCAACCCGCCCGCCGCGTCCCCCGGACGTCCAACGCCGCTCACCCCGCCGGGGCCGCCGCGGCCCTCCTCGCCGGTGATCCGGCCGATCCCGTTGTAGCCGAACGCCAGCCCGAGCGGGGTGTTGTCGCCCGACCCGCCGATGTACGGGCGCGACGACACCGGCCACAGCGCGACCGCCAGCAGCCACCACCCGGCGCCGACGACGATCCCCGCGCCACCGGCGAGCAGCTGCCACACCCGGCGCCACGGCCGCCCGGGCGCCGCCCACGCGTACGCCAGTCCCATGCCCGGGACCACCAGGAACGCCTGCAGCGACTTCGCCAGGAACGCGAACCCGAGCACCAGCCCGGCGCCGACGATCCAGCGGGTGCGGCCGTCGTCGACACCCCGGACGACGAGGTACGCCGCCGCCGTCATCAGCAGGGTGAGCAGAGCATCGGGGTTGTCGAAGCGGAACATCAGCGCCGCGACCGGGGTCAGCGCCAGCAGTGCCCCGGCCAGCAGCCCGGCACCGTGCCCGGAGACCCGGCGGACCGCCGCGTAGAGCAGCCCGACGGCGGCGACGCCCATCAGCGCCTGGGGCACCAGCAGGCTCCACGAGCTGAACCCGAAGATCCGCGCGGCGATCTCCATCGGCCACAGCGAGGCAGGCGGCTTGTCGACGGTGATCGCGTTCGACGGGTCCAGCGAGCCGAAGAAGAACGCGGTCCAGTCGTTCGCGCCGGCCTGCACCGCGGCCGCGTAGAACGAGTTGGACCAGCCGGAGGCCGACAGGTCCCACAGGTAGAGCGCGGCGGTGACCGCAAGCAGCACGGCCACCGACACGGGCCGGCCCCATCGCCGGCGCGTGGCCGGGGCAGAGGCGGCGGCGGAACCGGAGACCGGCGGTCCGGATCGGACGGTGGTGGTCATCGTGCGGTCGCCTCCGAGGCGGTCGTCGTCGGGACGGGGGTGCGGGCCGGGCGGAACACCCAGGCGCGGAACAGGACGAAGCGCAGGACCGTCGCCACCAGGTTCGCGACGACGACCACGGTGGCCTCCAGTGCGATCCCCGCGGCCGGGGCGAGGACCCCGAGCAGGCCGAGCGCACCCGTCGTCAGGGCCAGGCCGAGACCGAACACGACCAGCCCCTGGAACTGGTGGGTGACCGCGCGGTCCCGGCCGCGGATGCCGAAGGTGAACCGCCGGTTGGCGGCGGTGTTGAGCACCGCGCAGATCAGCGTCGCGACGACGTTCGCCGCCATCGCGCCCATCAGCCCGCGGAAGCCGAGGAACAGTGCCAGGTTGAGCAGCGTCGACCCGATGCCGATCGCGGCGAAACGGGCCAGCTGGAACGGCATCGCCGTCGGCACGCCGGGGACCTCCGGCGGGACCAGCGGCGCCCGCCCGAGCTGGGCGCGGATGTCGGCCGGCGGCAGCGCCCCGGTCGCCAGCGCCCGCCCGACCCGCCAGACCCCCTTCAGGTCCGCGGTCGCCGTAGCGACGATGTCCACACTGGAGTTCGGGTCGTCGACCCAGTCCACCGGGACCTCGTGGATCCGCAGGCCGGACCGCTCGGCCAGCACCAGCAGCTCGGTGTCGAAGAACCAGGCCGTGTCCTCCACCAGCGGCAGCAGCCGGTGGGCGACGTCCGCGCGGATCGCCTTGAACCCGCACTGGGCGTCGGAGAACCGGGCGGACAGTGCACCCCGCAGGATCAGGTTGTAGCTGCGCGAGATGAACTCCCGCTTCGCCCCGCGCACCACCCGCGACGCCCGCGACAGCCGGGTGCCGATCGCCAGGTCCGAGTGCCCGGACACCAGCGGGGCGACCAGCGGCAGCAGCGCGCCGAGGTCGGTGGACAGGTCGACGTCGCAGTAGGCGAGGACGTCGGCGTCCGATTCCGACCAGACGTGGCGCAGCGCGCGGCCGCGGCCCTTCTGCTCGAGGCGCACCGTCCGGACCTCGCCGATCTCCGCGGCGAGGCGCCGCGCGATCACCGGGGTGGCGTCGGTGCTTGCGTTGTCGGCGATCGTGATCCGGAACGAGTACGGGAACGACGCCGTCAGGAACGCGTGCAGCCGGCGCACCGAGGAGGCCAGGCCGGCCTCCTCGTCGTGGACGGGGACGACGATGTCGAGGACGGTCCGGCGACCGGGTGCCGTAGCGGTGGGGGACTCGGGATCGGAGTGGCGCCCCGGCGGCAGTCCGCCGGTGGTCTCGCCGAGGAGCGTGGTCATGGGATCGACGCTCGTCCCCGGCGCTGTCGCGGCCGTGTGATCGACCTGTGCACCGGCTGTGCGTCGCCGGTCGGTCCGGCCCGGTGATCACGAGTTCGGAGGGAATGCGGCCAACCGTGGCCGGATTCCCTCCGAAGCCGTGATCATGGGTGGAGGTGCCTACCCCCGCAGCGCCGCCAGCTGCGCGGCCCGCACCGGCGGCGTCTGGCCCTGCACCAGGTAGAACATCGCCTCCCGTGCCCACCGCTGCTCCGGGCTCGACGACAGCATCGCCGACCCCGAGCGGGCCGCGACCAGGCCCTGCGCGGCCCGGACGGTGAGCGCGGCCAGCTCGCCGCGCAGCGCGACCCGCTCCTGCGTGCGTTCGGTGACCGGGACCTCGGTGAGCAGAGCGTAGGCGTCGGTGCGCCGCGGGGCCGCCTCGTGCGCGAGCGCCAGCGCCAGCTCGACGGCGTCGGGCCGGTCGCGGTCGTGGCCGAGGCGTTCCAGCTCGGTGAGCACCCGGCGCAGCAGCCCGAGCGCCGCGGGTTTGACGTCGGCGGTGCGGGCCGCGTCGAGCGCGCGGTAGGGCGCGATGTCGACGTCGGCGAGCACCGCCTCGGGGCCGACGGCGAGGCCGTCGAGATCGATCGCGACCGTCCGCGTCCCACCCATGACGGCCAGCGGCAGCGGCGCCCCCGCGACCAGCCCGGACCGCTCACCGGCCGGGACCAGCACGAACAGGTAGCGCTCGCCCGGTGCCACCGCGCCGATCATGACGAGGTCGGTCAGGCCCCAGCCGGTGCACCAGTCGGAGTGCCCGCGCAGCCGCCAGCCGTCGCCGTCGGGCTCCGCGGTGACCGCGGGCGGGCCGGGGCGGCGCAGGTGTGCGATGGCGATGCCGCCCCGCTGCGACGCGGTCGCCAGCGCCGTCCGGTAGGTCTCGGCGGCGGGCCCGGTGCGCACGGCACCGTCCGGCAGCGCGGCGGACCCGCCGAGCGCGAGTGCCTGGGAGTTGCGGTGCTGGGTGCCGACGAACCAGGTCGCCCCGCACGCCCCGGCGAGGATCTCGACGGTCTCGGCGTCGGTGCGCGCGTCGGCGCCGTAGCCGCCGTCGCGGGCCGGGACGGTGACCGACAGCAGCCCGGCCTTCGCCACGTCCTGCAGTGCGTCGCGCCGTACGCCGACGGCCGGGTCGTCGGACTCGGCGGCGCGCGGGGCGAGGACCCGCTCGGCGACGTCGTGCGCGGCGGCGACGGCGGGGTGCTCGGCCACCGCGGCCGGCGGGGCGAACAGGGCGGGCACCTCGGAGCTGCTCACGCCGATCACCGTCGCACGGGCACGGGCCGGGGGAGCAGCGCCCGTGCCGGATCACACCGAGCCGGATCACACCGCACCGGATACAGCGGGCACCGGCCGATCTAGGGTCGTCTCCCGTGTTCCGCCCCCGCCTGGTCGCCCTCGACATCGACGGCACGATCGTCCACGGACGCGCCGGCCCGACCCCGGCCGTCCTCGACGCGATCGGCCGCGCCGCACGGCACGCCGAGGTGATGCTCTGCACCGGCCGCTCGGTGTTCGGCGCCGCCGACGCGCTCGGGCAGATCGGGCTGAGCACCGGCGTCACGCTCACTTCCAACGGCGCCGTCGAGATCGACACCGCGACCCGGGAGATCCGGCGGATCGAGACGTTCGACATCGCCGACGTCCTCGCCCGGCTCACCGAGCTGTTCCCCGGCGCGCGCTACGCGGCGGAGCACCCCTGCGTCGGGCAGCGGGTCAGCGACCCGTTCCCGGAGGGCCTGCTCGCCGGCACCGTCACCGAGGTCGGCCTCGACCACCTCGCCGCCGAGCCGACCCCGAAACTGATCGCCCACTGGCCCGGGCACAGCCCGGCCGAGACCCGTGACCGGGCCGGGAAGCTCGACACCAGCGGCGTGACGCTGACGCTGGACCACGAGCTGCCGTGGCTGACGTTCGTCCCCGAGGGCGTGTCCAAGGCGTCCGGGCTGGCGCGGGTCGCGGCCCGGCTCGGCATCGACGCCGCGGACGTGCTCGCCGTCGGCGACGGGGACAACGACAGCGAGATGCTGCGCTGGGCCGGGCACGGCGTCGCGATGGGGCAGGCGCCGCCGGAGGTGCTCGCCGTCGCGGACTCGGTCACCCGCGCCGTCACCGACGACGGTCTGGCGCACGCCCTGAACCGGGTCTTCGGCTAGCCGATCTCGCGGACACCCGCGGCGACCAGCGGTGTCACCGGCTCCAGCGCCGCACCGCAGGACGGCGGCCGTGCCGCCACACCGGTGTCGGCGCGGACGTCGACGCTCCAGCGGCGGTCGTGCTCGCGGGCGTGCACGGTCACCGCGCCCGGCCCGTCGACGGCGTCGACCAGCAGCGCCCCGGCGTCGCGGATCCCGGTCGCCTCGCGCACGGCCAGCTCGGCGACCTGCTGCGCGGGCTCCAGGCCTGCGTGCCCGCGGCAGCACCACGGGTCGACCTCCCCGCCCGCGGCGGCCTTCATCGCCGACAGCGCGGCTGCGGTGTCGAGCCGGCCGTAGGTGTAGCCGGTCGGCAGCACCAGCCCGGTCGGGGCGAAGCGGTGCCCGCCGAGGTGCGTGCACTCCCAGACGTCGGCGTCGGCGGCCTCCAGCTCGGCGGCCAGCGCGCGGCCGTGCACCGCGCAGCACACGTCGCGGCGGCCGTGCGCGCACAGCAGCATCACCGGGTCGGTGACCGGCTCGGCGGCGGGGGAGTCGAAGACCGTGTCGTCGGCATCGATCCCGGCGAGGTCGTCGGTCGAGTGCACCTCGGTGCGCACGACCCGCGAGGCGCCCGGTGCGAGGTCGGCGACGAAGACGGTGCGGGCGCCGTCGGAGCTCCGCCCGGCTCGCCCGGTGCGCCGGATCAGCAGCAGCCCGACGTCCTGGCCGCGCAGCCGCTCGAACAGCGCGGCGACGTCGGTGTCGGAGTGGTCGGCGACCTTGCGCGGCCACGACCCCACGTGCTCGACGGCGACGAGCCGCCGGAACGCAGGCGCCGACCCGGCCATCGGCTCACCGGCGTCGGCGCTCAGCGCGCTGCAGCCGGCCCCGCGGCCGGACGCCCCGGGCGCGCGCGACGGCGCGGTGCGCGTCGCGGGGCCCGTGATCGTCATCGTGCCCAGTGTAGGGAAGGGCACCCTTACCGCAACGGGTGACCCCGGACTACGCCCGGCCGGGGAGCTCCGTACGCAGCACCTTTCCGGTCTGGTTCCGCGGCAGGACGTCGAGGAAGTGGACGTCGCGGGGGACCGCGAAGCGCGCGAGGTCCTTCTTCACCGCGTCCCGGATGCCGTCCTCGGTGAGGGCTCCGTCGCCGTCGACGACGACCCAGGCGGCGAGGCGCTGGCCGTACTTGTCGTCGTCGACGCCGAGCACGCAGGCCTCGCGGACGCCGTCGAGCCCGGCGATCAGGTCCTCGACCGGGCCGGGGTGCACGTTCTCCCCACCCGAGACGATCATGTCGTCGGCCCGGCCGGTCAGGAACAGCCTGCCCTGGTCGTCGAGGTGCCCGACGTCGCCGGTGCCCAGCAGCCCGTCGTGCTCCTCGAGGCCCTGCTGGCCGCCGGTGTAGCCCTCGAACGGCAGGTCGTTGCCGACGAACACCCGGCCCTCGACGTCCGGGCCGACCGGCTGATCGTCGTCGTCGAGGATCACCAGGGTGGTCCCGGCCGGGGCCCGGCCCGCGGTGCCCGGGGCGTCGCGCAGGTCCTCCGGCCCGGCGATCGAGACCCAGGAGACCTCGGTGGAGCCGTAGAGGTTGTAGAGGCAGTCGCCGAAGCGGTCCATGAACTCGTTCGCCTGCCCCGCAGGCAGCGCCGACCCCGACACCGCGACGATCCGGGGTCCCGGCGCCGCCGGCCAGCCCGCCGCCTCGGACTCCAGCACCCGCTGCAGCATCACCGGCACCGCGAACACCGTCGTGCAGCGGCGCTCGGCGACGGCGGCGAGGAAGTCCTCCGGGGTGAACCGGCGGCGCAGCACGACCGTGTCGCCGTGCAGCGCGGACAGCAGCAGCGCCGCGTTGCCCCAGGTGTGGAACAGCGGTGCCGCGATGTGCACCGGCTCGCCGGCCTGCAGCGGGATCGTCGACAGGATCGACGCCGCCGGGGCCAGCGTGCTCGGGTGCGGCCGCTTGGCGCCCTTCGGCGTCCCGGTCGTCCCCGAGGTCAGCACGATCATCTTCGAGCGCTCCGGGCGGAACGGCAGCTCACCCGGCCCGGCCCGCTCGATCATCGCCTCCAGGCCGTCGATCACCCGGTCGGACGCCGGGCGCGGGCCCTCCGGCCCGCCGGTCAGCACCAGCCGCGGCCCGACCGGCACCAGCTCCACGAACTCCGGGTCGGCGACGACGGTGTGCAGCTGCTGCTGGGCCTGCACGCCTGCCATCTGCTCGGCCGAGAGCCCGGTGTTGAGCAGCACGACGTCCGCGCCGATCTTGCCCGCGGCGAGCATCGCCTCGACCGGGCCGCGGTGGTTGCGGCACAGCACCCCGACCGGGGCACCGGGGCCAGCGCCGGAGTCGGTCAGGGCCAGCGCGAGCCGGTCGGAGCGCTCGTCGAGCTCGCCGTAGGTGGTGACGCCGTCGTCGTCGACGACCGCGAGCCGGTACGGGTGCCGCGCCGCCCCGGCCGCGAACCCGGCGGTGACGCTGTTGCCGTAGCGCAGCAGCGCGCGGCCCATTCCGGCCAGCCGCAGCGGTCCCATCGGCCGGACGACGCCGGAACGGGTCAGCGCGACGGCCGCGCGGGCGGTGCCGCTCCCCAGCTCGTACGCGGTGCGGGCGGTCCCGGCCAGGACGCCGGGAAGGTTCTGCAGTGGGGACGCGGCCATGCGCGCAGTCTGTCAGGACGGTCGCGCGGCGCGCCGACCGCGCGTCGTGACGTTTCACCCGTGTGTGCGGGAGGTCACGTCCGCGGACCGTGACGCCGCGGGCACCGGGAGCGATGAACACCTGGTGGCCCGATCGGCCATCGCCTTCCACCACGACCGTCGGGGATCCTGATGCGCCTGTACCTGCCTGCCCGTACGCCCGCCCGCGGCCGCACCCTGGTCCGTGCCGGACGTCCCGCGAAGTCGATGCCCGCCTTCGGTGGCATCGCCCCGGTGTGCCGCTGCGGCGCCGCCCGCCCGGCCGACGCCACCCCGTGGCGCGACTGCCCGGAGTGCGCGAGCCCGCGCCGCGTCGCCGGGACCGCCGCCGTCGGCGCCACCGCCGTGGCACCCGCCGGCACCGCCGGCTGACCGCGCTCCGGCGGGTGCGGCCCGGCCGCACCCGCGGGGGCCGTAGGTTCGGGTGGACCGGGCGAACGCCGTCCGGCTCACCACCCGGAGGTTCCGGTGCCGTCCCGCCATTCCACGGATCATCCCGCGGCCCGTCCCGCCGTGACCGCCCCGGACGGGGAGGAGCCGCTGCCCCGGATGCGGCTGCGTGCCCTCGAACGTGACGACCTGCCGTTCGTGCACGGGCTCTCCAACGACTCCGGGATCATGTCCTACTGGTTCGAGGAGCCCTACGAGGCGCTCGTCGAGCTGCAGGACCTCTACGACCGGCACGTCCACGACAACCGGGAGCGCCGGTTCGTCATCCAGCTCGGGGACCCGGGCGCCGAGCCGGACCCCGATCGGGACTGGGTCCCGCGCGACGGCCGGGGTGGCCTCGTCGAGCTCGTCGAGATCGACTACATCCACCGCAACGCCGAGTTCCAGATCGTCGTCGCGCCCTCCTGCCAGGGCCGGGGCCTCGCCGCCCGCGCCACCGCGGCCGCCCTGGACTACGCCTTCGGCGTGCTGAACCTGCACAAGGTGTATCTCGTCGTCGACGTCGAGAACCACCGCGCCGTGCGGGCCTACGAGCGCGTCGGGTTCACCGTGGAGGGCGAGCTGCGCGAGGAGTACTTCGCGAACGGCCGCTACCGCGACGCCTACCGGATGGCCGTGCTGCAGCGCGACCACCTGGGGCCGACCACGCCCCGCTGACCACGCCCCGCTGACCCCGCCCCTCCGGCCCCGGCCGGACCGGGCCGGCCGCGCGGGGAGGGGGACCCGTCGGCCGGCCCGGCGGTGCCACGGCCGCGGGCATGCGGCCCGGCGGCGCGAGTCTGCCCCGCCACCCGGCCGCGTGTCACGGACCCCGAAGAGCGGTGGCCGTCACGTCGTCCAGGATGACGAATGCATCCCGATGGGTTAATGTCCCCGGCAATCTTTCGCCCCGGCGATGTCGAGGTTCACGGAGGTAGTGGTCATGAGCAGGAAGAACAGGGTCTGGGTCGGCGTCAGCTCCATGGCGCGGTCGTAGTCGCGAACCAGGTGTAACGTCGTGGCTGCGAGGCCCGGGCCGGTCCCGGGCTAGCATCTGCGGCGATGTCCGACACGACGTCCCGCGGGGACGGATATCCGATCGACGAGCTCGCGGCGCGGGCCGGGATGACGGTGCGCAACGTGCGCGCCCATCTGTCCCGGGGCCTGCTGCCCGCGGGGACGATGCACGGCCGCACCGCCTGGTACGGCCCCGAGCACCTGTCCCGGCTCGAGCTCATCGCCGGGCTGCAGCGGCGCGGTTTCTCGCTCGCCGCGATCGGCGTGCTCATCGCGCAGACACCGTCCGGCGGCGCCGAGGAGGCGCTGCGGCTCTACCGCGGCATGCTCGCGCCGTGGGAGCCCGACGACCCCGCCGTGATCGACGCCGACGGGCTCGACGCCTGGGCCGGTGCCGACCTGCCCCGGTCGACGGCGGAGCAGCTCGTCGCGGCCGGCCTGGCCGAGCACACCGGCGACGGCAGGCTCCGGCTCCTCAACCCGTCCCTGGTCCGCGCGGGCACCGACGCGATCGCGCTGGGTCTCGCGCCCGAGGCCGTCATCGCCACCGAGACCGACCTGCAACGGCGCACCAGCGAGATCGCGGAGATGTTCGTCGGCCTGTTCCGCGAGCAGGTCTGGGCCCCGCACGTGGCCGCCGGGCTCCCGGCCAGCGGCGGGAACCAGGTCCGCACCGCCATCGAGGCGCTGCAGCCGATCGCCGTGCAGGCGCTGCTCGCCGCGTTCAGCCAGACCATGCAGCAGGTCATGGACCGGTCCGTCGAGGAGGCCTCGGTCGACCTGGCCGCCGCGTTGCAGCGCACCCGGCGGCACAGCGGCTGACCCTCAGCCCGCGGGCAGCTCCACGGTGAACGACGTCCGCCCCGGTTCGCTGTCGACCGCCACCGTCCCGTCGTGCGCGGCGACGACCGCGGCCACGATCGCCAGTCCCAGCCCGGTACTCGGGGTGTCGTTGCCGCTGCGGGCCCGGCCCTCGGCGCCCCGGGCGAACCGCTCGAACACCCGCGGCAGCATCTCCGGTGCGATGCCCGGGCCGTCGTCGGTCACCCGCAGCCGCACCCGGTCCGGAACCGGCCGCTCGAGGGCGACGACGACCGTCGTCCCGGGTGGGGTGTGCGTGCGCGCGTTGGCCAGCAGGTTGGTGACGACCTGGGCGAGGCGGTGCGCGTCGCCGGTGACGGTGACCGGATCGTCGGGCAGCTCGGGGAACCAGCGGTGCTCCGGCCCGGCCGCGTGCGCGTCGCCGACGGCGTCGAGGACCAGCCGGGTCAGGTCGACCTCGGCACGTTCCAGCGGGCGCCCGGAGTCCAGGCGGGCCAGCAGCAGCAGGTCCTCGACCAGCCGGCTCATCCGCTCGGCCTGCGACCCGATCCGCACCAGCGCGTGCTGTGTGGCAGGCGGCACCGGGTCGCGCTCGCGGCGGGACAGCTCGGCGTAGCCGCGGATCGCCGCCAGCGGGGTGCGCAGCTCGTGGCTGGCGTCGGCGACGAAGCGGCGCAGCCGGGTCTCCGACTCCTGCCGCGCGGCCAGCGCGCCCTCGACGTTGTCGAGCATGTGGTTCAGCGCCGTCCCCACCTGGCCGACCTCGGTGCGCGGGTCGGGGTCGGAGACCCGGGCGGCCAGGTGCACCTCGCCGCGGTCCAGCGGCAGCGCCCCGACCCGGGCGGCGAGCCCGGCCACCCGTTCCAGCGGGCGCAGCTCGCGGCGGACCAGGAACGTCGCGGCCAGCGCGACCAGCACGACCGTCCCGCCGAGCACGACGACCTCGATCAGCAGCAGGTCCCGGGCCGTGGCCGCGGCGTTGTCGATCTGGGCGACCAGATAGGTGCGGGTGCCCTCGGTGAACGCGCGCGCCCGGTAGGTACCCGGTTGCAGCGAGACGACGTGCACCTCGCCGTCGGCGGGGACGGTGCGCAGGACGTCGGTGTCGGCGACGTCGACGGGGGTGCTGGCGCCGCCGCGCTGGGCCATCGCCGCCTGCACGACGGTCCCGGAGTCGAACACCGCCCCGATCGACAGCGGGCCCTGCCCGGGGCCGAGCAGCACGTCCCCGCGGCGGTCCCCGCTCCCCGGCGGCGGAGCCGGGTCGGCGGGGCCCTGCCCGCCGGTGCCGAACACGACGCCCGGTGCGCGGCCGGTCTGGCGGGACACGAACCCGTCGAGGGCGAAGCCGATCTCGCGGTCCTGGCGCACCGAGAGCGACCGGTCGAGCGCGACCGTGGTCGCCACCCCGATCGCGGCGCAGGCCAGCGTGAACAGCAGCAGCACCGTGACGACCAGCCGCGCCCGCAGCGAGCGGACGCGGCCGGAGACCCGCGTGAGCACCACCGGCGGCTACTCCGCGGCCGGGCGCAGCACGTACCCGGCGCCCCGCACGGTGTGGATCATCGACGGGCGCCCGGCGTCGATCTTCTTGCGCAGGTAGGACACGTACAGCTCGACGACGTTGGACTGGCCGCCGAAGTCGTAGTGCCACACCCGGTCCAGGATCTGGGCCTTGGACAGCACCCGGCGCGGGTTGCGCATCAGGTAGCGCAGCAGCTCGAACTCGGTGGCGGTCAGCTCGATCCCCCGGTCGCCGCGGCGGACCTCGTGCGCGTCCTCGTCGAGCACCAGGTCCCCGACGACGAGCTCGGAGGACCGCTGCGCCGCCGCCATCCCGGCCCGGCGCAGCAGCCCGCGCAGCCGCGCGACCAGCTCCTCCAACGAGAACGGCTTGGTGACGTAGTCGTCGCCGCCCGCGGTCAGCCCGGCCACCCGGTCCTCGACGGCGTCGCGTGCAGTCAGGAACAGCACCGGCACCTCGGGGGTGCCTGCGCGGACCCGGCGCAGCACCTCGAAGCCGTCGACGTCGGGGAGCATCACGTCGAGGACGATCGCGTCCGGGCGGAACTCGCGCGCGGTGCGCACCGCGGTCAGCCCGTCCGCGGCGGCGCGGACCTCCCAGCCCTCGTAGCGCAGCGCCATCGACAGCAGGTCCGCCAGCGTGGCCTCGTCGTCGACGACCAGCACCCGGATCGGGCTGCCGTCGGAGCGGCGCAGCTGCTCGGCTCCCCGGTCGATCACCTCGGTCATGCTAGTGAGCACACACCCCGAACCTGTGCGTCCGCTGTGCCCGGGCTGTCGGGTGCCCACGAACGGGGCTAGCGGGCGCGCCAGTACCCCGTCGCGTAGACGGCGCGGCGGTCCATCCCGCGCTCACCCAGCAGGTGCGCCCGCAGGTCCTTCACCGCCGCGGACTCCCCGGACAGCCACGCCTGCCCGCGCCCGGACGGCAGCGCGGCGGCGGTGACGGCGGCGACCAGCGGCTCCCCGGGGGTGGCGTCGCCGCGGTGCACCCAGGTGACCTCGGCGTCGCCGGGCAGGGACTGCTCCTCACCGGCGTCGGCGACCTCGAGGAACGCGCGCACCGGTACCCCTGGCAGCTCGGCGGCCAGGGTCTCCAGCACCGTCGCGACGGCGGGCAGCGCCGACTCGTCGCCGATGACGACCTGGTGCTCGGCCGCCGGGTCGGGCGTCCAGCGCCCGCCGGGCTCGGACACCCCCACCCACGCGCCGGGCTCGGCGGCCACCGCCCACGCCGCCGCGGGCCCGTGCCCGGCGTGCACGACGAAGTCGACGTCGAGCTCGCCGTGCTCACCGGCGTCGGGGACGAAGCGGCGCACCGTGTAGGTACGGATCGCAGGCCGCGGCTCCCCGGGCGGCCACACCGGGCCGCCGGTGCTCGCCCGCGGCACCGCGGGCCGTTCCTGGCCCTCGACCGGGAAGAACATCTTGATCCGGCGGTCGGGGCCGTGCCCGGGGAAGCCGTCGAGCTCGTCGCCGGTGAGGGTCACCCGGATCATCCGGGGCGTGACGCGCTCGGTGCGGGCGACCCGGAGCAGGCGCGGTGCGGTGGTGCTCATCGCCGCCGAGTATCCCAGGCGGGTACTGCAGGCGGCCCGGTCAGGCCTGCTCGCCCAGCCCCGCCAGCCCGGTCCAGACCACGTCCATCAGGTAGTCGGTGGCCTGCTCGACCGTCACCGTCTCGTCCTGGCCGCGCCACACCGCGAGCCGCTCGGCCGCGCCGACGATCACCTGGGCCCAGCCGGTGAGCCGGGCCTGCGGCGCGTCCGGGACCTGCGCGGCGAGCAGCCCGGCGATGAAGTCGGTCTGCTGGGTGCGGATCTCCTCGAGCGCGTCGTCGGCGATCCCGGCCTCGGTGCACAGCAGCTGCCAGGCCGGGGCGGCCGGGTCGAGGTAGGCGAAGAACGCCAGCGCCCCGTCGCGCAGCATGTCCCGCGGTGTGCCCGCGGTCTCCGCCGCGGCCGCGAGGACCCCGAGCAGCTCGGCGCGGGCGCGGGCGACGGTGGCGAGGAGCAGGCCCTCCTTGGAGCCGAAGTGGGTGTAGAGCACCGGCTTCGTGACGCCGACGCGGTCGGCGACGTCCTCCATCGAGGCGCCCGCGTAGCCGTGCTCGCCGAACACCGCGACGGCGGCGTCGACGATCTGGCGTTCCCGCTCGGCCCGCGGCACCCGGCGTCGCGGGGCGACGTCGGCCGGTGCCGTCCGCGGGCTCATTCGCCGAGCCTACCGTGCACCCGGCCGCGCGCCCGGCCGTCGCGGCCGCGGCCGGGACACCGGGGGACTAGGTTCGGTCCGCGTGGACGTCTACGCGCTCCCCATGACCACCCGGTTCCGGCGGATCACCGTCCGGGAGGGACTGCTGCTGCCCGGCCCGGCCGGCTGGGGCGAGTTCTGCCCGTTCACCGAGTACGACGACGCCGAGGCCGCGGCCTGGCTCGCCGCCGCCCGCGAGGCCGCCGAGACCGGCTGGCCGGAGCCGGTGCGCGACCGGGTCCCGGTGAACTGCACCGTGCCCGCCATCGGGCCAGAGCACGCGCAGCGGATCGTGCGGGCCTCCGGCGCGACGACGGCGAAGGTCAAGGTCGCCGACCCGGGGGCCGCGCCGGGGGAGGACGAGGAGCGGGTCGCCGCCGTCCGCGACGCCCTCGGCCCCGGCGGGCGGATCCGGGTCGACGCCAACGCCGCCTGGTCCTACGACGAGGCCGTCGCCGCGATCACGAGCCTGGAGCGGGCGGCCGGGGGCCTGGAGTATGTCGAGCAGCCCTGCTGGGAGGTCGAGGACCTGGCCCGGGTACGGCGCGCGGTGGACGTCCCGGTCGCCGCCGACGAGTCGATCCGCCGGGCCGAGGACCCGATGCGGGTGGTGCGCGCCGAGGCCGCCGACGTCGTCGTGCTGAAGGTGTCGCCGCTGGGCGGGGTGCGGCGCGCGCTGCGGATCGCCGACGAGTGCGGGCTGCCGGTCGTGGTGTCCTCGGCGGTGGAGTCCAGCGTCGGGCTCGCCGCCGGGCTCGCCCTGGCCGGGGCGCTGCCGGAGCTGCCCTACGCCTGCGGGCTGGGGACCGCATCGCTGCTGACCACCGACGTCGTCGCCGCCGACGACCGGCTCGTGCCTGCGGGCGGCACGCTGCCGGTGCTGCGCCGCGCGCCGGAGCCGGTGCGCGCCGCCGAGGTCGCCGCACCGCCGGAGCGGCAGCAGTGGTGGCGGGCCCGCTACGAGCGCGTCGCCGGGCTCGCCGTCACCGGCTGAGGCCCAGGGCGCCGCGGGCTCAGTACTGGGCAGTGAGCCGCGGGCTCAGTACTGGGTGGTGCGGGCCATCGTGTTCATGGCCGCGTCGATCGCCCGGGCCGGGCCCTTCACGCCGTACTGGCCCTTGATCAGCTTTCCGGCGCCGGGGACGTCCCGCTTCGCAGGCCAGGTGGCCGGGTCCCAGAGGTGCGAGCGCAGGAACGCCTTGGCGCAGTGCAGGAACACCTCCTCGACGTCGACGACGATCGCCACGTCCGGGGTGTGCTTCTTGACCGTCAGCCGCTCGGCGAAGTCGGGCTCGAACAGGATTCGGGCGCGGCCGTTGATCCGCACCGTGTCGTTGGACCCCGGCACGACGACGATCATCCCGACCCGCGGGTCGTGCAGGATGTTGCGCATCGAGTCGAGCTTGTGGTTGCCCTTGCGGTCGGCGAAGGCGACGGTCCGCTCGTCGAGCACCAGCAGGCAGCCGGCCGGGTCGCCGCGCGGGGAGACGTCGACGCCGTCCGGCCCGGTCGTGGCGAACAGGAAGAACGGCGACGCGGCCAGGAACTCCGCGGTCACCGGGTCGATCACCTCGCGCGCCTTGTCGCGGATCGTGGCCGGCGGCTCCGCGATGACCTCGCGCAGCCGCGCCTCGTCGGTGATCTGCTCCATACGGTTCCCCTCGTCGACCCCCTGTTAGGTCACCCTAATCTCGAACGTGCCCGCAGGGAAGATGCTGCCTAGTGTCGTCCGGTGTGAGCGTGGTCGTGGTCGGTGCGGGGATCTCCGGGGTGACGTGCGCGGCGGAGCTGGCCGCGCGCGGGCTCGGGGTGACCGTGCTGGAACGGTCCCACGGTCCCGGCGGACGTCTTGCGGTACATCGCCACCGGGGCCGTCCGGCCGACATCGGGGCCGCGTACCTCACCGTCGACGACCCGGAGTTCGACCGGCAGGTGCGTGACTGGGAACGCCGCGGGCTGCTCCGGGAGTGGACCGACACCCTCGCCGTGTTCGACGGCACCACCCGCGGCGACGACAGCACCGGCCCGATGCGGTGGGCCGCACCGGACGGGTTGCGCTCGCTGGTCGCCGATCTCGTACACGGTGCCCGCCTCGACATCCGCACCGGCACCGAGGTCCGCGCCGTCGGGCCCGGACCGGTCGTCGACGGCGAGCCCTGCGACGCCGTCGTACTCGCGCTGCCCGACCCGCAGGCCGCCCGGCTGCTCGACCCCGCAGGCCCGGCCGGTGCGGCGGTGACCGGCCGCGCGTGGAATCCGGTGCTGGCCCTGACCCTCGGCTTCGCGGCCCGCGACCGGCCGGACCTGCGGTGCGCGTTCGTCAACGACCACCCGGTGCTGTCGCTGGTCGCCGACGACGGCGACCGTCGCGGCGACGGCGCCCCCGTGCTGGTCGCGCACTCCACCGGCGACGTGGCCCGGGCCCGTGACGCCGACCCCGCGGCCGCCGTCCCGGAGATGACCGCCGCCGTGCGCGAGCTGCTCGGCATCGGCGCGGAACCGGAATGGACCCACGTGCACCGCTGGCGCTACGCCGCCCCCGCCGCCCCGCACGACCGGCCGTTCCACCTGGGCGACGACGGCATCGGGATCTGCGGCGACGCCTGGGGCCGGCCGCGGGTGCAGACCGCGTGGCGCAGCGGCCTCGACCTCGGCCGCGCGCTCGCCGAGCGCCTCGGCGCCTGACCGGGACACGAGCCGGCTCGGTGACGCGCGGCCGGTGACGCGGATCCGCCGGTCCGTGACGCGGATCCGCTGGCCGCGTGCGCATGCCACGCCTACCGTCGCGGGCATGCCCGAGCGCGTCACCGTCGACAGCCCCGCCGCCGACCCGGCCGCGAGCCCCGCCGAGATCGCCCCGGAGGGCAGGCCGTTCGGCACCGCCACCGAGCCCGCCGAGCTGGACACCTCCGGCCCGAGCGCGGCCGGACGCGCCGTGCTCGCCGAGCTGGCCGCCACGCTCGATCCCGACCGGATGCTCACCGACCCCGACGTCGTCCGCACCTACGTGCACGACGAGGCCGAGTGGGCCGGGTACGGCACCCCGCTGTGCGTGGTGCGTGCCCGCAGCACCGACGACGTCGCCGCCACCGTCCGGGCCTGTGCGGCACACGGCGTCCCGGTCGTCCCGCGGGGCGCGGGCACCGGGCTGTCCGGGGGTGCGAACGCCGTCGCCGGCGGGGTCGTGATCTGCCTGGAGCGGATGCGCACGATCCGGGAGATCTCGCCGGGGGAGCGGCTCGCCGTCGTCGAACCGGGGGTGGTGAACGACGACCTGCGCGCCGCCTGTGCCGAGCGGGGGCTCTGGTATCCGCCGGATCCGGCGTCGGCGCCCTGGTCGACGATCGGCGGGAACGTCGCGACCAACGCCGGCGGGCTGTGCTGCGTGAAGTACGGCGTGACCCGCGACTACGTGCTCGCCCTGGAGGTCGTGACGGCGACCGGTGAGGTCGTGCGGGTGGGGCGGCGGACCGCGAAGGGCGTCGTCGGGCTGGACCTGGCCGGGCTGATGGTCGGCTCCGAGGGCACCCTCGGCGTGATCACCGAGGTCACCGTGAAGCTGCGCCCGGCCCGCCCGGTCGCGCCGCGCACCGTCGTCGGGTTCTTCGGCTCGCTCGCCGACTGCGGGGCCGCGGTCGCCGCCGTCACCGAGCGCGGGCTGCAACCGGCCATCTTCGAGCTCGTCGACCGGGAGTGCCTGCAGGCGGTCAACACCTGGAAGCAGGCCGGCCTGCCCGAGGACGCCGCCGTGCTGCTGCTCGCCCAGACCGACCTGCCCGAGCCCGCCGCCGAGGCCGAGGCCGACGCGATCCTCGCCGCGTTCACCGAGCACGGCGCCACCGAGGCGATGTCCTCGACCGACCCGGTGGAGTCCGAGGCGCTGTTCGGGGCGCGCCGGCTGGCCTACCCGGCGCTGGAGCAGCTGGGCATGGACATGCTCACCGAGGACGTCTGCGTGCCGCGCGGGCGGATGGCCGAGATGCTGGCCCGGGTCGAGGAGATCGCCGCGGCGCGCGGGGTGCGGATCGCGACCGTCGCGCACGCCGGTGACGGCAACCTGCACCCGCTGATGCTCACCCCGCGCGGTGACGAGGCGGCCAAGGAGCGCACCCGGGCGGCGTTCGACGAGATCATCGCCGCGGCTGTCGCGATGGGCGGGACGGTGACCGGGGAGCACGGCGTCGGGCTGCTCAAACGCGACGGCATGGTGCGCGAGCTGGGGCCCGAGGTCGTCGGGCTGCAGCGCGCGGTGAAGGCCGCGCTGGACCCGCAGGGGATCATGAACCCGGGCAAGGCCGTCTGAGGTCCGGGCTCGCACCCGGGCGCCCGAGTGGGCGACGCCGATGTGGACGGCAGATGTCGCCCGGATGGCTGCGAGTGAAACCACTCACAACGGGCACCCTGGATCATGAGCGATGTCGCCCCCTCCGTCCCGTCCGATCCCCTCGTCGCGGAGGCGGGTGGGACCGCCCTCGGCTACAGCGGCCCCGCCCACGCCGCCGTGCCCGGCTGGCAGGTCCTCCCCGGCGTCCACGCCGTCGTCCCGGTCACCGAGGCCGAGGTCCGCGAGACCGAGCGCTACGACACCCCTGACCTGCGGCTCTGCCCGGCCGGGATCGTGCTGGAGATCGAGCGTGTCATCCACGACCGGGCCGCCGACGCCCCGGACACCGAGGCGTGGGTGCTGCGCCTGCCCGACTCCCGGCCCGGGGAGCAGCTCACCGTGCCGGTCCCCGCGGAGGGGGTCGAGGGCGTCGACCCCGGTCAGGTCCCGGCGCAGATGGAGGTACTCGTCCGGCGGTTGCGCGGCGACGAGGAGCTCGGTCCGGTCGGGCGGGTGCGCACCGTGCGGTCGGTGTCGCGGCTGCGTTCCGACGACGCCCGCGAGCTCGCCACCGTGCACCACGACGAGGTGCAGGTCGCGACGCTCGGTGCGGAGACCGCGATCGAGAACTGGACCGAGGTGACGGTGTACCCCGCGGCCGCCGGAGCGCCGTTGCTGCAGGAGATCGACGCGGCGCTGCGCTCGGTCGGGCTGAACCGGGCCCCGGAGCCCGGCGGGCAGGTGCGGCTGGCCGAGCTGCTCGCCGAACGCGCACCCGCCGAGCCACCACGGCACACCGGTGAGCCCGGCAGCGCAGGTGCGCTGCTGCTCGGCTACCTCGGCGCCAAGGTCGACGCGCTCGCCGCCGCCGAGGCCGACCTGCGCGCCGACCGCCCCGACGCGGTGCACCAGATGCGGGTCAACGCGCGCCGGCTGCGCAGTGCGCTGCGCAGCTACCGCTCGCTGCTCGACGGGCCGCGGGTGCCGCACCTGATCGCCGAGCTGCGCTGGCTCGGGCAGGCACTCGCCGGGGAACGCGACGCCGAGGTCCAGCAGGAGCGTCTCGAGGCCGCGATCGCCGGGCTCGACGACGATCTCGTTCTCGGGCCGGTCCAGGCACAGGTCACCCGGCACTTCGCCCGGCTGCGGGCCGAGTCGCGGGCCGCGGTGACCGAGGTCGTCGACGGTCGCCGCTACGCCGACCTGCAGGCGGGACTGCGCCGGCTGCTGGCCGACCCGCCGCTGTCCGGGAGGGCGGGCAGGTCCGCGGCGAAGGTGCTGCCCGGGGTCGTGGCGAAGACCGCGGCGAAGCTGGAACGGCGGATGGATGCGGCGCTGGCCGATCTCGCCGAGGGCGAGCAGGCGCCGGAGTCGCTGCACCGGGCACGCAAGACCGGCAAGCAGCTGCGCTACGCGGCCGAGGTCGTCCGGCCTGCGGGTGGTCGTCTCGGGACCGACGCCCGCGGGTTCGCCAAGGAGCTCAAGGCCGTGCAGCGGGTGCTCGGCGACCACCAGGACGCCGTCGTCGCCCGGGAGACGCTGCGCACCCTCGGCGCCCGCGCCGGCGCGGAGCAGAGCAACGGCTTCACCTACGGGGTGTTGCACGGCCACGACACCGCCGAGATGGCGGCGCTGGAGCAGCGGCTGCCGCAGGTCTGGGAGCAGACGTGGTCGACGAAGGCGTGCCGCCGGATGCGGGGCTAGCCTGGCCGGCGTGACCGAGGAGGCGCGGGCCGGCGACGCGCGGGACGCCGTCGCCGACCTGCGCCGCATCGCGTTCCTGCTGGAACGCGCGCACGAGTCGACCTACCGGGTCCGGGCGTTCCGCACCGCGGCGTCGGCGCTGCGCGGGCGCGACGACGGTGAGCTCGCGCGGCTTGCGGCGAGCGGCGGGCTCACCGACATCCGTGGCGTCGGGGAGGTGACCGCCCGGTGCATCGCCGAGTCGGTGGCGGGGGAGGAGCCGGTCTATCTGCGCCGGCTCGAGGACGCCGTCGCCCGTGCCGACGCCGACGGCGTCCCGCTCGCCGAGGCCGCCGTCCGGTTGCGGACCGCGCTGCGCGGGGACTGTCACAGCCACACCGACGCATCCGACGGCGGGTCGCCGCTCGCGGAGATGGCCGAGACCGCGATCGCGCTCGGGCACGACTACCTGGCGGTGACCGACCACTCGCCGCGGCTGACCGTGGCCAACGGGCTGTCGGCGGAGCGGCTGCGCCGCCAGGTCGAGCAGATCGCCGGGCTGAACGAGCGGATCGGCGCGTCCGGTTCGACGTTCCGGCTGCTCACCGGGATCGAGGTCGACATCCTCGACGACGGCGCCCTCGACCAGGACGACGAGCTGCTGGGCGCGCTGGACGTGGTGGTGGCGAGCGTGCACTCCAAGCTGCGGATGCCGCGCGACGAGATGACCGAGCGGATGCTCTCGGCGGTCGCTCACCCGCACGTCGACGTCCTCGGACACTGCACCGGACGCATGACCACGGGCCGGCGCAAACGCCCGGAGTCCGAGTTCGATGCCGACGCGGTGTTCGCCGCCTGCGCCGAGCACGGCGTGGCCGTAGAGATCAACTCGCGGCCGGAGCGGCTCGATCCGCCGAAACGGCTGCTGCGCCTGGCCGTCGAGGCGGGCTGCGAGTTCACGATCGACACCGACGCGCACGCTCCCGGGCAGCTCGACTGGCTGGACCACGGCTGCGCCCGCGCCGTCGCCTGCGGGGTGCCGCCGGAGCGGATCCGGAACACGTGGGGTGTGGAGGAGCTGCTGAGCTCGTGAGCTTCCCGCCGGTGCGCCCGCTGGTCAGGGCCGAGGCGGGGTCGATCCAGGGCCGATCCAGGGCCGATCCGGGGTCGGCCCGGGGTCGCAGCAACCTCCCTCCTGGGAGATACCTCAGCTACTGAGTCGTTGCCGGGAAGTGCGTCAGCAGCTGACGTATCTCGCGAGTGCCGGCCCGATGCGCCACGCCACCGAAGCTCGCCGGGCGTCGCAGCATGGGGTGCCCCCGCCGAAGTACTTCACCTGCTGAGGCATCTCCCGCAGATGTCTCAGATGTCTCAGATGTCTCAGTACGTGAGGCTTTCCGCAGGTGCCCGCCTGGTGTCGTCGTCCCCTCGGCGTCCCTCGGAGTCCCTCGGCGTCTCAGCGCATCTCGAAGTCGGCGAAGTCGAAGCCGGGGGAGACGAAGCAGCTGACCAGCGTGTGTCCCGCGCCGAGCGGTGCCGCGCGTTGCCACACGCCGGCGGGCACGGTGTGCTGCGGCAGCGCGATCCCCGTCGACCGCGCGGCCCCGGACTGCACCGTGTTTCCGGACTGCAGCGCCTCTCCGGACTGCAGTGCCTCTCCGGACGGCGGCCCGAGGCGCAGCACGGTCTCCTCGCCCGGGTCGGGGCCGTCGCCGGCGAGGCGGATCTCGGCGTCGGGGCCGGAGTGCCAGCACCACAGCTCGGCGGAGCGCACCCGGTGCCAGGCGCCGGGACCGTCGAACAGGTAGAGGATCGCGGTGGCCGAGGGTCGGTCGCCGTGCGGCGTCGCGACGGTCACCGGCGACGCCCACGTCCGCCGGTACCACCCGCCCTCCGGGTGCGGCTCGAGATCCAGGGCGACGGCGAGATCGGGGCGCGGCGGCACCGGCCCACTCTCGCACCCGCGTCGCCGGTGACGCAGCGTACGGCTCCATCGCCGAAGCTCACCGTGCGTCGAGAAACATCCCGATCGGGGGTGCTTCGACCGGGTGCATCCGCTGGCGATGCTCACCCACTGCTCGTCTGATGGCACTGCTGGTGACCGAGGGACGGGAGTGATTCACGGTGCGTACGGGGTCAGCGGGACGAACGGGAACGAGGACACGGGCGACGGCCGCCCTGACGGCACTGGCGGCGACGCTCGTCGTCACCGCCGCGACGACGGCGGGCACCGCGCTCGCGGAGGAACCGGCAGCGTCCGGCCACCCGGCGCCGGGGGCCGCCCAGCCGGGCACTTCGCAGCCGGGCACCGCGCAGCGGGCGGGCGACGCGCCGGCGGCCCCGTCGCACTGCACCGAGACCGCCGCGCAGAAGTACGGCTGGGGCGCGCCGACGCGCCGGTCCGACTTCGACGGCAACACCCTCCCGCCGGACTGGCACTCCTACGGCCCCGAGCCGGGGCACGACAAGAAGGGTGTCCGCACCCCGGACAAGATCTCGGTCGGCGACGGCCAGATGACGATCAGGTCCGACCAGGAGGGCACCACCGGCGCCGTCAGCTGGCACCCCGGCCAGCGCTACGGCCGCTGGGAGTCCTGCGTGAAGTCCGACAAGGCCTCCGGCGGGATCAACGCCCTGCTGCTGCTCTGGCCGGTGAAGGAGAACTTCCCGGTCGGCGGTGAGATCGACTGGATGGAGATCACCGACGACGCGCGGCAGAAGACGTCGTTCTTCCTGCACTACGGCGAGGGCAACGACCAGGAGTACGGCAGCGTCGCCCACGACTCGACGCAGTGGTCGGCCTACGCGCTGGAGTGGACCCCGGAGAAGATCACCGCGTACGTGAACGGCAAGGAGTGGTACTCCACCACCGACACGTCGCACTTCCCGCCCGGCGCGATGAACATGACCATGCAGCTCGACTACTTCGGCGACGCCGGCGGCCCGGCCGCCATGCACATGGACTGGGCCGAGCAGTGGGCGACGCGGGACAGCGTCCCCGCCACGCGCAGCCTCGCGCCGGGTGCGGCCGCGACCGGGCAGCCGAAGGACTTCCCGCAGCGCGCGCCGCGGGAGCTCTCCGGGACCGAGAAGAAGGCCCAGGACGACATGCTCGCCGCCCTGGCCCCGAAGCCGAAGACCCCGAAGCCGAAGAACTGACTCAGCCGGTCACCGCGTCCAGCTCGGCACGGGTCGGCGGGTCCGACCCGTGCCGGGAGCAGGTGATCGCCGCGGCCTCGACGGCCTCGGTCAGTACCGCTTCGAGGGTCTCGCGGTCGATCCCGTAGAGCTGCTCGCGCTGCTCGGCACCGAGCATTCCGCGCCGGTGCAGCCCACCGAGCAGCGCCGAGGAGAACGAGTCCCCGGCGCCGACGGTGTCGACCAGCTCGATCTTCCGGCCGGGCAGCGTCAGCTCCACCCCGGACGCGGTCGCGGCCAGCGCGCCGTCGCCGCCCAGGGTCACGACCACGATCGCCGGCCCCAGCTCCAGCCACTCCGCGACGACCTCGCGCGGCGCCCGGCCCGGCTCCAGCCAGGCCAGGTCCTCCTCGCTGACCTTCACCACGTCGGCCAGGCCGAGCAGCTCGTGCACCCCGGGCCGGACGTCGTCGCGGGTGCCCATGAGCATCGGACGGACGTTCGGGTCGTAGCTGATCGTCGCGGTGTCGACGGCGATCGCCATGAGCTCGCGCAGCGCCTCCGCCCCGGGCGGGGTGGTCAGCGCCAGCGACCCCGAGTGCAGTGCGACGACCGGGCCCCCGGCCCCCGCGTCGAGCGCGCCGGAGAGCTCCTCGGAGGTCCACTGCCAGTCGGCGGTGCCCTCGACGCGGAAGTCGTAGTCGGCGACGCCGTCCTCGGAGAGCTCCACGATCGCCAGTGACGACGACTCCGCGGCCTCCACGGCGTGCGACAGGTCGACCCCGTTGGCGGCGAGGTGCTCGCGCAGCTTGCGGCCCAGGACGTCGTCGGCGAGGCGGGCGAGCATCCGGGCGGGGACGTCGAGCCGGGCGAGCCCGACCGCGACGTTGGCCGGGCTGCCACCGGGGGCGAACTCCCAGTAGCCCCCGACGGGGGCGGGCACGGCGTCGACCAGCGCCTCCCCGGCGACGGCGATCACCCCGCCCGCATTGCGTGGTGTCGGCATGGGGGCACTGTAGTCAGCGCGATCACCGGTCGTGGTACTCATGTCGGGTGTCCAGGAGGATCCCGGTCGTGGTGCTCGCCGGTTTCCTCGGCGCGGGCAAGACCACGCTGCTCAACCACCTGCTCGCGACCGGCGGTGACGCCCGGATCGGTGTCGTGGTGAACGATTTCGGCGCCGTCGGGATCGATGCGATGCGCATCGCAGGCCAGGCCGGTGGCGTGATCGGCCTCGGCAACGGCTGCCTGTGCTGCGAGGTCGGGGAGGGTGGCGTCGCCGAGGTCCTCGACTCGCTGGCCCGGCGCCGCGAGGAGATCGACGTCGTCGTCATCGAGGCCAGCGGGATCGCCGAGCCCGGCACGCTGGTACAGCTCGTGCTCGACGGCCTGGGCAGGCACTTCTCGTTCGGCGGGCTGGTCGAGGTCGTCGACGCCGCGGAGTACGAGGCGACCCGCAAGCAGCACCCCCAGCTGGGGAAACACGTCGGGATGGCCGATCTCGTCGTCCTCAACAAGATCGACCGGGTGGGCCCGGGGCAGCTCTGGCGGGTGCGTCGGTTGTGCCGCGAGGACAACCCGCGCGCCCCGATCGTCCCGGTCCGCGACGGGGCGGTGGACCCGGAGCTGCTGTTCGACATCGAGATCGTCCCCGGCCGGCAGCTGATGCTCGGCGAGCAGGTCTGCGAGACCGGCGAGCACCACGGGCACGGCCACGGGAGGCACGGGCAGCAGAGCCACGAGCACCTGCACGCCGGCTACCAGAGCGTGTCGTTCGTCTGCGACGAGCCGCTCGACGCGACCCGGCTGCGCGCCCTGCTCGACTCCCGTCCCTCCGGGCTCTACCGGATCAAGGGGTCGGTGCGTTTTGCCGCGGCCCCGAGCCGGGAGCGCTGGGACCTGCACACCGTCGGGCGCTACGTCCGCTTCCGCCGCACCCGCTGGGACAGCGGCGAGCCGCGACGCACCACGCTGGTCCTGATCGGGACCGGGCTGGACGAGGCCGCCCTGGAACGGGAGCTGCGCGACTGTGTGGCCGGCGACGCCGACCGGCGCGACGCCGACGCCCTGCTCCCGGTGCACCGCTACGCGGTCTGACCCCGGCTACGCGGGCCGGGCCGCCGCGCGCGCCGGGCCGCGATCAGCACCCGGCGGCGCGCGGCGGAACCCGGCGCGCGCGGAGCTCAGACCGCGGTGAGACCCGGTCCGGTCGCGGGCTCGTCCAGCGAGGTCAGTGCCTCGACCGCGCCACCGCCGTCGCCGGAGCCGTCGCCGCCGGAGACGGCGTTCCACAGCAGGACACCGAGGGTGCGCTGCGGGTCGACCCGCCCGGACTGCCACGACCGCGTCGCGGCGAGCCGCTCGGCCCGGCGGCACAGCGCCCAGGACACCGAGTCACGGTCGGTGACGTCGACGGCGAACGTCCGGTGGCCGGTCCGCCGCTGGTAGGCGCGCACCGGGTCGGTCATCAGGTGGATCACCGACAGCAGGGCGACGGCGAGCACGAAGAACGCGGGCAGCCCCGCGAGGAAGATCGTCGCCGTGCGCATCCAGCTGTCGCCGCCGAGTACGACGGCGACCACGGCGGACCCGGCGATGCCGGTCACGGTCATCGCCCCGGCCGGCAGCCGCGTGTAGACGAGGTCGCCCGCGTCGTCGACGACGTAGCTGGTGCCACTGACCAGGGAAGGGTCGAACACCCGGTACCCGCTGCGGGTCCGGACGAGAGAGGGGAGCCGGTGGGTGGGTGCACCGGTCGTGATGTCGTTCATGGTCGTGCTCGATCCGCTGGAAATCTTGTGCTCGCGGCCCACCACATGGCCGTCGCGCCAGGACATCGTCCACGATGCCGGTGTTTGTTACGGGATTGCTACGTGGTTCCCGGAGGCCGGACGGTGACCTTCGTCTCCACCGGTTGCAGGGTCACGAACCGTGACCGTCCGGCGGCCAGGCGTCGCCCCACTCGGCGTCACGGGCCTGCCGGAACAGCTCCTTGCGGCTGCGCGGAACGGGGGTGTCGCGAAGCCGGCCGTCGGCGTCGCAGACACGAAAAGTGATCAGACCCTTCCGCGACGACGGGTGCCGGACGATCCGCCCCGGCGCGTGCCCCGGGGTCTCGCGCATCGCGACGACGTAGGAGAACTTCTCGTCCTCGTGCCCCAGCGAACCCGCCTTGAGCGCCCGGTGCCGGGAGCTGCGGTTCACCCGCGCCGCGAAGTGGCACCAGTCGTCGCCGGTGACCGGGCAGGCGTCGTCGTGCGGGCAGGGAGCGGCGATCGTCATCCCGGCCACCAGCAGCCGCTCTCGCGCGGCGAGGATCCGGGCGTAACCGCCGGGAGTACCGGGCTCGACGAGCGCGACCACCCGTGCCGAGCGGGCCGCCGCGTCGACCAGGGCGTCGCGGACGGTCTCGGGGAGCTCGCCGAGCAGGTAGTTCGCGGTGAGCAGGTCCGAGGACGGCAGCACCGGGTCCGCGCCGAGCACCGTGGCCTCCCAGCGGGCGCCGCGCACGGCCGGTTCGCTGGTCCCCTCGGCGATCCGGCGGCCCAGCGAGCGCGCCGGAGACGCGGCCTCCAGCACGGTCGCGCCGCGCAGCGACGGCCACACCTGCGCGGCCGCCCACACCGCCGCCCCGGTGCCACCGCCGACGTCGACCAGGGTCTGCGGGGCGGGCACCCGCACGGCGGCGCGTTCGAGCACGTCGAGCACCGCGGCGTGCGTGGCGGGCATCCGGTACGCGGCGTAGGCGGCGGCGTCGTCGGCGGTGCGCAGGATCGGCGCCGACGGCACGCTCCCACTGCGGTACGCGCCGATCAGCCGCTCGACGACCGGGGTCAGCCGGGCGGACGGGATCGGGTCGAGCACCGCGTCCAGCGCGGCGGCCAGGTCGTCGGCGAGGTGGGTCGTGCTCACGGGGTCGTCGTCCTCACGGGCGCCATCCCACCACCCGCCCCGGGCCGGCCCGAGGTCAGGCGCGGCTCAGCAGCGGATCCCCGAGGGCGTCGAGCAGCGGGGCCTGCAGCCGCGCCCACGGCGACAGCCCCGATGCCGGGTCGTCGGCGGCGGCGCGGAACTGCTCCCAGGTCCACCAGGCGACCTCGGAGACCTCGTCCGGGTGCGGGGCGGGCTCACCGTCCAGGCGCGCCAGGTAGACCGGGCACAGCTCGTTCTCCTCGACACCGTCCTGCGAGGCGCGGTAGGAGAACTCCGGCAGCGCCAGGCGCAGCTCGCTCGCGCGCAGGCCCAGCTCGTCGTGGAGCCTGCGGTGCACCGCGTCGGCGATGTCCTCGCCCGGGCCCGGGTGCCCGCAGCAGGTGTTGGTCCACACCAGCGGGAACGCGGTCTTGCTCCCGGCCCGGCGGGTCACCAGCAGCCGGCCCGCGCCGTCCACGCCGTAGCAGGAGAACGCCAGGTGGCGCGGGGTGCTCGCCCCGTGCACCGTGGCCTTGTCCGCGACACCGATCGCGTTGCCGTCGTCGTCCAGCAGCACGACCTGTTCCATGCGTCCTGTCTACCCCAGCGCCCGCGACGCGGCGCGCCGACCGCCGCGCAGCCCCCGCCGCAGCGCGCCGCGGGCGAGGTGCGCGGCGACCAGACCGAACGCGCCCGGGGTGACGACGCCGCGGGCCAGCCCCAGCGACACCGCGCAGTCGAACACCCGCTGGTGCGCCCCGGCCGCGCCGATCGCGGCGTCGAGGAACTGCGGGCGGGCGGCGAGGCGGGCCAGCCGGACGACGTGGCGGTGGTGGCGCCCGAACGTCCGCTCCATCGCCGCCCGGTGCGCGGCCCCGGCGCCTGCGCCGTGCAGCGCGCTGCGCCCGGCGAGAATCCCGGACGCGACGGCGTCGAAGATGCCCTCGCCGGTCAGCGGGTTGACCTTGGCCGCGGCGTCCCCGGCGAGCAGCACCCGGCCGTCGGGCTGGAACCGCGGGGTCGTCGACAGCGGCAGGTGGTGCGCGCGCAGCGTGCCCGGGGCCGGGGCCTGGCCGGGCAGCAGCTCGGCGAGCCGCTCCAGCATCTCCGCCCGGGACCCGGCGCCGCGCTTGTCGAACACCCCGAAGCCGACGTTCGCGCCGCCGCCGGCGACCGGGAACGACCAGGCGTAGGCGGGGTAGGTGCCGCCCGCGTACTCGATGGACAGCGTGCCGGGCTCGCCGGAGACGGGGGAGTACCCGCGGATCGCGACGGCCGTGCCCTCCGGCGGTGCGGGCGGAGCGCCGAGCGCGCGGCGCACCACCGAGTTCGCCCCGTCCGCGCCGACGACGACGCGGGCGGCGATCGAGCCGTCCAGCACGACGCGGTCGTCGCGGACCTCCACGGTGCGGACCCGGTGCCGGTGCAGCCGTGCCCCCGCCGTGACGGCGGCGTCGACGAGCGCGGCGTCGAGCACCTCGCGGCGGATCACCCTGTTCGGCCGCGGCGCGACCCGGTCCACCGCCCGGCCCGACGGTGTCCGGAGCCGCAGCCGCGGCGTCTCCGGGCCGAGCTCGCGGATCCCGGTGACGCCCAGCTCGTCGAGCAGGTCGAACACCTCCGCGGCGACGCCGTCCCCGCAGGTCTTGTCCCGCGGGAACTCCGCGGAGTCCAGCAGCAGCACCGACGCGCCGGGCGCCAGCCGCAGTGCGTTCAGCGCGGCCGCCGAGCCCGCCGGTCCGGCGCCGACCACGACCAGGTCGTGCACGCGCTCGTCGTCGTAGAACGGTTCCCCCACGACGGGACATTCTGCGCCCACCGGTGTCCGCCCGGTGCGGACGGCGTGCGCCCGCGGCGAAACGGCCGAAATGGCGTGGCACGACACGAGCGGGCGGGTGTTCACTCGTGGGCACCGCATCGACGTCCCGCAGCGGTGACGCGCGCCCCGGACCGGGTCGCCGCGTGCCCGGCGGGCCCCATGCCCGAGGAGGCACCCCCGTGACGACCGAGCCGTCCACCGGCCCCGCACCGGAGACGCAGCGACTCCCGGCGGGCGCCCCACTGATCATCGGCCTGCTGGTCGGCTCCGCCTTCGTCATGATCCTCAACGAGACGATCATGAGCGTGGCGCTGCCCGCGCTGATCGTCGACCTGCACGTCGCGCCGTCCACCGTGCAGTGGCTGACCAGCGGTTTCATGCTCACGATGGCCGTGGTCATCCCGATCACCGGCTATCTGCTGCAGCGGTTCCCGCCGCGCAAGGTCTACCTGGCGTCGATGGCGCTGTTCAGCACCGGCACGTTGATCTGCGGGCTCGCGCCGGTGTTCGCCGTGCTGCTCGCCGGCCGCGTCGTGCAGGCCACCGGCACCGCGGTGATGATCCCGCTGCTGATGACGACGATCCTGCGCCTGGTCCCGGAGTCCCGCCGCGGGCAGACGATGGGCACCCTGTCGGTCGTCATCGCCGTCGCCCCGGCCGTCGGGCCGACGCTGTCCGGGATCATCCTGTCCGCGCTCGGCTGGCGCTGGATGTTCTGGATCGTGCTGCCGATCGCGCTGGTCGCGCTCGCCGCCGGGGCGATCTGGCTGAAGGTCGAGGCGGACACCTCGGACGCGCCGCTGGACGTGCCGTCCGTGCTGATCTCCGCGGTCGCGTTCGCCGGGCTCGTCTACGGCCTGTCCGCGATCGGCGAGTCCGCGGGCGGCGCCGGTGCCGGCGTGCCGCCGTGGGTGCCGCTGGTGGCCGGGCTCGTGGCGCTTGCCGTGTTCGTGCACCGCCAGCTCCGGCTGCAGCGCGACGTGCGCCGCGCCCCGCTGCTGGACATGCGCCCGTTCCTGTCCCGGCGGTTCACCCTCGCGCTGGTGCTGGTCGCGATCGGCTTCGTGTCGCTGTTCGGGGCGATCATCCTGCTGCCGCTCTACATCCAGGACGTCCGGGACCAGAGCGCGTTCGTCGCCGGGCTCACCGTGCTGCCCGGCGGGCTGGCGATGGGCCTGATGGGGCCGTTCGTCGGGCGTGCCTACGACCGGCTGGGCGCCCGCCCGCTGGTGCTGCCGGCGTCGGTGCTGCTCTGCGCGGTGATGTGGGGCTTCACCACGATCGGGGAGACCACCCCGCTGTGGACGGTCACGCTGCTGCACGTCGGGCTGTCGGTGGCGCTGGCGACGATGCTCACCCCGCTGATGACCGACTCGCTCGGCTCGCTCACCGGGGAGCTGTACTCGCACGGCAGCGCCATCCTGACGACGTTGCAACAGGTCGCCGGGGCCGCGGGCACCGCGCTGTTCATCACCGTCATGACGCTGGCCTCCGGCGCCGGCGGGGTCGACGCTGCCGGTATCCACGCCGCGTTCCTGGTCGCCGCGCTCATCTCGATCGCGGTGGTCGTCGTCGCCGTCCTGGCCGCGCGGCGCCCGCACGAGGAGCCCGTCGCGGCGTCCTGACCAGCGGTGATCACGGTTTCGGAGGGATTCCGGCCACCGGTGGCCGTCTGCGCTCCGAAACCGTGATCACCGGGTCGCGGGGCCCCGATCCGGGCACCGGCCACGGACCGGGGTGTCCGGACTCCTTCCCGTATCGTCGTCCGGCCGCGCAGGAACGCCAGGTCAGCGCGGGTGCGGCGGCGCGGTTCCCGGACCCGTTGACACGATCGAGTGAATCGCTGGAGTCCGGTTCGGGTGGTCGGGGCGCCTCCGTCCGGGCCGTCCCGGGGCGTCCGGAGGGCGGATCCGGGGTCCGATCCGCCCGTTTCCGCCCCGTTCCCATGATGTGGACACAGGTGCCGCCGACTACTCCGAACGCGGGATGCACACTGTTCCGCATGCACCTCGTCTCCCGGTTCGCATGTCGACGCCACGTCGACCTGTGCCGCCAGGCGAGCGCGCTCTGTTCCCGGCGCCGTTGACGCCAGGCAGGGCCGCTCCCCGCAGCCCTGCACGGTGACCGGCCGCCCCACGCCCCGCGTGCCGCGGCCGGAACCGATCCGGCACCCGCGCACCCGCGCGGCCCCTCCGCCACCCCCGAGCCGGGCGTCCCGGAGGGCGCCAGGGACCCCGGCGTCCGCCGGAACCCACATCCCGCCTGCCACGCCCCGCCGCCCGACCGCGCCGCTCCCCGGCCGGACGCGCGGCGGTCACGTCGCGCGCCGGATGTCCGCCCCGTGGTCCCACCCGCTCCCCACACCGCGAAGGAGAGGCCCCGTGCCCCGACACCGCGCACGAACGACGTCCCGCGTCCGCCTGTTCGCAGGCGGGACCGCGCTCGCCGGTGCCGCCCTGCTGGCATCCACCGGCGCCGCGCAGGCGGCGACGCCGGACCTGGTCCCCGACCTCGGCCCCGCGCTGAGCACCGACCACGAGGACCAGAAGCCCACCCCGGCCCCGACCGCGCCGCCCGTCGAGCCGTCCTACACCGCCTTCGGGCCCGACCAGCCCATCCAGCAGCTGCGCGACTTCGCCCCCGCGGGCGTACCGGTCGCCGGGCTCGTCGACGTCGTGAGCAAGGCGCCGAAGCAGATCACCCCGTCGTTCCTCCCGGGCGGGGGCTCCGGCGAATGAAGCTGTTCCCGAGGAGCCGCGTCGGCAGGCGCGCCGCGTACGCCCTGATGGGCGCCGCGGTCGTCGCCGGTGCCGTGGCCATTCCCGCGCAGGCCCAGGACCCGACCGAGACCGTGCGGTCCGAGGTCACCGGCGGTGACGGCAAGAACTACTGGGTCGAGAACAACCTCACGCCCGAGGCGAAGAAGCCCGCGGAAGGGGGGAAGAAGAAGGAGTACATGGTCGTGTGGGCCGGCGACGAGAACGCCGCCGACACCGCCGTACCGGACGTCAAGAAGCTCCCCGGCTCGGTCGCCGACCCGATCGACAAGGTCCGCAACGCCGGGCCCGGGCCGGACTTCATGGCCGTCATCGACGCCACGAAGGGCTCCCCGGACTACGGCAAGGTCGTCAACACCGCGACCGTCGGCCCGCTGGTGGAGAACGAGCCGCACCACATGCAGTACTCGTGGCGCAAGGGCGACAAGATCTACGCCGGTGGCCTCTTCTCCGCCGCCACCTACGTCTTCGACGTCTCCGCGCTGCCGCAGCTGAAGCTGTCCGGCATCTCGCTGCCGTCGCAGACGCTCTGCGGCTCGGTGCCCGACGCCTACTGGGTGCTCAAGGACCGCACCGCCTACGGCACCTACATGGGCGGTCCCGTCGCCCCGGGCCCGTGCCGCTACACCCACGGCGAGGTGCGCACCGGCAACGGCTTCGCCGGCTCGCCCGGGTCGGTCGTCCGCTTCGGCGAGGACGGCGAGAACAAGGTCGAGGCACCCGCCGCGACCGAGACGCCCGAGGATCCGACGCAGTGCCTCAACATGCCCTCGCTGGGCAACCCGACCTGCGCCAACCCGCACGGCATCCAGGTCCGCGAGGACCTGAACACCATGGTCACCAGTGACTACGCCGAACCGAGGACGATCATCCTCGACCCGGTGAAGAACCCGTCGCCCTACCTGCGACGACCGACCGTGCGGACCTGGGACATCTCGGACAAGAACCATCCGAAGGTCAAGGCCGTCTCCTACCTGCCGACCGGACCCCGCTCCAACGGCAAGGACCCGCTGCGCAACGAGAACCGCGCCGCGATGGAGACCACGGTGACCAACCGGCCGGGCCACAAGGGCGCCTTCGCCCAGACGATGCAGGGCGGCGCGATCTTCTACACGCCCGACATCACCGTGAAGGACCCCGTGTGGAAGGAGGTCTTCGACCTCGGCACGGCGGCGCCGCAGCTCGGTGCCGGCGGCGAGAACGGCGGCCCGAGTGCCAACGGCGGCTGGCTGCAGACCAGCCCCGACGACAAGACGCTCTACCACGCCACGATCGGCCGCAAGGCCGGGACGCTGGGCCCGGACGACAAGGGCACCGCGGGCGGCGTCATCGCCCTCGACATCGACAAGCTGGTCAACTCGCCCGAGGCGGCCTGCTCGATCGACACCCAGCCGGAGATCACCGCCGGTGGTGCCGAGGGCGACTGCCCGACGCTGAAGTCCACCGTCGGCATCAACCCGGACAAGACCGGCGCCGGCCCGCACTGGGGTGCGCTCGACAACCTCGAGCACGGCCCCGACGGGTTCCTGCACCAGACCGACCAGCCGAAGCGGCTGGCGACCGCGGACTACTTCGTGGCCCGCACCGGTCTGGACGGCGACCACCGCGTCTGCGTCGTCGACATCGCCGGTGACGGCAAGCTGTCCCTCGACCAGGACTTCAAGGACGAGGACACCGGCGACACCTGCGTGTCGTTCAACCGCCAGAAGTGGCCGCACGGCGACTTCGGCAACGCGAAGCCGCACTCGATGCTGTTCGTGGCGGCCGACGAGGACATCAAGGACTGATGTCCGTGCTCACCACCCTGTCGTCGCCGGGCTCCCCGGTGCCGGCGCTCGTGCCGGCCGGCGGGCTGCTGCCCGCCGGCCCGGCCGGGGCCGCCTCCGCCACCACCTCGGTGGCGGGGGCGCCCCCGGCGCACCTCGTGGCACTCGCCGCGGGTGCCCCCTCACCGGTCGACGCCGTCCCCGCACTCGACGCGGTGCTGCGGCTCGTCCTGTTGACCGCACTGGCCGTGGTCGCCGGGGCCGGACTCGTCCGCCCGTTCGCCGGGGCCCCGGGCCGCGCCGAGCGGACCGTCACGGGGGTCGCGGCGGCGGTCGCGGTCGTCGCCGCGGTCGCCGCGGTGGCCCGCTCCGGCGGGAGCCCGTACTGGACGGCCGCGCTGCTCGTTCTCACTGCCGCGGTCCCGGCTCTGCTCACCACCCGTCGTCCGGTGACGGCGGTGCTGCCCGGTGCCGGGGTCGCGGTGCTGCTCGTGCTCGCCCTGGTCTCGGCCCGCTCCGAGCCCGTCCCGTCCCTCCTCGACGCCGGGTACGCGCTCGCCGGGTCGGTGCTGGCCGGCGCGGTCGTGCACCTGCTCACCCGCGGCACCGGTGCCGCTTCCGCTACCGGTACCGGCGTTGCCGCATCCGGGCGGCCGCGGATCGTCGTCGTGCTCGCGGTCGTCGCCGGAGCCCTGGCGGCGGCGTCCGCGGTGGCGCAGGTGCTGCTCACCGGGCCGTTCACCCTGGTCGACCTGGTGGGCAGCGGCTACGGCCGTGCCGCCGTCGTCATGGTCGCCGGGCCCGTCGTGGCGCTCGCACTCGCCGCCCGCGAGCTGCGTCCCACCCCGGCCACCCCGCTGTCCGGGGTGGCCCGGGCGAAGGCCCGCGCGGCCGTCGAACGCGGCCGGGGGGTGGCTGCCGTCGGCGCCGTCGGCGGGGTCGCGGCGACCGCACTGCTCGCCGCGCTGCCGCAGCCGGCCCCTGCCGCCGTTCCCGGACAGGCGCTGCTGCGCACCCTGGATCTCGGCGGCCGGACGGCGACGCTGGTCGTCGCACCGATGCGGCCCGGCCCGAACCTGGTGCAGCTCACCGGCGCCCCCGGCTCAGGGAACCCGGAGGACTCAGGGAACCCGGAGCACGACCACGCCGGTACCGCCCCGGCCGCGGGCGACGCCGTGCTGGTGGGGGACCGGGAGACCCCGGTCGCCGGCCGGCCCGGCGCACCCGGCGGCTGGGCCCTGGTCGACGTCCCGGCCGGGACGTCGTCGCTGACCGTCCGGTCGGCCGGGGTCACCCGCACCGTGCCCGTCGACGTCGGCGACCCCGGCACCCCGGCTCCGGCCGGAGCGCTCGGCGCCGACGGGCCGGAGTGTGCGTCGGCCGCGGTCGGCGACCTGCTCGGCGGCGGCACCGGAGCCGTCGGCAGCTGCCCGTCCGACCGGCTCGACGACGCCGACGCGGCCACCCTGCGCGGCACCGTCCGAGCACTCGCCGCCCGCGGCGCGCCCGGGGTGAGCATCGCCGGGGACGCCTCGCCGCGCTCCCGGGCCGCCGCCGGAGTCGTCCGCACCGAGGCCGCCGCGGCGAGGCTGCCGGTCCTGCCCGCCGCCACCGGCGACACCGCGCTGGTCGTGGTCTCCGGCTGGCAGGGCGCGGTCGGCACGCTGGGCGCCACCAACGAGGCCGCGGTGCGCGCACCCACCGCGCTCGGCGGCACCTACCTGGCGCCGTGGCTGCTCACCACCGGCGTGCTCGGCGCGACGCAGAGCGCGATCGTGCCGCTGGAGTTCGGGCCGCAGGAGGAGATCCCGCAGCGCTACGTCCGCTCCCTTGCCCAGGTCGCCCCGGGCTCGTCACCCTCGAGGTCCGGGTACCGGGCGTGGGCAGCGGCGTCGCACGGGCCGGTGGACGCGCCCGCGCTCTACGGGGCCGCCCCGGTCAGCGTCCCGATGACCACCGACGAGGCCGCGGGCGGCGGTCACCACGGCGCCCCGGACACGGCGGGCTGGTTCCCGGGCGGCGCCGTCGTCCGGGTCGGCTCGCCGCTGGACACCCGGCCGTGAGCACCACCGGCACGGGCACCACCCGCACCACCGGCACCCACGAGGAGAAACCCCATGTCCGTCGTCAGTGAGGGGAGCCGCACGCCGCACCCGCTGGTGCGCGCGCTGCGCGAGCTCCCCGAGTCCGGGCGCACCGCGTTCGGGCCGCAGGACCGTGTCGCCCCGCCCCCGCAGTGGGTGCCGGTGACGATCGCGGTCGTCCTGGCCGTGCTGTTCCTGGTCGGGGTCGGCTCGGTCGCCCCAGCCACCATGGTCGGGACGGCCGTGCTGGGCCTGCTGCTCGGCCTGGCCCTGTTCCACTCCCGGTTCGGATTCACCTCCGGCTGGCGCCAGCTCGTCGCCGTCGGGCAGGGCGCGGCGATCCGCGCGCACATGCTGATGCTGGCGACGGCGTCGGTGCTGTTCGCGGTGGTCCTGGCGTCCGGGTTCTCGCTCACCGGCGCTCCGAAGGGCCTCAGCTCGCCGATCGGGATCGGGCTGGTGATCGGGGCGTTCCTGTTCGGGCTGGGCATGCAGGTCGGCGGCTCGTGCGCGTCGGGCACGCTGTTCGCCGTCGGCAGCGGGCAGAGCGCGATCGTGCTGACCCTGTTCGGGTTCATCACCGGCTCGGTGCTCGCCGCGATCACCTACGCGTTCTGGACGCAGACGGTCCCGCAGGGTCCCGTGGTCGACCTCGGGCAGCTGCTCGGCTACCCGCTCGCGCTGCTGCTGACGCTGGTGGTGCTGGCCGCGATCACCGCCGCGACCTGGGTCGTGGCCCGCAGGCGCACCCCGCCGCCGGTGGAGCGCCCGCCGTCGGCCCGCGGTGCCGCCCGGATCCTGCGCGGGTCCTGGCCGATGTGGGTCGGCGCGATCGCGCTCGGCGTGCTGAACGCCGCGGTGCTGTTCGTGTCCGGGCAGCCGTGGGGCGTCACGTCGGCGTTCGCGCTGTGGGGCTCGAAGGTGCTGGCCTTCCTCGGCGTCGACGTCGCGAGCTGGACCTACTGGCAGGTCCCGGCGAACGCGAAGGCCCTGGCCTCCCCGGTGCTCGCCGACCGGATCTCCAACCTCGACATCGGGATCATGATCGGGGCGCTGTTCGCCTCCGCACTCGGTGGCGCGTTCGTGCTGCACAAGCGGATCCCGTGGAAGCTCGGCCTCGGCGCCGTGCTCGGCGGCATCGCGATGGGCTACGGGGCGCGGCTGGCGGGCGGTTGCAACATCGGCGCCTACTTCTCCGGCATCGCCTCGTTCAGCCTGCACGGCTGGCTGTGGGCGGTCTTCGCCCTCGGCGGCACCTGGGTCGGGCTGCGGCTGCGCCCGCTGTTCGGCCTCACGAACCCGAAGCCGGCCGACTCGCTCTGCTGAGCGGCCTGCCGACGGACCACCACCAGCTCCCCACGGAAGGAACTCACATGTCCCCGTCCCGCACCACCCGGATCGGCCTGATCGTCGCCGGTGCCGCCGCGCTCGCGGTGCCCGGTGGCATCGCGCAGGCCGCCACGCCCGCTCCGACGGACTCGGCCCCGGGGAAGCACGCCCCGACCAGGCCCGGTCACGCCGAGCCCGGCAACACCCCGGTCTACCTGCTGCGCGACGTCCCGGCGGCGCCACTGCCGCAGGACCTGCTCACCCCGGTCGACCTGACCGGAGCGGTCTACGGCCTGCTGCCCGGCGCGGGCTGACCCGCCCGACCGTGCCGTACCGGCGTTCGGGCGCCGGTGCGGCGGGCCGGCTCGCGCGGGAGCCCGCGAGCCGGTGAACCACGCCGGGGCCGTCCGGTGGTCGTCTCCGCCACCGGACGGCCCCGGCTCGTTCCGGCTCCACGGGCTCGACGACCGGGCCGCCCCCAGCCGCGCCGGTAGCTCCCCGGTGTCAGCTCTGCAGTACGGCCTGGATGTCGATGTCGATCCGCAGGGTGCGGCCGATCGCGAGCACCCCGGCCAGCACCGACTGGTTCCAGCTGATCGCGAACTCGTCGCGGGAGACCTCGGTGGTCGCGGTGAACGCGGCGCGCGTCCCGCCCCACGGGTCGGGGCCCGAGCCGCCGTAGACGACGTCGAGGTCCACCGGGGCGCTGACGCCCTTGAGCGTGAGCGTCCCGTGCACCGTCCAGCGCGACGAGTCGTGCCGGGTCAGCGACGTGCTCGCGTAGTGGATCTCCGGGTGCACCTCGACGTCGAGGAAGTCGGCGTTGCGCAGGTGCGCGTCGCGGTCCGGGTCGTCGGAGTCCACCGACGCCGGGTCGATCGTCACCTCGACGGTGCTCTTCTCGAGCGGGTCGGCGACGGTCACCGTCCCGCCGAACCGGCGCAGCCGCCCGTGGATCCGGCTCATGCCCAGGTGCAGCGCCGTGGCCTGCACGCTCGAGTGGTGCGGATCGATCGCCCAGGTCCCCGGGGCGGGCAGCACGCCGCCGCCGGTGCGGGCCAGCTCCAGCACGCCGAGGTCGACGTCGGTGCCGTCGAGCGGCACCGCCCGCGCCGAGGGCTCGAAGCCCGGCGCGACGGCGACGACCGTGTGCACCCCGGCCGCCAGCTCGTCGACGCTGAAGCCGCCGTCGGCGCGGGTCGCGGAACGGCCGCGCTGCTGCCCGGTCGTGTCCATCACGGTGACGGTGCCACCCGGCACCGGCCACCCGTCCGGGCTGGCCAGCCGCCCGTGCAGCGCGCTCATCGGGGTCCTCCGTTCCCGTCGGCCCGGCCCCGTGCGGGGTGCGGGCCCTGATGGTGGGGCGGTCCGTGCCGGTCGTCGGCCGGGCCGCGGGGGTCGGGGAAGCGGACCTCCACCGGTGTGGTCGCGCCGTGCTCCACCTGCACCACGCTCACCACCGGCGGGTACCCGCTCGCGGTCAGCGTGTGCTGCCCGGTCGGCAGGTCGTCGAACGCGTAGGTGCCGTCCGGGCCGGTCACGGTGGTCGCGATCGTGGTGCCGGAGCCGTCGACGACGGCGACCCGCGCCCCCTCGACCGCCCCGCCGCTCGACGACCGCACGGTCCCGCTCAGGCCCGCCCGCGCCGGCAGCGCGATCTCGACCGAGGTCCCGGCCGCGTCGAGGGTCACCGAGCGGGCGATCGGCTGGTGCCCGGGCACGGTGACGGTCAGCGTGTGCGGGCCGGCGCCCGGGGCGACGAGCCGGAACCGGCCGTCCGGACCGGGCGCACCGCTGGCGACGACGTCGCCGAGCGCGTCGATCAGTGCGATCCCCGCCGACGGCACCGGTGCCCCGGCGGCGTCACGCAGGGCGCCGTCGAGCACTGCACCGCCCGCGAGGGCCACGTCGTGCCGTGCGGTCCCGGCCGCGACGGCGACCAGTGCCGCCTGCGGCGGCGCGCCGGGTGCGGCGACGACGACCACGTAGGTGCCGCCGGTGGGCAGCCCGACCGCGTAGGTCCCGTCGTCGGCGCTCGCCGTGCGGCCGTGCTGGCGACCGTCCAGATCGGTGACGGTCACGACCGCACCGCCGACGCCGCTCACGCCGTCCCGGCGGTGCACCGTTCCGGCGATGCCCGGTGTCCCGGCTGCCACGTCTGCCACCCCCTGTTGTTTGTGTATGGCAACGGTATCGCCGCCGGTGGGGCGCCCGCCCGCCGGTGTGTGGAGATCACGTCCGCCTGAGTACGGAGATCGTGACAGGACCGGGTGAACCTGGCGCGAACTGTTGCGTCGCACGGTGTAACCCGTGGTAACGTTACCGCCGGTTACAGCGAGCGACGTCGCTCGGGAGCCCGAGGTCTGCGAGGAGCTGACATGACTGCCACCGCGCCGGAACCCCAGGTCGCGCCGACCGCCGAGGACCGCCGGGACACCGCGGAGCGCCTGCTGCGGTCGTCGGAGGAGCTGTCGTTCGACCCGGCCACCCAGGTCGACTGGGAGACCCCGCTCGACGAGGACAAGTACGGCCTGAGCCCGGAGTGGTGCAGCCTCTACGGCACCGCGTACTGGGACGAGATGACCGAGGCGCAGCGCAAGGAGCTGACCCGGCACGAGGCCGCGTCCGTCGCCTCCACCGGCATCTGGTTCGAGATGATCCTGCAGCAGATGGTGCTGCGGGACTTCTACGGCAAGGACCCGACGGACCCGTCGTTCCAGTGGGCGCTCACCGAGATCGCCGACGAGTGCCGGCACTCGATCATGTTCGCCCGCGGTGCCGCGAAGCTCGGCGCACCGGCGTACATCCCGAAGAAGATGGTCGTGGCCCTCGGCCGGATGTGTGCGATGACCTACTCCGGCGAGGCGGCGTACGCGTCGATCCTGGTCGCCGAGGAGGTCCTCGACGTCATGCAGCGGGACTGGATGCGCGACGAGCGCGTCGTCCCGTTCGTGCGGACGATCAACAACATCCACGTGGTCGAGGAGTCGCGGCACATGAAGTTCGCCCGCGAGGAGACCCGCGAGGGGCTCGCGAAGGCGGGCTGGCTGCGCCGCCAGATCAACAGCGTCGCCGTCGCGGGCGCGGCCTACTACATCGTCTCCAGCATGTGGAACGACGAGGTCTACGCCAACGCCGGCCTCGACGAGAAGCGGGCGCTGCGCGAGGCCGCGGCGAACGAGCAGCACAAGTCGATGCTGCGCTCGTCGTGCTCCGGGCTGATGGAGTTCCTGACCTCCTGCGGGCTGCTGACCCGCCCGGCGCTGTGGTTCTACCGCCGCGCCAACCTCATCTGAGTTCCCCGCCGGAGAGGTCCGCCCGAGACACTCCCCGAGACCCGCCCGAGAGACGGAGCCCGGACCGTGGCCTTCGCCATCACCCAGACCTGTTGCACCGACGCCTCGTGTGTCGCGGCGTGCCCGGTCAACTGCATCCACCCGACGCCGGGTGAGCCGGACTTCGGCACGACCGACATGCTCTACATCGACCCGCGGGCGTGCATCGACTGCGGTGCGTGCGCGGACGCGTGCCCGATCGACGCGGTGTTCCCGGTGGAGCGGCTCAGCGACTCGCTCAAGCCGTACGCGCAGGTCAACGCGGACTGGTACGCCGACAAGCCGGTCGCCGGGAAGCTCGAGGGCGACGCGACCGCGCGGTCGCCGCGCCCGGCGGAGGCGCCGACGTTCCACGAGTGGCAGGCGCCGGCGTTCACCCGGACCCTGCCGTCGGACATGGCCCCGCTCGACGTCGTCGTGGTCGGGACCGGCCCGGCCGGCATGTACGCCGCGCAGGACCTGCTGCTGCACACGTCGTCGCGGGTCACGCTGGTGGACCGGCTGGAGACCCCCGGCGGGCTCGTGCGCTACGGCGTCGCGCCGGACCACCCGTCGACCAAGCGGATCGCGCACTCCTTCGGCCGGTTCCTCGACCACCCGCGTGTGCGGCTGCGGCTGGGTACCGAGGTCGGCCGGGACGTCACCGCCGCCGAGCTCGCCGCCGCGCACGACGCCGTCGTGTGGGCGGTCGGGGCGCCGGTCCCGCGCGACCTCGGCGTCGAGGGGGAGGGGCTGCCCGGCAGCGTCGCCGCCGACGCCGTCGTGGGCTGGTACAACGGCCACCCCGACGTGGCCGCCGGCGCCGTGGACACCGGCGCGGAGCGGGTCGTCGTGGTCGGCACCGGCAACGTCGCGATCGACGTCGCCCGCATCCTGACCGCCGATCCGGACGATCTCGCCGGCACCACGATCGCCCCGGCCGCGCTGGCCGCGCTGCGCGAGGGCCGGATCCGCGAGGTCGTGCTGCTCGGCCGCCGCGGCCCGGAGTCGATCGCCGCGACCGCCCCCGAGCTGCGCGAGCTGCTCGGCCGCGACGGCGTCGACGTGGTGCTCGACGAGCACGACCCGCGGATCACCGAGTGGCTCGACCACCCCGGTGCCGGGGAGACCGAGCCGCAGACCCTGCTCCGTCGCGCGCGCCGCGAGAAGATCGACTGGTCGGTGCCGCCTGCGCGGCCGCGGGTCGTGCTGCGCTTCTGCACCAGTACCGAGCGGATCGTCGGCACCGCGCGTGCCGAGGGTGTGCTCACCGCCGACGGCGTGGAGATCCCGGCGGGACTGGTCGTGCGTGCCGTCGGGCGCGGCGGCCGCGCGATCCCCGGCCTGCCGTTCGACCCCGGCGCCGGGATCGTCCCGAACGTCGCCGGCCGGGTCGACGACATGCCCGGGCACTACGTCGTCGGGTGGGTCAAGCGCGGGCCGTCCGGCGGGATCGGCACGAACCGGATCGACGCCGCCGAGACGGTCGGATCGCTGCTCGACGACGCCGTCGCCGGGAACCTGCCGCAGCGGCCGTCGCGGTCGCGGCTGCGCACGGTGGTGCGCTCGCTGCGCCGCCGCCCGGCGCGCACCGGCGCCTGACCGGTTCCGGAGCGGGCCGGCGGGGCGGCGCCGGTCGGCCCCGGGGGCGGCTCGACTCCGGGTTGCGGCTCAGTCCCGGGTGGCTGCGGTGATCAGCGCCGCGACCCGGGCCACCGGTGCCGACTGTTCCGGCCGCCGTGCCAGTACCAGCGGTACCCGCACCGGGTCCCCGGCCAGCGGGACGTAGGCGACGCCGTCGAGCCGGAACGCCCGTACCGACGCCGGGACCAGCCCGAACCCCAGTCCCGCGGCGACGAACACGACCAGCGTCGCGGTCTCGCCGACCTCGACGAGCTCGGGCTCGAACCCGGCACGCCTGCACACCTCCAGCACCCGCGGCTGCATCGTCGAGCGCCGCCCCGAGGGGTGGGTGACCAGCGGCGTCCCGGCCAGCGCTGCCGCGTCGACCGTCCCGGCGCCGGCCAGCGGGTGGTCGGCGGGCAGCACCGCGACGAGCTCCTCGTCGCGCAGCGGCTCCAGCACCGTGCCGTCCCCGGCGGGGTCCGGTGCCGGGCCCGGCCGCAGCACCGCGAGGTCGATCTCCCCGCCGTGCAGCAGGTCCAGCAGCTCCGGGCCGAGGAGCTCCCCGCGCAGCACCAGCTCCAGGTCCGGCAGCTCGGCGCGGACCCGCTGCGCGACCCGCGGGAGCACGTCGTAGGTCGCGGTGCCGACGAAGCCGACCCGCACGCGTCCGGCACGGCCGGCGGCGAGCGCGGCGAGGTCGTCGGTGGTGCGGTCGTGGTTCGCGAGGATCTCCCGGGCCCGCTCCAGCAGCAGTGCACCGGCCTCGGTCAGCTCGGCGTGCCGGGTCGAGCGCTCCAGCAGCCGGGCGCCCACCTCGTGCTCGAGCCGGTTCAGCTGCTGCGACAGCGCCGGCTGGGCGATGTGCAGGCGCGCCGCGGCCCGGCCGAAGTGCCGTTCCTCGGCCAGTGCGACGAACGACCGCAGGTGGCGCAGCTCCATGACCACATCCTATGCCGCTGTCTTATCAATGCGGCCGGATCGAGTATTGGACGTGATGAGTGCCGGTTCCTAGCGTGGAGTCCGTGACCACCTCCTACGTCTACGCGTCCACCCGGACCCCGTTCGGCCGCCTGCGGGGCGGGCTGGCCGGGGTGCGTCCCGACGACCTCGCCGCCACCGCCCTGACCGGGGTGCTGGCGACGGCGCCCGGCCTCGGCCCGGCGGAGATCGGCGACGTCGTGTGGGGCTGCGCCAACCAGGCCGGGGAGGACAACCGCGACGTGGGCCGGATGGCGGTGCTGCTCGCGGGGCTGCCGACCTCGGTGCCCGCGACCACCGTCAACCGGCTCTGCGGGTCGTCGCTCGACGCGGTGCTGCAGGGTTCGCGTGCGGTCGAGACCGGTGACGCCGACGTCGTCGTCGCCGGCGGTGTGGAGTCGATGACCCGCGCACCCTGGGTGCTGCCCAAGCCCGCGAAGGGCTTCCCGGCCGGTGACCTCACCGCGGTGTCCACGACGCTGGGCTGGCGCCTGGTCAACGACCGGATGCCCGCGGAGTGGACCGCGTCGCTGGGGGAGTGCAACGAGCAGCTCGCCGACCGCTTCGGCATCTCCCGCGAGCGCCAGGACGAGTTCGCCGCCCGCTCCCACCGGCTCGCCGGGAAGGCCTGGGCGGACGGGTTCTACGACGACCTCGTCGTCGCCGTCCCGGACACCGACCTGGTCCGTGACGAGGGTGTCCGCGACGACTCCACCCCGGAGAAGCTCGCCGGGCTGAAGCCCGCCTTCCGCGCGGACGGCACCGTCACCGCGGGCAACGCCAGCCCGCTCAACGACGGCGCCGCCGCCGTCCTCGTCGGGTCCGGTGCCGCCGCGGACCGGATCGGCGGCGAGCCGCTGGCCCGGATCGCCGGGCGTGGCACGTCGGCGCGTGACCCGCAGGAGTTCGGCATCGCCCCGGTCGAGGCGGCCGAGCGGGCGCTGGCCCGCGCCGGGATCGGCTGGGACGACGTCGCCGCCGTCGAGCTCAACGAGGCCTTCGCCGTCCAGTCGCTGGCCTGCGTCGACGCGTGGAGGATCGACCCCGAGATCGTCAACACCAAGGGCGGCGCGATCGCGATCGGGCATCCGCTCGGCGCGTCCGGTGCCCGAGTCGTCGGCACGCTGGCCAAGCGGCTCGCCGAGTCCGGCGACCGCTGGGGCGTCGCGGCGATCTGCATCGGCGTCGGGCAGGCCCTGGCCGTCGTGCTGGAGAACGAGAAGGGAGCGCGCGCGTGACCGCCCGCATCTGCGAGACCTACGACGACGCCGTCGCAGGTACCCCGGACGGCGCGACCGTCCTGGTCGGCGGCTTCGGCATGGCAGGCATGCCCGTCGAGCTGGTCGACGCGCTCGTCCGCCAGGGCGCAGGCGAGCTGACCGTGGTGTCCAACAACGCCGGCAACGGCGACACCGGCCTGGCCGCGCTGCTCGCCACCGGCCGCGTCCGCAAGGTCGTCTGCTCCTTCCCTCGCCAGGCCGACTCCTGGGTCTTCGACGACCTCTACCGGTCCGGGCGGATCGAGCTGGAGGTCGTGCCGCAGGGCAACCTCGCCGAGCGGCTGCGCGCAGCCGGGGCCGGGATCGGCGCGTTCTTCACCCCGACCGGGGCGGGCACGCTGCTGGCCGAGGGCAAGGAGACCCGCGAGATCGACGGCCGCACCCAGGTGCTGGAGTACCCGATCTCCGGGGACCTCGCGCTGGTCAAGGCGCACCTCGCGGACCGGATGGGCAACGTCGTCTACCGGCGGACCGCGCGGAACTTCGGGCCGGTGATGGCCACCGCCGCGTCGACCGTCGCGGTGCAGGTCGACCGGGTCGTCCCCACCGGGGACATCGACCCGGAGACCGTCGTGACCCCCGGGATCTACGTCGACCGCATCGTGGCCGCCGACTCCGTGGCCGGACAGCAGCAGGAGGGGATCGCATGACCACCACCGCACCGGCCCCGCGCAGCACCCCGCGCGACAAGGACGAGATCGCCGCCGCCGTCGCCCGCGACATCGTGGAGACCAACCCCGGCGGCGCGTTCGTCAACCTCGGCATCGGGCGCCCGACACTGGTCGCCGACCACCTGCCCGAGGGCTCCGGCGTCGTCCTGCACACCGAGAACGGCATGCTCAACATGGGCCCGGCCGCGTCGGAGGACGAGACCGACCCGGACCTGATCAACGCGGGCAAGGTCCCGGTGACCGAGCTGCCCGGTGCCGCGTACTTCCACCAGGCGGACTCGTTCGCGATGATGCGCGGCGGTCACCTCGACGTCTGCGTGCTCGGTGCGTTCCAGGTGTCGGTGTCCGGGGACCTCGCGAACTGGCACACCGGCGAGCCGGACGCGATCCCGGCCGTCGGCGGGGCGATGGACCTGGCGATCGGCGCCAAGCGGGTGTGGACGGTCATGACCCTGTTCGACAAGCAGGGCACCCCGAAGCTGGTGCCGGAGTGCACGTATCCGGTGACCGGGCTGGGCTGCATCGACCGCGTCTACACCGACTACGGCACCTTCGCCCTGGAGTCCGGCCGGATGCGGGCGCTGGAGCTGTTCGGGACGACCGAGGAGGAGCTGGCCGAGCGGCTGACGCCGGTGGAGCTTGTGAGGGACTGAGACTCCGAAGATCTCAATTGAGATCGATCAGGACTTTGTGTCACTGAAGCGTCGCTCCTATCGTCGGTCCGGTCACAGCGGACGAGCCCGGGAGGCGACGTGGAGATCCGGCAGCTCCGGTACTTCGTGACCGTCGCCCGGACGCGGCACTTCGGGCAGGCCGCCGAGCGCCTGCACATGAACCAGTCCCCGCTGTCCCAGGCGATCCGCCAGCTGGAGTCCCAGATCGGGGCGACGCTGTTCACCCGCACCACCCGCAAGGTCGACCTGACCCCGGCGGGGGAGGCGTTGCTGCGCGACGCCCTGCGGATCCTGGAGTCGGTCGGCTCCGCCCAGGAGCGGGTGCAGCAGATCGCCGAGGGCCGCAGCGGCCTGGTCCGCGTCGGCAGCACCGGCCTGGCCGCCTACAAGCAGCTGCCGCAGCTGGCCCGGATCGTCGCCCGCGAGGCGCCCGGCATCGTGCTCAAGTTCGTCCCCGACCTGCTCACCCCGGCCAGCGAGTCCGCGCTGACCGAGGACCGCATCGACGTCGCCCTGCTGCGCCCGCCGGTGTCGCGCACCGGGCTGGTGACCCGGCCGATCGCGCGGGAGAAGCTCGTCGCCGCGGTGCCCGACCGGCACCGCCTCGCCGGCGCAGGCCCCGTCGGGCTCGGTGAGCTGCGCGACGAGCCGTTCGTGGTCTACGCGGCCAAGGAGTCCGTCGTCGCCTCCGCGGTCACCGAGGCCTGCCTGGCCGCCGGGTTCCTGCCGCACCGCGCGCACGAGGTCGCCGAGACCTCGGTGATGCTGACGCTCGTCGCGGCCGGACTGGGCATCGCCCTGCTGCCCGAGTCCGTGCTCGCCCTGCGCATCGAGGGTGTCCGCTTCGTGGGCATCGCCGACGACGCCTCCGTCGACCTCGCGCTCGCCTGGCGGGCCGACGACGACGCCCCCGCCATCCGCACGCTCGTCTCCGCGCTGGAGGACAACGGTTTCGTCTCGCCGACGGACACTCCGCCCACCGCGCTCGACCCCGTCCCCGGAGGACATCGGTGAAGATCGTCGCGATCGAGGCCGTCCCGTTCACCATCCCGTACCGCAAGCCGCTGCGCTTCGCCTCGGGTGAGGTGCACGAGGCCGACCACGTGCTCGTCCGGGTGCACACCGACGACGGCGTCGTCGGCGTCGCCGAGGCCCCGCCGCGGCCCTACACCTACGGCGAGACCCAGGCGTCGATCCGCGCCGTCATCGACCAGATCTTCGCCCCCGAGCTCGTCGGGCTCTCGCTGCTGGAGCGGGAGGTGGTGCACGCCCGGCTGGACCGCACGGTCGGCAACCCGGCCGCGAAGTCCGCCGTCGACATGGCCTGCTGGGACGCGCTCGGCCGCACCCTCGACCTGCCGGTGACCCAGCTGCTCGGCGGGTACTCCGACCGGATGCGGGTCTCGCACATGGTCGGGTTCGCGCCGGACGGGGCGATGGTCGCCGAGGCGGAGCGGGTGCGCGACACCTACGGCATCACCACGTTCAAGGTGAAGGTCGGCCGCCGGCCGGTGTCGGTCGACGTCGGCGCCTGCCGTGCGCTGCGCGAGGCACTCGGCCCGGACGTGGAGCTCTACGTCGACGGCAACCGCGGCTGGACGCCGTCGGAGGCGGCGCGGGCGCTGCACGCGATGGCCGACCTCGACCTGACGCTGTCCGAGGAGCTCTGCCCCGCCGACGACGTGCTCGGCCGGCGCTGGCTCACCGCCCGCACGACCGTCCCGACCGTCGCCGACGAGAGCGCCGTGACCAGCGGCCAGGTCACCCGCGAGCTGCTCGACGGCGCCGCCACGATGATCAGCATCAAGACCGCCCGGACCGGCTTCACCGCCTCGCAGCGGGTACTGCACCAGTGCGAGGGCCTCGGGTCGGAGGTCGTGATGGGCAACCAGATCGACGGCCAGATCGGCACCGCCTGCACCGTCGCGTTCGGGGCCGCTCACCGGCACAGCGCCCGCCGCGCCGGTGAGCTGTCGAACTTCCTGGACATGGCCGACGACCTGCTCGCCGAGCCGCTGGAGATCCACGGCGGCGAGCTGGCCGTCCGGCCCGGCCCGGGTCTCGGGATCGAGATCGACCCCGACAAGCTCGCGCACTACCGCACCGACTGACGCACCACCGTCCCGCAACCATCGCAGCGTCGAGGAGTGACCCGATGACCACCACCGAGCAGGACACCGGAACGACCGAGGAGCAGGCGACCGCCGCAGGCTCGGGGCTCAACGCCACGGCGACGTTCGCGCGCAAGGAGCGCGGCAGCAGCGGGCCGGTCGACCACGACCGCGTCTCGACGATCGCGAAGGACGCGCTCGGCGCGCTGCACGAGGTCATCCGGCGCCACCAGGTGACCTACGAGGAGTACGACGCGCTCAAGGCGTGGCTGATCTCGGTCGGCGAGACCGGCGAGTGGCCACTGTTCCTCGACGTGTTCGTCGAGCACGTCGTCGAGGAGGTCGCGCACGCCGACCGCAAGGGCGCCGTCGGCACCATCGAGGGCCCGTACTACATCCCCGGTGCCCCGGAGTTCGCGAGCGAGGCCGAGGTCCCGATGCGCGACGACGAGGCCGGCACCCCGCTGCTGTTCCAGGGCACCGTGTCCGACCTCGACGGCACGCCCCTGGAGAACGCGCTGGTCGAGCTCTGGCACGCCGACGACGCCGGCTACTACTCCCAGTTCGCCCCGGGCATCCCGGAGTGGAACCTGCGCGCGCAGATCCGCACCGGCGCCGACGGGCACTACGCGTTCCACACCATCCAGCCCGCGCCGTACCAGATCCCGACCGACGGTTCCTGCGGCCGGCTGATCGCCGCGGCCGGCTGGCACCCGTGGCGCCCGGCGCACCTGCACCTCAAGGTGACCGCCGAGGGCAAGGCCCCGGTGACGACCCAGCTGTACTTCGTCGGCGGCGACTACACCGACGACGACGTCGCCCAGGCCGTCAAGCCCGAGCTGATGCTCGACCCGCAGCCGGCCTCCTCCGGTGCGGGTGTGCAGGTCACCTACGACTTCCCGCTGGACCCCGCATGAGCGAACTCTTCGCCGTCCGCATGGACGTGAACCTCCCGCCGGACATGGATCCCGACGCGCGCAGCGAGCTGCTCGCCCGGGAGAAGGCCTACTCGCAGGAGTGGCAGCGCTCCGGGCACTGGCGCAGCATCTGGCGCTGCGTGGGGGAGTACGCCAACATCTCGATCTTCGAGGTCGACGGGAACGCGCAGCTGCACGAGATCGTCAGCGGGCTGCCGCTGTTCCCGTACATGGACATCACGGTGACGCCGTTGACGACGCACCCGTCGGACATCCACGCGTCCTGAGCCGTCCGCTCCTCCCGATCCGCCCGCACCGGTCCGCCGGTGCGGGCGGCGTCGTGTCCGGGTCAGGCCCGGTCGAGCCGTGCCACTGCGGCCCGGTACTCCTCGGCGATCCGCGCGACGAGCTCGGCGGCGGGCAGAATCTCCGACACCAGACCGGCGGACTGTCCCGCCTCGACCTTGCCGCCGGCGACGTCGCCGGAGAGCGCGGCGTCCCGCAGGGTCGACGCCGTGAACGCCGTCCGCCGGGACTCCAGGTCCGTGCCCTGTTCCTCGAGTTCGGCCATCCGCGCGGTGAAGTCGTTCGCGAGCGTGCGGATGAGACCCAGGCCGTGTCCCACGGTGCGGGTGTCCTCGACGGCCGCGCCGACCACCGCTGCCTTGTACGCGGGGTGCACCGAGGACTCGGGCGTCGCCAGGAACCGGGTGCCGAACTGGGCGGCGTCGGCGCCGAGCGCGATCATCGCCGCGAGCCCCGCCCCGTCTGCCACCCCGCCGGAGGCGACCAGCGGGATCTCCGGAACGGCGGTCGCCACCGCACGGACCAGCACCTGGGTGGTCACCATGGCCGGCGGCGGGTGCCCGCCCGCCTCGGCGCCGACGACGACGAGACCGTCCACGCCGGCGGCCGCGGCCTTGGCCGCGTGCTCGACCCCGGCGACCACGTGCAGGCAGACGGTCCCGGCGGCGTGGAACCGGTCGAGGTAGCGGCGCGGCCCGCCCTGCGACGCGATCAGCACCGGCGGGGGCCGCTGCAGCAGCAGGTCGATGACCTCGTCGGCGCCCGCCCGGTACAGCGGCAGGTTCACCGCCCACGGCCGGTCGGTGCCGGATGCCATCTCGTCGAGGACCCGCGCGAGATCGGGCAGGCGCATCGGTCCGGCCGCGACCACCCCCAGCCCACCCGCCCCGCTCACCGTGAGCGGCAGCGCGGAGCAGGACGACGCCCAGGACATGCCGGCCTGCACGATCGGCAGCTCGGTGCCGACGAGCCCTGTGAACCGGGTGCGGATCATCCCGTCGCCTGCTCGAGCAGCAGTCGGGCGTGCGCCGCGAGCTTGTTCTTCTGGATCTTGGAGCTGGCGGTCATCCCGATGTCCTCGAACCCCTCGACCACGCGCAGGTGCCGGGGCAGCTTGAACCGGGCCAGGTGGCCGCCGGCCCACTCGAGGATCGCCTCCGGTGTCACGACCTCGGACTCGGTGAGGACGACGAAGGCGAACGGCACTTCGACCAGCCGTTCGTCCGGGACCCCGACGACGGCGGCCTGACGGACCGACGGGTGGCGGTGCAGTGCATCCTCGATCTCGGCGGGCGCCACGTTCTCCCCGCCGACCCGGATGACGTCCTTGGTGCGGCCCACGAAGTGCAGCCGGCCGGACGCGTCGAGCGCGCCGAGGTCGCCGGTGGCGAGCCAGCCCTCCGCGTCGATCGTCTCGGCGGTCCGCGCCGGGTCGTCGAGGTAGCCCTGCATGACGTTCCAGCCGCGGACCTCGATGGACCCGGGTTCGCCGGGGGCGCAGTCGTGCCCCTCGGCGCTGCGGATCCGGACCTCGACACCGGGTTCGGGAGCCATCGCCCCCGACGCGCGAAGCTCCTCCGGCTCCCACCATGCGGACTGGGCGACGTTGGGGGAGGCCTCGGACAACCCGTATCCGGCGACGCACTCCCGGGCTCCCAGCTCGTCGATGACCCGGCGGATCACCGTCGGCGACGCGGCCACCCACGCCCCGCGCAGGTGCAGGGTGTGCCGGTCCCGCTCGGGATGGTTGAGCAGCAGCAGCGCGATGGTGTCGTTGCCGGAGAAGTGGCTGCAGCGCTCGGCCTCCAGCAGCCGCAGGGCCTCGACGGGCTCGAACCGTGCCATGGTGACGAGCGTGCAGGCGTGCTGGATCGACGCCAGCACCGACAGCGTGCTGCCTGCGACGTGGAAGAACGGCCGGGCGGAGTGGAAGCGGTCTCCCGGCCGCAGGCCCATCCGGGCACCGGAGAAGAACGCGTCGGCACACATGCTGCGGTGGGTGAGCAGTACGCCCTTCGGGCGCGAGGTGGTGCCCGAGGTGTACTGGACCAGCAGCACGTCGTCGGGGCCGGCCGTGGGCTCGGCGCCGTCGGTGGCACCGGCGAGGAACTCCCGGAACGGCGTCCCCCATCCCTGTGCGGACCCGACCACGACGGTTCGGCGCAGCGCCGGCAGCGACCGGCATCGGCCGTCGGTGCCGATCCCCATGTCGCGCAACAGGTCAGCGAGGTCGACCCGCAGAACCCGGTCCGCGGTGAAGAGGGTCGAGACGGCAGCGTGGGCGAGCGTGTAGTGGATCTCGTCGCCGGTCAGCCGGGTGTTCACCGGCACCGTGACGGCACCGACGGAGCCGAGCGCGAGGAACAACGCGACCCAGCACGGACCGTTCCCCAGTGCCAGGCCGACCCGGTCACCCCGACCGATACCGGCCGCGACCAGCGCGGCCCGGATCCGCGCGACCTCTTCCGCGAGCTCGCCGTAGGTGATCCGCTCCTCGGCGGTGACCACGGCCTCGACGTCCGGTGCGAAGGCCGCGGCACGGTCGAGCGCCTCGTGGACGGTCAGTGGGCACACACCCTCGAGCTTCATCGCCGACCCTTCTGCGTGTCGTGCTGCTCCCGGAACCGGGACACACCCGCCTGCCAGTCGCCGTCGGCGAGGTTCTGCTCGATGGCGGCCATCTCGATCCGGATCCCGCGGTCCAGATCGGTCTCGGCGCCGAGGTCGATCGCCCGTTTGGTCAGCGCGATCGCCGCCGGGGGAGCCTTCGCGATCCGCGCGGCGGTGTCGAAGCCCGCCGTGACGAGATCCGCCGCCGGGACCAGCTTGCTGACGACGCCGAGGTCGACAGCCTCACAGGCGCTCATCGGACGGTTGGTGTAGAGCAGCTCTTTCGCCCGGCGTCTGCCGATCGCGCGTTGGAGCCGCTGGGTGGCGCCGACGGTCCCCCAGTGCGGCTCGGGGAAGCGGAACGTCACGTCGTCGGTGGCCAGGGCGAAGTCGGCGGCCAGCGCCAGCTCACCGCCGGACCCGACAACGGTGCCCTGCAGCAGGGCCACCACCGGTCGGGAGCAGGCCTCGACAGCGGCGTAGGCGGCGAACGAGGCCTGCCGGCGGCGCCGGACCCACGCGGCGTCGCGGCCGGTGCGCTCCTTGAGGTCCGCACCCGCGCAGAAGACCGGGCCGCGCCCGGACAGCAGGACGACCCGGACGGACTCGTCGGCGTCGAGGTCCTCGAACGCGGCGCGGAGCTCGAGACACATCGGCAGGTCGACGGCGTTGCGGGCCTCGGGCCGGGTCAGCTCGACGTGTGCAGTGCCGCCGGAGACCTCGACGTGCACTCTGCTGGTCATCCGACCACCCCGTCGCGACGCAGCAGGTCGATCTCCGCGGCCGAGTAACCGGCCCCGGAGAGCACATCCTCGGTGTCGGCGCCCAGCAGAGGTGGGGTCGCGACCGCGACCGGCTCGGCCGATGCCTCCCGCAGCGGGGTGCGCAGGGCGGGGAACCGGCCCTCACTCGGGTGCTCGAAGTGCCCGACGGCGCCGCGGGCCGTCGCATGCGGGGAGCCGAGCGCCTCACGCACGGTGCGGACCTCGCCGACCGGGACGTCCGCGGCCTGCAGCTCCTTCACCAGCGGATCCCGGTCGCGGGCGGCGACGGCTCCACGGATCCCGGCCATGACACGGTCGCGCCGGGCGACCCGGCCGGCGTTGCACCGCAGGTCCGGATCGGCGGCGAGCTCGTCCAGACCGAGAACGGTGCACAGCGGGACCCAGTGCTGGTCGCTGCCGCTGATGTGCAGCCAGCCGCCGTCCGCGGCCTCGAAGGCTGCGCTCGGCACCCGGCCTGGATGCTCGGTGCCGGTCGCGCGGGGGTCCTCGTCCAGGGCGAACAGCCGACCCGCGTTGAGCGCCTGCAGGCTCAGCTGCACGTCCATCATGGACACGTCGAGGTGACGGCCGCGGCCGCCGGCGCTGCGGCCTGCCAGGCCGGTGAGAGCGGCGATGACCACCCACAGTCCGGAGGAGAGGTCGGCGACCGGGACACCGACCTTGGCCGGGGGACCGTCCGCCTCGCCGGTCATCGCCATGATCCCGGACAGCGCCTGGAACACGGTGTCGTAGCCCTTGCGCGCGCTGTCCGGTCCGGTCTGGCCGAACCCGGTGGCCGACACGTACACCAGACCCGGGTTGTCCGCGGACAGCGCGTCGTAACCCAGCCCGAGCCGGTCCATCGCCCCGGGCAGGAAGTTCTCGACGACGACGTCGGCGGAGCGGGCCAGGCGGCGGGCCACGTCGCGTCCCCGTTCGTCCTTGAGATCGAGCGTGACCGACTGCTTCCCGCGGTTGAACGCGAAGAAGTAGGCGCTCTCGCCGTGCGGGAGGCGAGGTTCGAACGACCGGGTCTCGTCGCCGGAGCCGGGGCGCTCGATCTTGATCACGGTGGCGCCGAGCTCACCGAGGATCTGGGTGGCCATCGGGGCGGCGAGCACCCGCGAGAAGTCCAGCACCGTGATGCCCTGCAGCGGCGGAACGCTCATCGGCGGAACCCCCGCATCAGCGCATTGACGTCCTGACCGGCACGCATCGCGGCCTCGGTCGGAAGGTCGGCGACGCGGTAGAAGAGGTCCTTCGCGGCGGCGATCGCCCGAGGCTCGGCCGCGGCCCAGCGTTCGGCGACGGCCAGAGCCGCGTCCAGAACCTCATCGGGCGCCACCACCTGGTTGACGAGGCCGTAACCGAGGGCCTCCTGGGCGGTGAGCATCCGGCCGGTGCTGATCAGCTCGAAGGCCTGCTTGCGACCGAGCTGGCGGACGAGCCCGGTCATGACCAGGGCGGGGACGATGGAGTGGGTGAGTTCGGGGTAGCCGAACCGCAGGTCCTCGCCCACGACGGTCATGTCCGCGCCGATCGCGAGCCCGGCTCCGCCGCCGACCGCGACGCCGCGCACCGCGGACACCACCGGCACCGACAGCTGCTGCATCCGGATCTGGACCGTCGCCGTCAGCGCGGCACGCTCCAGCACCGGGCCGGGCTCGTCCGGGGTGAGTCCGGCGAACTCACCGAGGTCGGCGCCGGAGCAGAAACCCCGGCCGGCACCGGTCAGTACCAGCGCCCGGACCGTGGCATCGCGGTCGGCCGCGTCGAAGGCCTCGCACAGTGCACGGGTGAGCGGGGTGTCGAGGGCGTTGAGCTTCGCGGGCCGGTTCAGGGTCAGCACACGGACGACGCCGTGTCCCACGGGACGGTCCTCGACGACCAGTACGCCGGCCGTGGTCGGTGCGGTCATCTCTGCTTCTCCTCGGGCTCAGGCGGGGACGACGTTCGGGGCGAAACCGGCCCGGGCGACCATGCTGTGCAGCGGGCGGCCGAGCGCCTCCTCGCATGCGGCCGACGCCGCGGCCAGGGCGTCCAGGTCCAGGCCGGTGCGCACGCCCATCGACTCGAACAGGCACACCAGGTCCTCGGTGCAGACGTTGCCGGTCAGCCCGGCGCCGTAACCGATGGACGCCGGATGGCCGCCGACTCCGCCGAGTGCGCTGTCGAAGTGCCTGCACCCGGCGTCGAGCGCGGCGACGGCGTTGGCGACGCCGGCCCCACGGGTGTTGTGGAAGTGGGCGACGAGCGGCAGATCCGGGTGCTCGCGTTCCAACCGGCCGAACAGCGTCGCGACGGTGGTGGGAGTGGCCACGCCGGTGGTGTCACCGAGGGTCACCGCGTCCGCGCCGAGCTCGACGAACCGGGAGACGTCCGCGGCCACCCGGCCCGGGTCGACGGCGCCCTCGAACGGGCAGCCGAAGGCCACCGACACCACACCGACGATCCGGAACCGGTCGCCGGCGAGGTCGGCCATCTCGGCCATCCGCTCCCACTGCCCCGCGCGGGTGGTTCGCAGGTTGCGTTCGGTGTGGCTCTCGCTGGCCGACACCAGGAAGCTCAGCTCGCCGGCGCCGCGGCCCGCGTCGAGGTCGGCCAGCGCCCGGCGCACCGCCGCAGGGTTGGGGCAGGTGGCCTTGTAGGCGACCCCGGGGACGCGCGGGATCCGCGCGAGGACGTCGCTCGCGTCGGCGAAGGCGGGAACCCGCTCCGGGTGGCTGTAGCTGGTCGCCTCGATCCGGGTGAAGCCCGCGGCGACGAACCGGTCGAGCAACGCGACCTTGGTCGAGGTGGGGACGAAGACGGGTTCGTGCTGCAGCCCGTCGCGTGCGAAGCACTCGCAGATCGTGACGTCGTCCGGATGACCGGTCATCGGAACCTCCTGTCTCCGGTCCAGGAGTACACGGCCATGTTGATAAAAACAACAGGAGTCCGCAGGGAAGTGGCAAGCCTGCGAACGAGACTTGCTCGCAACATCGCCGAAATGCGGGTCCGATCTGTTGACTTGCTCAACAGGTCGGGATCAGACTCGGTCTCGCCCACCGCCGCCGCCGTGGGCCGTACGCCACCGATCGGAAGGTTCCCGGATGCCCGACACCCCCGTCGCGACACTGCTCATCGCAGGGACGTGGCAGACCGCTCCGGTCACGTTCGAGGTCGTCGACCCCGCGAGCCTCGAGGTCATCGGTACCGCGGCCGACGCCGGACCCGACCACGCCCGCATCGCGGTCGAGGCGGCCGTCGCCGCCGCTCGTGGCTGGGCGGAGCTCGCGCCCGAGGTCCGGTCCGGTCACCTGCGGACCGCCGCGGCAGTCGTCCGGGAGAGGGGCGAGGAGCTGGCCGTCCTGCTCAGCCGGGAGAACGGGAAACCGCTGGCCGAGGCACGTGGTGAGCTGAGCGGCGCGGCCCGGATGCTGGAGTGGGCGGCCGAGGAGGGCCGGCGCGCCTACGGCCGGGTGACTCCATCCGACGCAGCCGGTCCCGGGCTCGTGCTGCGCAGCCCGGTCGGACCCGTGCTGGCGATCACGCCGTGGAACTTCCCGGCCAGCATGCTCGCCCGCAAGGTGGCCCTCGCACTCGCCGCGGGCTGCCCGGTGATCGCGAAGCCGGCCGAGCAGACCCCGCTGATCGCGACCGCGCTGCTGGAGATCCTGCAGTCGACCGGTCTGCCCGACGGCGTGCTGCAGTCCCTCACGACCACCCGGCCCGCCGAGCTCGTCGACGCCCTGCTGAGCGGTCCCGGGTTGCGCAAGGTCAGCTTCACCGGATCCACGGAGGTCGGGCTGGGCCTGTTGCGCCGCACCGGCGATCGGCTCCGCCGCACGTCGCTGGAGCTGGGCGGGCACTCGCCCGCGGTCGTGCTGCCCGACGCCGACCTGGAGGCGGCCGCCGCTGGCGTCGTCGCAGGCAAGTTCTTCAACGCGGGGCAGAGCTGCACTGCGGTCAACCGGCTCTACGTCCACGAGGACGTAGCGGCGGACCTGCTCGCGCTCGTCGAGAAGAAGGTCGCGGCCCTGCGGGTCGGGCGCGGGGACGCCGAGGGCACCACCGTCGGCCCGCTGATCGACCGCGCCGGGATGGAGAAGGTCGAGCGCCAGGTCGCCGACGCCGTCGAACAGGGTGCGACCGTCCTCATCGGGGGCGCACCGGCCGAGACCGGCCTGGCCGGCAACTTCTACCTGCCGACGGTCCTCACCGGTGTCACCCCGCAGATGCTGATCTCGCGCGAGGAGACCTTCGGCCCCGTTCTCGCCGTGCAGACCTACGGCGACTCCGACGACGTCGCGCAGCTGGCCAACGACACCGAATACGGCTTGGCCGCCTACGTCTTCGGCTCCGACCTCCGCCGCATCTGGCGGCTGCTCGACCGGCTCGAGTTCGGCGTCATCGGCGTCAACGAACCGTCCCCGGTGCGTCCGGAGCTGCCGTTCGGCGGGCAGAAGAACAGCGGACAGGAACGCGAGGGCGGCAGCGAGGGCATCGAGGCCTACACCGAGGTGAAGGCCGTCGCCCTGCGCTTCTGAGATCCCGCTCCCGACGTTCCGCGTCCGAAACCCGCCGCACGCCCCGCCCCGTTCCTGCCACGCCCAGACCGAGAGGTGTCGTCCATGACCAGCACCACCGAACGGCCCGGCCCCAAGCCGGCGGACACCGCCGCGCTCGCCGACCTGGACCGTCGCAGCCTGATCCACCCGCACACGGTGATCGGCGCACCCCAGGAGCCGCTCGTGCTCGCCCGGGGCGAGGGCGCCCTGCTGTGGGACACCGACGGCAACGAGTACGTCGACGGCACCTGCGGGCTGTGGCAGTGCCCGGTCGGGCACGGCCGCACCGAGCTCGCCGAGGTCGCCGCCCGCCAGATCGGGACGCTGGAGTTCTACTCCTCGTTCGGGGACTACTCCAACGAACCGGCCATCCGGCTGGCCGACCGCCTGCTGGGGATCGCCCCCGAGGGCATCGAGCGCGTCTTCTTCACCAACGGTGGCTCCGAGGGCACCGAGACGGCGATCAAGCTCAGCCGGCTGGCCTTCCACCACGCCGGTCGGCCCGAGCGCACCGTGATCCTCGCCCGCCAGGGCGGCTACCACGGCATGGGCGCCGGATCGCTGGCCGCGACCGGGATCGACGGACTCCGGGCGGGCTACGGGCCCCTGCTGCCCGACGTCGAGTTCCTCGGCAAGCCGCACGGCATCGCCCACGGCCCCGGCGCGACGGATCTGCTGGTCCGCGAGCTGGAGGAGCGTATCGAGACCATCGGCGCCGACCGGATCGCGGCGTTCATCGGCGAGCCCGTCCTCGGCGTCGGCGGGATGGTGCCGCCGCCGGAGGACTACTGGCCGCGGGTCCAGGAGGTTCTGCGCCGGCACGGCATCCTGCTGATCGTCGACGAGATCGTCACCGCCTTCGGCCGGACCGGACACTGGTTCGGCAGCGACCACTTCGGCATCGAGCCGGACATGATCGTGACCGCCAAGGGGTTGTCCAGCGGCTACATCCCGATGGGCGCGGTGCTCATCGGCCGGCGCGTCCTGGAACTCGCCGACGGGGCGACCTTCTTCCACGGATTCACCTACAACGGGCACCCGGTCGGTGCCGCGGTCGCGCTCGCCAACATCGACATCATCGAGCGGGAGGGGCTGCTCGCACGGGCGGCCGAGCTCGGGGAGCGACTCCGGACGGCCCTCGAGCCGCTCGCCGACCTGCCCCATGTCCGGGAGGTGCGCGGCGTCGGCCTGATGCTCGGCATCGAGTTCGAGGACCTGCCGACCGCGCCGGTCCAGGCGGGCTGCCGGGCCGAGGGTGTCGTCGTCCGGGCCTCGGGGACCTCCATCGTCCTGTCGCCACCGCTGGTGATCACCGAGGAGCAGATCGACCGGCTCGCCGAGGTGCTCTGCCGCAACGTCGTGGCTGCTGCGGGCTGAGGGCGCGGTGTCCTCCCGGTTCCGGAAGCTCCTCCCGATGGCGCTGCTGTCGTCCCTGCTCGTCTCGGGGTGCGCGGTGTCGGAGGGCGGCGCCGACTCGCTGGTCTTCGTGTCCTATGGACAGGGCGCCTACCAGGCCGGGCAGCGCTCGGCCTGGCTCGACCCCTACCAGCAGCGCACCGGCACGACCATCACGATCGACGGACCGTCCAGCACGGCCAAGCTCAAGGCGATGGTCGAGGCGCGCAAGGTGACCTGGGACGTCGTCGACACCGACGCGTCGGTCGCGGCAGCCAACTGCGGCACCCTTCTCGAACCGATCGACTCGAGTGCCTACGCGGACCGTTTCCCGGCCGGGTCGGTGTCCCGCTGCGGCGTCCCCGCCGCCCTGTTCGGGATGATGTTCATGTACGACGCCCGCAAGTACGGCAACCACCCGCCGACGCGGTTGGCGGACTTCTTCGATCCGCGCGCGTTCCCGGGCCGGCGGGTCGTCTACGGCGGTGACCCGAGCGTCGGCACGCTGGAGGCCGCGCTGCTCGCCGACGGTGTTCCCGCCGACCGTCTCTACCCGCTCGACGTGCCCCGGGCGCTGTCGGTCTACGACCGCATCCGTCCGCAGCTCACGCTTGCGAGCACCTACGGCGACCAGCAGCAGCGGATGGCGGGCGGGCAGGCCGACCTCGCCCTGATCGTCAGTGCGCGGGCGTACTCGCTGCTCAAGTCCGGTGCGACCGGCTGGAAGGTCGTACCGGGTATTCCGACCCCGGTGACCTGGGACGTCCTGGTGGTCCCCCGGGGATCACGACGGCCCGACGCCGCCAGGGACCTGATCCGTTTCGCCTCCGGGCAGGAGCAGGCCGCGGCCTTCGCCGACGCGGCCGGTGTGGGGCCGGCGAACGCGACGGCGCCGAGGCCGTCGTCGCCGTACGGCCGGGAGCTCGACATCTGGGGCGACGACAGGAAGGGCCAGAGGGTGCTCAGCAACGTGAACTGGTGGGCCGCGAACCGTGAGCGCGTCGTCCGGGCGTGGTCGGACTGGACGACCGGATGAGCGCCGCGAGCGCACCGCAGGCCACGGCCGGCGCTGCTGCCGTACGCACCCGGTCCCGTAACGGATGGCTGTTGCTGCCGGCCGCTGCCCTCCTGCTGGTCTTCTTCTTCTGGCCGCTCGCGATCATCCTGTGGCGCAGCGTCTCCGACCCGGAACCGGGGTTCGGGAACTACCTCTCCGTCCTCGGCGACGCGGTGCAGATCCGAGTCGTGCTCCGCACCCTGCGCGTCGCGCTGGTGGTCACGCTGGTGACCCTGGTGATCGCCTACCCCTACGCATTCGCGATGAGCCGGGTCCCGGCACGTGTGCGTGGGCTGCTCCTGCTGCTGGTGCTCATGCCGTTCTGGACGAGCGTCATGGCACGCAACTTCGCCTGGTATGTGCTCGAACAGCGGGACGGTCTGATCGACCGGGCCTTCGCCGCGGTCGGTCTCGACGGCGTGGTGCTGCTCGGCTCGGTCACCGGAGTGACCGTGGCGATGGTGCAGGTGATGTTGCCGTTCATGGTTCTGCCGCTGCAGAACACGATGCTGGGGATCGACCGACGCCTGGTCGACGCAGCGACCAGCCTCGGGGCCCCGCGTCCGGTCGCGTTCCTGCGCGTCTACCTGCCGCTGTCGCTGCCCGGCGTGCTCGCCGGGGTGTCGGTCGTGTTCATCATGTCGCTGGGCTTCTACATCACCCCGGCGCTGCTGGGCACACCGCAGCAGGCACTCGTCGCCCAGGTGATCGGTACCCGGGTGAACGACCTGCTGGACTTCGGCGGTGCGGGTGCACTCGGCGCCGTCCTGCTCGTCGTGACGCTGATCGTGCTGGCCCTGCTCGGCAGGGTGGCCGGTCCGATGTACGCCGCCACCGCGGGAGGTGTCGACCGTGGCTGAGCTGTCGACACCGGTCGCCCTCCCACCACGGGACCGCACGGCGGCCCCGCCGGTGCCCCGGGCCGCCGCGCGCGAACGGCATCTCGGTTGGGCTCTGCGGCTCTGGGTCGCGGCCGTCGGTTTCCTGCTGGTGGCGCCGACACTCGTCGTCCTGCCGATGAGCTTCGGCTCGGGGTCCACCTTCGAGTTCCCGCCCACCGGGTGGTCCGTGCGCTGGTACGCCGAGTTCTTCACCAGCAGGCAGTGGCTGGCGTCGCTGGCCAACTCGCTGCAGGTCGCGCTGCTCGCCGCGGTGCTGGCGACCGTGGTCGGGACCGCCGCCGCGTTCGGCCTGGACCGCAGCCGGTTCCGTGGCCGCGGAGCGGTGCGGCAGCTGCTGATGGCACCGATGATCCTGCCCGGGATCGTCGTGGCGATCGCGGTGTACGGCGTGTTCCTGCGCTGGCAGCTGAACGGCACGCTGCTCGGGTTCGTCCTCGCCCACGCCGTCCTCGGGGTGCCGTTCGTGATCACCTCGGTGCACACCAGCCTGGCGAACTACGACGCGACGGTCGAGAAGGCCGCCGCGAGCCTGGGGGCCGGCCGGGTCACCACCGCGCGCCGCGTCATCCTGCCCCTGGTCGGGCCGGGGGTGGTCTCCGGGTTCGTGTTCGCCTTCGCCACGTCGTTCGACGAGGTGGTGATCGCCCTGTTCCTGCAGACCCCGGACATCAAGACCCTGCCCGTGGCGATGTACGAGTCGATCGTCCTGGAGATCGACCCCACCATCGCCGCCGCGTCCAGCGTGATCGTCGTCCTGACGACGGCGCTGCTGCTGATCCCCCAGATCGCCCGACGACGGAGGCCACGATGAGCCAGACCACCGCCACCACCGGTCACGGCATCACCACCAGCCACGTGACCAAGGCCTACCCCGGCACCGACCGTCCGGCCGTCGACGACGTGTCGCTGGACATCGGGGCGGGAGAGTTCATGACGTTCCTCGGGCCGTCGGGCTCCGGCAAGACGACGATGCTGTCGATGATCGCGGGCTTCACCGCGCTGAGTGCGGGCTCGATCACCGTCGACGGACAGGAGATCTCCCGCCTGAAGCCGCACCGACGCGATCTCGGGGTCGTCTTCCAGCAGTACGCGCTGTTCCCGCACCTCACGGTGGGTGCGAACGTGGCCTTCGGCCTCGCCCGGCGCCGCGTGCCCAAGGCGGAGGTCGAGCGCCGGGTCTCCGAGATCCTGGAGATGGTCGGTCTGGAGGGCGTCCGCGACCGGTTGCCGCGGCAGCTCTCCGGCGGCCAGCAGCAGCGGGTCGCACTGGCCCGTGCGGTCGTCTACCGGCCGCGGGCGCTGCTGATGGACGAGCCGCTCGGAGCGCTGGACAAGAAACTGCGCGACCAGCTGCAGCGCGAGATCGCCCGGATGCACCGCGAGCTCGGCATGACGTTCCTGTTCGTCACCCACGACCAGCAGGAGGCGCTGACCCTGTCCGACCGCATCGCCGTGTTCAACGAGGGGCGGATCGAGCAGGTCGGCACCCCGAGCGAGCTCTACGAGCGTCCGGCGACACTGTTCGTCGCGCAGTTCGTCGGGGAGTCCAACCGGCTGTGCCTCGCCCCGGGGCAGGTCACGGTGGTCCGCCCCGAGCGGATCGCCCTCTACCGCACGGAGAACGAGGTCCCGCCGGGGCAGCGCCGGCTGCCCGCCCGGGTCACCGATGTCGCCTACCTCGGCGACCACCTCCGGATCTGGCTGCGTCACTTCGACGGTGGCCGCGGCTGCGCGGTGCAGCCGGTGGACGACTCGGGCAGGTACGCCCTCGGCGAGGAGGTGATGGTGTCCTGGCATCCCGGCCACGAGATCGTCGTGCCGGCCGAGGAGCCCCGGCAGCCGACGGCCGTTCCCGTCCTGGACCCGGCGTGACCTCCGACGTCGTCCTGCGCGGCGGGCGGATCCGCACCTTCACCGGCGACGATCGGGTCGTGGACGCGCTGGCGATCCGGCACGGCCTGGTGCTCGCCGCGGGGTCGGAGTCCGAGGTGAGCGCGGTCGTGCGGCCGGGCGCCCGGTACTGGGAGCTCGACGGACGCACCGTGCTCCCCGGGATCAACGACGCGCACCTGCACCTGGTGTGGTGGGCGCTGGCCGCCCCGGAGTTCTGCGTCGACCTCTCCGGGGCCGGCGACCTCGCGTCGCTGCAGGCAGCAGTGCAGAGGGCACCGGCGGGTGAGTGGGTCGTCGGGCGCGGCTGGCGGGAGACGACCGTCGCCGAGCTCGCGCGGGGGAGCGCACCGCACCGCCGCACCCTCGACGCGGTCACCGGCGGCCGTCCCGCGGTGCTGCACCACGCGTCGTCGCACTCGGTGTGGGCGAACACCGAGGCGCTGTGCCGGGCGGGGGTCACCCGGCACACCCCGGACCCGCCGGCCGGGGAGATCGTCCGCGACGCCGACGGTGAACCGACCGGGATCCTCGTCGAGAGCGCCCAGGATCTCGTCGCCCGCCTGGTGCCCGTCCCGAGCCGCGAGGAGCGCCTGGACGCCGTCGTCCGGGCGATGGCCCGGCTGAACCGGCTCGGTGTCACCAGCCTGACCGACCCCGTCGTCACCCCCGAGATCTGGGACGACTACCGCGAGCTGCACGCCTCCGGCCGGATGACGGTGCGGGTCAGTGCGTTGCGGCACTGGGACTGGCCCTCACCCACCAGCACGGCCGACGGGCTGTCCCGCGACCTCGCGGAGTCCGGTCCCGTCACCGGCTCCGGTGACGACATCCTGCGCGTCGGCGGCGTCAAGCTGTTCGCCGACGGGGTGCCGACCCACTGCACGGCGTGGATGCACCGGCCCTATCCGCGCGGCGGGCACGGCGACCTCGTGACGACCGGCGCGACCGTGGCGGAACGGGTCGCGGCGCTGTCCGCGCTGGTCGCGACCGCGCACGGCAGGCGGGTGTCCGTCCAGGTCCACGTGACGGGGGATCGCGCGGCCGACGCCGTCGTCGATGCCATCGAGGCGGCCGCAGCCGACGATCCGTGGCCCGCGGCCCGGCACGTCCTCATCCACGGCACGTTCCTGACGACCGAGGTCCTCCCGCGGCTGGCCGACGGTGGCATCGGCGTCATCACGAGCTCCCTGATGCGCACCGGCAGCGGTCCGTCGATGGTCGCCGTTCTCGGCGAGGAGCGCTGGCGGGACGCGTTCCCGGCGCGGGCGTTGCTCGACGCGGGCGTCTGCGTCGCGGACAGTTCCGACGCCCCGGTCACCCGGCCCGACTGGCGTCGCGGTGTCGCGACGTTCAGCGGGGTCCCGGGCCCGTACGCGGTCGGGGACCTGGAACCGGGACAGGTGCTGACCCGGACCGAGGCGCTGCGGTTGTGGACGACGGCCCCGGCGCGGCTCGAAGGCACCGCGGACCGCAAGGGACATCTGACCGCGGGTGCGCTCGCCGACCTCGTCGTGCTCGACACCGACCCGGTCGAGGCCTCGGAAGGCGCGCTGCTCGGCACCGACGCCGTGCTCACCGTCGTCGGGGGACGGGTCGTGCACGACTCGGGAGTCGTGCGGGGCGTCGGCGGTCCGGCGGGGGGTTGACCCGGTCTGTGACGGCGGGGTCACCGGGCCCGTTCGGACTCCTCCATCGCGAATGCGACGTCCGCCAGCTTGTCCAGTGCGCTCAGCAGCACCGTGGACTCCTCGGGCGTGAGTGCCTGGAGGAAGGCGACGTCCCGCTCGTTCGCGGCGGCGATCAGTCCCCGGTACACGCGGGTTCCCTCGGAGGTCAGCGCGAGCTGGGACGTCCGGCCGCTGCCGGCCGTGCGGGCGACGAGGTCCCGCTCACTCAGACGTGTCACGACCCGGCTCATCTGCGCCTTGTCCAGTCCGGCCCGCCGAGCGAGCCGGTTCAGCGTGAGGGTCGGGTCCGAGGCGATCAGGGCTATCGCTCGCCACTCACCGAGGCTGACGCCGTAGTCGCGCCGGTAGCGCAGGGCCGCGCTGCGCGACATCGCCGACGACGTCCGCGACAACCGGTAGGACAGGAGCCCTGTGATCGAGGCCAGGTCCCGTCCGTCCGCCCGCTCCGCCATGGGCGGATCCTACGTTGGCGGTGCCGGCGTCACGGGCATCGCTGTCGTCAGCGCTGTGTTGGGGAGTACGCCAGCATCTCGATCTTCGAGGTGTGCGGGAACGCGCAGCTGCACGAGATCGTCAACCGACTGCAGCTCCTCCGGATCCGCCCGCACCGATCCGCCCGCACCGGTCCGCCGGTGCGGGCGGTGTCGTGTGTCAGGCCGGGCCGAGCACGCGCTGCGCCCACTCCCGGCGGGCCGTCCGCGCACGACGTGCGAGCACCGAGCCGGGTGCGAACAGCTCGAACCCGTGCACCGCACCGGGCCAGACGTGCAGCTCCGCATCGCCGCCGTCGGCCCAGAGCCGCTGCGCCCAGTCGACGGTCTCGTCCCGGAACGTCTCCGCGGACCCGACCTCGAGGTAGACCGGCGGCAGGCCGGAGAGGTCCTCGGCGCGGGCCGGAGCGGCGTACGGCGTCGGTGCGCGACCGGCGAGCACGGCGGCCCAGGCCGTGCGGTTGGACGTGGCGTCCCAGACGCCGCGGCCCTGCATCCGGTGGGCCGAGACCGTGGCGGTGCGGTCGTCCAGCATGGGGTAGAGCAGGAGCAGCCCGCGGACGTCGACGGCGCCGGTGTCGCGGGCCCGCAGCGCCAGACCCGCGGCGAGGTTCCCGCCGGCGCTGCCGCCGTGCAGGATCAGCGCGTCCGCGCGGGCGCCGATCGCGGAGGCGTTGGCCGCGGTCCAGACCAGGGCGGCCCAGGCGTCGTCGTGCGCGGCGGGATGGGGGTGCTCGGGCGCGAGCCGGTACTCGGCGGAGACCACGGCGGCACCGAGGTCCGCGGCGAGATCGAGGGTGTCGGGGAGCCCGAAGCGGCTGGTGCCGGTGATCAGGCCGCCGCCGTGCTGGGTGACCAGGACCGGGGTGCCGGACCGGGCGTCGGCGGGGCGGGCGACGAGCACCGTGAGTCGCGGGTTGTCCGGAGGGCCGGGCACGGTGCGTTCGTCGACGGTGAACCGCGGGTCGGCCGCGATCTCGTCGTACGACGGTGTCAGCGCGTCCACCGCGGCGCGTTCGTCGACGATCGTGTCAGCGGTGATGCCGACGGCGACGGTGGAGATCCCGGCCGCGTCCAACGCGGCCTGCAGCTCGGGATCGATCGGCGGGACGTGCAGGTCGGTGTCGGTTCTCGGCACGGGTGATCCTCTCAGCGGGGTGACCGGTCCAGGGACGTACGGATCTGTCTCGTGAGCGCCGCTGCCGCGGCGAGGAACGGCTCGACGTCGACGCCGGCGTCCGACGCCGCTCCGTGGAAGGCGGTGGCGAGCTCGGCCGAACAATCGCGTTCGACGGAGGCCCCGGCCCCGGTGAGCTGCACGCGCCGCCGCCGGCCGTGGTCGGGGTCGGGGTCGACGACGCACCAGCCGTCCTCGATGAGCCCGGGCAGGGTGCGGCTGACGGCGGCGTCGCCGATCCCGAGCCGCACAGCGAGCTCGTGCTGCGTGGCGGCACCGTCCTGGCGCAGGGCCCGCAGGGTGCGGTAGCGGGCGAACGAGATTCCCTGGCGCGCATCGAGAATCGTGTCGGCGGCGCGGGTCAGCTCGGTGGCGAGCTCGTGGACTGTGAGGGCTGGATCCGGGGGCACGGACAGTATCTTGCCTCATCAATATTGATGGAGCAATACTGACGATGTGCCGCGTCGGGGAGGGAAACCGGTAGGTAGGCGTGGGGTCGATCGTGACGCGCGGGGCCTGCGGGCCCGCTGACCTGGTGGTGTGCGCCCCCGGCAGGACTCGAACCTGCGACCTAGAGATTAGAAGGCTCTTGCTCTATCCAGCTGAGCTACGGGGGCGAGCCGCGCGGGCCGTCCCGCGCAGGTCCAACGGTAGCGGCGGAGGCAAGCAACCACCGTGTGCGGTCCGTGTCGGGCGGCCCGTTCGTCGCGCCCGGACACCATCCGTCCGGTGGAAGCAGCCGCCGAACGGGCCCGGCCTGCGACGGTCCGGAACCGTGACGTCCATACTGTGCCCATGGCTCTGGGACTGCGATCCGCGATCGGGTCGGATGTCGGTCGCCGCCGGACGTCGAACCAGGACTCCGGCGCGACGACCGGCCGGCTGCTGATCGTCGCCGACGGCATGGGTGGGCACGCCCACGGCGAGATCGCGAGTGCGGTGACCGTCGAGGCCTTCACCGAGATGGAGGCGCGGCTGCCGCAGGACCTGGCCGACATCGACCTCGCGGCGGAGATGACCAACGCTCTGGTCGACGCGACCGACCGGCTCGGCGAGCGCGCCGCGGCCGACCCGGACACCCGGGGGATGGGGACGACGGTCGTCTCCCTGCTCCTCACCGGTGAGCAGCTCGCGCTGGCCCACATCGGCGACTCGCGCATCTACCGGTTGCGTGGCGGCGAGCTCGACCAGCTCACCCACGACCACACGATGGTCCAGCAGCTCGTCGACCAGGGGCAGATCACGCTCGAGGAGGCGGCGCACCACCCCCGCCGCTCCGTCCTCATGCGGGCGCTGAGCACCGACCACGAGCCCGAGCCGGACCTCGACCGCGTCGACATCCTCGCGGGGGACCGGTTCCTGCTGTGCTCGGACGGCGTCACCGCCGTGCTCGACGACCGCACCCTGCTCGCCGAGCTCTCCGCCGCCGACGCGGAGCCGAACGACGTCGTGTCCCGGCTGATCGAGCTCGCCAACGAAGGCGGGGGACCGGACAACATCACCGCGATCGTCGCCGACGTCGTCGAGTACGACGACGACCAGCCCCGCGCCCAGCACCTGCGCGTCGCCGGTGCGGCCGCGGAGATCGCCTCCACCAACTGAGCCGCGGGCCGTCCTGCAGCCGGGACGGTCCGCCGTGCAGCCGTCTCCCGCGCGGCGACCGTGTGCGGGAGACGCCCGCTCCGCCGAAGGGTCACCTCGCAACCCGCTCGACGACCACACCGCCGATGGTCCGGGCGCCGCCGTCCCGCCGCCCCTCTCGGTCCCCGGGCCGCCACACCCTCTCCGGGCCGCGTGCGAGCCGGGTGATCACCGCCCCGCGGCCGGACCCTCCCCGCCGTCCAGTACCCGCCACCGGGTCGACTGCTCCCTTGCTTCGTCTCCCTTGCTTCGTCGCGATCGGCCGACCCCGGAGGCCGTGACGCCTCGTCCCGGAACGAAACCCGTGCTCCGGACGCGCGGGGGGAGTACGGGCCGGCCCACATGCCACGACGCGGCTCTCCCCGGCACTCCGCGGTCCCCGACGATGCCGGCGCCCCGGGCGCCCTGACGCCACGCGACCCGCCGGAGGCGCGAGCGGACGCGTGGCCGGAGCCCACAACGGGTACTCAGGCGGTCCGCACGACGAGCGGCCGTTCGTCCACGATGATCGTTCCCAGCTCGGCCCAGGTCAGGGCGCCGTCGCCAGGCACGCCGAAGATCGACCGCTCGTCGCGCCTCGAGGCCACGGCGGGCGGTCGAAAAAAATCTTGAAACTCGTGGGCGCCGAGGGCGACGCACGACGAACGACGTCCGAGGGCACTCGGAGGGGGTCGATCTGTGGCCACCTCTTGCGCGATCGCTCCTGGTCAAGCACCATCCGAGGTGAGCTCGTCAGCGCGACCGCTCGTCGCGTGACAGGGTCGGGCTCGTCCGCGGTCCTGCGCGGCCCTGAGCCGAGTTTCCGCAGGTCAGCGGGGTTTTCCGACCCCGGTTTGACGAGCCCTGGCGGCATGCCGTAACTTATTTCTTGTCAGCGAGAGAGCCGGACAGGACGGGCCCACCGAGGCCCGGCCAACAGGCCCCGCGGACAGTGAGACCCCCCGGTTAGGGACCGACTGAGTCGGTGTGGTTAACTTCAGGGGTCGCAGGATAC
>NZ_JBKGXS010000010.1:0-192091 GCF_046546475.1 Pseudonocardia phyllosphaerae
TTGTCGGTGGTCATAGCGGTAGGGGAACGCCCGGTCCCATTCCGAACCCGGTAGCTAAGCCTTCCTGCGCCGATGGTACTGCACTCGTCAGGGTGTGGGAGAGTAGGTCGCCGCCGACATTCAACTTCGAGAAATGCCCCCGGACTTCGGTCCGGGGGCATTTCTGCGTTTCAGGGTCGTTGTCCCGGGACAGAGTGGTCTCCGGGATGTCGCCGTACGGGCCGGCATCAGGGTGATGAGCCGTTCGGTTGTGCGGGTTACGCCGTCTGCGATCCGCGCCGTCCACACCCGTGCTACGCATCCACAGCAGCGCGGTTCGTCGGTGCAGACGACGGAATCGGCGCGATCGTGGTGGGGTCCCAGCAACCGGAACCCCTGGAGGGCGTCATGCCCAGCAACCACACCGTCGTCGTCGGCAACCTGACCCGTGATCCGGAGACCCGGATCCTGCCCGACGGCACGAACCTGGCCGAGTTCACCCTCGCCGAGAACAAGCGCCGTCGTGACCCGTCGACCGGCACCTGGCACGACGTGCGCACCACGTACTGGACGGTGACCTGCTGGCGCCTGCTCGGCATCCACGTCGCCGGCTCGCTGCAGCAGGGAGACCGCGTCGTCGTCACCGGTGAGTGCTACGCCGAGGAGTGGACCGGATCCGACGGCCAGACCCGGCGCACCCTGAAGATCGACCCGACGACGGTCGGGATCGACCTCGGCCGGGCGCCGGCCCGCGTCGTTCGCAACGGCCCCTCCGGTCCTGCGACGCGTGGCGTCCCGGCCGGTCAGAACGGTGACGCAGGCACCGGCGGGCGCTCGTCCGCCGACGGCGTAGAGGACCCCGAGCTCGACGAGCACCCCACCGACGAGGAATGGGCCGCGGCTCGTCGCGACGAGGAGCTGCCCGTCGGCGCCGGGATCGCACCGGGCTCCGACGGCTGAGACCCACGCAACTACCATCGAGGGCGTGGCAGATCTGATTTACACGATGCGGAACGTGCGCAAGGCGCACGGAGACAAGGTCATCCTCGACAACGCGTCGATCAGCTTCCTGCCGGGGGCGAAGATCGGTGTGGTCGGCCCCAACGGTGCCGGGAAGTCGACGGTCCTCAAGATCATGGCCGGGTTGGAGACGCCGAACAACGGCGACGCCTTCCTGAAGCCGGGAGCGACCGTCGGCATCCTGCAGCAGGAACCGCCGCTCAACGAGGAGAAGACCGTTCTCGGCAACGTCGAGGAGGGCCTCGGCGAGATCAAGGTCAAGCTCGACCGGTACAACGCGATCGCCGAGGAGATGGCGACGAACTACACCGACGAGCTGATGGAGGAGATGGGCCAGCTCCAGGAGGAGCTGGACCACGCCGATGCCTGGGAGATCGACTCCCAGCTGGACCAGGCGATGGACGCCCTCCGCTGCCCGCCGCCGGACGCCGAGGTCAAGAACCTCTCCGGTGGTGAGCGCCGCCGCGTCGCACTCTGCAAGCTCCTCCTGTCGAAGCCGGACCTGCTGCTGCTCGACGAGCCGACGAACCACCTGGACGCGGAGAGTGTCCTGTGGCTCGAGCAGTTCCTCGCGACCTACCCGGGCGCCGTCCTGGCCGTCACGCACGACCGGTACTTCCTGGACAACGTCGCCGGCTGGATCCTGGAGCTCGACCGCGGCCGGACGTTCCCCTACGAGGGCAATTACTCGACCTACCTGGAGAAGAAGGCCGAGCGGCTCGCCGTCCAGGGCAAGAAGGACGCCAAGCTGCAGAAGCGCCTGAAGGAGGAGCTGGCCTGGGTCCGCTCCAACCCCAAGGCGCGGCAGGCGAAGAGCCGGTCGCGGCTCGACCGCTACGACGAGATGGCCGCGGAGGCCGAGCGCACCCGCAAGCTCGACTTCGAGGAGATCCAGATCCCGCCGGGGCCCCGCCTGGGCAACCAGGTCGTCGAGGTCTCGCACCTGGACAAGGGCTTCGACGGCAGGCCACTGATCAAGGACCTGTCGTTCACGCTGCCGCGCAACGGCATCGTCGGCGTCATCGGCCCGAACGGTGTGGGTAAGACCACGCTGTTCAAGACCGTTGTCGGGCTCGAGCAGCCGGACTCCGGGGAGGTGAAGATCGGCGACACGGTCAAGCTGTCCTACGTCGACCAGAGCCGCGGCGGCATCGACCCCGACAAGACCGTGTTCCAGGTCGTGTCCGACGGGCTGGACTACATCCAGGTCGGCAACACCGAGATGCCGTCCCGCGCCTACGTCGCGGCGTTCGGCTTCAAGGGCCCGGACCAGCAGAAGCCGGCAGGTGTGCTCTCCGGCGGTGAGCGCAACCGGCTGAACCTGGCGCTGACCCTCAAGGAGGGCGGCAACCTGATCCTGCTGGACGAGCCCACGAACGACCTGGACGTCGAGACCCTCGGCTCGCTGGAGAACGCGCTCGAGCAGTTCCCCGGCTGCGCCGTGGTCATCTCCCACGACCGCTGGTTCCTCGACCGGACCTGCACGCACATCCTCGCGTGGGAGGGCACCGACGAGAACCCGGCCGCCTGGTACTGGTTCGAGGGCAACTTCGAGGCCTACGAGAAGAACAAGATCGAGCGTCTCGGGTCGGAGGCGGCGCGTCCCCACCGGGTCACGCACCGTAAGCTCACCCGCGACTGATCACCACTCCACCGGGTCCGGGCCCCGGGCCCGGTGGAAGGTGAGGGCGCGGCTTCGGGCGTTCCGGGCCGGTGGTGTCACGGGAGGCGATGTGACGTCCGACCTGGAGCGCGTCGGCGAGGCGGCGGCTGCGGAACTGCGTACGGCGGCCGAGCTGCGCCGGCAGCGCCCGGAGCTCACGATCCAGCTCGCCGAACACGCCTGCTCACGGGCGGTGGCCACCGCGGACGACCTGTCGTGGGTACGGGCAGCCGGATGGATGCTCGCCGGACACGCCGTCGGCGGGGATGCGCGGGAGGCCGCCGTCGTCGTCGTGGAGGCGCTGGCGGATCGGGGCGGTCCGGCGCTGCTGTACCGGCCCGACGGGGCACGGCTGCGGGTCGAGCTCGCCACCGCTGCCCAGTCCGACGGGGACACCGCCACGGCGCGAGCCCTGCTCGCGGACCTGCCCGACCCCGGACCGGGAGAGGCCGACGGGCAGCTCCGGCTCGACCGGCTCGCTGTCGAGGCCCGCTGCGCACTCGCCGAGGAGCACGACGACCAGCTGCCGGTGCTGTGTGCCGACATCGGACGGGCGGGTGACGCACTCGGCGGCGAGGCCGCCGCGTACGGCCGGCTCGTCGTCGGCGCGGTGCATCGCGCTCGTGGGCAGCACGAGGACGCCGCGGCAGCCGCTCTGCGCGGACTCGAGTTCCTCGGGTGGACCCCGGAGAACCCGGACGTCCGCCCGGTGGCGCCGCACCTTGCCGCGGCCCTGCTCACCCAGTGGCTCACCGCGTCGCTCGACGCCGGCGCCGACACCGCCGAAGCCGTCCGGGCGGTCGCGGGTCACCCCGAGATCCTCGGCGCGGGGCGCCACGGCGTCCTGCTGCGGCTGACGCTCGCGCGCGCCGCCGGGGCGGATGCCGACGCCGCCGCCGTCGCACTCGACGACGCGGTGGCGGGAGCAGCGGCCGCTGACGTGCCCGGGCTCGTCGCGTCCTGCCGGGCCGCCCAGTCCGAGCTGCACGAGGTGGCCGGCCGGTTCGCGGAGGCGCTCGGCGCGCTGCGCGCCTCGGTCGACGCCGACCGCGAGGATCGTGAGCGCAGCCGGCGGTTCCGCGCCGCGCTCGCCGGCGTGACGCGCGGGCCGGTGCGTGCACCGGCACCCGTGGCCGACTCCCCGGCGGCGTCGCTGCGCGCCCGTGCGCGCCACCTGCGGGCGCACGGTGAACCGGCGCCACCGTCGGGAACGCGCCGTGCGGCTGCTCATCGGCGGGACGCCTCCGCCGGCGTCCCCGGCGTGGCGGCCGCGATCGGTACCGGTTCCGTACCGACGGCCGCTTCCGTCGAGTGCCCGGCCGGGACGGAGGACACCGGTGAGCCGGTGCCGTCCCTCGGCGACGTCGTGGGGCCGACGATGCAGGACGACGGCAGCGGCCGGGGTGTCGAGCCGGACATCGCTGCGCCGGAGCCGGTGCCGCCGGAGTCGGTGTCGCCGGAGTCGGTGTCACCGCGAAGCCTCGGGGAGGCCTCCGTCGAACCCGACCCCGTCGGACGGCCCCCGTCCGAGCCGGAACCCGGTGAGGACGGTCCGTCCGAGCCGGGGGTCGGTGAGCAGGGCCCGGCCGAGTCGCGCGACACCGGCTCCGGAGACGCCGAGGCCGGTCCGGGCGTGGCCGGGCCGGCGTGGCCGGTCCTCGGCATCGAGGCGGTGGGCGCGGCATCGGTGGGCGCCGGCTCCGCGGAGGAACAGTTCGCGGTGCTGGATCCAGGCGGCTCCCCGGACGGTGGTTCGCCGCTGGGAGACATGTTGCTGGCCGAGCTGCGCGGCACCGGACCCGCCGGGCAGCAGCAGAGTCCGGAGCGGGCTGCAGGCGTTTCCGGGAACGGGGATGTCCCGGTCCGGGGGATCGTCATCGATCTCGTCGGGCCGGACGGGGAACCGGGCACGTCGACCGGCGACGTCCTGACCGAGGTCGCGGAGCGGATCCGGGGGCTGGTGCCGCCGTCGGGCACCGTCGAGATCGAGACCTCGGCCGTCCGGATCACGCTGCCCGACGCCGACCAGGTCACCGCGCTGCTCTGGTCGCGGTCGCTCGCCGCTCACCTGTCCCGCCGGATGCGGGCCCGGGCGGCGCACCGGCTGTCGGCCCGGCTGCGGGTGCAGGGACCGCACGGTGTCGAGGGCGACCCGGTGCTGCAGGAGCTGCCCGTCGAACAGGGCGACGCCCCGGACGCCGAACCTCGGGTGGCCGCACGCCGGCAGCCGGGTGATTTCCTGTCCCTCCCCGGTGTGGACAGCCTGTTCGCCTCGGCTGCGGCCGGAGCGCGCAACGGTGCAGGGTCGCGGAACGGGGGACGTCGGCACGCCTCCGAGGACGCCACCGGCCGGGCGGTGTTCGACGGGACGACCGTGCGTCCGGGCTCGGGCGGGCGTCGCCGGGCCGCCGGTTCCGCGGAACGCCGGGACGTCGCGCCGGTGGACACGGGAGGCGACGCCGGTGGCGGACCCGGGGCGCCGGAGGCCGCAGGGACACGATTCACCGCTGTCGACGTGGTGGGGGAGCCGAGGAGCCCCGGACGCGGGCCTCGCGACGAACCCCTCGACCGGGACGGCAGCCGACGGTCGAGCGGCGACTCCCGGGGCGTCGGCGACCGTGCGCACGGCACCCCGGCCCGAGATCTCCGGGAGGACCGGGCAGCCGGCAGCTGGGCGACCGGGAGCCGGACCGGCGAGGACGGGGCCGGCGGAGTCCGGGCGGCCGAGAACCGGGTCGCTGAGAGCGGGGCGGCCGAGGACCTGGTCACTCCGGATCGGGCCACCGCGGGCCGATCCACCGCGGATCGGGCCACTGCGGATCGGGCCACTGCGGATCGGGCCACTGCGGATCGGGCCACCGAGGACCGGGCTGCTCCGGAACCCATCCCCGACGACCTCGGCCTCGCCGAGCTGCTCGCCGGCGCGATGGCCGCCTACCGCGAGATCTGAGCGGGGCCCGGCCGTACGGGCCGGGCCGGACCGGGCCCACCGGCGGCTGCGCACCCCGGTGACGAGCGCCCCACGGCCCTCCGGACCAGAGCCCGCGGAGGACTAGGGTGGCGAACGTCATCACAGGCAAGTGAGCCGGAGCGGATCGTGGGCAGCGGGGCACAGGGGAGCACGAGCGGCGACACGGCGGACGGCGGCGACGCCGTCCACGGGGCAGGGGGAGTTTCCGCAGGTGACGCAGGGGGAGCGGCGCCGCGGCCGGGCAGCGGCGAGGCGTCGGACCTGGTCCGTCTCTACGCCAAGCACACCCCCGTGCCGGAGCCCGGCTCCGGGCCGGAGCTGCCGGGACCGGCCGCCGTCGTCGACGCCCACCTGGCCCTCGGCGGCCGTCGCGCACCGGGCGAGGCCGCGCTCGACGTCGTCCGGGCAGCCGGTGCGGTGGCCGCGATCGACGTCGTCACCGACGACATGCCCTACCTCGTCGAGTCCGTGCTCGCCGGGATCGGCCGCGCCGGCGGGACCGTCCGCCGGGTCGTGCATCCGATCCTCGTCGTCCGCCGCGACGCCGACGGTGTTCTGACCGGCGTCGACACCGGCGCCGACCCCACCGAACCGGACCGCGCCCACCCCGACGCCCGCGCCGAGTCCTGGATGCACCTCGACCTCGACACCTCCGGCGACGTCGATCCCGACCGGGTCCGCGCCGAGCTGGCCCGCGTGCTCGCCGACGTCCGCGAGGTCGTCGACGACACCACCGCCATGACCGCCCGCGCCCGCGCCGTCGCCGACGACCTGGCCGGATCGGCCACCCCGACCGTCGCCGGGGACGACGACCCCGCCGAGGTCGCCGAGTTGCTGCGCTGGCTGGTCGACGACCACTTCACCTTCGTCGGCTACCGGCACTACTCGCGGCGCAACGGCCGGCTCGAGCCCGACGCCGCGACCGGCCTCGGCGTCCTGCACGCCGGTGACGCCGGTGCGGGTGCGTTCCTCCCGGACGGCCCGTGCGGCGAGACCGGGCAGGCCGTCGCCGAGGGCGTCGGCACCGACGCCGCCGCCGGCACCACCGACCCGGCCGACGACACCAGGACCCTGGTGATCACCCGCGCCGGCGAGCGCAGCCGCGTGCTGCGCCCGGTGCACCCGTACTACGTGGGCATCCGCACCCGCGACGCCGACGGCACCGTCACCGGCGAGCACCGCTTCCTCGGCATGCTGACCGTCCCGGCCCGGCACGAGAGCGTGCTGGACATCCCGGTCGTCGCCGGCCGGATCCGCGGCGCGATCCGCCGCGCCGGCTACCCGGCGGAGAGCTACTCCGGCCAGCAGATGCTGGAGGTGTTCTCCCAGCTGCCCCGTACGGAGCTGTTCGCCTCGTCCGAACAGCGGCTGCTGGAGACCGGCGTCGGCGTCCTCGCCGCCACCGAACGCCGCGCGGTACGGCTGTTCGTGCACCCCGACCCGTACCGGCGGTTCCTGTCCTGCCTGGTCTACCTGCCGCGCGAGCGATACACGACCGACGTCCGGCTCGCGGTGACCGACATCCTGCGGGCCCGCCTCGGCGGCATCGACTCCGGCTACACCGCCCAGATCGGCGACGCCCCGCTGGCCGTGCTGCACCTGACCGTCACCACCGATCCGGACGCCGAGCCCGCCGACTACGACGTCGCCGCCGTCCAGGACGAGATCGCCGAGGTCACCCGCACCTGGGACGACCGCCTCGTCGACGCCCTCGGCACCGCAGGGGCGAGCGCCCGCCCGCTGCTGGCCGGCGTCCCCGAGTCCTACAAGGCCGTCGTCGAGCCGGGCCGTGCGGTCACCGACCTGCGCCGCCTCGCCGCGCTCGGCTCCGACCCGGCCGCGTTCGACCTCCGGCTCTACGACCCCGAGGCGCCGGAGGGAACCGGCGGTACCCCGGCCGACGAGGCCCGGTTCGCCCTCTACCTGGGCGAACCCGCCACCCTGACCGCGGTGCTGCCGCTGCTGCAGCAGCTCGACGTCGAGGTCGTCGACGAGCGCCCCTACGCGTTCGTCCGCCCCGACGGCCGGCGCTGCTGGCTCTACGACTTCGGCGTCCGCGCCCCGCAGCAGCCCGCCGCCCCCGCCGCCCCCGCGGTCCCGTCGGTCGCCGTCGACGACGTCCGCGCCCGCTTCGAGCAGGCCTTCGCCGCAGCCTGGCGCGGCGACGCCGAGTCCGACCGGTTCTCCGCGCTCGTCCTGCGGGCCGGGCTCGACTGGCGCGAGACCGCCGTGCTGCGCGCCTACAGCCGCTACACCCGCCAGCTCGGCGGGCTGTTCACGCTGCAGTACACCGCGAACGTGCTGCTTGCCCACCCCGAGGTCGCGCAGGCGCTGATCACGCTGTTCCGCACCCGGTTCGACCCGGACCAGGAGGACCGCGAGGGGGCGCACGCCCGCGCGCTGGAGCACGTCACCGCGCTGATCGACGAGGTCAGCGGCCTCGACGCGGACCGGATCCTGCGCGGGCTGCTCGCGGTGATCGAGGCGACGCTGCGCACCAACTGGTTTCGCGACCGGCCGTTCTTCTCCTTCAAGCTGGACCCGGCCGCGGTGCCGGACATGCCGGCGCCCCGGCCGCGGTTCGAGATCTTCGTGTACTCGCCGCGGGTGGAGGGCGTGCACCTGCGGTTCGGGCCGGTCGCGCGCGGCGGCCTGCGGTTCTCCGACCGCCAGCAGGACTACCGCACGGAGATCCTCGGCCTGGTCAAGGCCCAAGCCGTGAAGAACGCGGTGATCGTGCCGGTCGGGGCGAAGGGCGGCTTCGTCGTCCGGACGCCGCGACCGGACCCCGAGCAGGTCCGCGCCTGCTACACCACCTTCATCTCCGGGCTGCTCGACGTCACCGACAACCTGCGCACCCACCCCGACGGCTCCACCGAGACGCTGCCGCCGCCCGGCGTCGTCCGGCACGACGGCGACGACTCCTACCTCGTCGTCGCCGCGGACAAGGGCACCGCCACCTTCTCCGACCTGGCGAACTCCGTGGCCGCCGACTACGGCTTCTGGCTCGGCGACGCGTTCGCCTCCGGCGGCTCGGTCGGCTACGACCACAAGGCCATGGGCATCACCGCCCGCGGCGCATGGGAGTCGGTGAAGCGCCACTTCCACGAGCTCGGCGTCGACACCCAGACCGAGGAGTTCACCGTCGTCGGCGTCGGGGACATGTCCGGGGACGTGTTCGGCAACGGGATGCTGCTCTCCGAGCACATCCGGCTGGTCGCCGCGTTCGACCACCGGCACGTGTTCGTCGACCCGGCCCCGGACGCCGCCTCGTCCTACGCCGAACGGCAGCGGCTGTTCGACCTGCCGCGCAGCTCCTGGGCCGACTACGACACCTCGCTGATCAGCCCCGGCGGCGGCGTCTGGTCGCGGACGGCCAAGTCGGTCCCGGTCGGCCCGGAGATGCGCGCCGCGCTCGGCCTCGACGACACGGTGACCGCGCTGTCGCCGCCCGAGCTGATCCACGCGATCCTGCTCGCCCCCGCCGACCTGCTGTGGAACGGCGGCATCGGCACCTATGTGAAGTCCTCCACCGAGACCGACGCCGAGGTCGGCGACAAGGCCAACGACGCCATCCGCGTCGACGGCCGCGACCTGCGCGTCCGGGTCGTCGGCGAGGGCGGGAACCTGGGCCTGACCCAGCGGGGGCGGATCGAGTTCGCCCGCTCCGGCGGCCCCGGCCACGACGGCGGGCGGATCAACACCGACGCCATCGACAACTCCGCGGGCGTCGACTGCTCCGACCACGAGGTCAACATCAAGATCCTGCTGGACCGGCCGCTCGCCGACGGCGCGCTGGACACCGGGTCGCGCAACGAGCTGCTCGCGTCGATGACCGACGAGGTCTCCGACCTGGTGCTCGCCGACAACGTCGCGCAGAACTCGGTGCTCGGCGTCGCCCGCGCGCACGCCCCGGAGATGATCGCGGTGCACGGCCGCATGGTCACCGACCTGGCCGAACGCACCGGGCTGGACCGGGAGCTGGAGGTCCTGCCGACCCGCAAGGGGTTCGCCCAGCTCGCCGAGCAGGGCCTCGGGCTGACCGGTCCGGAGCTGTCCACGCTGCTCGCGCACACCAAGCTCGACCTCACCCACCGGCTCGTCGGCACCGACCTGCCCGACCAGCACGCGTTCGAGCCGACGCTGCCGGCGTACTTCCCGCACCCGCTGCGGGAACGGTTCGACGCCGCCGTGCGCAGCCACCCGCTGCGCCGCGAGATCATCGGCACGAAGCTGGTCAACGAGATGGTCGACGGCGCCGGGATCAGCTACGCGTTCCGGCTCGGCGAGGAGCTCGCCGCCGGTCCCGGCGACGTCGTCCGCGCCTACGCCGTCACCACCCGGGTGTTCGCGCTGCCGGAGCTGTGGGCGGCGGTGCGCGCGGCGGCGATCCCGGTCGGTGTCGCCGACGAGGTCGTGCTCGAGTCCCGGCGCCTGCTGGACCGGGTATCGCGCTGGTTCCTCACCAACCGGCCGCAGCCGCTGGCCGTCGGCGCGGAGGTCAGCCGGTTCGCCGGGGCGATCGCCGAGCTCCGCGCGCAGCTGCCGTCGCTGCTGCGCGGGCGCGAGCTCGCCGCGGTGCAGGAACGGGCCGCCGAGCTGCGCTCGTGCGGTGTGCCGGAGTCGCTCGTCGAGCAGGCGGCGCTGTCGCTGTTCGCCTACGGCCTGCTCGACGTCGTCGAGCTCGTCGAGCTGTCGGACCGGGAGAAGGAGCCGCGCCCGGCTGCGGAGGTCGCCCGGCTCTACTACGCGCTGTCCGAGCACCTCGGCGTCGACCGGGCGCTGACCGCGGTGAGCGAGCTCGACCGCGGCGACCGCTGGCACGCGCTGGCCCGGCTCGCGCTCCGCGACGACCTGTACGGCTCGCTGCGCTCGATCACCCTCGACGCGCTGCGCGAGACCCCGCCCGGCACGCCCGTCGACGAGGCCGTCGCCGCCTGGGAGCAGGCGAACGCGGCCAAGCTGGCCCGCGCGCGCACCGCGCTGGAGCAGATCGGCGGGTCGGGGCAGCTGGACCTGGCGACGCTGTCGGTGATCTCGCGGCAGCTGCGCGGGCTGGCTCGCTAGGCCGCGGGGGCGTTCGGGATCATGTCGGGCATGACCGCCTCCGTCGCCGCGCCGTTCGTGAGCCTGGTCCCGCTGAGGTGGACCGATCAGGACGCGTACCGGCACGTCAACCACGCCCGGATCGTCACGCTGATCGAGGAGGCCCGCGTCGCGCTGGCCTTCACCGCGGCGGGGCACGAGGGGCTGTCCGGGTTCGCGTCCGGGCTGCTCGTCGCCGGGCTGCACGTCGACTACCGGCGGCAGCTGCCGTGGCGGTCCGAGCCGGTGCGGATCGAGATCACCGTGCGGGACCTGCGGGCGGCGTCGTTCACCCTCGACTACGTGCTGCACGACGGCCCGGACGCCGCCGACCCGGTCGCGGTCACCGCATGGACGTCGATGGCGCTCTACGACCTGGAGGCCCAGCGGCCGCGCCGGCTCGACGCCGGCGAGCGGGACTTCCTGAAGCGGCACCTGGGAGACGCCTCGTGACGGCACCCGGCCCGGCGCGGCTGCGCCTGGCCGACCCCACCGAGCGCGACGACCTCGGTGCCTTCACCGCACGCGTCGTCCGGCTGGAGTCCTCGGCGGCGGTCCGGCTGACCACCGGCGACGGCCGGGTGACGGCGTGGGCGCCGACGCCGTTCGACGTGCTGGTCACCCGCTCCGTCGCGGGCACGCTGGACCCGGCGGAGCCGGTGACTGCCTACGCGTCGTCGCTGCTCACCGCGCTCGCGGTGGACCGCGCCGAGGCGGTCGACCCGGGGCCGGGCGCGGCGTGGGCCGAGGAGCTGCCCCCGGAGACCGGGTGGACGCGCGTCGACGACGTCCCCGCCGGCGCGCTCGATGGGCTCGCCGAGCGCGGCCTGGCGCTGGCCCGCGAGCACGCCGGGCCGATGGGCCCGCCGGCGTCGCTGATGGACCAGACGGTGCTGACGGTGACGCCGCCCGGCGGGCAGGGACGGCCGGTGAGCGTCCCGATGCGGGTGCTGTTCGCCATGTCCGGCATGGGGTTCCTGGGCTCGCCCCCCGAGGGCGCCGCCGATGGCGCTGCCGGGGAAGCCGCGGGCGAGGGTCCGCTGGTGCGGGTCTCGGTGTCCGGGTCGTGGACCCGGCTCGACGCCCGCTACGGCGCGGTCGTGCGGCGCCGGACGATGTCGCTGCCGCTGTCGGTCGCGGGCTGAGACCCGCCGGCCGGGCTTGCCGCTCGGCCTGCGAGGCCGCTCAGCGCGCGAGGTTCACGACGCTGACGGCGCCGTTGCCGGTGACCCAGCCGGTGCGGCCGTCGGGGGAGATCGCGAGCCCGGTCGGGTCGTCGACGATGTTCGTCTTCCCGACGACCTGCCACGACCCGGTGTCGACGGCGTGCAGGCCCTGCCTGGTCGCGACGTAGAGGTGCCGGCCGTCCGGGGCGAAGCCGAGCGCGCCCGGCCCGCCGGGGACCTGCACCGAGGCGACCTTCCGGCCGTCGGTCGGGTCCAGCACGGTGACGGTGTCCGAGCGCGGCCCGGCGACGGCGACCATCGGGCGCGGCGACGACGCGGGCGCGGCGGCGACCGTCTCGGCGCCGCCCTCGACGGGGTAGCTGCCCAGCGCGGTCATGCTGTCCGGCCCGAGAACGGTCAGCGAGGTCGCACCCCGGGAGGCCAGGTAGAGCCGGTCCCCGGTGTCGTTCGTGGCGGCCCCGGACGGGCCGTCGGGCACCGAGAGCTTGCGGGTCTCGACGCCGGCGTTCGGGTCGATCTCCTGGACGGTGCCGGTGGCGCGCGAGGGCACGTAGAGGAACCGGCCGTCCGACGACGTGGCGGGGGTGCCCGGGTCGGCGTCGACGGGGACGGTCGAGACGACCCGCGAGGCGGCGACGTCGACGACCGCGACCTGGTCGCCGTCGAGGGTGGCGTAGGCGCGGGTGCCGTCCGGGGAGGTCGTCACCGCGTGCGGGGCGGCGGGCAGCGGGATCTCGCCGCGAACGGTGTCGGTGCGGCCGTCGAGGACGAGCAGGCGCGGCGCACCGGTCGCGGCGACGACGGCGGTGCCGCCGTCCGAGCTCGCGCTCACCCCGGTCGACGCGGCGGCGGCCGGGACGGTGGCGCGGACGTCCGGGTCGGGGACGCTCGCACCGGCCGGGCCTGCGGCGGGCCGGGCGCCCGCGCCGGGAGTGGCGTCGGTGAACGCGGCGGCCGGGCGGTCCGGGGTGCTCGACGACGGGGTCGAGAACATCGCCCACAACGTCAGCGCGCCGAGCACCAGGATCGCGGCGAAGATCGCCAGCCCCATCGCGGAGACACCGCGGCGTCCGTTGCGCGGCTTCGCCGAGACCAGCGCCTCACGACGTGGGGAGATCGACTTCGGGGGCTCGTCCGCGGTCGGCTCCGCAGCGGCTCCGGGCTGATCTCCGGCCTCGGCGGGGGCGACGTCGGCGAGTGGGGTCGCCGCGGTGGCCTCGGCGCCGGGACGCGGGGTCTCGGCGGTCGCGGCCGGGTTCCTGCTGCTCGGTGCGTCGGTCGCCGGGCCCGCCCCGGCGGGGACGGCGCCGTCGGAGGCGCTGTCGACGTCACCGGGGGAGACGCCGGCGCGGGCCGCGGCGACCGAGACGGCGCCGATCGACGCGGCGGCTGCGGCGTTGCGGGCCACACTGTTCTGCGGCTGCGGCTGGGACTGGGACTGGTCCTGGGGCTGCTGCTGGGGGCGCGACGCCGGGCCGGGGGTCGAGCCGGTGTGAGCGGCGTCGGTGTGGGCACCGTCGGTGGGGACCGAGCCGGTGGGGACCGAGCCGGTGGGGACCGAGCCGGTGGGGACCGAGCCGGTGCGGGCTGCATCGGTGCGCGGAGCATCGGTGCGGGCGCCGGTCGCGCCGGCCGGAGCGGGAGCGCCGGGCGCGGCGTCGCGGGGCCGGTCCGGCGGGGCCGCGGTCCCCGCGGAGGAACTCCGGTCGCGGGGATCCGGACCGCCGACGCCGAGCGGCGGCAGCACGACCGTCGTCTCGGTGGAGTCCTCGGGAGGCGCGGATCCGTTGCCGCGCAGGTTCTGTGGTGTCTTCTGCGGTGCCGCGCTGCCGGGCCCACCGGCCCACGGCGACGGATGCGGTGCCGCGTCGGCCGCGCCGGTGCGGGCACGGCCCGGGATCGCACCGAAGCCGGCGTGTTCGCCGGTCACGGTCGCGGTGAACAGGTCGTCCCCGGACGGACCGGCGACGGGGGAGCCCATCGTCGGACGCGGTGCCGGGGGCCGCTCCTGCTCGGCCTCCTCGGCCCGCGGGCGTCCGGGCATCGTCGGGCGCGGCGCCGGCGACGGTCGCGCACCGTCGTCCGGCCGGGACTGCTCAGCCTGCGGGGACTGCTCAGCCTGCGGGGACTGCCCAGCCTGCTGGGACTGCCCAGCCTGCGGTGACTGCCCGGACGGCTGGCCCGGCCGGGACTGTCCGGACGGGCTCGACGACGGGTAGTGCCCGGTCAGCGCGTTCGGCGGCAGGATCTCGGTCGCGGGACCGTCGCTGTCCGGCCGACCGGTGTCCTGGCGGGCCGGGCGCGGCGGCCAGCGCTTCGACGACGCGGTACCGGCGGTGTCGCCGGAATGGTCGCCGGCCGTGTCACGGGGGGTGTCGTGCGGCGCCTCGTCGCGTACGGGCGGCTGCTCGTCGAGCGGGCGCGGCGACGGCGCGATCGGCGGGACCACCGTCGGCGCCGGCTTCGTCACCGGGACACCGTCGGTCGTGGGCCGGCGCTGCTCGGTCGCGGGGACCGTGTCGTCGTCGAGCGTGTCCTTGCCGGCTGTGTCCCTGCCCGGCGTGCCCCTGCCGGGCGTGCTGCCGTCGAGCGAGCCGCGGGGCGGTGTCGCGTCGTCGTGTCCGGGGGCGAACGCCGGCGGCGGCGCGAACCGGTCGCGCGGGGCGTGCAGCGGGTCGACCCCGGCCGGGGCCTCCGGCTCGTGCTCGTCGGCCGGGAGGTGCCCGACGCCGAGGGGGTCGTCGCCGAGGTCGCCGAGGTCGGCGTACAGCGGCTCGGACGTGACGGCGTGCGTGTCCGCGGAGGTCGTGCCGGAGCCTGCGTCGGTCCGGTCGACCGGCCTCCGGTCGGCGGTGTCGCCGGTGGCGGCGGTCCCGGTGGGGACCCGGCCGGTCGTGCCGGCGTCGCCTGCGCGGGGAACGGCCGGGTGCGCTCCGTTCGACCCCGCATCGTCCGATCCTGAACCGGTCGCGCCCGCACCGTTCGGCCGTGCACCGTTCGCCCCGGTGTCGTTCTTCCCGGGGCCGTTCTTCTCGGCGCCGAGGGGCCCGGCACCGTGGACGTCGGTGCCGTTCGCGCGGTCACCGTGGGAGTCGGCTGCGCGGTCCGCCTCGGCGGAACGGTCGTCGTCGGCCGGGGCCTCCGGGGAGCGTTCCGCGGAACCCGACCGCATGACGAGGTCGACCAGCGATCCGGGGACCACGGGGACGCGGCCGGTCCGGATCGCCTCGCCGAGCCCGTCGGGGGCGGGGGCGGACTGATCGTCGGGGCCCGGGCGACCGGGCGTCGACGTCATGCGTTCTGCGACGGTCGGGTGTTCATAACAATTCGATTATCGCGAGGTCGGCTCGGCGCCGGCGCCCCGGGTCGGTCCGTGATCCGGCCCGGACGTGCCGTTCACCGCGTCGCTGCGGGTCCGGCCCTGGTCACCCCGTGTGGCGAGGTCGCCGCTGAACGGCAGTACCCCGATCGAGGCAAGCGAGATCGGCGGGATGTCCCCGATCGTGGTCGCCTCGGAACCGGATCCGGACGGCCGGTCGTCGCCGCCCGACGTCGCCGGGCGGATGGACTCCAGCGCCGAGAGGCGGGTGCGGGCGCCGTTGCCGGTGCCGGATGCGGCCTTCCCGCCGGACTCCGCGGCCTGCGTCGTCGTCCCGGACGACGAGCCGGCCGGCTCGTCGCCGGAGGCCGGGTCGTCGGCGTCGTCCTCCGCGCCCTCGGACGCGCCGGACGTGGTGCTCTCGGACGTGGTCCGACCGGACTCGGTGCGCTCGGAGCCGGTGGCGTCCGACGTGGTGCCCTGCGGGGCGTCCTGCACCTCACGGCTCAGCTCCGCGTTCAGCAGCCCCTGCAGCCGCGCCAGCTCGCCGCGGACCTCGTCGCGCAGCCCGGCCATCCGGCCCAGCTCCTGCTCGGCGGTGCGGCGGATCTCGGCGGCGTCGGTACGGGCGCGCTCGCGCTCCGCCTCGGCCTCGGTGCGGGCGGCCGCGCGGATCTTCTCGGCGTCCTCCTTGCTGGTGTCGAGCCGGTCGGCGAACTCGCGCTCGCGATCGTCGAGCTGGGCGCTGCGGGCGGCGAGGGCCTGGTCCAGCTCCGCGGCCCGCCCGAGGAGCGCTTCCTCGGTGCGGGAGCGCTGGGCGTCGGCGTCGGCGCGGGCCTGCTCGCGCAGCGCGTCGGCCTCGGCGCGGGCGGCGGCCCGCAGCTCCTCGGCGTCGCGCTCGGCGGACTGCAGCACGCGGTCGAGCCGCGGGCCGAACCCCGACGCGTCACCGCGCGAGTCCAGCTCCTCGCGCAGCCGCCGCACCTCGGCCTGCGACGCGGCCAGCGCGCGCTCGGCCAGCTCGGCCCGGCGCTGCGGGTCGGTGACCTCAGGGGCGGACGGGGAGTGCGGCAGCGCCGAGGTCCCGGTGGAGTCGGGTGCGGACACGTCCAGCGACGACAGGGCAGGCCCGGACGGCACCGACGACGGCACCGACGGGACAGAAGACACGGACGGCCCCGACGGACCAGACGGCCCCGACGGCCCCGACGGCGAGGTCAGCGGGTCGGTGCCCTGCGGGCCCCACTCGGTCTCGACCGGACGCTTCGGCAGCGCCTGCTCGCCGGAGCGCGCGGACGCCGCGCCGTCGGCGGGGCCGGCCGGCGGTGTGCCGTGCAGCAGCGTGTCCTCGAGCGCGGAGCCGGACCCGGAGGGCCGGTCGGCCGCGGCCGGGCCGGTGCGCGGCGTGGAGCCGCTCGGTGCGTCCCACGCGGGATCACCGGGCGTGCCCCACGCGGGATCACCGGGCGTGTCCCACGCAGGATCACCGGGCGTGTCCCACGCGGTCTCGGGCGTGACCCGCGACTCGTCGTGGAGCGCGTGACGGGACGCGCGACCGTTGAGCCCGCTGCCGGACTCGGAACGTGCTGATCCGGATGGCATCGACTGCACTGTTGAACCCCCAACCCCGGACGGGTGGCCGTCACCCCACCTGCCGGAGCGACGCCCGGTTCAACGAGGCCGGACGCCTCTGGTCACGATCGTCGCCCTGTGCGGCAGGACATGCCCCGGTCGCCGCAGTGCGTGCGGCCGTTCGGCGTAGACCCGGATCACCCAGGGTCGCCGGATCAGAACTCGGAGTTCTGCATGCTCATGGCGGCGTACTGCAGGTAGTTCCAGAGCTGCTCGCGGTGCGCGGGGGACAGGTTCTCCTCGTCGACCGCGACCTGCATGCAGCGCAGCCAGGCGTCGCGCTCGATCGGGCCGATCTTGAACGGGACGTGCCGCATCCGCAGCCGCGGGTGTCCGCGCTGCTCGGAGTAGGTGCGTGGGCCGCCCCAGTACTGCTCGAGGAACAGCCGCAGCCGGTCCTCGGCCGGGCCGAGGTCCTCCTCCGGGTAGAGCGGACGCAGCACCTCGTCCTCGGCGACCTGCTCGTAGAAGCGGTGGACGATCCGTGCGAAGACGGGCGCGCCCCCGACCTCGGCGTAGAAGTTCTGCGGTGCACTCACGGCGCCATGGTCTCCTACGTCTGCAGCGAACGCTTCCGCGCCTGGCCGGCCCCGTCGGGCAGCGGGCCCGGGAACACCGCGGGCCGCGGGACGTGGTGGTCGTCGAAGGCGTCGACGATCGCACCGGTCAGCGCCCGCTGCACCGCCCACTGCCTGCCCGGGCTGACCCGGACGGTGAGCCGCAGCGTCATGCCCTCCGGCCCGACCTTCTCCACGCCGAGCATGTCCGGCTTCTCGAGCACGTCCGCGGCGATGTCGGGCCGGCCGACCCGCTCCTCGGCCACCCGGGCCGCCAGCGAGCCGGCCTCGTCGACGTCGGCGGCGTAGGCCACCGGCAGGTCGACGACGGCGACGGCGTAGCCCTGGCTCTTGTTGCCCACCCGCAGGATCTCGCCGTTGCGGACGTACCAGACGGTGCCCTGGACGTCGCGGACCGTGGTGATCCGCAGCCCGACGGCCTCGACGGTGCCGTTGGCCTCGCCGAGGTCGACGACGTCACCGACGCCGTACTGGTCCTCGAGCAGCATGAACATGCCGGACAGGAAGTCACGCACCAGGTTCTGCGCGCCGAACCCGACCGCCAGGCCGACGACGCCTGCCCCGGCGAGCAGCGGCCCGAGCGGGTAGCCCAGCTCGTTCATGATCATCATGACGGCGACGAGCAGGACGACCGCGGACACGATCGAGCGCAGCACCGACCCGATCGTCTTCGCGCGCTGCATCCGCCGGTGCGAGCCCATCGGCGTGCCGGTGGCGATCTCGCCGGGCTCCGGCCCGCGGCCGCCGGGGCGTGCCCGCGCCAGGAACGCGGTGAAGTGGCCGTCGGTCGCGCCGCTGACCACCCGGGCGATCGCCCGGTGCGCCAGCCAGCGGAACAGCACGGCGATCACGACGACCATCGTGATCGACACCGTCTTGTCGACGATCGCGTCGGCGTGCTGGGCCACGAAGTCGCTGCTGGTCCAGGTGTACAGCGTCGAGCACCAGGTTCCGGGGTCCTGGGTGCAGCCGGGCACGACGCCCAGGATGTCGGAATCGGGGGGCGGGGCACTCACGCGGCGTCCTCCTCGGGGGATGGCGGCACGTCGAGCGAGACTACGTCACCCGATCCGGTGATCCGCGCTCCGCACGTGCGCCGGGACGTCGTGGTGTCCCCGCAGGTCAGGGGCCAGTTCCGGGGTGCCGTACACGGTCCGGACGGGCACCACGCCCGCCCAGGCCGCGTCGGCGAGCACGTCGGCCTCGTCGTCGGACGGCGGGCCGTTCCTGATCTTGACGCTGGCCTCGGCGAGGTCGAGGGCGAACACCGCGGTCGCGGCCAGCTCGCGCCGGTCCGGCCGCCGCGCGTGGTTCCAGGCACCCGGCGTCAGCTGCTCGACGATCACCTCGAGCGCGCGCCACCGCTCGCCGGGATCGGTCACCTTCCGCGCGACGCCGTGCACGACGGCGCTGCGGTAGTTCATCGAGAAGTGCATGACGGCGCGGGCGTGCACGACGCCGTCGAGGTGGGTGACGGTCACGCAGCACGGCAGCTCGTCGCCGGCCAGGTAGCGCGCACCGGTGGATCCGTGCAGGTAGAGGGTGTCGCCGTCGCGGCCGTAGGCGGTGGGCAGGACGACCGGGTCGCCGTCGCGCACGAAGCCGAGGTGGCACACGAGGCCCTCGTCGAGGATCGCGTGCAGGGCCGCGGGGTCGCTCGCGCCACGCTCCCGGTTGCGCCGGATCGTGCTGCGGTCGGTGGGGGAGAGCGTCATGCGAACCATGCTCGCGCGCAGAGTGGCATCCTGGAATGGCCATTCACCGCCTCGATCGGAAGGCCGCTTCGGTGCCCACCGAGAACGTGCCGCCGCTGCCGCTGGACCGGGCCTCCCCGGTGCCGCTGGCCGCGCAGCTCGCCGACCGGCTCCGCGACGCCGCGTCCGGTGGGACGCTGCGCCCCGGGGACCGGCTGCCCTCGACCCGCACGCTGGCCACGGCGCTGGACGTGAGCCGCACGGTCACCGCCGCCGCCTACGACCAGCTGCTCGCCGAGGGGTGGGTCGCCGGGCGCACCGGTTCGGGCACCTACGTCACGAACGTCCCGGCGGCCGGGACCGGACCCGCTGCCCCGCAGAGGGAACCGCGACCGGCTGCGGACACCGACGACCCCGGCCCGCGGTACTCGCTGTTCCCCGGCCGCCCGTGCGTCGCCGCGCTGGACCCGGCGATGTGGCGCCGCGCCTGGCGGGCCGCCGCCGACCCCGATCCCGACGACGCCCCGCTGCCGGACGGGGTGCCCGCGTTCCGGGCCGCCGTCGCCGAACACCTGCTGCGCCACCGCGGCCTCACCGCGACCACCGGCGACGTCCTGGCCACCGCCGGGACCTCGGCCGCGGTCGCCGAGCTCGCCCGGATCCTGCCCGCCGGGGCCACCGTCGCCGTCGAGGAACCGGGTTACCGGCGGGCGGTGTCCGCGCTGCGGGCCGCAGGCCTGGCGGTCGCACCGGTCCCGGTCGACGCCGACGGCCTCGTCGTCGAGCAGGTCCCGCCCGGCTGCGCCGCGGTCTACTGCACGCCCGCGCACCAGTTCCCGCTCGCCGTCCGGATGGCGGCGGAGCGGCGGGTGGCGCTGGTCGAACGGGCCCGCGCCGAGGACCTGCTGGTGATCGAGGACGACTACGACGGCGAGCTCCGCTACGACGTCGCCCCGCTGCCGCTGCTGGCCGCGCTCGCCCCGGAACGCGTCGTGCACCTCGGCACCTCCAGCAAGATCGTCAGCCCGACGCTCGGTGCCGGCTGGGCCGTGGCCCCACCGGCGGTCCGCGACGCCTGGCTGCGGCTGCGCTCGGCGACCGGGACCCGCCCGTCCCCGGCCGGGCAGCGGGTGTTCGCCGCGCTCGCCGCGCACGGCGACCTGGCCCGCCACCTGCGACGGCTGCGGCGCGAGCTGCGGGCCCGCCGCGAGGACGTCCTGGCCGCCGCGGCCCGCGCAGGACTCCCGGCCTCCGGCGACCCGGCCGGGGCGCACCTGGTCCTGGAGCTGCCCGGCGCCGAGGCCGAGCGGGAGACCGTGGCCGGGGCGCCGGACGTGCACGTCACCGGGCTGGCCGACTACTACGAGGGCCCGCCCGCCGCGTCCGGGCTGGTCGTGGGCTTCGCCGCCGGCTCCCGCACCGAGCTGGCGACCGCGCTGCAGCTGCTGCTCGAGCCGCGGCCGGGGGCCCGGCACGGTTGAGCGCGGCCCGCCCCGGCCCGGACGGACGGTGCGGGCCCGCCTACCCTCTTCCCCCATGAGTACCGACCGGGTCAAGGTCGCCGTCGTCTTCGGTGGACGCAGTTCCGAGCACGCCATCTCCTGCGTCTCCGCAGGCAGCGTGCTCACCCATCTCGACCCGGAGCGTTTCGAGGCCGTCCCGGTCGGCATCGCCCGCGACGGCTCCTGGGTGGTCGGCACCAGCGACGCCGAGACGCTGAAGATCTCCGGGCGCACGCTGCCCGAGGTCGACGGCACCGCCGACGCGGTCGTGCTGCCCGGCGAGCCCGGCCGCGGCCTGGTCCGCCTGGAGCCCGGCGCGGCGGGGGAGGCGCTGTCGGACATCGACGTCGTGTTCCCGGTGCTGCACGGCGCCTTCGGCGAGGACGGGACCATCCAGGGCCTGCTCGAGATGGCAGGCGTCCCCTACGTCGGCGCGGGCGTGCTCGCCTCCGCCGTCGGGATGGACAAGGAGTTCGCCAAGAAGCTCCTGGCCGCCGAGGGCCTGACCGTCGCCGACGGCGTCGTCCTGCGCCCGGGCACCGGCATCGGGTTCGCCGACCGCGACCGCCTCGGCCTGCCGCTGTTCGTGAAGCCCTCGCGCGCCGGGTCGTCGATGGGCGTGACCCGGGTGACCGACGCCGCCGCGCTGGACGCCGCGATCGACGACGCCCGCGAGCACGACCCGAAGGTGCTGGTCGAGGCGGCCGTCCCCGGCCGCGAGGTCGAGTGCGCGGTGCTGGAGTTCCCGGACGGCAGCGTCCGCGCCAGCCTGCCCGCCGAGCTCAGCTTCGGCGGCGAGTTCTACGACTTCGAGTCCAAGTACCTCGACACCATGGAGCTGGACATCCCCGCCAAGCTCGACGACGAGATCGTCGCCGAGCTGCGCGCGCAGGCGGTCACCGCGTTCCGCGCGCTCGACGCACAGGGACTGGCCCGGGTGGACTTCTTCGTCGACACCGAGACCGGGTCGATCGTGGTCAACGAGGTCAACACGATGCCCGGGTTCACCGCGTCCTCGGCCTACCCGAAGATGTGGGCGGTCACCGGCATCGACTACTCCGAGCTGCTGACCACGCTGGTCGAGACGGCGATCGCGCGCGGCACCGGCCTGCGCTGAGCCGGGGCACCGTCCAGATCAGTGCAGGTCAGCGTACCTGGACCGGCTGTGCCGGCAGGTGCGCGGTGACGGCGTCGGACACGGTCTGCAGCGGGGCCGAACCGACCTCCGCGGGCGCGGAGAGCTCCAGGTGGATCCCGCGGTCGACGACGGCGTAGGTCGTCGCGAGGCCGCCGGGCGGGGTGCCGAGCGGCAGCCAGCTCACCCCGTTGACCACGATCAGCGGCGAGGTGGGACCCAGCGCGGCGGGCCGTTCGGTGCCGCAGCGCAGCACGACCGGCTCCGGTGCGGCCGCCCAGGCCCGGGCGCCCGGCACCGGCGGGTCGATCTCGCGCGACGGCAGCGGGGCGGGATCGGCGGGGAGCTCGGCGGGCAGGGCTCCCAGCACGGCGTCGCACGGCGGGCCGGCGGCCTGCGGTGCCGCGGCGGGCGGCAGCGCGAGCGGGCCGGTGTCGGGGCCCGAGCTCAGCCGCGACCAGATGCCGACACCGGCGACGACGAGCGCGAGCAGCAGGGGCAGCGCCAGCGCCACCACCACCGGTGGTGACACCCGGCCCCGTCCCGCCACGCCCGTCGTCCCGTCGGTCAGGAGAGCTTGACGATCGGGCAGGTCAGCGTCCGGGTGATCCCGTTGACGTTCTGGACCCGCGCGACGACGAGCTTGCCGAGCTGGTCGACGTCGTCGGCCTCGGCGCGCACGATCACGTCGTACGGTCCGGTGACGTCCTCGGCCGAGACCACGCCCGGGAGACCGCCGATCTCGGAGGCGACGGCGGCCGCCTTCCCGACCTCGGTCTGGACGAGGATGAATGCCTGCACCACGGCGTGCCCCTTTCCGGTAATTGCCGCCGGAGGTGGATCGTTGGCGGCAGGAATGTCGGAGGCCGAACCTACCGGAGGTCACCCCGTGCCCCCATCCGCGTTCACGCCCGAGGGCGGATCCGAGGCGAGCGTCTCACTCCGCGAGGTCGGGGAGTTCGAGCTGATCGCCCGGGTCGCCACGCACCGTGCTCAACCGGCCACGACCGTGCTCGGTCCCGGTGACGACTCCGCGGTCGTCGCCGCGCCCGACGGGCGGGTCGTCGCGTGCACCGACGTGCTCGTCGAGGGGGTGCACTTCCGGCTCGACTGGTCCTCGCCGGAGCAGATCGGGCGCAAGGCCGCGGCGGCGAACCTGGCCGACGTCGCGGCGATGGGCGCGGTGCCGACGGCACTGCTGGTGGGGCTGGCGTGCCCGTCGTCGACGCCGGCGTCGTCGCTGGAGAAGCTCGCCGACGGGCTGTGGGCGGAGGCGACGCCTGCCGGTGCGGGCGTCGTCGGCGGGGACCTGACGTCCGGGCCGGTGATCGTGCTGTCCGTGACCGCGCTCGGTGACCTGCAGGGACGTGCCCCGGTGACCCGCGGAGGCGCCCGGGCCGGGGACCGGGTCGCGGTGTGCGGGCGGCTCGGCTGGTCCGCGGCCGGGCTCGCCGTCCTGGGCCGCGGGTTCCGCTCGCCCGCGGCGCTGGTCGACGCACACCGCACCCCGGCCCCGCCCTACGCGGCCGGTCCGCAGGCCGCCGACGCCGGCGCCACCGCCATGATCGACGTGTCGGACGGGCTGCTGGCCGACCTCGGGCACGTCGCGCAGGCGTCCGGGGTGGCGGTACGGCTGCGGTCCTCGGCGTTCGCGGTGCCGGACAAGCTCGCCGAGATGGGATCGGTGCTCGGGCTGGACCCGATGACCTGGATCCTGACCGGGGGCGAGGACCACGCGCTGGTCGCGACGTTCGGCCCGGACACCCCGCTGCCCGAGGGCTGGGCGGAGATCGGCGTCGCCGAGGCGCCCGGCGAGGGCGGGCCGGTGGTGACCGTCGACGGGCGGACCTGGGACGGCGGGCCGGGCTGGGCGCACTTCACGACGTGAGGCGCGGCCCCGGCGGGATCAGGCTCCGCGGCGCCAGAACAGGAACAGGTTCCGCAGCCGGCGGCGCAGCTGCGGGTGCCCGGGCTCCGAACGCTCCGGGGCGGGGAACTGCCGGAACTCCGCCGGCGGCGGGGTCAGGTTCGCCGCGGGCAGCGTCGGCGGGTCCAGCGCGACGAGCGTCTGCGGGAAGTGCCGGTCCTGGTACGACAGCTCCGGCTTCGGCTGCTGCTCGTCGTGCCGGGGCTCCGGCGTGGGCTCGGCCATGGACTCGCTCGAGGTCACAACGGTTTCCTGCACGGCCGGTTCATCGTCGTCCGGGGCCGGGCTGTTACCGCTGGTCGGGGCGAGGTCGTCACGATCACACTCCGGGGCTGCGTCGTCTGCATCGTCGTCCCCGGGGAGATGCCTCAGCAGGTGAGGCGTTCGCATGCAGGAGGCCGCTCGCCGTCGCTGTCGTGGGGCCCCGGGAGCCACGAACCCGGGGAGATACCTCAGCCGGTGAGGCATTCGCCGACCAGGATCCCGGCCGCCCCGCGCATCCGCCGCCGTCAGGGCAGCATCCACCCCAGCACCGGCGTCGCCTGCAGCGCGATCAGCGCCGCGAGCACCACCAGCATCCCCAGGCTCCAGCCCAGGACCCGGCGCAGCAGCAGGCCCTCCTGGTCCTCCAGCTTCACCGCGACACAGGCGATCGTCAGGTTCTGCGGGGACAGCATCTTCCCCAGCACCCCGCCGGAGGAGTTCGCCGCGGCCAGCAGGTCCGGCGGCAGCCCGGCGGCCTGCGCCGCGGTCACCTGCAGCGACCCGAACAGTGCGTTCGCCGAGGTGTCCGAGCCGGTGACCGCGACCGCGAACCAGCCCAGCACCGGCGACAGGAAGCCGAGCCCGGCACCGGCTCCGGCGATGAGCAGCCCGATCGCCGTCGTCTGCGCGGAGGCGTTCATGACGTACGCCAGTGCCAGCACCGACGTGACGGTCAGGATCGCCCAGCGCAGGTCGTGCACGGTGCGGCCCCAGGCGGCCAGGGCGCGTCCTGCGGAGACCTTCAGCAGCACCGCGATGACCACCCCGGCGACGACCATCAGGGTGCCCGCGGTGGACAGCCAGGTCAGCGAGAACTTCGTCGTCGAGTGCGGTGTGCCCTGCGGGGTGACCACGTCGAGCCCCGGCCAGGTGAACGCGATCTTCAGCGAGTCGACCGCGTCCTTGATCCCGGGGAGCTGTGCCATGGCGAACACCGCGACGATCACGACGTAGGGCGCGTAGGCGAGGCGGACGTCGCGCGGGGAGTCCACCGGGACGTCCCCGGAACCGGTGGAGCCGGAGCCGGTGGCCCCGGAGCCGGTGGTGTCGGGACCGGTGGTGACCGCGACCGGGGCGGGGGAGCGGGCGGCCCACACCGCGTCCGGCTGCACCCGCGTCATCCCGACCACGGCCAGCGCCCCGGCCAGCGAGGCGACGATGTCGGTGAGCTCCACCGAGACGTAGTTCGAGGTCAGGAACTGGGCCAGGGCGAACACCACGCCGCCGACGACCGCGGGCACCCACGCCTCGCGCAACCCGCGGCGGCCGTCGACCAGGAACACCAGCACCAGCGGCACGAACAGCGCGAGCACCGGCGTCTGCCGCCCGACCACCGCCGAGACCTGGTCCAGCGGCAGCCCCGCCACCCGGGCCAGCGTGATCACCGGGACACCCATCGCGCCGAACGCGACCGGCGCGGTGTTCGCGACCAGCGCCACCACCGCGGCCTTGAGCTTGTCGAAGCCCAGCGCGATCAGCATGACCGCGGTGATCGCCACCGGCGCCCCGAACCCGGCGAGCGCCTCCAGCAGCCCGCCGAAGCAGAACGCGACGAGGATGGCCTGGGTGCGGGTGTCCGACGACAGCGCCCCGAAGCTGCGCCGCAGCACGTCGAAGTGCCCGGTCGCGACGGTCATGTTGTAGACCCAGAGCGCGTTCACGACGATCCACAGGATCGGGAACAACCCGAAGACCGCCCCGTGCGACGCGGCCAGCAGCGACTGCCCGACCGGCATCCCGAACCCGGCGACGGCGACGACCAGCGCCACCGCGAGCCCGGCCAGCGCCGCCCACTGCGCCTTGGTCCGGAACACCCCGAGCAGCACGAACACCGTCGCCAGCGGCAGCAGCGACACCAGCGCCGAGGCGGCCAGGGACCCGCCGACGGCCTGCGGGTCCTGCTGGTAGGCGCCCTCGGCGAGCACGCCCCCGGAGACGAGCAGGGTCATCGGTGCGGGACCCCGGCCCCGCGGATGCTGGCGTCGAGCAGCTGGATCGGGTGCAGCAGCGGCACGTCACCGAAGCTCTCGTCGGGCAGGTACTTCGCGATCTGCAGCAGGCAGCCCGGGTTCGCGGTCACCACGACCTGTGGCGCCACGTCGCGGATCTTCTGCGCCTTCCGCTCGCCGAGCTCGGCGGCGGCGTCGGGCATCGTCATGTTGTAGATGCCTGCCGACCCGCAGCACAGCGACGCCTCGGCGATGTCGAGCAGCTCCAGCTCGGGGATGGTGCGCAGCACCTCCCGCGGCTGGTTCCGGACGCCCTGGGCGTGCCCGAGGTGGCACGCGTCGTGGTAGGCGACCCGGTCCGGGACGGGCGTGCGGGGCGCGCGGGGGCCGCCGTCGTCGCTCTCGGGGCGGGAGTAGAGGTCGGCGAGGACCTCGTGCACGTCGCGGCACCGCGCGGAGAACGCCGCCGCCCGCGCGGCCCACTCCGGGTCGTCGGCGAGCAGGTGGCCGTAGTCCTTGAGCGAGGAGCCGCACCCGGCGACGTTGGTGACGATCGCGTCGACGTCGAGCGACTCGAACCGGGCGATCGTGCGCTTGGCCCGCTCCATCGCGGTCTCCGCACGCCCGGCGTGGATCTCCAGGGCACCGCAGCACTGCTGCTCGCGCGGGACGAGCACGTCACAGCCCTCGGCGGACAGCACGCGGACGGTGGCCCCGTTGACCCGGTGGAAGAACACGTCCTGCACGCAGCCGGACAGCAGCGCGACCCGGGCCCGGCGGCGCCCGACGGCGGCGGTGTGCACCGGCAGCGTCGCGAAGGCCTCGCGCACCGAGACCGGCGGCAGCAGCGATTCCATCGCCGCGAGCCGCCTCATCGTTCCCGTCGGCAGCCTGCCGGGCAGCTCGTCGGCCAGTTTCCGGACCGCGGGCACGGCGCGCAGCTTCTGGTAGAGCGCGCCGGGCAGCGCGGCCAGCCGCAGCCGCCGCTTGTACGGGAACAACGCGAAGATCGCGTCGCGGAACAGCTGGTCGGCCCGGGTGCGCGGCACGTTGCGCTCGATCTGCGGGCGCACCGACTCGAGCAGCTTGTCGTACTGCACCCCGGACGGGCACGCGGTCACGCACGCCATGCAGCCCAGGCAGTTGTCCATGTGCTCGGTGAACGGCCCGTCGAGCCCGATGTCGCCCTTCTCGGCCAGGTCCATCAGCAGGATCCGGCCGCGCGGGGAATCCATCTCCTCGCCCCACAGCACGTAGGTGGGGCAGGTGGGCAGGCAGAACCCGCAGTGCACGCAGTCGTCGAGGAGCTCGCGCTCCGGCGGCTGGATCGGGTCGAACGCGCTCGGCCCCTGCCGGTCCATCTTGGTCTCGGCGGCGCCGGTGGGCGTGCCGCCGGTGGGGACGACGCCGTCGCTCTCGTGGGTGCTCGTCACGGGTGCCTCACATCCAGGGGTCGAAACGGCCGGGGGCGAACCGGGCGTCGGGGTCGAGCCGGTCCTTGAGCGCGCGGAACACCGGCATGGCCGAGGGCTCCGGGCCCCAGGCCGGGACATCGGCGTCGGCGGGGCGGTCGCGCAGCACCGAGGTGCCGTTCGCGGCGGCGACGGTGGCGTGCACCTCGGGCACCGCCGCGGCGGGCACGGTGACCGTGGCGACGCCGGTGGCCAGGCCCGCGGTCACCGCACGCACCGGCAGCTGCGCCGGCAGCGGTGCGAGCCGGGCCGGGGCACACCCGATCCGGACGACGGCGTCCCCGGACTCCGGCCCGGGCCCGGCGGTGAGCGCGGCGTGGGTCTCCCACACGTCCTCCCCGGCCTCGCGGGCGGCGTCGCCGAGCAGCTCCCGCAGCCGCCCGACCCGGTCGGGCAGCGTCCGTGTGCCGCCCTCCAGCCGGACGAGCAGCCGACCGGGACCGTCGGAGATCCACTCGCAGGCGATCGGCTCCAGCGGGCTGCGGACGATCTCGTCGACCAGCCCGGCCGCGGCCTCGATGGGCCCGTCGACGGCGACCGTGGCCACCGCGGCAGGCACCGGGTGCAACCGCAGCACGACCTCGACCAGCACGCCGAACGTGCCGTAGCTGCCGTGCAGGAGCTTCGCGACGTCGTAGCCGGCCACGTTCTTGATCACGTGGCCGCCGCTGCGCACCATCGTGCCGTCGGCGAGCACGGTCGTCGTGCCGATCACGAGGTCGCGCATGCCGCCGTAGACCAGGGCGGACGGGCCTGCGTCGGCCGTGGCGACCAGGCCGCCGACGGTGGCGCCGCGCCTGATCCGGGCGGCGTCGAGCGCGAGCCGCTGCCCGTGCTCGGCGAGCTCGGCCTGCAGGTCGCGGACGGGGGTCCCGGCGAGCACCGAGACGGTCATGTCGCCGGGGTTGTGCGTGATCACCCCGGACAGGCCGGACAGGTCGAGCGTCGCGTCGACCGGGCGGTCGCCGGAGCCGAGACGTCCGGCCCAGCCCGCGGCGGTGCCTGCCCCGGTGATCGCGAGCCGGCCGGGAGTGTCGAGGACGGCGTCCCGCACCTCGGCCGACGAGGTGGGGCGCAGCGTGGTGGGTGCGGCGCGGGTCATGGTTCGGGCCCTTTCTCGCAGGTGGGCGGCGTGCGCCGGCGCGTCGGTGCGCCGGGCCGTCGGAGCCGTTCGACCGGGCTCAGAGCCGTTCGATCAGACCGGCCTCCTCCAGCGGGTGCGGGCGGTACTTCCCGGGCTTCTCCCCGCAGAGCCGCGGGGTCGGCAGCAGCTTGCCCGGGTTGCAGATGTGCTCGGGGTCGAACGCGGACCGGACGCGATCCATCACGGCCAGGTCGTCCTCGCCGTACATCTTGGGCATCGAGCAGGCCTTGTCGGTGCCGATGCCGTGCTCACCGGACAGCGACCCGCCCATCGACACGCACAGCTCGGCGATCTCGCGGGCCAGGTCCTCGGCGCGCTCGGTCTCGCCGTCGGCGGCGCAGAACAGCACCAGGGGGTGCAGGTTGCCGTCGCCGGCGTGGAAGACGTTCGCGACGCGCAGCCCGGCCCGCTCACCCATCTCGCCGATGCGCTCCAGGGCCTCGGCGAGCCGGGTCCGGGGGACGACGCCGTCCTGCACGATGTAGTCCGGTGAGATCCGGCCGACGGCGGCGAACGCTGCCTTGCGGCCCTTCCAGATCTTCGCGCGCTCCTCCGGCGAGCCCGCGACGTGCAGCCGGGTGCAGCCGTGCCGGTCGCAGATCTCCTCGACCCGCCGGAACTGGTCCTCGCACTCCTCGACGGTGCCGTCGAGCTCGACGACCAGCGCGGCCGGCGTGTCCAGGGAGTACCCGGCCCCGGTGGCGCCCTCGGCGGCCTCGATCGCCAGCGCGTCCATCATCTCGACGGCGGCGGGCACGATCCCGGCGGCGACGATGTCGGACACCACCCGCCCGCCCGCGGCGACCGACGGGAAGTCCGCGAGCAGCGTGCGCATGACCTCCGGGGTGCGGAGCAGCCGCACGGTCACCTTCGTGACCACGCCGAGCGTCCCCTCGGAGCCGAGGAACACACCGCGCAGGTCGGGCCCGGCCTGCTCGGCGGAGTCCGTACCCAGGGTGACCAGGGTGCCGTCGGGCAGCACGACCTCCATCGACAGCACGTGGTTGGTCGTGAAGCCGTACTTGAGGCAGTGCGCGCCGCCGGAGTTCTCGGCGACGTTGCCGCCGATCGTGCACACCTGCTGCGACGACGGGTCGGGCGCGAAGTACAGCCCGTACGGCGACGCCGCGGCGGTGATCTCCAGGTTCGTGACGCCCGGCTCCAGCACCGCGCGCCGGTTCTCCGGGTCGACCTCCAGGATGCGGTCGAGCCGGTTCAGCCCGATGACGACGCCGTCGGCGACCGGCAGCGCGCCGCCGGACAGCCCGGTCCCGGCGCCGCGGGCGACGAACGGGATGTCGTGCAGCGCGCAGATGCGCACGCAGCCTGCGACGTCCTCGGCGGTGCGCGGCAGCAGCACCAGCTCGGGCACGACCCGGGCGCCGGTCAGGCCGTCGCACTCGTAGGAGCGGGTACGGACGGGGTCGTCGATCACGTCGGCGGCGCCCAGCAGGGCGACGAACTCGTCGTGGACCGCGGGTTCCAGAGGCATCGATGCACTCCCTCGCTCTGCGGTGCGCGGCGGTGCGGTGCGCGTGGCGGGACTCACAGGAGGGTACGTCGGGGTGTGGACGTACCGCCCGCTCACCGCCCCGGGGTGCGACCCGGTGAGCGGTTGCTAACTTCCATGATGCGGAAACAATAATCCACTGGTACGAAATCGGCGAGAGCAGAATCGCCGAACCCTGCCGAGGAAGAGAGGGTGGTCACACCATGGCCGACAGCTCCGGTCTCCGGATCGACCCGCACCTGCGTTCGTTCGTCGAGGAGGAGCTGCTGGCGCAGGTCGACCTGACCGCCGACGAGTTCTGGTCGACGCTGGCGCAGCTGCAGGAGCGGTTCGCGCCGAGGATCGCCGACGCGCTGGCCCGCCGCGACGAGCTCCAGGCCCGGATCGATGCCTGGCACGCCGAGCACGGCGCCGGAACGCTCGAGGACTACGAACAGCTGCTCACCGAGCTCGGCTACCTCGCCGACGAGCCGGCCACCCCGGCCGCGATCGACGTCGACCGGGTGGACCGCGAGATCGCCGAGGTCGCGGGCCCGCAGCTGGTGGTGCCGGCGACCGTCCCGCGCTACGCGCTCAACGCCGCCAACGCCCGCTGGGGCTCGCTGTTCGACGCCTACTACGGCACCGACGCGCTCCCGCAGACCGGCGAGCTCGCCCCCGGCTACGACGAGCGCCGCGGCGCCCAGGTGATCACCGCGGCCGACGAGCTGCTCGACGAGCTGTTCCCGCTGGCCACCGGCAGCCACGCCGCAGTCACCGCCTACCGGCCGTCGGCCGACGGGCTGGTCGCCGAGACCGCGGACGGGCAGGTGGCACTCGCCGACCCGGCGCAGTTCGCCGGCTTCCGCGCGATCGACGACGACGGCCGCGGCGCCGTGCTGCTCACCCGCAACGGGCTGCACCTGGAGCTGACGATCGACCCGACGACCCAGGTCGGGCAGCAGCACCACGCCGACGTCGCCGACGCCGTGCTGGAGTCCGCCGTCACCACGATCGTCGACCTGGAGGACTCGGTCGCGACCGTCGACGGCGAGGACAAGGCGCTGGCCTACCGCACCTGGCTGGGGCTGCTCACCGGCGACCTGACCGCGGAGTTCACCAAGGGCGGGAAGACCGTCACCCGGCGGGTCAACCCGGACCGCACCTACACCGCCCCGGACGGCTCGGAGCTCACCCTGCCCGGCCGCTCGCTGATGCTCGTGCGCAACTGCGGGCACCACATGACCACCAACGCGGTCCTCACCGCCGACGGTGCCGAGGTCGCCGAGGGAGTGCTCGACGCGCTGGTCTCCGCCGTCGCCGGGCTCTACGACCTGCAGCACAAGGGCCCGCACACCAACTCCCGGGCCGGCAGCGTCTACATCGTCAAGCCCAAGCAGCACGGCCCCGAGGAGGTCGCGCTGACCGTGGAGCTGTTCGCCGCGGTCGAGGAGGCACTCGGGCTGGAGCCGAACACGCTCAAGATCGGGATCATGGACGAGGAGAAGCGGACCACCGCCAACCTCGCCGCCTGCATCGCCGAGGCGAAGGACCGGGTCATCTTCGTCAACACCGGGTTCCTGGACCGGACCGGCGACGAGATCCACACCTGCTTCCGGGCCGGGCCGGTGCTGCCCAAGGGCGACATGAAGTCCACGACGTGGCTGCAGACCTACGAGGACCGCAACGTCGACGTCGCGCTGGCCGCCGGGTTCGAGCACGCCGCGCAGATCGGCAAGGGCATGTGGGCCAAGCCCGCCGCGATGGCCGAGATGATCGAGCAGAAGATCGGCCACCCGAAGGCCGGCGCGAACTGCGCCTGGGTGCCGTCGCCGACCGCGGCGACCCTGCACGCCCTGCACTACCTGCGGGTCCCGGTGCAGCAGGTGCAGGAACAGATCGCGCAGCGCGGCATCGCCGACCGGCGCAAGCTCCTCGAGCTGCCGCTGGCCGACCCGTCGTCGCTGTCGGCCGAGGACGTCACCCACGAGCTGGAGACCAACGCCCAGTCGATCCTCGGCTACGTCGTGCGCTGGGTCGGCATGGGCATCGGCTGCTCGACGGTGCCCGACCTGGAGGGCGTCGGGCTGATGGAGGACCGGGCGACGCTGCGGATCTCCAGCCAGCTCATCGCGAACTGGCTGGCGCACGGCGTCGTCACCGAGGAGCAGGTGCGCGACACCTTCGCCCGGATGGCCGCGATCGTCGACGAGCAGAACGCCGGCGAGCCCGGCTACCCGCCGATGGCCAAGGACCTGGAGCACAGCGAGTCCTTCCAGGCCGCGCTCGAGCTGGTGTTCGCCGGGGCGAAGGAGCCCAACGGCTACACCGAGCGCGCCCTGACCCACTGGCGGCAGAAGGCGAAGGCCGGCGCCCCGAGCTGATGGAGCGGCGCTGATGGGGACGCGGTCCGGCGTCGCCGTCGGCCGGGTGTACGACGCCCGGTCCGGCGGCGACGTGCGGGTCCTCGTCGACCGGATCTGGCCGCGCGGGATGCGCAAGGACGCCGCCGACCTCGACGACTGGTGCAAGCACGTCGGGCCGTCGGCGGAGCTGCGGAAGTGGTTCGGCCACGACCCGGCCCGGTTCGACGAGTTCGCCCGCCGGTACCGGGCGGAACTGGCCGACTCCGGGCGGGCGGCGGCGCTGCAGGAGCTGCGCGAGCGGGCGGCGGCCGGGGGACTGGTGCTGCTCACCGCTGCCCGCGACCCGCAGGTCAGCCACGCCGCGGTGCTGCAGGAGGTCCTGCACGACGGGTGAGTCGCCGAGGGGCTCCCCCTGTCCACCCCGGATCCGCCTCCGGATGGACGCCGCGACCGGCGTGAGCGGCCTACCGTCGTGACCATGCCCACCACGCAGAGCACGGAGACCACCGCCGAGGACCTGCCCCGCCTGCCGTTCCCGCGCGGCGACGTCCTGGAGCTCGCCCCGCTCTACGAGCAGATGCGCGAGCGCGGCCCGATCACCCCGGTCCGCACCCCGGCCGGCGACGTCGCGTGGCTGGTCACCGGCTACGCCGAGGCCAAGGCCCTGTTCGCCGACACCCGCCTGGGCCGCGGCCACCCGAACCCCGAGCAGGCCGCGAAGATCTCCGGCTCGATCATCTTCGGTGGCCCGAACGGCGAGACCCCGGACACCGAGCGGGAGAAGCACACCCGGATGCGGCGCCTGCTGGCCCCGGCGTTCTCCGCACGGCGGATGGGCCGGCTGCGTGAGCACATCGCCGAGCTGGTCGCCGAGCGGCTCGACGCCCTGGAGGCGGCGGGACCCGGCGCGGACCTGCACGAGGTGCTGTCGTTCCCGCTGCCGGTGCTGGTCATCTGCGAGCTGCTGGGGGTCCCGTTCGCGGACCGGGAGAGGTTCAGCGGCTGGTCGGAGGGCCTGAGCCGGCTCGACGACCGCGAGCGCGCCGAGCGCGACGCCGCACAGCTCGCCGCCTACATGCGTGAGCTGATCGACCGGAAGGACACCGAGCCCGGCGAGGACGTCCTGTCCGACTTCGCCCGGATGTCCGAGCGGAGCGAGGACCGCGACGGGCTGGCCGGGCTGGGCGCGGGGCTGCTGTTCGCCGGGCACGAGACGACCGTCGGCCGGATCGACGTCGGCACCGTGCTGCTGCTGAGCCGGCCGGAGGAGTGGGCGGCGCTGGGCGCCGACCCCGGCCGCGCCGACGACGTCGTCGAGGAGATCCTGCGCATGGCCCAGCCCGGCTCCAACGCCGGCATCCTGCGCTACGCCCACGACGACATCGACCTCGCCGGGACGAACATCGCCGCCGGCGACGCGATCCTGCTGTCCGCGGGCGCGGCGAACCGGGACCCGCGGGAGTTCGACGACCCCGACGAGTTCGAGGGCGAGCGCCGCCCCGCGCACCTGGCGTTCGGGCACGGCCCGTACTTCTGCATCGGCGCGAGCCTGGCCCGGGTCGAGCTGACCGAGGTGTTCCGCGCGCTGCCCGCCCGCTTCCCGGGCCTGCGCCTCGCGGTGCCGCGCACCGACCTGGAGCTGCGCAACGACGTGCTCACCGGTGGTATCCGGAGCCTGCCCGTGACCTGGTGACGATCAGGCCCTCGCTACGGTGGGCGCGTGCTCGAGCTGCGACTCGCCGCCTTCGACGACCCCGACGTCGTCGCCCTCAACACCGACCTCCAGGCCACCTACGACGAGCTGTACGGCTTCGGCGACCAGACCGTGATGACCGCGGCCGAGTTCGTCCCGCCGCACGGCTGCTACCTCCTCGGCGTCGAGGACGGCCGCCCGGTCGCGACCGGGGCCTGGCGGGCCCACGGCGCCGACCCGGCCGACCCCGAGCGCCGCGACGGCGACGCCGAGATCAAGCGGATGTACGTCGTCCCCGGCGCCCGCGGTCGCGGGTACGCCCGCGCGCTGCTCGCCGAGCTGGAACGCACCGCCGCGGCGTCCGGGCGGAGCCGGGCGATCCTCGAGACCGGCACGATCCAGCCGGAGGCGATCGCGCTGTACCGCAGCAGCGGATACCAGCCGATCGGGAGTTTCGGGGCACATCGTGACGATCCCCGCGCCGCGTGCTTCGCGAAGCCGCTCACGGGCTGATCGCCCGCGGGACCGGTACTGTGACAGCTGAGGCGCGCCGGGGGAAAAGTCCGGTTGCGCCGATCCGGTCGTGATCGTTCCCCGAGCGGGGCGACGTGCCGCCGGTGACCCGCCCCGGTGTCACCGCACCCGGCCGCCTGCCAGTCCGTCCGAGGAGCCGAGGAGGAACCGGTGCTCGCCGTCGTGGCCGTCCACCTGCTGATCGCCCCGTGCCTGCTGGTGCTTGCGCGGCGCAACCGCAGGGCCGCGTTCGGCGCGGGCGCGGTGCTGCTGGCGGGGACGCTGGTCTGGGCGCTGACGATGACCCCGCGGGTGCTCGACGGCGGGGTGGCCGACGAGATCGACTGGGCCCCGCAGCTCGGGCTCACGCTCAGCCTGCGGATGGACGCCCTGGCCCTGGCGATGACCGTCCTGGTGTCCGGGGTCGGGGCGCTGATCATGGTCTACGCGGCCTGGTACTTCGGGCCCCGTTCCGCCGACGCGGCCCGATCGGCATCGCTGCTGGTGACCTTCGCCGGGCTGATGCTCGGCCTGGTGCTGGCCGACGACCTGCTCACCCTCTACGTCTTCTGGGAGCTGACGTCGCTGACGTCGTTCCTGCTGGTCGGGCAGGGTGGCCGCTACCGGGAGAACCGGCGTGCCGCGGTGCAGGCGCTCGTGGTCACGGTGTTCGGCGGGCTCGGGATGCTGCTCGGGATCGTGCTGCTCGGCGAGACCGCGGGCACCTACCGGATCCCGGCGCTGATCGAGCACGCCGCCGCGGGGACCCTCGACGGCGGGCACCCCTGGTCGCTGGCGTTCGCGCTGGTGCTGATCCTGCTGGGCGCGCTGACCAAGTCCGCGCAGCTGCCGTTCCACACCTGGCTGCCCTACGCGATGGCCGCCCCGACCCCGATCAGCGCCTACCTGCATGCGGCGTCGATGGTGAAGGCCGGGGTCGTGCTCGTCGCGCGGCTCGGCCCGGCCGTCGGCGGCTACGCGGTGTGGTGGGTACCGGTCGTCGTGCTCGGGGTGGCGACGATGCTCGTCGGCGGCTGGCGCGCGCTGCGCCAGACCGACCTCAAACGGCTGCTGGCCTTCGGGACCGTGTCCCAGCTCGGGTTCCTGATGGTGCTCTTCGGCGCAGGCAGCCGGGTCGCGGCGCTGGCCGGGATCGCGATGCTGCTCGCACACGGGCTGTTCAAGGCACCGCTGTTCATGGTCGTCGGCGCCATCGACAAGACCTGCGGCACCCGTGACCTGCGCGAGCTGTGCGGGCTGGGGCGCCGCCGCCGCGGGCTCGTCGCGGTCGCGGCGCTGTCCGGGCTGGCCATGGCGGGCATCCCGCCGACGCTCGGCTTCGTCGGCAAGGAGGCGGCGCTGGCGGCGTTCCTCGAGGAGGGCGGCGTGCGCGGGCTGCTCGTACTGGCCGGTCTCGTGCTCGGCTCGCTGCTGACCGTCGCCTACACCGCCCGGTTCCTGTGGGGCGCGTTCGCGAGCAAGGGCACCATGCCGACCGACAGCGAGCCGGTCCCGGCCGGGCTGTCCGCGCCGGCCTGGGTGTGCGCGCTCGCCGGGCTCGGGCTGGGCTTCGCCACGCCCGCGGTGCAGCGCCTGGCCGCGTCCTACGCCGACACGCTCCCGGCACTCGGCGGCTACGCACCCCGCTACGAGCTGGCGCTGTGGCACGGGTTCGGCATCGAGCTGGGGCTGACCGTGGTGATCGTCGCCGGGGGTCTGCTGCTGCACCGCTTCGGCGGCGCCGCGACCGGGCACCGCAGCGTGCCCGCGGTGTCCGCCCAGCGCGGCTACGAGGTCGTCGTGACCGCGCTGGAGCGCTCCGCGATCTCGGTGACCGGGCACCTGCAGATCGGGTCGCTGCCGGTCTACCTGGGCGTCGTGCTCGGGACGCTGATCGCGCTGCCCGGCTCCGCGCTGCTGCTGCGCGGCACGTTCCCGGCCGCCGACGTCTCCTACCACGCGATCATGCAGGTCCCGGTCGCGCTGCTGGTCATCGTGGCCGCGATCGCGCTGTGCCGGGCGCGGCGCCGGTTCACCGCGGTGCTGCTGGTCGGCGCCGTCGGCTACGGCATCGGCGGCATGTTCGTCATCGACGGCGCACCGGACCTCGCGCTGGCCCAGTTCCTGGTCGAGACGCTGACCATGGTCGCGTTCGTGTTCGTCCTGCGCCGCTTCCCGGCGCACTTCTCCGAGCCGGACACCGAGCACCGGGTCCGGCTGCCGAAGGTGCTGGTCGCCGGGGCCGCCGGGATCCTGGTGGCGCTGCTGGCCGTGGCGCTGTCTGCGGCCCGGGTCGGCCCGCCGTCGACGACCGAGGGCTTCGTCCGGCTCGCCCCGGAGAGCGGCGCCACCAACATCATCAGCGCCATCCTCGTGGACTTCCGCGCCATGGACACGGTCGGCGAGATCGCCGTACTGCTGATCTGCGCCGCGGGAACCGCGAGCCTGGTGCTCGCCACCCGGCACGACCGCCGCCGGCACGACCGCGTCGTCAGCGGCGGCGGCAGCCCGCAGCACGAGGAGGAGGTGATCGGCGGATGAGCGTGGACACCGACCGTCCCGGCGGCCCCGGTGGTCCGGACGGGACCGAGGAGTTCTCCGGCTGGGACCGCCCCAGCGGACGCTGGATGCTGCCCGGCGGCTGCCCGGACGTCCGCGAGCGGACCCTGGTGCTGGAGGCCGCGGCCCGGCTGTTGTTCCCGGTCGTGCTCGTCTTCTCCGTGTACCTGCTGCTGGAAGGTCACTACGGCCCGGGTGGCGGGTTCTCCGGCGGCCTGGTCGCCGGGCTCGCGTTCGTGCTGCGCCACATCGCCGGTGGCGACGACCAGCCGGGCTCGTCGTTCCGGGTGCGGCCACCGGTCGTGGTCGGGGCGGGCCTGACGCTGGCCGTGCTCACCGGGCTGGCGCCGCTGGCGTTCGGGGAACCGGTGCTGTCCGGGACGAAGCTGACGCTGCCGCTCGGCCCGCTGGGCGGCCTCGACATCGCCACCAGCATGCTGCTCGAGATCGGGGTGTACCTGCTGATCATCGGCGTGGTGCTGGACCTGCTGCGGTCGCTGGGCTCGGGCATCGCCCGCGACGCCCGCGAGGCCGGGGAGGACGTCCGATGAGGGAGGTGCGCGCGTGTACACCGTGAACCTGACCATGGCCGTCCTGCTGGCGGTGCTCTACTCCGTGGGGTTCTACCTGCTCATGCAGCGGTCCCTGATGCGGATCCTGATCGGCATCGTCGTGCTCGGGCACGGCGCGAACCTGCTGCTGCAGCTCGCAGGCGGGCCGCCCGGCCGTGCCCCGATCCTCGACGCCGTCGGGCTGGGCGCCATCGCCGACCCGCTCCCGCAGGCGCTCGCGCTCACCGCCATCGTCATCACGTTCGCGCTGACCACCTACCTGCTCGCGCTCGGCTACCGGTCCTGGGTGCTCGTCGGGCACGACGTGGTGCAGGACGACGTCGAGGACCGCCGCATCGCCGGCCGCGTCGGCGTCGACGGCGCGATGGAGGAGGGCACCGCCGAGGAGAGTGAGGAGTTCCCGGAGGACACCTCGGACTCCCACGAGCTCGAGGAGGGCCGCCGGTGAGCACGGTGCAGGCCCTCGTCGCGCTGCCGGTGCTGCTGCCGATGCTCGGCGCCGCGCTGTCGGTGCTGGTCGGGCGGCAGGCGGCGCTGCAGCGGGCGATCGGTGTGGTGGCGCTGGCCGCGGTCGTCGTCGTCGCGGCGGTACTGCTGGTCGCCGCGGACCGCAACGGCCCGATCGTCGCCGAGCTGGGCGGGCGGGCCGCACCGGTGGGGATCGTGCTGGTCGCCGACCGGCTCTCGGCGCTGCTGCTGCTCATCTCGACGGTCGTCACGCTCGCCGTGCTCCTCTACGCGATCGACCAGCGGATCGCCGACTACGGCCGGGAGACCGCCAGCACCACGTTCCACCCGATCTTCCTGCTGCTCTCGACGGGGGTGTCGCTGGCCTACCTGACCGGCGACCTGTTCACGCTGTTCGTCGCGTTCGAGATCATGCTCGCCTCCAGCTACGTGCTGATCACCCGGCGCACGACGGCGCCACGGATCCGCTCCGGCATGACCTACGTGATCGTGTCGCTGATGTCGTCGCTGCTGTTCCTGACCGCGGTCGGGCTGGTCTACGCGGCCACCGGCACGGTCAACCTGGCCGACCTCGCCGGCCGGGTCGGGGAGCTGCCGCCGGGCCTGGCGACGGTGCTGGCGCTGCTGCTCGTCGTGGTGTTCGGGATCAAGGCGGCGATCGTGCCGCTGCACTTCTGGCTGCCCGACAGTTACCCCAACGCGCCCGCCCCGGTCACCGCGCTGTTCGCCGGGCTGCTCACCAAGGTCGGCATCTACGCGCTGGTGCGCACCCAGACGCTGGTGTTCCCCCAGGAGAACCCGTCGCTGCTGCTCCTGATCGTGGCCGCGGTGACGATGGTCGTCGGCGCGCTCGGCGCCGTCGCGCAGGACGACCTGAACCGGCTGCTGTCGTTCCTGCTGGTCAGCCACATCGGGTTCATGCTGTTCGGGCTGGCGGTCTACACCCCGGCCGGGGTCGCGGGCACCGCGCTCTACGTCGTGCACCACATCACCGTGCAGGCCACGCTGTTCCTGGTCAGCGGCCTGATCACCCGGCGGACGGGGACGGTGTCGATCGAGCAGATGGGCGGGCTCGCGCGGTCGTCGCCGGGCCTGGCGCTGCTGTTCGCGATCCCCGCGATCACCCTGGCCGGGCTGCCGCCGACGTCGGGCTTCGTCGCGAAGCTGGCGCTGTTGCAGGCCGGGGCGGGCGCGGGCCTGGCGACCCGGATCGTCGCCGGGATCGTGGTGCTGGCCAGTCTGCTCACCCTCTACGCCGTCGCCCGGGTCTGGGTGCGGGTCTTCTGGGGCACGCCGAAGGAGCCGCTGCCCGACGACGACCCGGACGACGAGCTCGTCGTCGGCACCGCGCGCAGTGCCCGCGGGATGTACTGGGCGGCGTCGTCGCTGGTCGCGGTGAGCGTGCTCATCGCGCTGGCCGCCGGACCGCTGTCGACGATCACCGCGCGGGCGGGGGAGGACCTGCTCGGCCGCGACGGCTACCGCGTCGCGGTGCTGGGCCCGCTGCCCGGCGCCCCGGCCGTCGCCGCACCGGTTCCCTACGGCTCGGTGGCCGCGACCAGCGCCGCAGGGGGTGGCCGATGACCGAGTCGCAGCACACCGAGCCGCAGCACACCGAGCCGCACCGCACCGAGCCGCAGCACACCGAGCCGCAGCACACCGACGCTCACACCGGCACGGCCGCCGGGGAGGCGCCCGAACCGGAGGAGACCCCGGAGGGCTGCCGGGAGCGCGACATCGCCGCCGTCGAGACCGGGACCGATCCCGAACCCGGCGCCGGTCCGCACGCCGACGAGGCCCCGGCCGCGACCGGCGGCTCCGCGCGGGACACCGGGCGGGCCTACTGGCGGCGGATCCCGCAGGTCGTCGCGCTGACCGTGGTGTGGGTGCTGCTGTGGGGCAGCCCGAAGCCGGTGACGATCGCCGGCGGGCTCGTCGTCGCCCTGGTGGTGACGGCGCTGTTCCCACTGCCGCTGATGCCCGAGCCGCTCCCGGTGCGCCCGCTGCGGGTACTGCGGCTGTTCGGCTACCTGCTGTGGGATCTGCTGGTGTCCGGGGTGCGCGTCGCGATGGTGACGCTGCGCTACGGCCGGAAGGCGCACTCCGGGATCGTCTCCCTGCCGATGTGCGCCGGGTCCGACCGGACGACGACGGCGATCGCCCTGGCCTGCGCGCTCTCACCGGGCAGCTTCGTGCTGCAGATCGACCGCCGCCGTGGCCGCTGGTACGCCTACGTCCTCGGCCTGGAGAAACCCGGCTCGGTCGACCGCGCGCGCCGGGACATGCTGACCCTGCAGCTGCGCGTCGTACAGGCCGTCGGCACCGCCGAGGACCAGCGCTGCGCCCGGGAGGCGCTCGAGGCCGTGGGCACGCCGCCCGCGGGGACGGGGGAGAAGAGCCGGTGACCGTCGTCTACACCCTGGTGCTGGTGATGCTCGCCGCCGCGGCCGTGCTCACCCTGTGGCGGCTGCTGGGCGGCCCCACCACGCTGGACCGGATCGCCGCGCTGGACGTGTTCGTGGTCGTCGTCGTGGCCGCGTCGGCGGTCTACGCCGCGGTCTACTCCGACGGGTCGACGATCCCGCTGATCGTCGCCGTCGCCCTGGTCGCGCTGGTCGGATCGGCGACCGCGGCCCGGCTCGTCGAGCGCTGGGAGCGGCACCGGTGAGCGCCGCCGACGTCGTCTCCGCGGCCCTGATGCTGGCCGGGGCACTGTTCTGCCTGCTCGGCGCGATCGGCCTCGTCCGGCTGCCCGACCTGCCCGCCCGGCTGCAGGCCACCACCAAGCCGCAGACCCTCGGGCTGCTGCTGGTGCTGCTCGGCGTGGCCGTCCGGATGGAGTTCCAGCACTCGTCGACGCTGGTGCTGGTCATGCTGTTCCAGATCCTGACCGCGCCCGTGGTCTCGCAGGTGGTGGGCCGTTCGGCGTACCGCAGCGGGGCGATCGACCGGGACGCCCTCGTCGTCGACGAGCTGGGGGACCGGATGGACGCCGACGCCCGCGCCGCCGGCCGCAACGGCGACGCGCCGCGGTAGGGGGCGGGGCGGGCCGTGATCACCCGGCTCGTACCCTCGCGGGGTGCCTCTGTACGCGCTCGGTGACGCCGAACCGGACATCCACCCGACCGCCTACGTCCACCCGGACGCCGTCGTGATCGGGAACGTGACCCTCGGGCCGGACTCCACGGTCTGGCCGACCGCGGTGCTGCGCGGCGACGACGGCGCCATCGTCGTCGGCGCCCGCACCAGCATCCAGGACGGCTCGATCATCCACACCACGCTGGTGCAGGACACCGTGATCGGCGACGAGGTGACCGTCGGGCACAACGTGCACATCGAGGCGTCCACCATCGGCAACCGGGCGCTGATCTCGTCCGGATCGGTGGTGCTGAACGGCTCGACGATCGGCGAGGGTGCGGTCGTCGCCGCCGGTGCGGTGATCTCCCCGAAGGCCGACGTCCCCGCCTACCGGATGGCGCTCGGCGTCCCGGCCCGGGTGCGGGAGAACCACGAGGTGCCCGCCGACCGCTGGCGGCACGCCGTGGAGTCCTACGTCGACCGCGGCCGCCGGTTCCGCACCCAGCTCCGGAAGCTGGAGGGCTGATGGCCGCCAAGCCGCTGACCGAGGTCGTCGAGGCCGGCTGGGCCGAGGCACTGGCCCCGGTCGCCGACACGATCACCGAGATGGGCGAGTTCCTGCGCGCCGAGATCGCCGCGGGGCGCCGCTACCTCCCGGCAGGCGCGAACGTGCTGCGCGCGTTCCAGCAGCCGTTCGACGAGGTCAAGGTGCTGATCGTCGGCCAGGACCCGTACCCGACTCCCGGGCACGCCGTCGGGCTGTCGTTCTCGGTGTCGCCGGAGACCCGGCCGCTGCCGCGGTCGCTGCAGAACATCTTCCGCGAGTACTCCGAGGACCTCGGGTACCCGGCCCCGGCGACCGGGGACCTGACGCCGTGGACCGAGCGCGGGGTGCTGCTGCTCAACCGGTGCCTCACCGTCGCGCCCGGCGAGCCAGGCTCGCACCGCAACAAGGGCTGGGAGCAGGTGACCGAGCAGGCGATCCGCGCGCTCGTCGCCCGCGACGCCGACCCGATGGTCGCGATCCTCTGGGGCCGCGACGCCCGCAACCTCGTGCCGCTGCTGGAGGACGTGCCGTGCGTCGAGTCGGCGCACCCGTCGCCGATGTCGGCCGACCGCGGGTTCTTCGGGTCGCGGCCGTTCAGCCGGGCCAACGACCTGCTGGAGGAGATCGGCGGCGACCCTGTGGACTGGAAGCTCCCCTGAGGTCGCGCTGCGACTACCCTGAACGGGGTGGGCGACCCGGGTGAGCTGCGCATCTCCGACCGTGACCGGGAGCTGGCCGCCAAGCGGCTGCACGACGCGGTCGGCGAGGGCCGGATCACACTCGTCGAGCTCGAGGAACGGCTGTCGGCCGTCTACGCCGCGCGCACCGCGAACGAGCTGCGCCCGCCGCTGGCCGACCTGCCCGGTGGGCTGCCGCCGACGGTTCCCGGCGGGCCGGGTGCCGACCCGGGCGCGGTGCCGCAGGCACCGGTCCACCTGCGGACCGGTGCCGGTTCGCTGAATCGCGGCGGGGACTGGACCGTGCCCGCGGCGCTGCGGCTCAGCAGCGGGATCGGGTCGATCCACCTCGACCTCTCCGAGGTGCGCAGGCTGCCGCCGCGGATCGACGTCGCCGTCTCGACGGGGATGGGCGAGATCGTGCTCGTGCTGCCCGCGGGCGGCACCGCCGACGTGAACGACGTCCGCGCGTCCTGGGGCGAGGTGAAGACCGGGGTACCGGGCCTGCCCGGGGGCTCCGGGCCGCACCTGACGGTGCACGGCAAGGTCGGGCTGGGCTCGCTGACCGTCCGGCCGGCGCGGAGGAGCTGGTGGAAGGCCCTGCTCGGCTGACCCCGCGCTCGGCTGAGCCCCGCGCCGGACGCGCCCCGGCATCGGGAAGGGCCCGGAACGCGGAAAGGCCCGGTCACCGTGGTCGGTGACCGGGCCTCCCGGCTTCGGGTCTCGCTGCGCCGGAGCGCACCACTCAGACGCGCGTGACCTTCCCGGCCTTCAGGCAGGAGGTGCAGGCGTTGATCCGGCGGCGGTTGCCACCGTTGATCGCGGCGCGCACGGTCTGGATGTTCGGGTTCCAGCGGCGGTTGGTGCGGCGGTGCGAGTGCGAGACGGACATGCCGAAGCCCGGACCCTTGCCACAGACGTCGCAGACGGCAGCCACGTCGGACACTCCCTAAGTCGATGATCGGTTCACGTGCACACCGGTCGTGACCGGGGCTCGGCCCACAAGTCTACCGATACGCATGAGTGGACTGCGGTCGGGTCCCCGACGCGTCCCGCGCCGATCCTGTCGGTGCCCTGTGATTGGCTCATCGTATGCGGACGGAGGTGGGGTAGTGGCGGAGGGCGAGGGCTTCCACCCGGACACCTGGGACGACTTCTGGGACGACCACGCGGACCTGGGCGCCAAGCTCGTGGGGCCGCTGGGGAGGAAGGCGGCCGAGGCGCTGTCGCCGCTCGGCCTGGTCACGGTCGGCGACCTGCTGCGGTACTACCCGCGGCGCTACGTCGACCGCGGCAGGCTCAGCGACATCGCCGGCCTGGTCCCCGGCGAGTACGTCACGGTCGTCGCGCAGGTGGAGAAGGCCGAGACCCGGCCGATGCGCAACCGGCGCGGGAAGCTGATGGCCGTCGTCATCCGGGACGACAGGGGCAGCCAGCTCGACTGCACGTTCTTCAACCCGTACAAGATCGCGGGCCGCATCAAGCCCGGGGCCCGGGGGGTGTTCTCCGGCAAGGTCGGCGTGTTCAACAAGCGCCTGCAGCTCACGCACCCGCAGTTCGAGATGCTCGACGAGGGCGACTCGCTGCGCCCGTTCATCTCGGTCTACCCGGCCAACGCGAAGGTCACCTCCCAGGCGGTGGCGCGCGCCGTCCGCCAGCTGCTCGAGATGATCGACACTCCGGCCGATCCGCTGCCGGAGTCGATGCGCGAGCGCGAGGGCCTCACCGCGCTGGGCCTGGCGCTGCGGCGCATCCACGTCCCCGACGACGAGGCCGAGATCTTCGCCGCCCGCCGCCGGCTGGTCTGGGACGAGGCGCTCGGCGTCCAGCTGGCCCTGGCGCTGCGCCGGCAGAAGACAGCCGCCCGTCCCGCGCCGTCCTGCCCGCCGCGGCCCGGCGGGCTGCTGGAACGGTTCGACGCGAACCTGCCGTTCACGCTGACCGAGGGCCAGGTCGCCGTCGGCGAGGAGATCGCCGCGGACCTGTCCGGCGAGCATCCGATGAACCGCCTGGTGCAGGGCGACGTCGGCGCGGGCAAGACGATCGTCGCGCTCCGGGCGATGCTGCAGGTCGTCGACGCGGGCAAGCAGGCCGCGATGCTCGCCCCGACCGAGGTCCTCGCCGCCCAGCACGCCCGCTCGCTGCGCGCGATGCTCGGCGCGCTCGGCCGCGCCGGGGAGCTCGACGCCGCCGAGGGCGCCACCTCGGTGCAGCTGCTCACCGGGTCGATGGGGGTGAAGGCACGCCGCCGGGCGCTGCTGGACGCCCAGTCCGGGGCAGCGGGGATCGTCGTCGGCACCCACGCGCTGATCCAGGACACGGTCGGGTTCGCCGACCTCGGTCTCGTCGTCGTCGACGAGCAGCACCGGTTCGGCGTCGAGCAGCGGGACGCGCTGCGTACCCGCGGCGAGGTCGCGCCGCACATGCTGGTCATGACGGCCACGCCGATCCCGCGCACCGTCGCGATGACCGTCTACGGCGACCTGTCGGTGTCCGCGCTGCAGGGCCTGCCCCGCGGCCGGTCCCCGGTGAAGACCACCGTCGTCCCGCTCGCCGAGCACCCGCAGTGGATCCAGCGGGTCTGGCAGCGGGTGCGCGAGGAGGTCGACGCCGGCCACCAGTGCTACGTCGTGTGCCCGCGGGTCGGCGGTCCCGAGAAGGAGAAGGAGAAGGCGAAGGCCGACGCCGCCGACCCGGAGACCGGCGAGCCGCCGCCCGAGGACGACGGGTCCGAGCGCCGCCCGCCGCTGGCGGTGCTCGACATCGCTCCGCAGATCTCCGAACTGCTCACGGGCCTGCGGGTCGGGGTCCTGCACGGCAAGCTCCCGCCGGAGGAGAAGGACGCGGTCATGCGCTCCTTCGAACGCCACGAGCTCGACGTGCTGGTCGCGACGACGGTGATCGAGGTCGGCGTCGACGTCCCGAACGCCACCGGCATCGTCCTGCTCGACGCCGACCGCTTCGGCCTGTCCCAGCTGCACCAGCTGCGCGGGCGGGTCGGCCGGGGCAGCGCGCCCGGGCTGTGCCTGCTGGTCACCGACATGCCGGCGGCGACGACGGCCCGCGAGCGGCTCGACGCGATCGCGAGCACCACCGACGGTTTCGAGCTGGCCCGGCTGGACCTGGAGCTGCGCCGCGAGGGCGACGTCCTGGGCGCCAGCCAGTCCGGGAACCGCTCCGGGCTGAAGCTGCTGTCGCTGCGCCGCGACGAGGAGGTCATCGCGAAGGCGCAGGTCTACGCCCTGGACCTCGTCGCCACCGACCCCGGGCTGGCCGAGCACCCCGGCCTGGCCGCGCTGGTCGAGGAGACGATCGGGGACGAGGAGAAGGCGGCGTTCCTGGACAAGGCCTGAGCAGGGCGGGCGTGCTCCCGCCAGGTGGGAGCGGCGGTCGTCCGGTGGTCGCCGCGACCGTCGTCGTGCCAGGATCAGCCGCCCGGCGCGGGCGGCGGTGACCTCGGTGACCTCGTCGTGCCGGGCGGCAGGGCCGAACCAGGTGAGGAGTCAGATGTTCCGCAAGGTACTGGTGGCGAACCGCGGCGAGATCGCGATCCGGGCGTTCCGGGCGGCGTTCGAGCTGGGGATCTCCACCGTGGCGGTCTTCCCCTACGAGGACCGCAACTCGCTGCACCGGGCGAAGGCCGACGAGTCCTACCAGATCGGTGAGCCGGGACATCCCGTGCGCGCCTACCTGTCGGTCGACGAGGTCATCAAGGCTGCGAAGAAGGCCGGCGCCGACGCGATCTACCCGGGCTACGGCTTCATGTCGGAGAACCCGGACCTGGCCCGCGCCTGCGTCGAGGCCGGCATCACCTTCGTCGGCCCGCCGACCGACGTGCTGCACCTGACGGGTAACAAGTTCCGCGCCGTCGCCGCCGCTCGCGAGGCGGGCGTGCCGGTGCTGGAGTCCAGCGACCCGTCGTCGGACGTCGACGAGCTGCTCGCCGCGGCCGAGAACATCGACTTCCCGGTCTTCGTGAAGGCCGTCGCCGGTGGTGGCGGGCGCGGCATGCGCCGGGTCTCCGAGCCCGACGCGCTGCGCGAGGCCATCGAGGCGGCCATGCGCGAGGCCGAGTCCGCGTTCGGTGATCCCACGGTGTTCCTCGAGCAGGCCGTGGTGAACCCGCGGCACATCGAGGTGCAGATCCTCGCCGACGCCGACGGCAACGTCGTGCACCTGTTCGAGCGCGACTGCTCCGTGCAGCGCCGCCACCAGAAGGTCGTCGAGATCGCCCCGGCGCCGAACCTGGACCCGGAGATCCGGGAGCGGATCTGCGCGGACGCGGTGAACTTCGCCAAGGAGATCGGCTACGTCAACGCCGGCACCGTGGAGTTCCTCCTCGACGAGCGGGGCAAGCACCACTTCATCGAGATGAACCCGCGGATCCAGGTCGAGCACACGGTGACCGAGCAGGTCACCGACCGCGACCTGGTCATCGCGCAGCTGCGGATCGCCTCCGGCATGACGCTGCCCGAGCTGAACCTCACCCAGGACGAGATCTCGCTGACCGGCACGGCGATGCAGACCCGCATCACCACCGAGGACCCGGCGAACGAGTTCCGCCCCGACGTCGGCACGATCTCGGTGTACCGCTCGCCGGGCGGGCCGGGTGTGCGGCTCGACGGCGGCACCGTGCACGTCGGCGCCGAGGTCAGCGCGCACTTCGACTCGATGCTGGTGAAGCTGACCTGCCACGGCCACGACTTCACCAACGCCGCCCGCCGTGCCCGCCGCGCGATCGCGGAGTTCCGGATCCGCGGCGTCGCGACGAACCTGCCGTTCCTCGCCGCCGTGCTCGACGACCCGGACTTCCAGCAGGGCCGGGTCACCACCAGCTTCATCGAGGAGCGCCCGCACCTGCTCAAGGCGCGGCCGTCGGCGGACCGCGGCTCGCGGATCCTGCAGTACCTCGGCGAGACCACGGTGAACCAGCCGAACGGGCAGCGCCCGCAGGTCGTCGAGCCGGTGGACAAGCTGCCGCTCGGGGTGGACCTGGACACCCCCGTGCCGGACGGATCCGCGCAGCTGCTGCGCGAGCTGGGCCCGGAGGGCTTCGCCGCCCGGCTGCGCGAGCAGACCGCCGTCGCGGTCACCGACACCACGTTCCGTGACGCCCACCAGTCGCTGCTCGCCACCCGGATCCGCACCCGGGACCTGGTCGCGGTCGCGCCGTACGTGGCGCGCACGATGCCGCAGCTGCTGTCGATGGAGTGCTGGGGCGGCGCGACCTACGACGTCGCGCTGCGGTTCCTCGCCGAGGACCCGTGGGACCGGCTGGCCGCGATCAAGGCCGCGGCGCCGAACATCTGCACGCAGATGCTGCTGCGCGGCCGCAACACCGTCGGTTACACGCCGTACCCGACGGAGGTGACCGACGCCTTCGTGCAGGAGGCGGCGGACACCGGCATGGACATCTTCCGGATCTTCGACGCGCTCAACGACGTCGACCAGATGCGCCCGGCGATCGACGCCGTGCGGGCCACCGGGACGTCGCTGGCCGAGGTCGCGCTCTGCTACACCGCGGACCTGTCGGACCCGGCCGAGGACGTCTACACCCTCGACTACTACCTGCGGCTCGCCGAGCAGATCGTCGAGGCCGGTGCGCACGTCCTGGCGATCAAGGACATGGCAGGCCTGCTGCGCCCGCCTGCGGCACGGAAGCTGGTCACCGCGCTGCGGGACCGGTTCGACCTGCCGGTTCACCTGCACACCCACGACACCGCGGGCGGCCAGCTCGCGACGCTGATCGCGGCGATCGACGCCGGGGTCGACGCCGTCGACGGCGCGGTCGCCTCGATGGCGGGCACCACGTCGCAGCCGTCGCTGTCGGCGCTGGTCGCGGCCACCGACCACACCGACCGCGCCACCGGGCTCTCGCTCACCGCGGTCGGGGACATGGAGCCGTACTGGGAGGCGGTGCGGAAGGTCTACGCGCCGTTCGAGTCCGGGCTCGCCTCGCCGACCGGGCGCGTCTACCACCACGAGATTCCCGGCGGGCAGCTGTCGAACCTGCGCCAGCAGGCGATCGCGCTGGGCCTCGGCGACCGGTTCGAGCTCATCGAGGACTGCTACGCCGCCGCGGACCGCATGCTGGGCCGGCTGGTGAAGGTGACGCCGTCGTCGAAGGTCGTCGGTGACCTCGCCCTGCACCTGGTCGGCGCCGGTGTCGAGCCCGCGGACTTCGAGAAGGACCCGGCGAGCTTCGACGTGCCGGACTCGGTGATCGGGTTCCTGCGCGGCGAGCTCGGCGAGCCCCCGGCGGGCTGGCCGGAGCCGTTCCGGACCCGCGCGCTGGAGGGCCGCAGCCCGGAGGTCGAGAAGGCCGAGCTGACCGCCGAGGACCGCGAGGGACTGGAGGCCGACCGGCGCCGGACGCTGAACCGGCTGCTGTTCCCCGGGCCGACGCGGGAGTTCGAGACCCACCGCGAGCACTACGGCAACACCTCGGTGCTGAGCTCGAAGGACTACTTCTACGGGCTGGAGGAGGACCTCGAGCACACCGTCGAGCTGGAGCCCGGCGTCACGCTGATCATCCACCTCGAGGCCGTGTCCGAGCCCGACGAGCGCGGCTACCGCACCCTGCTGACCACACTCAACGGGCAGCTGCGGCCGGTGTCGGTGCGTGACGAGTCGGTCGCGGTCGAGGTCAAGGCGGCGGAGAAGGCGGAGCGGTCCAACGACGCGCACGTGGCCGCGCCGTTCGCCGGTGTCGTGACCTTGCTGGTCGGCGAGGGCGACACCGTCGACGCCGGGCAGACCGTCGCGACGATCGAGGCCATGAAGATGGAGGCCTCGATCACCACCCACCGCGCCGGGACCGTGAAGCGCCTCGCGATCAACGAGGTGCAGCAGGTCGAGGGCGGCGACCTGCTGGTCGAGCTGGAGTGACCTGCCGCCGGTGCGGGCCGGGCCACGCGGTCCGGCCCGCACCGGGGATCATGTCCGCGTGACGAGGCTGATCGCGGGCAGCGCGGGCGGACGGCGGCTGGACGTGCCGCCGTCGGGGACCCGGCCGACCTCGGACCGGGTGCGCGAGGCGCTGTTCTCCGCGCTCGACCACGACCCCGGGCTCGACGGCGTCGCCGTGCTCGACGTCTGCGCCGGGTCCGGAGCGCTCGGGCTGGAGGCGCTGTCCCGCGGCGCCACGGCCGCGACGTTCGTCGAGGCCGACAAGCGGGCCGCCGGGGTGCTGCGCCGCAACGTCTCCGCCGTCGGGCTCGGGGGAGAGGTGCTCGCCGCGAAGGCCGGCACCGTGCTCGCCGGTCCGGCGCCGCGGGCGTTCGACGTCGTGCTGGTGGACCCGCCCTACGCCGTCGCCGACGACGAGATCGCCCGCTGGCTCGCCGACGCCGCGGGCAACGGCTGGCTCGCCGACGACGCGGTCGTCGTGGTGGAGCGGGCGAAGTCGTCCGGGGAGTTCGCCTGGCCCGGCGGCTTCGACCCGGAGCGGTCCCGGCGCTACGGCGACACCGTGCTCCACCGGGCCGCGTTCGTCCCGTAGCCGGCCCGGCGCGGCTCACCCGTGCGCGGGCTCGCGCGGCGCCGCACCCGCACGGCCTCGCCCGCGCGGCCTCGCCCGCGGGCCGGACCCGCCCGCGGGGCCGGACCGTAGGACCTCACACCCCGGCGGGGGTTCGCACACCTGAAATATCGGGTGTGGGAGCCGGCCGCGGGGTGCGCTCTCGGGCGCAGGGGTGTGCGAACGGGCCGCGGAAGCCACCTTCTCCGCATGCAGCACACCGTTTCCGTACGCAGCACACGTCGCAGCATGTGCTGCGTACGGAAACGGTGTGCTACGCCGCGTTCGGCACCGTGGGGAGCGCGGAAGCCGAGCCCGGAACACGAGCACCGAGCGTGCTCCAGGAGCGGGTTACGCCGGGGGAGGCCGGCGGAACAGCTCCGACCCGGCGTCGACGTCGTGACCGGTGGGGGTGCGCACCGACCCGGGTGGCGAGTCCAGCACGACGACCGGGCAGGTCGTCGCCAGCCCCGCGGCGCGTACCGAGGCCAGGTCCACGGTCAGCACCGGGGCGCCCTGCTCGACGACGTCCCCGCGTGCGACGTGCAGCTCGAAGCCCTCGCCCTTGCGCTCGACGGTGTCGATGCCGACGTGCACGAGGATCCCCGCGCCGCCGTCGGTGGCGACGACGAAGGCGTGCGGGTGCAGCGTCACCAGCGTCCCTGCGACCGGGGCCAGTACGGCTGCCCGGCCGGCGTCGGCGGGCGGCTCGACGGCGGTCCCGGAGCCGACCATCTCCTCGCGGAAGACGTCGTCCGGCACCCCCGACAGCCCGACGACCGTCCCGGCGACCGGCGCGACGACCACCGGACCGGGCTCGCTCACAGCAGGTCCTGGATGTCGTCGCACAGGTTCTCGGCCTCCGGCCCGACGACGACCTGCACGACGCCGCCGGAGCGGACCACACCGTGCGCACCGGCCGCGCGCAGGGCTGCGTCGTCGACCAGGGCGGGGTCGCCGACCTCGGTGCGCAGCCGGGTGATGCAGGCCTCGATGTCGGTGATGTTGGCGCTCCCGCCCAGACCCGCGACGATCGCGTCGGCTTTGCTCATGATCGGCTCCCTCGCCGGACGACGATGCTGGTTCGGACCGGTACCGACCAGTGCGCCGGCCCGAGCTGACCAGCGCCTTGACAGGCGTCCGACCAGCCATCACTCTCACTGGTTATAACCAGACCGTACCGGTTGTGCCGGGTCGCCCACAACGCCTTCGCGGCCACCACCGACACCCCTGCGACGGTCCCCGTCTCGCATCGAGGAGAGCGTCGGATGAGCGCTGTCACCTCCACACCGGCCCCGTCGGAACCGGTGAAGAAGAAGCGCCGGAGCCCGCTCGGTGGGCTGCAGCGGCTCGGCCGCAGCCTGATGCTCCCGATCGCCGTACTGCCCGCGGCGGGGCTGCTGCAGCGCCTCGGCCAGGACGACCTGCTCGGCGCCGTCCCGGGTCTGCAGAACGTCGCCGCGGTGTTCACCGGTGCAGGCGGTGCGCTGTTCGACCACCTCCCGATGATCTTCGCTCTGGGGATCGCGATCGGCTGGGCCCGCAAGGCCGACGGGTCCACCGCACTGGCCGCGCTGGTCGGCTACCTGGTGCTCGACGGCGTGTTCGCCGAGCTCAGCCCGATGGTGCTCCCCGGGGTCCTCGATTCCGACGGCGAGCAGGCCACCGTCGACTTCGGCGTGCTCGGCGGCATCGTCACCGGCCTGGTCGCGGCGATCCTGTGGCAGCGCTTCCACCGCACGACGCTGCCGACGTTCCTCGGCTTCTTCAACGGCCGCCGGCTGGTCCCGATCCTCACCGCCGTGGTGATGATGGTGATCGCGGTGGTGATGAGCCTGGTCTACCCGATCTTCAACGCCGGGCTGAGCGCGCTCGGCGACGCGGTCGCGCAGAACGCCGTCGTCGGCGGCGGGCTGTTCGGGTTCGTCAACCGGCTGCTGCTCCCGGTCGGCCTGCACCACATCCTGAACTCGGTCGTCTGGTTCATCATCGGCGACTTCGACGGCAAGCACGGCGACCTGACCCGGTTCTTCGCCGGCGACCCGAGCGCCGGGGTGTTCATGACCGGCTTCTTCCCGATCATGATGTTCGCGCTGCCCGCCGCGGCGCTGGCGATCTGGCACGAGGCGCGCCCGGAGCGGCGCAAGCTGGTCGGCGGGATCATGGTGTCGGTCGCGCTGACCTCGTTCGTCACCGGCATCACCGAGCCGCTGGAGTACGCGTTCGTCTACGTCGCGTGGCCGCTGTACCTGATCCACGCCGTGCTCACCGGCACCTCGCTGGCCCTGGTCAACGCGCTCGGCATCCACGACGGCTTCAGCTTCTCCGCAGGCGCCATCGACTACGTCCTGAACTTCGGCCAGGCCACCCGGCCGCTGTGGCTGATCCCGATCGGGCTGGCCTACGCGCTCGTCTACTACGTGCTGTTCCGGTTCGTGATCCGGCGCTGGAACCTGCGCACCCCCGGCCGCGAGGACGACGAGGGCACCGGCGGCACCGAGGGCGGCACCGTGGGTGACACCGCGGGAACCGCGACCGCCACGGAAACCGCGACCGCACGCACCGGGAACGACACGCCCACCCCGCCGCAGCAGGCCTGACCCACCGCCCGAGAAGGAGAACGCCGTGCACTCCCGCACCGCCGTCGTCGCATCCCCGGTGGGCCTGCACGCCCGCCCTGCCGCGCAGTTCGCCCGGGCCGCGGGCGCCACCGGCCTCCCGGTCACGATCGCCCTGTCCGGCAAGGACCCGGTCGACGCCCGCAGCGTCCTCGGGGTGATGACCCTCGGCGTCGAGCACGGGGACACCGTGGTGCTCGCCGCCGACGGCGAGGACGCCCCCGCCGCGCTGGACGGCCTGGTCACCCTGCTCGAGACGGAGACCGGCACGTGACCGTGACGAACCGGGTGGCCGGTCAGGGGACCGAACCGGGCACGGACGCCGTCACCGGCCGCGGGGTCAGCCCGGGCGTGGCCTGCGCGCCCCTGGTCCGGCTCGCGCCGCCGACGTCGACCTCCCCGGCCGACCCCGCGGGCACCGACCCCGACGCCGAGTGCGCCCGGATCACCGACGCGTTCGCCGCCGTCGCCGTGGAGCTGCGGCGCCGCGCCGGTGCGGCCGAGGGCCCCGCCGCGGAGGTGCTCGACGCGACCGTGGAGATCGCGGGCGATCCGATGCTCGTCACCGCCGCGCACGGCCACGTACGGGCCGGGAGCCCGACCGCGCACGCGGTCACCCTCGCCGTCGAGGAGGTGTCCGCGCAGCTCGCGGCGCTGGGCGGGCTGCTCGCCGAGCGGGTGGCCGACGTCCGCGACGTCGGGCACCGCGCCGTCGCCCGGCTGACCGGCGCCCCGGAACCGGGGTTGCCCGCGACCGGGCACCCGGTCGTGCTCACCGCCGCGGACCTGTCCCCGGCCGACACCGCTGCGCTGGCCGGCGGCGACGTCGTCGCGCTGCTCACCGAGCAGGGCGGCCCGACCAGCCACACCGCCGTGATCGCCCGCTCGCTGGGGCTGCCCGCGGTCGTCGGGTGCGCGGGTGCGGCCGGGATCGCGGCGGGCACCCTCGTCGCGGTCGACGGCGGCACCGGCGTCGTGCGGATCGACCCGCCGGCCGCGCAGCGCGAGCGGATCGCCGCGCTGCCTGCAGCCGGGCCGATCGACGCTCCCGGGCCGGGGCACACCGCCGACGGCGTGCCGGTCGCGTTGCTCGCCAACATCGGCACCGAGGCCGAGGCACGGGCCGCCGCCGCCGGGGACTGCGAGGGCGTCGGCCTGCTGCGCACCGAGTTCCTGTTCCTCGGCCGCCCGGACGCGCCGTCGCGGGCCGAGCAGCGCGACCAGCTCACCCGGATCCTGACCGCGTTCGGGCCGCGCCGCGTCGTGGTCCGGACCCTGGACGCCGGATCGGACAAGCCGCTGCCGTTCCTGCCCCTGGGCGACGAGCCGAACCCCGCACTCGGCGTGCGCGGGCTGCGCACCGCGGCCGGGCAGCCCGGCGTGCTCGACGACCAGCTGCACGCGATCGCCGAGGCCGCCCGCGCCGCCGGACGCGACGTCGACGTCATGGCCCCGATGGTCGCCACCGCCGACGAGGCGGCGGAGTTCGTCGCCCGGGCCCGCGCCGCCGGGCTGGACCGGGCCGGCGTCATGATCGAGATCCCGGCCGCCGCGCTGCGGGCCGCGGAGCTGTGCGAGGTCGTCGACTTCGTCAGCATCGGCACCAACGACCTCGGCCAGTACGTGATGGCCGCCGACCGGATCGCCGGGGCGCTCGGCGCGCTGCTCGACCCGTGGCAGCCCGCGCTGCTCGATCTCGTCGCCACCGTCGGCGCCGCCGGTGCCGCGTCCGGGACGCCGGTCGGGGTGTGCGGTGAGGCGGCCGCCGACCCGCTGCTGGCCGCGGTGCTGGTCGGGCTGGGGGCGACGAGCCTGTCCACCGCCCCGGCGGCCCGCCCGGCGGTGCACACGGAGCTGGCCCGGCACACCCGCGACCGGTGCGCCGAGGCCGCGCGGGCCGCCCGCGCCGCCCGCAGCGCCGACGCGGCCCGGGCGGTCGCCGCCGAGGTACTGGGGGCGGCCGGGGTACCGGGGACCACCGAGGTACCCGGTACCGCCGAGGCACCGGGGACCACCGAGGCACCGGGAGCCGCCGAGAACCCGGGGGCCGGCCGGTGAGCCTGCGGACCCTGCGCGGCACCGTCGTCACCGACGGGCGGCGGCTCCCGGACACCGTCGTCACGATCGACGGCGACCGGATCGTCGACGTCGTCCCGGCCGCCCGCCGGCCCGGGCCGCCCGAGCAGCTGCCGCCGCCGTCGGAGCAGCTGCTGCTGCCCGGGCTGGTCGACGTGCACAACCACGGCGCCGCCGGGCACGGCTTCCCGGACGCCACCGCCGAGGGCGCACTCGTCGCCGCCGAGCACCACCTCGCCCACGGCACGACGACGATGCTGGCCAGCCTGGTCTCCGCACCCGCCGCGACGCTGACCGAGCGGATCGCGACGCTGCGCCCGCTCGTCGAACGGGGCGCACTGGCCGGGATCCACCTGGAGGGCCCGTTCCTGGCCGTCGCCCGCTGCGGCGCCCACGACCCGGCCGCGATCGTCCCAGGCGACCCGGCCCTGCTCGACGCCCTGCTCACCGGTGCCGCCGGCACCGTCGCGTCGATGACGCTGGCGCCGGAGACCGCGCACTACGCCGACCTGCTCGCCGTCCTCGCCGAGCACGGCGTGCTGCCCAGCCTCGGCCACACCGACGCCGACGCCCGCACCACCACCGCCGGGATCGAGCGGGCCGGGGGAGCGCGGCTGTCCGCGACGCACCTGTTCAACGCGATGCCCCCGGTGCACCACCGCGCCCCCGGCCCGGTCATGGCGTGCCTGGCCGCCGCCGCCCGCGACGAGCTCGTCGTCGAGCTGGTCGCCGACGGCGTGCACCTGGCCCCGGAGACCGTGGCGAGCGTGTTCGACCTGGTCGGGCCGGACCGGATCGCGCTGATCACCGACGCGCTGGCCGCGGCCGGGATGACCGACGGCCGCTACCGGCTCGGCTCGATGGACGTCCGGGTGCACGACGGCATCGCCCGTCTCGCGCCCCGCACCGATCCCACGGGCGAGCCCGAGGACCCGGCGGCCCGGCCGATCGCCGGCGGCACCGCCCGGATGGTCGACGTCGTCGCGGGCACCGTGCGCGACGCCGGCGTGTCCCTGGAGGACGCGGTGCTCGCCGCCACCCGCACCCCGGCGCGGCTGCTCGGGCTCGGCCACGAGATCGGCTCGCTCGCACCGGGGTTCCGGGCCGACGTGCTCGTCACCGACGCTGCGCTGCGCCCGGTCGAGGTGCTGCGCGCCGGCCGCGACGCCGTACCCCGCCCGGTCGGCTGAACGGCAGGAGGGAGACACCCGTGGACGTACTCGTCCTGCCCGGCCCCGACGCCTGCGGGCGCGCGGTCGCCGACGCCGTCACCGCCGTCGTCGCGCCGGGTGGCCCGGTGACGCTCGGCCTGGCCACCGGCAGCTCGCCGCTCCCGGCCTACCGCGAGCTGGTCCGCCGCCACCGCGCCGACGGCCTGAGCTTCGCCGCGGCGCAGGCGTTCCTGCTCGACGAGTACCTGGGCCTGCCCGCCGGGCACCCGCAGACCTACCGGCAGGTGATCCGCCGCGAGCTGACCGGGCATCTCGACATCGACCCGGACGCCGTGCACGGGCCCGACGGCACCGCGCCCGACCCGGAACGGGCGGCCGCACGCTACGAGCAGCTGCTCGCCCGGTCCGGCCCGGTCGACGTCCAGATCCTCGGGATCGGCACCAACGGTCACATCGGCTTCAACGAGCCGGGGACGCCGCCGTCGTCGCTCACCCGGGTCGCGACGCTGACCGCCCGCACCCGCGCCGACAACGCCCGGTTCTTCGACCGGCCCGCCGACGTCCCGCACCGGGTGATCACCCAGGGGCTCGGCACGATCCGCCGCGCCCGGCACCTGGTGCTCGTCGCGACCGGTGCCGGGAAGGCGGCCGCGGTCGCCGCGGCGGTGCAGGGCCCGGTCACCCCGGACGTGCCGGCGTCGGTCCTGCAGGCCCACCCGCACTGCACCCTCGTGCTCGACGACGCCGCGGCCGGGGGACTGCACGGCGCGGTCACCGGGGATCGGCACCCCGCCGGGCTACCGTGGAGCGGGGCGAGGAAGGGACACCGATGAGCCGCGCAGCCCGGATCGCCGACGGCGCCGTGCCCAAGCACGAGCAGCTGCGCACCCTGCTCGCCGAGGGCATCGCCCGCGACTTCGCCCCCGGCGACCCGTTCCCCAGCGAACGGCAGCTGTGCCTCGACCACGGTGTCAGCCGGGTGACGGTGCGGGCCGCCGTCGGGCAGCTCGAACGCGACGGCCTGCTCACCCGGGTGCGCGGCAAGGGCACCTACGTCGCCGCCCGGACCGCGCGGTCGCGGCTGCACCTGGCCTCGTTCCACGACGACATGCGCCGACTCGGGCTCACCCCCGGCACCGTCGTGCTCGACGTCGCCTGCCTGGTCCCGCCGCCGGAGGCGACCAAGGCACTCGCCCTCGACGCCGAGGGCCGCTGCTACAAGGTCCGCAGGCTGCGCGTCGCCGACGGCGTCCCCATGTCCATCGACGACGCCTGGTACAGCGCCGAGCTCGTCCCCGGTCTCGACGGGTTCGACCTCAGCGCGTCGATCTACGGGCTCCTCGAGGAGCACTTCCACCTGCCGATCGACCACGCGGAGCAGACGGCCGCGGCCCGCGCGGCCGACGAGGAGTCCGCGGCGCTGCTCGGCATCGCGCCCGGCGAGCCGATCCTGGTGTTCGACCGGACGGCGTCGTCGGGGGAGCGGCCGGTGGAGTACGCCGTGTCGCGCTACCGCGGCGACCGCTACGAGCTGCACATGTCCCTGGACCGGGAGCGGCCGGGCCGCTGATCGCGCTGATAGGTTGCCGCGCATGTCGCAGGTACGTCGCGCGGTCTGCCCCGGTTCCTACGACCCGCCGACGATCGGCCACCTCGACGTCATCCGCCGCACCGCGGGCCTGTTCGACGAGGTCTACGTCGCGATCCTGGTCAACCCGCGCAAGCAGGGCCTGTTCGACGTCGACGAGCGCGTGGAGATGCTGCGGGAGATCACCGCGGACCTGCCCGGCGTCGTCGTCGAGTCCTTCTCCGGGCTGGTCGTGGACTACTGCCGCGAACGCGGCGCCCAGACACTGGTCAAGGGCCTGCGCGGCGCCACCGACTACGACTACGAGCTCCCGATGGCGCACATGAACCGGCACCTGACCGGCGTCGAGACGCTGTTCCTGCCCGGCGCGCCCGGCCAGGTTTACGTGTCCAGCTCGCTGGTCAAGGAGGTCGCGCGCGGGGGCGGGGACGTGTCGTCGTTCCTGCCGCCCGCCGTGCACACCCGGCTGATGGAGCGTCTCACCTGACCGGTGTGGGGGTCACCCGGTAGGAACTTGACACGCGCGGCGGCGCCGAATATCGGGCCCCGGCCCCGCGCGGTGCGATGATCCCGGTGTGTACCGGGTCTTCGAGTCGCTGGACGCGCTGGTGACGATCGTCGAGGACGCCCGCGGCGTCCCGATGACGTCCAACTGTGTCGTTCCCCGTGGTGACGTGCTGGAGCTGCTCGACGACGTCCGCGAGGCGCTGCCGGGTGAGATGGACGATGCGCAGGACGTCCTCGACCGCCGTGAGGAGGTCGTCTCCGAGGCCGAACGCGAGGCCGAGGAGACCCGGACCGCGGCGAACTCCGAGGCCGAGGAGACCCTGGAGAACGCGCGGACCGAGGCCGAGCGGCTCGTCGCCGAGGCCCAGGAGGAGGCGTCGCGGACCCTCGCCGAGGCCCGTCACGAGGCCGAGCGGGCGGTCGCCGACGGCCGCCGCCAGTACTCCGAGCTGACCGACCGGGCCCGTGACGAGGCCGAGCGGATGACCCACGCCGGGCGCGCCGCGCACGACCGGCTCGTCGCCGATGGGCACACCGAGCAGCAGCGGCTGGTCTCGGAGACCGAGACCGTGCGGGCCGCGCACGCCGAGGCCGGTGCCGTCGTCGACGCCGCGCACGCCGAGTCCGACCGGCTGCGCCGCGAGTGCGACGCCTACGTCGACACCACCCTCGCCGAGCTGGAGACGACGCTGACCAACGCGCTCGGCGTCGTCGGGCGGGGGCGCAGCCAGATCTGGTCGGGCACCTACGGGCAGGGCCACCGGGACACCCACCACGACGCCTACCAGGGCAACGGGCGCACCGGCACCGGCATGGACCTGGTCGACTGAGCGCTCGCTCCTGCCGGGCTCACTCCTGCTGGGCGGCCCACTCGGCGACCCGGCGCTCGCTCTCGGCGGGCGACAGGTCCTCGACCCGGGTCATCACCGCCCAGCGGATCCCGTACGGGTCGACGACCGAGGCGAACCGGTCCCCGGACACGAACGTCATCGGCTGCTCGCGCACCGTCGAGCCCGCCTCGGTCAGCGTCGCGAAGGCCGCGTCGACGTCGGGGACGTAGACCGCAAGCGACATGCTCACGGGATGATCACCCTGCTCGGCCGCGACCAGGCCGTAGCCGGGCATCGGGTCGCTGACGGTGAACCGCCCCGCCGCCAGCTCCAGCTCCGCGTGCCCGATCACGCCGCCCATCTCGGTCGTCGAGACCGCCCGCGCGCCGAACGCCGCGCAGTACAGTGCGATCGCCTCGGAGGCGGGGGAGACGACGAGGTGCGGGGTCAGCGACGTGCTGACCAGCGGTCGCCCGTCCACGGTGTGCGTCCCGGTCGGCTGCGTCTCGGTCGTCTGCGTCTCGGTCGTCTGTGTATCGGGGGTGTGGTCGTCGGTGGTCTGCATGGGAGACGAGTCTGGTCCGCCCGAGCGGGCGGCTCTTGAACATTCCCGACAGGTGGTGCGCTCGCGCGGGCACCTGACCCCGGGCTCGCCCGGCGTCACGCTGTCCCGGCTGCCGATCGGGCTCGACGACCTCGTCCGCTGGGCCTGGGTGGTGCGCTGGGACCTGCCCGCCGGGCACGTCAGCCGGCAGCGGGTGCTGCAGTACCCGGCGTTCAACCTGGTCACCTACCCCGACGGGACCTGGCTGCACGGGCCCGCGACGGTCGTCGACGTCCGGGAACTGACCGGGCGGTCGTGGGTGGTCGGGCTGCTGCTGCGGCCCGCGGCCGCACCGCTGCTCACGAGCACCCCGGCCGCCGAGCTGCGGGGGACCTCGGAGGAGGTGACCGCGCCGTCGTTCTCCGGGGTCGTGGCCGATCTCGACAGCCACACCGGCGACCACGCGATCGTGGAGGCGCTGCGCGACCGGCTGGGCCCGCTCGCCGCCCGGGTCACCGACGTCGGACGCCTGGTCAACCGGGCCTGCGCACTCGCCGAGGAGCGCACCGACCTGACCCGCGCCGCCGACTTGGCCGACGCCGTCGGGATCGCCCCGCGGACCCTGGAACGCCTCGTCCGCGCGCACATCGGCCTCACCCCGCTGTGGCTGATCGAGTGCAGGCGCCTGCAGTACGCGGCGACCACGCTGCGCGAGGCCCCCGCCACCGGCCTCGCCGACCTGGCGGCGGAGCTGGGGTACGCCGACCAGGCCCACTTCACGCGCCGGTACCGGGAGGTGGTGGGGGAGACGCCGGGCGCGACCCGGGCGGCGGCCCGGGACCCCGGCCCCGGGAACCGGACGAACCGGTGACCGGGAGCACGTCGGCGTACTAGTCTCGCAAGATGTCCCGTGCGCCGGAACCGGATCCGACGACCTGGTGGGAGCGCTACGGGCACCGTCTGGAAGGGCCGCCGGTGACCGCACGCCCCCTGCCGTCCGACCCCGCCGAGCCGCCGCGCCGGCCCGGCCCGCCCGGGGCCGCGCCGCAGGCGTCGCCGTGGTCGGACGCCCCGCCGCCGCAGCCCCCGCGTGACGACCTGTCGCCGCTGGCGGAGTCCGAGGTGCTGCGTCCGCGGGCCGACCGCCCGCGTACCGGGTGGCGTCGCACCCTGTTCGAGCTGACCGGCGGACGCGTCAACCCCGGTCCCGGCTCCGGCGAGGTCCGCCGCGAGGAGCTGCTCGGCCGCATCCGGACGCCGCTGCCCGGCGCGCACCGGGTGGCCGTGACCTCGGTGAAGGGCGGCGTCGGCAAGACCACGGTGTCGGCGTGCCTGGGGCTGACCCTGGCCGAGCACCGCGGCGACCGGGCCATCGTGCTCGACGCGAACCCCGACGCAGGCACCCTCGCCGACCGGCTCACCGGCGACGCCCGGGTCACCGTCCGCGAGTTGCTCGACGACCTCGACGACGTCGCCACCTGGACCGACGTCTCCCGCTACACCAGCCTCGCCGGGCGGCTGCAGGTGCTCGCCTCCGAACAGGACCCGGCGTCGGGCGACGCGTTCCGCCGCGACGAGTACGAGGCCGTCAGCGACCTGCTCGGCCGGTTCTTCAACATCATCGTCACCGACTCGGGCACCGGGCTCGTGCACTCGGCGATGGAGGGCACGCTCGCCCGGGCCGACTCGGTCGTCGTCGTGGGTGCACCGACCGTCGACGGGGCCGGGCGCGCGGCGAAGACCCTCGACTGGCTCGTCGCGCACGGGCACGCCGGCCTGGCCCGCGACGCCGTCGTGGTGCTGTCCTGCGACCGGCGCAGCGCCGAGGTCGACGTGTCCCGGATCCGCGACCACTTCCGCAGCCGGGTCCGCACGGTGGTCGAGATCCCGCACGACCCGCACCTGGCCACCGGCGGGCGGATCGACCCCGCCCGGCTGCGGCCGGCCACCTCCGACGCGTTCCTGGAGCTGGCCGCCGCCGTCGCCGACGACTTCGCGGGCCGCTGACCCGCCCGCCGCCCCGGTGATCGCCGGTTGCGGAGCTCCCGCACCGCTGGGCGTGCGTTCCGCTCCGGAACCGGTGATCACGGCCGCCTCGGCCGGAGCCGCAACAGGTTTGCGCGGGGCGCGTACCGTGGAGGCCGCCATGAACACGCACCACGCCTCCGGCGACACCACCCCCCGCCCCGACGAGCGCAACCCCTGGGTCTTCAGCACCCGTGAGCTGGCGCGCCGTCCCGGCACCCGCCGCGTCGTCCAGCGGGTCGCGCCCGCACCCGGCGGTGACCAGGTCATCGGCCTGGCCGGGGTGATCGCGGTGCCCGAGGGCTCCGACGTCGACCTCGACCTGTCGCTGGAGTCGGTCACCGAGGGTGTGTTCGTCTCCGGGGAGGCCGAGGCCCGGCTCGAGGGCGAGTGCTCGCGCTGCCTCGAGCCGCTGACCGACGAGGTCACCGCGCCGATCGGCGAGCTGTTCGCCTACCCGGACTCGGTCACCGAGGAGACCACCGACGCCGACGAGATCCCGCGCCTGGTCGACGAGAAGTTCGACCTGCTCCAGACGGTGCGGGACGCGATCGTCACCGACCTCCCGATGGCTCCGCTGTGCCGCGAGGACTGCCCCGGTCTGTGCTCCGGATGCGGCGACCGGTGGGCCGATCTCCCATCAGAACACGGGCATGAGACACTGGATCCTCGCTGGGCGGCGCTCAAGGAGCGCCTGCCTTCCACCGAGTGAGCGTGGGCGGGTTTCCGCCCGCCGTTCCCGGTGAGCTGACCTGATCGTTTGAGTACCGAGGAGAGTCATCATGGCCGTTCCGAAGCGCCGGATGTCGCGTTCGAACACGCGGGCTCGCCGGTCGCAGTGGAAGGCCACTGCGCCCGCGCTGGTCGCCTGCTCCAACCGCGCCTGCCGCGAGCCGAAGCTGCAGCACATCGCCTGCCCGACCTGTGGCCAGTACGACGGCCGTCAGGTCACCACCCCGGCCTGAGCCGCCTGTAGTGGGTGACAAGAGCGTGACCGGTCCGGTGACGGACCGGTCATCTCTGCTGTCCGCACTCGGTGTGGAGCTGGACGAGGAGCTGCTGACCCTCGCCCTGACCCACCGCTCGTACGCCTACGAGCACGGTGGCCTCCCCACCAACGAGCGGCTGGAGTTCCTCGGGGACTCGGTGCTGTCCATCGTGATCACCGAGCGTCTCTACCGGGAGCACCCCGACCTGCCCGAGGGCCAGCTCGCGAAGCTGCGCGCCAGCGTCGTCAACATGCACGCGCTGGCCGGAGTGGCCGCCGAGCTGCCCGCCCCGGGCGAGATCCAGGGCCTCGGCGCGTACCTGTACCTGGGGCGCGGCGAGGAGCTGACCGGTGGCCGCACGAAGGCCAGCATCCTGGCCGACGCCACCGAGGCGCTGCTCGGTGCGGTGTACCTGGAGCACGGCCTGGAGCCGTCCCGGGAGCTGATCGACCGGCTGTTCGCCGGGCTGATGGAGAGCGCGCCGCTGCTCGGCGCCGGTCTCGACTGGAAGACCAGCCTGCAGGAGCTCACCGCGTCCGGCGGGCACGGCGTGCCCGAGTACCGGATCGACGAGGAGGGCCCGGACCACCTCAAGGTGTTCACCGCGACCGCCGTCGTCGGCGGGCGGGACCTGGGGACCGGGGCCGGCCGCACGAAGAAGGAGGCCGAGCAGAAGGCCGCCGAGATCGCGTGGCGCGCCCTGTCGGCCGAGGAGTCCGGCTCCACGTCGGGCTCCGGCTCCACCCGCTGAGCCGGGCGTGCCCGAGCTCCCCGAGGTCGAGGTCGTCCGCCGCGGTCTCGCCGACCACGTCCTCGACCGCAAGATCGTCTCCGTCGACGTGCTGCACCCGCGCGCGGTGCGCCGGCACGCGACCGGAGCCGAGGACTTCACCGGCCGCCTCGTCGGCCGCACGCTGTCCGCGGCGTGCCGGCGCGGCAAGTACCTGTGGCTGGATCTCGACAGTCCCGCCGCAGGCGAGGACGCGCTGCTCGCGCACCTCGGCATGTCCGGGCAGATGCTCGTCGAGGACCCCGCGAACCCCGACGAGAAGCACCTGCGCGTCCGGGTCCGGTTCGACGACGACGGCCCCGAGCTGCGCTTCGTCGACCAGCGCACCTTCGGCGGGCTGTCCGTGCACCCCCTGGCCGACGCCGTCGGTGGCGGCCTGGTGCCCGAGCCCGTCGCGCACATCGCCCGCGACCCGATGGACCCCGCCTTCTCCGCCGACGACGCCGTCGCCGCGATCCGCCGTCGCCGCACCGAGCTCAAGCGCGCGCTGCTGGACCAGACCGTCGTCTCCGGCATCGGCAACATCTACGCCGACGAGGCACTGTGGCGCGCCGAGCTGCACGGCGCCCGGCCCACCGAGACCCTCACCCGCGCCCAGGGCCACGCCGTGCTCGACGCGGCCACCACCGTCATGACCGAGGCCCTGTCCCAGGGCGGAACGTCGTTCGACGCGCTGTACGTCAACGTCAACGGTGCCTCGGGCTACTTCGACCGCTCCCTGAACGTCTACGGCCAGGCGGACCGGGCGTGCCGGCGCTGCGGCACCCCGATCCGCCGGGACCAGTTCATGAACCGGTCGAGCTACTACTGCCCACATTGCCAGCGTCGGCCGCGGCGATGAGGCGCGCCCACCTCCCGAGGGGCCCGGGAGCGGAACTCCGAGAGACGGTCGTCCAGGCTGATCGAGGTGTTCCGCGCAATTCTGAGGTGTTCCCAAGGATTGGTGATCCAGGGCTAGGAATCAGGTGCCCGGCCGCGGAGCCGCGTCCGCGAGCGCACGGCCTAGGACTTCGGCGGCTTCGGGGAAAGCGCCGGGGTTCGGCCCGGAGTAGTTGAGACGGAGGTAGGGGCCGGCGGGCTCCGCGGGGAACCAGTCGTCGCCCGCGGCGACGACGACGCCTTGGGCCTCGCAGTCGCTCACGAGCCGGTGCAGGCCCGTGCCGTCGGGGAGTCTGAGCCAGAGGTTCAGTCCGCCGCGGGGCAAGGACTCGAGGTGAGCGGCCGGAGCGTGCTCGCGCAGCGCGTCTGCGAGTAGGTCGCGGCGGGCGGCGAGCTGCTGCCGGAGCGAGCGCAGGTGCGTGCGCCAGGCGGGTTGCGTGACCACATCGACCGCGACGGCTTGCAGCACCGTGCTGACGTACATCGCCTGAGCCTGGGTGTCCGCGAGGATACGGTCACGAGCGGGGCCGCGTGCGATCAGTCCCGCGACCCGCACCGAGGGGGAAACGCTCTTGGTGAGCGAGCGGATGTAGATGACGTGGCCGCTGTCGTCGCGGGCCGCGACGGGTGCGGCATCCGTGGTGATGCCGAAGTCGTGCGCCCAGTTGTCTTCGACGAGGAACGCGCCGTGCTCGCGCACGATCCCGAGCACGGCGTCGCCCAGCTCGGCCGACCACTGGCCGCCGGTGGGATTGGCGAAGTTCGGTTGTCCGTAGAACGCTCGTGCCCCGGTCTGTGCGAATGCGCGGTCGAGGTCATCGGGGTCCGGGCCGCCAGGCCCGGACGGAATGGGGACGAGCTGCACGCCGACCTGCGCGGCGGCGAGCATCGCGCCCCAGTAGCTCGGAGACTCGATCAGCAATGGTCGCCCCGCCCCGACGAGGGTGCGGAACAGGGTGCTGAGGCCGCTCTGGCTGCCGGGCAGGATCACGACGTCGCGCGCGGCCGGGGGCGTGAGACCCGCCGGCATGATCGCGGCTAGCTCGGAGGCGAACCAGGACTGCAGCTCGGGCAGGCCCGCGACGGGCGGGCGGCTCACTGTGTCCGCGCTGCGCGCCGCACGGGTGAACGCGGCACGGACCAGACGCTCGGGCAGCAGCTCCCCGTCGGGGTAGCCCGAGTGCAGCGCGATCACGTCGTTCGGCGTCGCGCGCAGCGCCGACGACAGGCTTGGGATGCGATGCTGCGGGGAGCCGAGCGCGGCTGTCTGCCACCCGTAGTCGTTCGGCCGGGCAGTGCGGACCGCGCGCACGAACGTGCCGACGCCGGGCCGCGACTCGATCACCCCCTGCCTGATGAGGGTTCGGAGCGCCTTCTGCACGGTGACCGGGCTGGCCTCGAACTGTGCGACGAGCTGTCGGGTCGAGGGGAGCTGCGCTCCCACCGGCGCGGCCATGATCCGCTCACGGAGCGCGGACACAATACGGTCGCTGCTACTGTGCGACATGAAGGCTAACGATACCGCTACTCCAAAGATGGCGGAACCGCTACCGAAGTCGCATGCGGGCCTGTGGTGGGGGCTGCTCGGGATCACCGCCTTCTCGTTCACGGTGCCGTTCACCCGCGTCGCGGTCGAGAACGGGCATATGTCGGCCCTGTTCGTCGGTTCGGGCCGCGCAGTGATCGCCGCGCTGCTCGCCGCGCTCGCGCTTGGCCTGACGCGGCAGAAGCTCCCGCGCGGGAAGCAGTGGTTGCAGGTCGCTGTCGTCGCGGGCGGCGCGGTGGTCGGGTTCCCGCTACTCACCTCGTTCGCGCTCACCACCGCGCCGGCGAGCCACGGGGCCGTGGTGATCGCGCTGCTGCCCGCGGCGACCGCGGTGTGCGCGGTGCTGCGCACGGGCGAGCGCCCTGCGCGCGCGTTCTGGGTGGCTGCGGCGTTCGGTGCGATCGCGGCCGTGATCTTCGCCGTGATCCAGGGCGGCGGCTTCGGCGACCTGCACGTCTCAGATCTGCTGCTGTTCGCCGCGGTGATCGTATGCGCGATCGGCTACGCCGAAGGCGGGCTGCTCTCCCGGACGCTGGGATCGTGGCAGACCATTTCATGGGCGCTCGTGCTCGCCTCGCCGCTGATGATCCTGCTGACCGGCATCGCCGTGGCGCAGCAGTCGCCCACCGGTACGTCCGTGGAGTGGGGCGCGTTCGCGTACCTCGCCGCGGTGAGCATGTTCCTCGGGTTCTTCGCCTGGTACCGCGGCCTCGCCATCGGCCCGATGGCGCAGGTGAGCCAGGTGCAGCTCACCCAGCCCGTGATAAGCATCCTGTGGGCGGGCCTGCTGCTGGGCGAGCACATCGGCTGGCAGACCATTGTCGGCGGCATCGTCGTCATCGGCTGCGCGCTGCTGGCCGTCAGAGCGCGCAACAACGGTCCGCGAAAGTGATGCGGGTCGAAGCCATGACGTGCACTGTGTAGTCACGGGGAATGGCTCGGTTTCGGTCGAGCTGGCCTCGTCGAGGCCTGCCGGATGTCGCGTCCTGGCGGGAGGTGTACCCCGCGTCCGGGGCGAAGCCGTAGCGAACTCATAACAGCCTCGAAGCCCTTAATCGCCGCGCCGATATGGGCCCGCCCCGGGTGAACATCCTCACTGACCTCTACAGCGCCGTCTTCGTGCTGCACGAGTTCTCTCTGGTTCGAGAGCCATTCCGCATGAAAGACCCGCTTCTCGGCCTCGAGCACCGGCTCGAACAGAAGCAGTCACTCGAACAGAAGCAGTCATGAGCACTCCGCGAGCGCGGCGACGTCATCTCACGCGGCTACCAGGAACGCTTCGCCGCGGCCCTGCTCGACGGGGTCGTCGGCGCCCGCATCGACGACCTCGACGTCGGCGCCGTCGCCGGGTCCAGCGGCTGCGCCGACGGCTTCGGCGACGCGCTCGACGCGATCCGTGAGCAGGTCTCGGCCGCGTAGCCGGTGGCGGAGGTGCCTGTGCCCGCGTCGCCTTCGGCTGACGGCCCGACCTGGCTGACTGCGTCGTAGGGGTTCGCCGACTCCAGAGCGATACGACACCGGAGTCGCACACTGGACGCTACTGCGCTATCCGCAGTAGTCTGCGATGCGCAAGGAGGTGCGATGGACACCAGCCAGCTGCTCAAAGGCGTTCTCGACCTCGCGGTGCTCGCCGTCCTCGACCGGGCCGACGGCTACGGCTACGAGGTCGTCCGTGCGCTGCGCGAGGCCGGCCTGACCGAGGTCGGTGACGCCTCGGTCTACGGCACTCTCCGGCGGCTCTACGGGGCCGGGCTCCTGACGTCCTACGTGGTTCCGAGCGAGGAGGGGCCCCACCGCAAGTACTACGCGATCAACGAGCCGGGCCGGAAGCGGCTCTGCGAGACGACCGACCGGTGGCGGGCGTTCGCCACCACGATGGAAGGCCTGGTGGGAACGTGAGGATCGACGACACCAACGTCCCCGGGGCCGGTGCGACGACGGCCCGGATCGGTGACCCCGTCACGACGGAGTACCTTGCCGGGCTGCGGAGCGCGCTGGCGGACCTCCCACCGGCGGAGGTCGAGGACATCGTCGAGGAGACGCGTGGCCACCTGGCCGAACTCTCCGAGGACCTGGGGCGGGAGTACTCGCGTCCCGCGGTGCACGAGCGGCTCGGGGCCCCGCACTTCTATGCGGCCGAACTCCGGACCGCAGCCGGATACCCGAGGTCCCGGGAATCGGAGCCACGGCACCGGATCGCTGCCGGGTTCGGTGTGGCCGCGCTGGTCCTCGCGACCGTGGTCCTCGGCGTGGCGGGGCTCCGATCCGCCACAGTCGCAACGTCGACCAAGGTCGGGTTGTGCGTCGCGATCGTGCTCGCGGGAATCGGTGTCCTCTGTGTACGTGCCGATGGGCCCCGGCTTCCGTCGGTGGCCGCGCTCGGCGGCGTCGCCTCGCTGCGCGCCCGGGTCGCGGCCGCCCGGGTCGATGGCGGCGTCGGCGCGTTCGTCGTCTCGTTGCAGCCCGCCTGGTGGGTTCTGCGGGCGCTCGTTGCTGCGGGGATGACCGGGACGTTCGTCGTCGGCACGGGGCCGTCCGGCCTCCTGATGAGCATGCTGCTCGTGCTGTTCACGGTTCCGTTGTCGGTCTGGCTGGGTGGCCGGTCGCGTGCCGATCGCCGGATCCTGTGGGCCGTGGTTCCGCTGAACGCGCTCGCCTCAGGAGTGCTGCTCTCGGTCGTCGTCGAGCTGGCCGGCCCGGACCCGTCCATCGACCCCTATCCCATGTCTCCGGGTGAGGGGACCGGGCTGACTCTCGACGGCTCCACGGTGCAGGACATCCGTCCGTTCGATGCTCGAGGAAGAGCACTGTCCGGGGTCTACCTGTTCGACGAGGCCGGGCGGCCACTCGCCGTCCGCGACATGCCCTGCACCGACGCTCGCTCCGATGCCGAGACCGGATCCGGTGGCGACGTGGTTCCCGAACCCGGGGCCGGTGACCCCCAGGTTGGCGAGCCCGGTCCGTACCCCCGAGGGACGCTGACGACGGACCCGCAGACGGGGCGGTGCATCACCGTGCCGCCGCACCCGATGACCGTCACGATTCCGCAGGCACCCGCCAACCCGGCGCCCCGGTCGGGCGGCTGACGCGGTCCGGGGAGCCGTGGCGGCCTCCGTGTCCTGGCATAACCGGACCTGCGCCCGGCCAGGCCGCTACAACCAGTCGTTGTGCTTGAACGCCAGGTACAGCACCAGCGCCAGCCCGATCATCAGCCCGAAGGCCATCGGGTAGCCGTAGGTCCAGTGCAGCTCCGGCATATGGTCGAAGTTCATGCCGTAGATGGCCGCGATCAGCGACGGCGCGAACAGGATCGCCGCCCAGGACGACACCCGCTTCATCTGCTCGTTCTGGTTGTAGCCGGCCTCGGACAGCCGGGTCATCTCGTCGTTCTGCCGCTGCGCGACCAGCGTCGAGTTGACGGTCAGGATGTTGCCGAGCAGGTCGCGGAAGCCCTCGACGCGCTCCCGGATCCGGGTGGCGTGGTCCATCACGTCGCGCATCGCGCGGCGCAGCTCCAGGTCCGGGGCCTCGCCGCCCTTGGCGAACCGGCCGCGGAGCTCGACGAACAGGTCCTGCAGCGGCTCCACCGCCCGCTGGAACGCGATCACCTCGCGGGTCAGCTGGTAGATGCGCCGGGAGACCTTCGGATCACCCTGGAAGACCTGGACCTCGATCTGGTCGATGTCGTCCTGCAGGCCCTCCAGCACCGGGAAGTAGTCGTCGACGACGCGGTCCAGCACCGCGTAGAGCACCGCCATCGGGCCGTGCGCCAGCAGGTCCGGGTCGGCCTCGAGCCGCTCGCGGATCTCCGACAGCGCCGGCTCCTCGGCGTGCCGGACGGTGATCACGAAGTCCGGGCCGAGGAAGACGTGCACCTCGCCGAGCTGGACGGCCTCGTCGGCGTCGACGTAGCGGGCCGGGCGCAGCACGACGAACTCGGTGTCGCCGTAGCGCTCCAGTTTGGGGCGCTGGTGGGCGTTGACGGTGTCCTCGACGGCCAGCGGGTGCAGCCCGAACTCCGCGGCGAGCCGCTCGATCTCGGCCTTGTCCGGGCGCAGCAGCCCGATCCAGCAGAAGCTGCGCCCCTCGTTCGACGCGGACTCCCCGGACCCTGCAGCGCCGTTCGAGCCTGCCTGCGGCGCCTCCTTCGCGCGGCACTCCTTCAGGGCGGCCAGCGCCCCGTCGATCGACTCCGGCGCCGCGGCGCGCTTCCCGTCGACGTACACCGCGTTGTCGATCACCGACATCTGGTGGGCCTCCTCGTGGTCCGCCTCGATCGCGCCGAACAGTAGTACGCCCGTGTGACGGGCCGACGTCGTGACCTGCGCGGGTGAGCGCCGCCACGGGGACGTCAAGGGCGCGTCAACGCCGGGCGCCGGACCCGTCAAGCCGCCGTCACGGGTGCCGTCACGCGCGCTGCGGCGGCGCACGATTCCGCGGCCCGTCCGGAGATCCCGGCGGGTGCGGGGAAACGAGGAGTCTCACGTGGCCGACCTGGCCTACATCGCGCTGCTGGTGGGGTGCTTCGCCGTGCTGGCACTGGCACTGCGCGGAATGGAGCGGTTGTGATCGCCGACGTCACGGGCGGAGTGCTCGCCCTGCTGGTGCTGATCTACCTGGTCGTCGCGCTGCTGCGCCCGGAGCGGTTCTGATGGCCGGACTCGCGCAGGCGGGCCTGCTCGTCGTCCTGCTCGCGGCCGCGTGGAAGCCGCTGGGCGACTGGATGGCCCGCGTCTACACCGACGAGCGGCACTGGCGGATCGAGCGGGTGCTCTACCGGATCTGCCGGGTCGACGCCGCCACCGGGCAGCGCTGGACCACCTACGCCGCCGGCGTACTCGGGTTCTCCTTCGTCTCGATCGTGCTGCTGTATGTGATGCAGCGCCTGCAGTTCCTGCTGCCGCTCGGCTTCGGCCGCGGCACCGACGGCGCCGACACCGTCTCCCCGGCGATGGCGTTCAACACCGCGGTGTCGTTCGTGACCAACACGAACTGGCAGTCCTACGTCCCCGAGCAGGTCCTCGGGCACACCGTCCAGATGGCCGGGCTGACCGTGCAGAACGTCCTGTCCGCCGCGGTCGGCATGGCGGTCGCGATCGCGCTGGTCCGCGGGTTCGTCGCCACGGGTTCCTCGAACGGCAGCGCATCCTCGACGGGCACCGGTGACGCCGCCGAGGGCCGGATCGGCAACTTCTGGGTCGACCTGACCCGCGGCGTCGTCCGGATCCTGCTGCCGATCGCCGCCGTCGCCGCGGTCGTGCTGGTCGCGACCGGGGTCGTGCAGTCACTGCGCTCCGGGTTCGACGTCGTCGGCGTCGACGGTGCGCGCTCCACGCTGCCGCTGGCGCCGGCGGCGTCGCAGGAGGCGGTCAAGGAGCTCGGCACCAACGGCGGCGGGATCTTCAACGCCAACTCCGCGCACCCGTTCGAGAACCCGACGCCGCTGTCGAACCTGCTGGAGATCTTCCTGCTGCTGGTGATCCCGGTGGCGCTGACCCGCACGTTCGGCGTCATGGTCGGCCGCGTCCGGCAGGGCGTCGTGCTGCTGTCGGTCATGTCCGGGCTGTGGGTGCTGTTCCTGGCCCTGACCTGGTTTGCCGAGCTGCACCCCAACGGGCCCGCCCCGCTCGCCGCGGGTGGCGCGCTGGAGGGCAAGGAGGTCCGGTTCGGCATCCCCGGCTCGTCGCTGTTCGCGGTGTCGACCACCGGCACGTCGACGGGGGCGGTGAACGCCGCGCACGACAGCCTCACCGGCGCGGGCGGCGGTGTCGCCCTGATCAACATGCTGCTCGGGGAGGTCGCGCCCGGCGGCGTCGGCTCCGGGCTCTACGGCATCCTCGTCCTGGCGATCATCGCGGTGTTCCTGGCCGGGCTGATGGTCGGGCGGACCCCGGAGTACCTGGGCAAGAAACTCGGCCGCCGCGAGATCACCTGCGCCGCGGTGTCGATCCTGGTCATGCCCGCGTTCGTGCTGCTCGGCGCGGGATGCGCGATCGTGCTGCCCGGCACCGCCGACGCGCTGGGCAACGACGGCGCGCACGGCTTCTCCGAGGTCCTCTACGCCTGGGCCTCGGCCGCCAACAACAACGGCTCGGCCTTCGCCGGGCTGACCGTGACCGGCGACTTCTTCCAGGCCGGGCTGGGTGTGGCGATGCTGTTCGGCCGGTTCGTGCCGATCCTCGCCGTGCTCGCGCTGGCCGGGTCGCTGGCCGCCCAGCGCCGCGTCCCTGCCGGCGCCGGGACGCTCCCGACCGACGGCGTGCTGTTCGCCGGGCTGGTCGGCGGCACCGTCGTGCTCGTCTCCGCGCTGACGTTCTTCCCCGCGATGGCGCTCGGCCCGATCGCCGAGGCGCTGTCGTGAGTCACGTGACCCAGGAGGACACCGTGTCCGTCACCACAGGACCCTCGTCCGCAGGACCCTCGTCCGCAGGGCCCTCGTCCGCCGGGCCCGCCGCGCCGCAGCCCCCGGACGGCGGGCACACGCCGGTCGCCGCGGGCGCGTTCGCCCCGCGCCAGCTGCTGGCGTCGCTGCCCGACGCGCTGCGCAAGCTCGACCCGCGCGTGCAGGCCCGTAACCCGGTCATGTTCGTCGTCTGGGTCGGATCGGTGCTGGTCACCGTCCTGGCGATCACCGATCCCAGCGTGTTCGCGATCTCCATCGCGGCCTGGCTCTGGTTCACCGTGCTGTTCGCGAACCTGGCCGAGGCGGTCGCCGAGGGGCGCGGCAAGGCCCAGGCCGCGTCGCTGCGGGCGACCCAGCGCGACACGGTCGCCCGCCGGCTCACCGGCCCGGGAGCCGAGGAGCAGGTCCCCGGGTCCGCGCTGACCGTCGGCGACCGGGTGGTCGTCGAGGCGGGGGACACGATCCCCGGCGACGGCGACGTCGTCGAGGGCATCGCCTCGGTCGACGAGTCGGCGATCACCGGCGAGTCCGCGCCGGTGATCCGGGAGGCCGGCGGCGACCGGTGCGCGGTCACCGGCGGCACCACGGTGCTGTCGGACCGGATCGTCGTCGAGATCACGACGAAGCCGGGGGAGTCCTTCGTCGACCGGATGATCTCGCTGGTCGAGGGGGCTGCCCGGCAGAAGACACCGAACGAGATCGCCCTGACCATCCTGCTCGCCGCCCTGACGATCATCTTCCTGCTGGCCGTCGTCGCGATCGCCCCGATGAGTGCCTACGCCGGGCACCAGGTCGGGCTGCTCGTACTCACCGCGCTGCTGGTCTGCCTCATCCCGACCACGATCGGCGCGCTGCTCTCGGCCATCGGCATCGCCGGGATGGACCGGCTGGTGCAGCGCAACGTGCTCGCCACGTCCGGGCGCGCCGTCGAGGCCGCCGGTGACGTCGACACCCTGCTGCTCGACAAGACCGGCACGATCACCTTCGGCAACCGGCGCGCGACCGCGCTGCACCCGGTCGGCGGGACACCCGCGCCGGAGCTGGCCGCAGCGGCGCGGCTGTCCAGCCTGGCCGACCAGACGCCGGAGGGGCGCAGCGTCGTCGAGCTCTGTGCGGCCGAGTTCGGCCTGGCCCCGGAGGCCGACGCGGGGGAGGCCGTCGCCGAGTTCGTGCCCTTCACCGCCCAGACCCGGATGTCGGGCGTCGACCTGAACGGCTCGGTGGTCCGCAAGGGCGCCGCGGCCGCACTGCTGGACTGGGCGCACGTTGACGACCGCGCGGAGGTCGACCGCCTGGTCGGCACCATCTCCGACGACGGCGGCACCCCGCTGGTCGTCGCCACCGCGAGCACCCCGGACGGCGACGGCGCGCGGATCCTCGGCGTCATCGCGCTCTCCGACGTCGTGAAGCCCGGCATGGCGGAGCGGTTCGCCGAGCTGCGGGCCATGGGCATCCGCACCGTCATGATCACCGGTGACAACCCGCGGACCGCCGCGGCGATCGCCGCGCAGGCAGGCGTCGACGACCACCTCGCCGAGGCCTCGCCGGAGGACAAGCTCGCGCTGATCCGGCGCGAGCAGGACGGCGGCCGGCTGGTCGCGATGACCGGCGACGGCACCAACGACGCGCCCGCGCTGGCCCAGGCCGACGTCGGCGTCGCGATGAACACCGGGACGTCCGCGGCCAAGGAGGCCGGGAACATGGTCGACCTGGACTCCGACCCGACGAAGCTGATCGAGATCGTCGAGATCGGCAAGCAGCTGCTGATCACCCGGGGCGCGCTGACCACGTTCTCCGTCGCCAACGACCTGGCGAAGTACTTCGCGATCCTGCCCGCCATGTTCGTGGTGCTCTACCCGTCGCTGGGGGCGCTCAACATCATGGGGCTCGCGACGCCGGAGTCCGCGATCCTCTCGGCGGTGATCTTCAATGCGCTGATCATCGTCGCGCTGATCCCGCTGGCCCTGCGCGGCGTCCGGTACCGGCCTTCCTCGGCGGCCTCGCTGCTGCGCCGCAACCTGCTGATCTACGGCCTCGGCGGCGTCGTCACGCCGTTCGTCGGCATCTTCCTCATCGACCTCGTCGTCCGCCTGATCCCGGGGATCTGATCGACCGTGCTCACCACCCTGCGCCGCCAGACCGCCGTCGGCCTGCGCGTGCTGATCGTCATGACCGTGCTCTGCGGGATCGTCTACCCGCTGGCGATCTGGGGCGTCTCCCGGATCCCCGGCCTGTCCGCGCACGCCGAGGGCTCCGCGCTCACCGCACCCGGAACCTCGCAGGTCGTCGGCTCGTCGCTGATCGGGGTCGACCCGGTCGCCGCGAACCCGGCCGCCGACCCGTGGTTCCACACCCGCCCCGCAGCCACCACCCGCGAGAAGGGCGCGGTGCTCGGCCCGGCCGACACCAGCACGTCGGGCGGGTCGAACAAGGGCGGGTTCGACTCCGGCCTGCTGGCCGCCGTACAGCAGCGCCGCGAGCTCGTCGCCGCCCGCGAGGGCGTCCCGGCGGCCGCCGTCCCGCCCGACGCCGTCACCGCCTCGGCCTCCGGTCTGGACCCGGACATCGGCCCGGACTACGCCGCCCTGCAGACCGCCCGCGTCGCGCGGGTGACCGGCCTGGCCCCGGCCGAGGTGGCGCGGCTGGTCGCCGACCACACCTCCGGGCGGACGCTCGGGTTCCTCGGAGAGCCGCGGGTGCACGTGCCCGAGCTGAACGCGGCGATCGCCGCGGCCCGCCGATGACCGCGTGCTCTACAGTATTGAGAATGGAAACCATTACCAATAAGGCTGTCCCGGACGCGCTGCGGGACGTCCAGGTGCCGGTGACCGTGCTGTCCGGGTTCCTCGGCGCCGGCAAGACCACCCTGCTCAACCACGTCCTCGCCAACCGCGAGGGCCGCCGTGTCGCGGTCATCGTCAACGACATGAGCGAGATCAACATCGACGCGCGGCTGGTCGACGGCCCGCTCCAGCTGGAGCGGGTACCGGAGAAGCTCGTCGAGATGAGCAACGGGTGCATCTGCTGCACCCTGCGCGACGACCTGCTCGCCGGCGTCGCGGAGCTGGCGCGGGGCGGCCGGTTCGACACGATCCTGATCGAGTCGACCGGGATCTCCGAGCCGATGCCGGTGGCCGCGACGTTCGACCTGGACTTCGAGGCCGGGCAGATGCTGTCGCAGGTGGCGCGGCTGGACACGATGGTCAGCGTGATCGACTGCTCCGGGTTCCTCGCGACCCTGGAACGCGCGACGACGCTGGCCCAGGCCGGGATCGGGGTCAACGAGACCGACCACCGCAGCATCGCCGACCTGCTGATCGACCAGGTCGAGTTCGCCGACGTGCTCGTGCTCAACAAGACCGACCTCGTCGAGCCGGACGACCTCGACGACCTGCGCGAGTTCCTGGAGCGGCTCAACCCGCGCGCGCAGCAGATCGTCACCAGCTTCGGCGACGTCGACCTCGGCGCGGTGCTCGACACCGGCCTGTTCGACCACGACGCCGCCGAGCAGGCGCCCGGCTGGCTGCAGGAGCTGCAGGGCACCGAGCACGTCCCGGAGACCCTGGAGTACGGCATCGGGTCCACCGTGTTCCGCGCGTCGCGCCCGTTCCACCCGGAGCGCCTGGCGCGGGCGATCGCCAAGCCGTGGGCCGGGCTGCACCGCGCGAAGGGCTTCTTCTGGCTGGCCAGCCGCCCCGACGTCGTCGGGTTGTGGTCGCAGGCCGGGGTGAACGTGCGGTTCGAGCCGATCGCCCGCTGGGAGCAGTTCCCCGACGACCCGGGCCAGGAGATCGTGCTGATCGGCGTCGGGCTCGACGCCGAGGAGGCCGAGGCTCGGCTGCGCCCGGCCCTGCTCACCGACGCCGAGATGAAGCGCGGCCCGCGGGTGTGGGCGAGCTGGCGCGACCCGTTCGCCGGGTGGGACACCCGCGGCGTCGGCTTCCACGTGACCCCGGCGCGTACCGGGACGTGAGTACGGGGGAGACCGGTGCCGGGGCGGCGGCACCGGACCGGGACTTCTGGCACGAGCAACGGGCCGCGCTGGCCGACCGCTTCGCCGGGCGCGACGAGGCGGTGCGGGCACTGCAGCTGGCGGTGCTGAGCGGCGAGCACGCGTTCCTGTTCGGGCCGCCCGGGACGGCGAAGACCTCGCTGGTCCGAGCGTTCGCGGCGACCCTGCAGGGCAGGCTGTTCGAGCAGACGCTCTCGCGGACCCGCCCGGACGCGGCTGTCCTCGGCCCGCTGGACCTCCCGCTGCTGCGCGACCGGGGCGAGCACCGCCGCGTCGTGGGCGGGTACCTGCTCGACGCCGAGTGGGCCTTCCTCGACGAGATCGGCCACATCTCCCCGGACCTGGGCCACGACCTGCACGCCGCACTCAGCGACCGGGTGCGCCACGAGGTCGCGGGCGGGCGCTGCACCCATCCGATCCCGTTGCGCAGTGCGTTCACCGCGGGCAACACGATCCCCGGCGACGGCGGCACGGGCGAGCCCGACGACGACGCCCGCGCGCTGTGGGACCGGCTGCTCGTCCGGGTCCCCGTCGGCTACCTGTCCCGTGCCGACGCGGCCCGGATGCTCACCGCGTGCCCGGACACGGGCGCGCTGCCGTGGCGCCCGCTCACCGGGCTCGACGCCGACCGGGCCGCCGTCGACGCGGTGACGGTGCCCGGCGCGGTGTGCGAGGAGCTGCTGGGGCTGCGGGACCGGCTGACCGCGGCCGGGGACGTGTTCTCCGACCGGCGCTGGCACGCGTCGCTGCGGCTGGTGCGGGCGACCGCGTGGCTGCGCGGCGCCGCCGAGGCCGGCGCAGCCGACCTCGCCGCGCTGCGGTTCGCGCTGTGGGACCACTCCGAGCAGCGCGACCGGGTGCTGCGGGAGATCGCGCAGGTCAGCGACCCGCTGGAGGCCGAGCGTCTGGACCTGCTCGCCATGGTGCGGCTGCTCACCGAGGTCAGCGGGAGCTACCGGGACCGGCCGTCGACCGCGCGTACGCCGTGGCTGCGCGAGGCCCGGCGCAAGCACCGCGCACTGCGGGAGCGGACCGAGGCGCTGCGGCGCCGCTGGGGCACCCGCGACGACGCCGCCCTCACCGAGATCGTCGACGCGCTGCGCGACGGCGCCGACGCGATCGCCGGCCTCGACGAGCCCGCCCCGGCCGCCGGGCGGTCGCGATGACCGGGGCACTGGAACCGGACTGGCTGGTCGAGGAGCTCTGGCCGCGGTACGCGCCGTCGCTGGTCGCCGGGGTCGCGCGCGTCTGCGGGGTGGACGAGGAACGAGCCGACCCGGCCGCCCGCGACGTGTTCGCCGCGTTGCTGCTGGCCGAGCCGCGGCTCCGTGCCCGCGGCCCCGGACCGGAGCGGCTGCCGCCGTACGCCGCCGCGCTCGGCAGACTGCTCGACGACGCGCAGGTCCGGGCGCTGCGCTCGCTGACCGCAGGTGACGAGGACGCCGCCGCGTCCTGGGTGCCTGCGGTGGCCGCGGAGCTGCTGCGCGGCGGCGAGCCGGCAGGCCCCGGTCCCGGGGGCGGCGACGCGGACGGACGCGGCGACGGCGACAGTACCGGCAGTGGTGACGGCGACGGCGCGCCGGACGGGCGCCCGGTCCGGGACGCGTCGGGCTCGGCGTCGGGCATCGGAGACGAGGCCGGCTCCGGCGCGACGGCGCCCTACGTCGACGTCGTCGGCGCGGGCGGCGCAGGTGCCCCACCGGCGCTGCGGCGCCTGCTCGCGGCCTGCCGGCGCGGGGTGGCCGACCGCACCGGGGTCGCCGCCCGCCGCGGGCCGTCCCGGTCACCGGGCTGCACCCGCGACCCGTCGCAGGTGCAGGCCGCGGCGTGGTCCGCGCTGTGCACACCGGCGACGGAGAGCGCACTGTGGCGGCGCTGGGCCGGTCCGGGGCTGCCCGCGCGGCCGGAGCCGGGACGGCGTCGGAGGGCACCGCTGGTCGTCGTCGTGGACGAGTCGGGGTCGATGGAGCTGCTGCTCGACGGGACCCACACCCGCCGGACGTGGGCGGGCGGCGTCGTCGTCGCCTGCGCGGAGATCGCCCGCGCGGGCCGGCGCCCGCTGGTCTACCTGGGATTCTCCGGGCCGGGACAGTGCCGCACCCACCGGCTGGCGCCGGGCGACGGCCCGGACCGGCTGCGTGAGGTGCTCGCCGGGTTCTACGGCGGCGGCACCGACGTCGCCGAGCCGCTGCGGCGCGCCACCGCGCTCCTCGACGCCGAGGCCGGTGGATCCGGCGGCGGGGCGGACGTGCTGATCGTCGGCGACGGCGAGGCCGACGTGCCGGCCGAGACGGTCACCGCCTGGGAACGGTGCCTGGCGCGCACCGGGAGCCGCTGCTGGGCCGTGCGGATCGGCGGGGCCGAGGAGCCCACCGGCGGGCCGGACCCCACACCGCTGGAGACGCTGGCGCACGGCGTCTGCGATCTGGAGGACTTCGGGCGGGCCGAGCTGGCGGCCCGGTTCCCCGCGCTCGCGCACGCCGCCCGGGGGACGCCGCGGTGAGCACCGATAATGGGTGCGTGCGCACACGCGGCGAGCTGCGGATCCACCTCGGGGCGGCACCCGGGGTGGGCAAGACCTTCGCCATGCTCGGCGAGGCGCACCGGCGGCTCGGGCGGGGCGCCGACGTCGTCGCCGGGGTGGTCGAGACCCACGGCCGCGACCGCACCGCCGCGCTGCTCGACGGCATCGAGGTGCTGCCCCGCCGGCGCGTCGAGCACGGCGGTACCGAGCTCGACGAGCTCGACGTCGACGCCGTCCTCGCCCGGCGACCGCAGGTCGTGCTGATCGACGAGCTCGCGCACACCAACGCGCCCGGCTCCCGGCACGAGAAGCGCTGGCAGGACGTCGAGGAGATCCTCGATGCCGGCATCGACGTCCTCACCACCGTCAACGTGCAGCATTTGGAGTCACTCGGCGACGTCGTCGCGACGATCACCGGGGCCCGCCAGCGCGAGACCGTGCCCGACGAGGTGGTGCGCCGCGCCGAGCAGCTCGAGCTCGTCGACATCACCCCAGAGGCGCTGCGGCGCAGGCTCGCGCACGGCAACGTCTACCCGGCCGAGCGGATCGACGCCGCGCTCGCGCACTACTTCCGGGTGCCGAACCTGGTCGCGCTGCGCGAGCTGGCGCTGCTGTGGGTGGCCGACGAGGTCGACGTCGCGCTGCGCCGCTACCGCACCGACGAGAAGGTCACCGCGGTCTGGGAGACCCGGGAGCGGGTCGTCGTCGCGCTGACCGGCGGGCCGGAGTCGGAGACCGTGCTGCGCCGGGCCGCGCGGATCGCGAACCGGGCCGGGGGAGCGGACCTGCTCGCGGTGCACGTGCTGCGCGGCGACGGGCTCGCCTCGGCGTCGGTACGCGGGGTGGACCGGCTGCGGACGCTGGCCGCGGACCTGGGCGCGACGTTCCACACCGCCGTCGGCGACGGGGGCGCCGACGCCGTCACCACGGCGCTGCTGGACTTCGCCCGCGGCGTCAACGCCACCCAGCTGGTGCTCGGCACGTCGCGGCGGTCGCGGTTCGCGCGGCTGTTCGACCCCGGGATCGGCGCGCGGGTGCTGCAGGAGTCCGGCCCGATCGACGTCCACATGGTCACCCACGACTCGGCAGGGCGGGCGCTGCAGCTGCCGTCGCTGCGCGGCGGGCTCCCGGCGTCGCGGCAGGCGACCGGCTGGGTGATCGCGGTGCTCGGGCCCGCCGCCGCCACCGGGCTCGGGGTGCTGCTGACCTCGTGGGTGGACCTGTCCACCGACGTCGTCCTCTACTTCCTGGCCACCGTGCTCGCCGCGCTCGCCGGCGGGCTCGGCCCGGCACTGCTGGCCGCGCTGCTCGGCGGGCTGCTGCTGAACTTCTTCCTGTCCCCGCCGCTGTACTCGCTGGCGATCGCCAACGTCGGCAACGTGCTCACGGTGGCGACGATGCTGCTGACCGGCGTGCTCGTCGCCCTGGTCGTGGACCGGGCCGCGCGGCGCGCGGAGCAGGCGGCCCGGGCGCGGGCGGAGGCGGCGCTGCTGGCGTCGTTCGCGCGGACCGTGCTGACCCGCGCCGACGCGCTGCCGCGGCTGCTCACCCAGGTCCGGGAGACGTTCGGGCTGAGCGGCACCGCACTGCTCGAACGCCGGGACGACGGCGGGTGGGAGCGGGTCGCGCAGTCGGGCACGCCGGACTGCGCGCGGCCCGGGCAGGCCGACGTCGACGTCGTCGTGACCGACGGGCTGCATCTGGTCGGGACCGGCCGCGCGCTGCCGGCGGCGGACCGGCGGCTGCTGGAGACCGTCGGCGGGCAGGCGCTGCTGGCGCTGCGCAGCGAGCGCGCCGAGGCCGGCGCCGCCGACGCCGAGCGCCGCGCCGCGGTGAACGAGACCCGCGGCGCGCTGCTCTCGGCCGTCGGCCACGACCTGCGCACCCCGCTGACCTCGATCAAGGCCGCGGCGGGGAGCCTGCGCGACCCGCTGCTGCGGCTGTCCGGGATCGACCGCGCGGACCTGCTGGCGACCGTCGAGGAGTCCGCGGACCGGCTGACCGGGCTGGTGGACAACCTGCTGGACTCCTCCCGCCTCGCGGCGGGGGCGGTGACGCCGCTGCTGGCCCCCGTCGGGTACGACGAGGTGGCCGCGATGGCGCTGGCGAACATCGACATCCCCGGCGGCGGGCAGGCCGCCCGACGGGTGCGGGTGGACATCGACGAGGAGGTACCCGACGTGCTGGCCGACGCGGGCCTGCTGGAGCGGGTGGTGGCGAACGTGGTGGACAACGCGCTGCGGCACGGCGGCCAGGGCTCCGGCCCCGGCCCAGAGCCGGTGACGCTGCGGGCGAGCAGCCACGCCGACCGGGTGGAGCTGAGGGTCGTCGACCACGGGCCCGGGGTGCCGCGCGACCGGCAGGACGAGCTGTTCGCCGCGTTCCAGCGCCTCGGCGACCGCGACGCCGTGAGCGGGCTCGGGCTGGGGCTGTCGGTGGCGCGCGGGCTGACCGCGGTGATGGACGGGACGCTGAGCGCGGAGGACACCCCCGGCGGCGGGCTGACCGTCGTGGTGTCGCTGCCCGCCGCCACGGCCGGCCTCGACACGGAGCCGGCGCGATGAGCGGCCAGGCCACGGCCCCGGGGACGCGGGTGCTCGTCATCGACGACGACGCGCAGATCCTGCGGGCGCTACGGATCAACCTGAGCGCGCACGGCTACACCGTGCTCGTCGCGGACGGGGGTGCGGCGGCGCTGCGGGTGGCCGCGGACGGGCACCCGGACGTCGTCGTGCTGGACCTGGGGCTGCCCGACCTCGACGGCGCCGAGGTCATCGAGGGGCTGCGCGGCTGGAGCACCGTCCCGGTGATCGTGCTGTCGGCGCGCACCGACTCCGGGGACAAGGTCCGCGCCCTCGACGCCGGTGCTGACGACTACGTCACCAAGCCGTTCGGGATGGCCGAGCTGCTGGCCCGGCTGCGTGCCGCCGTGCGCCGCTCGGCGGTCTCCGCCGTCGACGGCGAGGCCGTGCTCACCACGCCGGACTTCACCGTGGACCTGGCGGCCAAGACCGTCGTGCGCAGCGACGGCACCGACGTGCACCTCACGCCGACGGAGTGGGGGATCCTCGAGCTGCTGGTGCGCCACCGCGGCAAGCTCGTCGACCAGAAACGCCTGCTCCGGGAGGTGTGGGGTCCGCAGTACGGCACCGAGACCCACTACCTGCGCGTCTACATGGCGCAGCTGCGGCGGAAGCTGGAGCCGGCCCCGTCCCGGCCCCGCTATCTGATCACCGAGGCCGGGATGGGGTATCGGTTCGAGGGCTGAGCGGGCCGGCCGGGGCGAGCTGGTGCTCGCGGACGCCGAGGGCTGCGATCACGACATTGGTGACACGCAGAGTTCGCAGCCGACCGGCGACGCCGTTCTACGGCGTCGGACGTACGCCGGGTGTGGCCTCGAGTATGGCTGACAGCAGGCCCGGAAATCGGTGCTGGAGATCATCAGCGCGGAGATGGCTCGGTCGCGTCCGACCCACGACTCTGGTGGTGACCACACCGGCCTCGCGCAGCGCATGAAGGTGGTGGGAGACCGTTGAAGCATTGACCGGCACGTCGAGCGCGGCGCAGGTCGACTCACCCACGCGGTGCAGCTCACGGACGATGGCGAGGCGTACCGGGTCGGCGAGGGCAGCCAGCACGGAGCTCACATCGATGCCGTCGAGATCCGGCTGAGGCAGTTCGGTCGTCTGGTCGTTCACGGTGAGATCGTACAGCCATCTTCAAACTATACAATCATCATCGTATAGTTCGACTATGATCACAGTTTTGAGAGTCTGGCGCGGGGTCTGGTTGCTGGCACTGGGGACCTTCGTCGTGGGCACCGATGCGCACTCGGTCGCCGGCCTGCTGCCGGAGATGGCGGCGTCGCTGCACTCCTCGGTGGGGGTGGTCGGACAATCGGTAACAGTTTTCGCCATCGCCTACGCTGTGCTGTCTCCGACACTGACAGTCCTGTTGTCCAGGCTCGGACAGCACCGCGTACTGGCGATCGCTCTGGTCCTGTTCGCGGCGGGAAACCTTCTGACAGCGGTCGCGTCGACCATGTGGGTGCTTCTGGCGGGCAGGGTGGTCGCTGCCGCCGGTGCGGCGCTGTTCACCCCCACCGCTGGGGCCATTGCGGTCGGGCTCGTAGGGACTGAGCGGCGCGGCACAGCACTGGCGATCATCACTGCCGGAGCGTCCAGTGCACTGGTTCTGGGGGCGCCCGCGGGGGCGGCTGTCGCGGCGGTGTCGAGTTGGAGGCTCACGCTGTGCGTCATCGCGGGGCTCGGGTTGCTGGTTCTTCCGGCGCTCCGCTTCGCTTCGAGCCGGAACGACGGGGGGCATCAGCCACTGGCCCAGCGATTCTCGGCCCTCCGCATCCCGGGGGTGCCGGCCACGCTCGGTGTGACGTTCTTGGCGTTTGCCGGAGTGTTCATCCCGTACACGTATCTGAGCCAGGCATACAGCCCGCTGATCGCCGTGGTTCCCGGCGGGATCAGTGTCGTCCTGCTGATGTTCGGGCTGACTTCGGTCGCCGGTGCCCTGTCCTCGGGTCCGCTGGCCGACCGGGTCTCGGCGCGGTGGATGGTCGTCGCCGCAACCGCAGCGCTCGCGACGGTCAACGCGGCGGCAATTGCCGGACGCGAAGCGCCGGCCGTCCTCACTGCGACGCTCCTGGCCGCCGGCTACCTGTCCTGGTCGATCCTCGCTCCTCAGCAACAGCAACTCGTGACCCTCGCCCCGAGCCACGCCGCCGTACTCATCTCGTTCAACGCCGCTGCCGGCTATCTCGGAATCGGCCTGTCCGGCATGGTCGGCGGGGTTGCGCTGAACGTGCTGGGTCCGAGCCGGTTCACTCTCGCGGCGTGCGTACTTCTCCTGGCGGCCGCCATGTGGCGAGCGCTGCCCGTCAAGCAGGACCGCACGACGGCGGCCTGAGCTGGGTGCGTGTCATCGGGCGCTTGTCTTCGCTTCGAGCCGGGGCCCGACGGCCGGTCACGCCCTCACCTGCACTCCATTTCCGGAAGAGCCGGATTTCGGCGTGCGGAGGTCGGTGAGGCCGGCTGCGGCTATCGATTTTGCTTCGGCGAAGGGGTGGAGTACCTGCTGGTAGCTGGCTACCACGACGGCGCCATCCAGGAGCAGCATCCACGTGCTCGCCATCGACTTGGCGCGCTCGGCTCCCGCATGTCGGCTCAGGAGCTCGGCGATGTAGTCGGTCACCGCCGACTTGTGCGCCGCAGCGCGGGCATGGACCGGATCAGCCGGGTCGGCTATCTCTGCCATGGTGTTGATGAAGGCGCATCCTCTGAAGTGGGTGCTCTCGGCGCGTTCGGCAACCGCATCGAAGACGGCCAATGGTTCATTGCCGAGCTCGGCGACGCGTTCGCGCAGCCAGGTGCGGTACTCGCTGTCGTAGTCGTCGAGCATCGCCGCGACCAGGTCGTCCTTGCTCCCGAAGTGTCGGTAGAAGGAGGCCCTGCCGACCCCGGACTCGGCGAGCAGTCGCTCCAGTCCGACGGCTCGGATGCCCTCGGCATAGAACAGATCCCTGGCCGTTGCCAGGAGTCGGTGCCGTGCCTTGACCGCCATGACACCAGCGTAGCGCCGGTTGACCTTAGATGGAACCAGTCGGTACCGTCATTGAGACGGAACCGATCGGTTCCGTTTGGGTCGGAAGGTGAGGACGCCATGGACCGCACTGACCAGCAGGGCGCACGTCAGGCCAAGCGTCTTCCTCCGGGGGTGTTCGTCTTGGCGCTGGGGGTGTTCGTCATCGGCACCGGGGAGTTCGTCCTGGCCGGTCTCATCCCGCTCCTGGCCGCTGACTTCGACCTGACCTATGGCGCAGCGGGGCAGGTCGTGACGGTCTTCGCGCTCACGTGCGCGGTTGCCGCTCCGGTCACGACCACGGTGACCGCTCGCTGGCCGCGCAAGCGTGTGCTGTTGACCGCGGGAGTGGTGTACCTCCTCGGTGCCGCGGTCACGGCCTTGGCGCCGAGTTTCGGGCTCATGCTTGCGGGGCAGGTGGTGGCCGCGGTGGGTACGGGGATGTTCATTCCGAACGCCTCGGTGGCCGCTGCGGGGCTCGTGGCAAGAGAGGCCGGTGGGCGTGCGATCGCGGCGGTCGTCACCGGCTTCACTCTTGCCGTAGCTTTCGGAGCAGCGGCAGGAACGGCCATCGGTGCGGTGTACGGCTGGCGGATCACCATGTGGCTGGCCGCCGGCGTCGCGCTGCTCGGCGTGGTCGGCATCGCATCGCTGATCCCCTCCACGGTCGGCGGAACCGGGAGCGGCGGCCTGCGAGAGCGGCTGGCCCCGCTGCGCGATCGTCGCGTGCAGGCGCTGCTGGCCACCACACTGGTTGCGTTTACCGCCGTGTACATCCCCTACACCTACATCGGGGCGATCTTCACCCCAGCGACCGGCGGCGACGGCGTCCGGCTCGGACTCCTGATGACCACACTCGGAGTGGCCGGCGCCGTGGGCAACCTCGTCGCCGGGCGTCTGGTCGACCGCCATGGGGGCTCGACGGTCGTGCTCGGTGCGCTCCTGTGGTTGATCCTCAGCTTCGCGGCCATCGCGGCCGCTCACACCGCGTACGGCTGGTCGATTGCCGCGATCGGCTTCTACGGTGTCGCAGCATTCGCCATCACCACACCCCAACAACACCGCCTCATCTCCCACGTGCCGGAGAAGGCTCATGTCATGCTTTCGCTGAACCAGGCGATCCTCTATCTCGCCATCGGCACCTCGGGGATCGTCGGTGCAGCTGGGATCGACATCGTCGGCGCGGGCAATGTGATCTGGATAGCGGCAGTTCTGGCGATCATCGCCATCGCGCTTTCCGTGCTGGGGCGCCCGAAACTCGAAAATACGCGGAATTCCGACGCCGCCGCTCCAGTCTGCCCTGCATCTGAGGCGAATCGGCACGACGAATAGGCGATGGGTCGGCTGTGCGCGCGGGGTCGCGGGAGGTGCAGGAACTCGAGCCCGATGCGATCCCTCCGAACGGCACCCGGCACCTGGTCCAGATCCGGGTGCTGTGAACCCGGTCCGGTCCCGGCAGGCGCTGCCGAGACCGGACCGGGTTCGTCCTACGAGGTCAGCGGCCGAAGTCCTGGGTCCAGTACCCGCCGGACTCGCCGACGCCGATCGTGGTCAGCGAGCAGTCGAGGATGTTGCGGCGGTGGCCCTCGGAGTTCATCCAGTCCTTGACGACCGTGGCCGCGTCGGGCTGGCCCTGGGCGACGTTCTCCGCCCCCGGGGACGGGTAGCCGGCCGCGGTGATGCGGTCGGCGAAGCTGCGCCCATCGGCGCTGTCGTGCGACAGCGTCCCGGTCCGGGCCATCTCGTCGCTGTGGCCCTGAGCGGCCTTGTCGAGCCGGGCGTCGGGCGTCAGGTTGCCGCAGCCGGCGATCTTGCGCTGTGCGTTGGTCAGGGTGACGACCTCGGCGAGCCTGCCGGGGAGGTCACCGGCCTTCGGGGCCTGTCCGGTCTTCTCCGGAGCGGTCTGCTCCTGAGCGGCCTTCTTCGGGGCGGCCTCCTCCGGGGCGCCGGGGAGCGGCTCGGCCGTGGGGAGCGCGGCCGAGACGTCGCCGGTGAGCGTGTCCGATGAGCTGGTGGAGGCAGCGGCGGAGGCGTGGGCCGAGGCCGCCGGGTCGGGGGAGGCGCCGGCGAGGCCCGCCAGCGGCGAGAGCGCGAGCAGGACGGCGCCTGCCCCCACTCCACCGACGACGTAGCCACGGATACGACCGGCGCGGGAACTGTGTTGTCGAGTCACGGGCGGGTAACGTACGCATACCGTGAGTAGCAGCAGTGATTCGCCCGTTCGGCTCACCGCGTGGGTCCGAGGGCAGGTACAGGGTGTCGGGTTCCGCTGGTGGACCCGTTCGCGCGCACTGGAACTCGGACTGACCGGGCAGGCCCGCAACATGCCGGACGGCCGCGTGGCCGTGACTGCGGAGGGTGATCGCGACGCCTGTGAGTGGCTGCTGGAGCTGCTGCGTGGCGACGGCACGCCCGGCCGCGTCGACGCCGTCTCGGAGCAGTGGGCTGCGCCGTCCGGAGCATTTTCCGGCTTCGTCGAAGCCTGAGCGGCTCCGGCGACGAGTTTCTGTCGGTGCCGGGGTCTACACCGGTACCCACACACCGGCAGAGCCCACGGAGGCCGTCATGACCGTCTCGATGAACCCCTACCTGCACTTCTCCGGCGAGGCGCGGGCCGCGCTGGAGTTCTACCGCTCGGTGCTGGGCGGTGAGGTGCAGATCATGACGTTCGGGGATATGGGTGCCGAGGGCCCCGTCCCGGCACCCGAGCACGTCATGCACGGCTACCTCGGCACCCCGGACGGTCTCAGCCTGATGGTGTCCGACGGCGCAGACGGTGGCCAGGGAAGCTCTGACCCGAACCCGGCGCCGTCGTCGGGGCTGTCGATCGCGCTGTCCGGCGACGACGTCCCGACGCTCGAGCGGTGGTTCGCCGGGTTGTCCGAGGGCGGTGTCGTCGACGTCCCGCTGGAGAAGCAGCTGTGGGGCGACCTGTTCGGGCAGGTCACCGACCGGTTCGGTGTCCGCTGGCTGGTCAACGCCTCGCTGGGCTCGGCCTGACGGCGCGGCAGCGGCCGGGCCGGCGTGCCCGCCGGATACCCTGACCGCTTCCGACGGCCCCGCTGGAGATCCCGCCCGTGCACCTCAAGTCGCTGACGATGAAGGGCTTCAAGTCCTTCGCCTCGGCCACCACGCTGCGCCTGGAGCCGGGGATCACCTGCGTCGTGGGGCCGAACGGCTCCGGCAAGTCCAACGTCGTCGACGCGATCAGCTGGGTGCTCGGCGAGCAGGGCGCCAAGGCCCTGCGCGGCGGGAAGATGGAAGATGTGATCTTCGCCGGCACGTCCGGGCGCGCGGCGCTCGGGCGTGCCGAGGTCACGCTGACCATCGACAATTCCGACGGCGCGCTGCCGATCGACTACTCCGAGGTCTCGGTGACCCGGCGGATGTTCCGTGACGGCGCCGGCGAGTACGAGATCAACGGCTCCCGCGCCCGGCTGCTCGACGTCCAGGAGCTGCTGTCGGACTCCGGCATCGGCCGGGAGATGCACGTGATCGTCGGGCAGGGGCAGCTCGACGGGGTGCTGCAGTCCAAGCCCGAGGACCGCCGCTCCTACATCGAGGAGGCGGCCGGGGTCCTCAAGCACCGCAAGCGCAAGGAGAAGGCGCTGCGGAAGCTCGACGGGATGCAGGCCAACCTGACTCGGCTCACCGACCTGACCTCGGAGCTGCGCCGGCAGCTCAAGCCGCTGGGCCGGCAGGCCGAGATCGCCCGCAAGGCCCAGTCGGTGCAGTCCGAGCTGCGCGACGCCCGGCTGCGCCTGGCCGCCGACGACGTCGTGACCCTGCAGGAGGAGATCGCCCGGGAGGAGGCCTCCCAGGAGCAGGCCCGTCGCCGTCGCGCGGAGGTGGAGGAGCAGCTCACCGTCGCCCGGGAGCGCCAGCAGGAGCTGGAGAGCGCGCTCGCCGAGGACGCGCCGCGGCTGCAGGCCGCCCAGGACACCTGGTACCAGCTCTCCGCGCTGGCCGAGCGGTTGCGCGGCACCGTCCGGCTCGCCGAGGAACGCGTCCGCCACCTGGCCTCCACCGCGGCCGCTGAACGGACGCCGGGCCGCGACCCCGACGAGACCGAGGCGGAGGCCGAGGCCGTCGCCGAGCAGGAGGACGAGCTGGTCGCCGGGGTCGCCGAGGCCCGCCGCCGGCTCGACGAGGTCGTCACCGAGAAGGCCGAGCGCGAACGCACCCTGGCCGCCGCCGAACGCGAGCACATGGCCGCCGTCCGCGCGATCGCCGACCGCCGGGCCGGGCTCGCCACCCTGGCCGGCAAGGCCGACGCGCTGCGCTCCGGCGTCGCCGCGACCGCCGAGGAGATCGACCGGCTGTCCGAGGCGATGGACGAGGCGTCCGCGCGGACCGAAGCAGCCGAGGCCGAGCTGGAGTCCGCCCGCGAGGGCGTCGGGCTCTCCGGCGACAGCGACCCCGCGGACCTCGCGAGCCGCGTCGAGCAGGCCGAGGCCGCGCACCGGGCCGCGCAGGACCGTGTCGCGGAGCTGGCGAGGGCCGAGCGGGACGCCGAGCAGCGCCGCGCGCACTGGCGGGCCCGGGTCGACGCGCTGCAGGTCGGCCTGGTCCGCAAGGACGGCACCGGCGTGCTGCTCGGCGAGGCGAAGGGAAGCGACGGGCCGCGCGCGGGCGTGCTGGGTGCGGTCGCCGAGCTCGTCGTCGTCGCGCCGGAGGCCCGCGCCGCGGTGGCCGCCGCGCTCGGCGAGGTCGCCGAGGGCGTCGCCGTGTCCTCGGTGCCCGACGCCGCCGGGGCACTCCGGGCGCTGCGGGAGGGCGACTCCGGGCGCGCGGCGCTGCTCGTCGGCAGCGCCGGGGGAGACGCGGACGACGATGCGCCGCAACCGGTCCCGGCCCCTGTGGGCACACCCCCGGCCGGGAGCTGGGCGGCCGCGCACGTCACGGCGCCGCCCGCGCTGGGCGCCGCGCTGGCCGCGCTGCTGGAGCACGTGGTCGTCGTCGACGACCTGGACGCCGCCGCGCAGGCCCTCGCGCAGCGCCCTGAGCTGACCGCGGTCACCACCGACGGGGATCTGCTCACCGCGCACGCCGCCCGCGGTGGCGCCGGCGCGGGGGAGGGCGCGCTGCAGCTGCAGGCCGCCGTCGACGACGCCCTCGCCGAGCGCGCGGGTGTCGACACCGAGCTGGAGAACCTGCGCCCGACCCTGGAGGGCGCCCGCGCCGAGGAGACCTCCCGCGCGGAGGACCTGAAGGCCGCCCGCACCGCCGCGTCGGAGGCGGAGAAGCGCCAGGCCGCGGCGGCCGCGCAGCTGGGACGCCTGGAACAGGTCGTCGCGTCCGCGCAGGCCGAGGCGCAGCGGCTGCGGGACCGGCGCGACGCCGTCGAGACCCGGCGGTCGCAGTCGTTGCTGGAGCTGGAGGCCGCCGAGCACCAGCTGTCGCTCGCCGAGGACGCCCCGGCCGACGACGAGCCGGACACCGAGCTGCGCGACGAGGCCGCCGAGCAGGTCGAGGCCGTCCGCTCCGAGGAGGTGGAGTGCCGGCTGGCGCTGCGCACCGCCGAGGAGCGGGCCCGCGCCATCGCCGGGCGCGCCGAGACCCTGCGCCGCCAGGCCCACGGCGAGCGGCTCGCCCGCTCCCGCGCCGCCGCGGCCGCCGCCGAACGCGAGCGCGGCGAGCAGATCGCCCGCCTGGTCGTCGAGGCCGGGACGACGGCGTCCGAGCGGATCGAGGTCTCGCTCGCCGCCGCGGCCGCCGAGCGCGACGAGGTGCAAGCCGCCCGCGCCGAGCGCGAGCGCGGGCACGCCGAAGCCCGCGACACCGTCACCAAGCTGACCGCGCTGCTGGAGAAGCTCACCGACGCCGTCCACCGCGACGAGATGGTCCGCCAGCAGACCCGGATGCGCCTCGAGCAGCTCACCGAGAAGGTCCTCGCCGACCACGGCATGGGTCCCGACGACCTGATCGCCGAGTACGGCCCGGACGTGCCGGTGCCGCCGTCGGAGGCCGACACCGCCGAGTACGAGGCGGCCAGGGAACGCGGCGAGCAGGTCTCCGCCCCGCCCGCGGTGCCCTACGACCGGGCGTCGCAGGAGCGCAGGCAGAAGCGGGCGGAGAAGGATCTGTCGCTGCTGGGCAAGGTCAACCCGCTGGCGCTGGAGGAGTTCGCGGCGCTGGAGGAGCGCTACACGTTCCTGTCCACCCAGCTCGAGGACCTCAAGAACACCCGCCGCGATCTGCTGACCGTCGTCCGCGAGGTCGACGACAAGATCCTCGAGACCTTCACGACCGCCTACCACGACGTGGCACGCGAGTTCGAGACCGTGTTCGCGACGCTGTTCCCCGGCGGCGACGGCCGGCTCGTGCTCACCGACCCCGACGACATGCTCACCACCGGCATCGAGGTCGAGGCCCGCCCGCCGGGCAAGAAGGTGAAGCGGCTGTCGCTGCTGTCCGGCGGGGAGCGGTCGCTGACCGCGATGGCGCTGCTGGTGGCGATCTTCCGGGCGCGGCCGTCGCCGTTCTACGTGCTCGACGAGATCGAGGCCGCCCTCGACGACGTCAACCTGCGCCGGCTGATCAGCCTGATGGAGGAACTGCGCTCGACCAGCCAGCTCATCGTCATCACCCACCAGAAGCCGACGATGGAGGTCGCCGACGCCCTCTACGGCGTCTCCATGCGCGGGGACGGCATCACCCAGGTCATCTCGCAGCGGCTGCGCCCCGCGTCCTGAGGGGGCCGGCCCACTGGGCCGTCCGGTGGTGTCCACGCGGGGTGCTCGCGTGCCGCTCGGCGGCCGGGGCCCGGAGCGTGGCAGGGTGGCCGGGTGAGCACGCAGACCCTGTGGATCGTCGTCGCGATCGTCGTGGCGGTGCTGCTGATCGCCCTGGTGGCCGGGCTGGTGATCGCCCGGAAGCGGCGGATCAGCCTGCGCGACGAGCGCGACGAGCAGCGCGAGCTCGACGAGAGCAAGAAGGAACCGCCCAAGGGCGGCACGTACCAGGCCGGGGGAGGCTTCGCGTTCTCCTCGGGGACCGCGACCGCCCCCGAGCGGCCGAAGGAGACCGCTCCCGGCCCGAAGGACGGGGGCAAGGACGCGGGCGGGGACACCGCGACCCGCGGCACCGGGACCGGCAGGACCGACGAGGCCGGGCCCCGCACGTCCGGGACCGACACGTCCGGGACCGGGAAGAAGGGCGCGGGGAAGGGCGCCGCCGTCGCGGGCACGGCCGCGGCCGGTGCCGCCGCCGGCGCCGCCGGTGTGGCCGCGGGCCGCGCCGGAGACAGGACCGGGGACCGGGCCGGCGAGCAGCAGCCGGGCACGGGCGACGCGAGCGGCGAGGCCGCCACTGTCGCGACCCCGGTCGACGGAGTCACCACCGCTCCCACGGAGGGCGGCACCACCGCTCCCACGGAGGGCGGCACCACCGCTCCCACGGAGAGCGGCACCACCGCTCCCACGGAGAGCGGCACCACCGCGCCGACCGAGGGCGGCACGACCACCCCGACCGAGCGGGGAACCTCCACCGGGCAGGGCGGAACCCCTGCCGAGCAGGACACGAGCCCGACCGCGGACGACGTCCGCACCCCGCCCGGCGGCACGACCGTCGTCGGCGGTGCCACCGAGGCCCGCACCCCGCCCGGCGGCATCCCGGTCTCGACCGCGCCGCCGGTCCGCGCCGACCGTCCGAGCAGCCCGACCGTCCCGACCGAGCAGCGCTCCGGGTCGGTGCTGGGCACGCCGCAGGACGGCCGGGTGATCGACACCGCCGAGGCCAGCAAGGACCCGGCGACCCAGCAGCTGCGCCGCGACGGCGGCACCGCGGCATCCGGTACCGCCGACGGCTCGGCGACCCAGCAGCTCCCGGCCTCCGGCACGGCGGGCACCGCCGCCGCGGGAACCGGTGCCGCCGGCGCGGCGGCGCTCGCCGGGGGAGCGGCGGGTACCCGCGAGCCCCGGACCGAGGCGATCCCGGCCCAGGAACCTGCGACCGTCCCGACCGAGCAGGAACCGGCCGAACAGCCGACCGAGCAGCAGACGGAGCAGCAGGCCGGACGCGAGGGCCGGCTGCGCGACTCGGCCACGGCGCCCGTCGCACCCGGTGCTCCCACCGAAGAGATCGCCCCCGCCGACGGCCGGCTCAACCGGCTCCGCGGGCGGCTGTCCCGGTCCCGCTCCGGGCTCGGACAGAGCCTGCTCGGCCTGCTCGGCGCCGGTGACCTCGACGACGAGTCGTGGGAGGACGTCGAGGCGACGCTGCTGCAGGCCGACCTCGGCCCGGAGACGACGCTGGAGATCACCGACAAGCTGCGCGAGCAGCTCGCCGCGCGCGGTGCCCGCACCGCCGCGGACGTCCGGCAGATCCTGCACGACGTCCTCACCGAGACCCTGGAGACGCCGCAGGACCGCTCGGTGCACGCCCTGCGCCACGACGACGGCCGCCCCGCGGTCGTGCTGGTCGTCGGCGTCAACGGCACCGGCAAGACCACCACCACCGGCAAGCTCGCCCGGGTGCTCGTCGGCAGCGGGCTGTCGGTCACCCTCGGCGCGGCCGACACCTTCCGTGCCGCCGCCGCCGAGCAGCTGGTGACCTGGGGCGAGCGCTCCGGCGCCGGCGTCGTCCGCGGGCCGGAGGGTGCGGACCCGGCCTCGGTCGCGTTCGACGCGGTCAAGACCGGCACCGACGACGGCGTCGACGCCGTCCTGCTCGACACCGCGGGCCGGCTGCACACCAAGACCGGCCTGATGGACGAGCTCGGCAAGGTCAAGCGCGTCGTCGAGAAGCAGGCGAAGGTCGACGAGGTCCTGCTCGTCCTCGACGCCACCACCGGGCAGAACGGCCTCACCCAGGCCCGGGTGTTCGGCGAGGTCGTCGAGGTGACCGGCATCGTGCTGACCAAGCTCGACGGCACCGCCAAGGGCGGCATCGTGTTCCGCGTGCAGCGCGAGCTGGGCGTGCCGGTGAAGCTCGTCGGGCTCGGCGAGGGCCCGGACGACCTCGCACCGTTCGAGCCGAAGGCGTTCGTGGACGCCCTGCTGGACTGAGCGCAGGCGGGGTCGTCCGACCCCGTTACGGGACCGCATCACGGGCCGGGCCGACGTACCGTCGGTCCGGCCCGCTGCTGTCGGTCCCGCCCTCGTTGCGTCACAGCCCGTGTGCCAGGGTCCTTGGTCCCGTGGCGGACGTCACGAATCGGACCTTCCGGGCGCGGATTCGCCGTCCGCGTCCGGTCGCGTAACTCAAGCGTCATTCGTGCGGCGACCCTGTTAACGCTCGAGAAACGGATGGGCGCCCCGCGTGAAACACGCGCTCAGCATCCTTCCTACCCAGTCGGAACGCCGACAGACGTAGGAGGAAGCGTGCCTGCACAAGGCCTCAACAGCGGTGATACCGCCTGGATCCTGACGAGCGCCGCGCTCGTCATGCTCATGACGCCCGGCGTGGCGCTGTTCTACGGCGGCCAGGCACGGACCAAGAGCGTGCTGAACATGTACATGATGTGCTTCAGCGCGCTCGGAGTCGTCGGGGTCCTGTGGATCCTGTTCGGCTACTCGATGTCCTTCGGCACCGACCTCGGTGGGGTGGGCCTGCTGGGCAACCCGATCGAGCACTTCGGGCTCAGCGACATCCTCGCCAACGACGAGGCGGGGGAGACCTACCCGCAGCTGTCGTTCGTCGCCTTCCAGGCGATGTTCGCGATCCTGACGGTCGCGCTGATCGCCGGTTCGGTCGCCGACCGCATGAAGTTCGGTGCGTGGCTCGCGTTCTCGGTCCTCTGGTCGGTCCTCGTCTACTTCCCGGTCGCGCACTGGGTCTTCGACCTGGAGAACGGCTGGATCGCCTCCAAGCTGGAGGCACTGGACTTCGCCGGTGGTACCGCGGTCCACATCAACGCCGGTCTCGCCGGCCTGGTGCTGTGCATCATCCTCGGTAAGCGCCGCGGGTGGCCGCGTGAGGCGATGCGCCCGCACAACCTGACGATGGTCATGCTCGGTGCCGCGCTGCTGTGGTTCGGCTGGTTCGGCTTCAACGCCGGCTCCGCCACCTCGGCCGGCTGGAACGCCGCCTACGCCTTCGTCAACACCCTCGCCGCCACCTCCGCGGCGATCCTGGGCTGGCTGGTCGTCGAGAAGATCCGCTACGGCAAGGCCACCAGCCTCGGTGCCGCCTCCGGCATCGTCGCGGGCCTGGTCGCGATCACCCCGGCCTGTTCCTCGGTCTCCCCGCTGGGTGCGCTCGCCGTCGGTGTCGTCGCCGGTGCGCTCTGCGCCTGGGCGGTCGGCCTGAAGTACAAGCTGGGCTACGACGACTCCTTCGACGTCGTCGGCGTCCACTTCGTCGGTGGCCTCTGGGGCACCCTCGCGGTCGGCCTGTTCGCCACCGACGTGGCGCCCGACGAGACCGCGGGCCTGTTCTACGGCGGCGGGTTCGGCCAGCTGGGCCTGCAGGCCGTCGCCGCGCTCGCAGTGATCGTCTACTGCGGTGTCCTCACCGCGATCATCGCCCTGGCGCTGAAGTTCACCATCGGCCTGCGCCTCGACCCGGAGCAGGAGCAGAACGGGATCGACGAGGCCGAGCACGCGGAGACCGGCTACGAGTTCTCCGGGCTGCGCGGCGGATCGGGCCTGAGCTCGTCCTCGAAGCCGCCGGCCACGGCCCCGACCGCAGCCGGCGTCGGCAAGGAGGCCTGACTCATGAAGCTCGTGACCGCCATCGTCAAGCCCTTCGTCCTCGAGGACGTCAAGGGAGCCCTCGAGCAGATCGGTGTCCTCGGACTGACGATCAGCGAGGTCCAGGGCTACGGCCGCCAGAAGGGCCACACCGAGGTCTACCGCGGTGCGGAGTACTCGGTGGACTTCGTGCCCAAGGTCCGCGTCGAGGTCGTCGTCGACGACGCGCTGCAGGACAAGGTCGTCGACGCCGTCGTCGAGGCCGCCCGCACCGGCAAGATCGGTGACGGGAAGGTCTGGGTCACCTCCGTCGACACCGTGGTCCGCGTGCGGACCGGTGAGCGCGGGAACGACGCCATCTAGGTATCCCACGGTCCCGGTTACGCGCCGGGACCGCCGCGCAGCGGCACAGCAACGGCCGGGCCCGTCACACCTCGACGCACAGGTGTGGCGGGCCCGGCGGCCGTCCGGGGCCCGATCGGGCATCCGGGAGCAAACGGACGTGAGTGGAAGGGCGGGGCATGACGGTCCTCGGGTCGGGCGAGGCGGCGGACCTGGTGAAGGCCAGGTCGAAACTCCTGGAGGCCGGCGGATCCCGGCACCACCACGGACCGGAGGCGCTGCGGGCGGCGCTGGTCGACCTGCACGACTTCTGGCTCTCCTCGCGCTGTGCCGCACTGGGAATGGGCGGCGACGACAGCGGCGTCGCGCTCGTCGCGGTCGGGGCGCTCGGGCGTCGTGAGCTCTGCCCGTACTCCGACCTGGACCTGGTCCTGCTGCACGACGGCCGCAGCGGCGTCGACACGATCGCCGAGCAGCTCTGGTACCCGCTGTGGGACGCCGGGATCGGGCTCGACCACTCCGTACGCACCCCCGGCCAGGCCGTCCAGGTCGCCACCACCGACCTGCGCGCCGCGCTCGGGCTGCTGGAGATCCGGCACATCGCCGGTGACCGGACGCTGTCGACGAAGGTCCGCGACGCCGTCCGGCAGGCCTGGCGGGCCGGGATGCGCAGCCGCTTCGACGAGATCGCCGACACCACCGAGCAGCGCTGGGAGCGCAACGGCGACGTCGCGCACCGCATCGAGCCCGACCTGAAGAACGGCCACGGCGGGCTCCGCGACATCCAGCTGCTCGACGCGCTCGCCACCGCCCAGCTGATCGACCGCCCGTCGCCCGAGGTCGCCGCCGCGCGTGCCCTGCTGCTCGACGTCCGCACCGAGCTGCACCGCCTCGCCGGCCGCGCCCGCGACGTGCTCCGTGCCCAGGACGCCGACGAGGTCGCCGCCGCACTCGCCTCCCCGGAGATCCGGGACCGGTTCGAGCTGGCCCGCGCGTTGTCCGGGGCGGCCCGCGCCGTCGCGTTCGCCGCCGAGGTCGGCCTGCGCCAGGCCCGTGCTGCGCTGCCCCGCCGCGGGCTCGCGAGCCTGCGTCGCGCCCCGGTCCGCCGCCCGCTGGACTCCGGCGTCGTCGAGCACGCAGGCGAGGTCGGGCTGGCCCGCGACGCGTCCGCGGCCAAGGACCCGGCGCTGGTCCTGCGGGTCGCGGCCACCGCCGCGCGCACCGGGCTGCCGATCTCCGCGGGCACTCTGACGCGGCTGGCCGACACCGCGCCCGAGCTGCGGGCGCCGTGGCCGCGGGCGGCGCTGGCCGAGCTGCTCGCCCTGCTCGGCACCGGGGCGGCCACCGTCCCGGTGATCGAGTCGCTGGACCGGATGGGCCTGTGGGGCAGGCTGTTCCCCGAGTGGGGCGCGGTCCGTGACCTGCCCCCGCGCGACCGCAGCCACGTCTGGACCGTGGACCGGCACCTGGTCGAGGTGTGTGCGCAGGCCGCGCAGCTCACCACCCGCGTCTCCCGGCCGGACCTGCTGCTGATCGGGGCGCTGCTGCACGACATCGGCAAGGGCCGCGACGGCGATCACTCGGTGGTGGGGGAGTCGCTGGTCCGCCAGATCGGTGTCCGGTTCGGGCTGCGGCCCTCCGACGTCGACCTGCTCGCGGCGATGGTCCGCCACCATCTGCTGTTCCCGCACACCGCGACCCGCCGCGACGTCGACGACCCCGCCACCACGCGCCGCGTCCTGGACACCCTGCGCGAGGCGCTGCCGGACTCGCCGGACCCCGACCGCGACGTCGCGGTGCTGGTCGAGCTGCTCGACGCGCTCGCCGAGGCCGACTCCATCGGCACCGGGCCGGGGGTGTGGAGCCCGTGGCGGCGCACGCTGGTGCAGAGCCTGACCGGGCGGCTGCTCAGCGAGCTCGACGGGCGGCCGTTCGTCGAGCCGGGGCCCGCCGACCCGTCGTCGGCGGAGATGGTGCGCGCGGTGCGCGCCGACGGGAACCCGCAGGTCCGCTTCGCCACCGGCGACGACGTCGCGACCGTCTCGGTCGCGCTGCCCGACCGCCGCGGCGCCGTATCGGCCGTGGCCGGGGTGCTGGCGCTGCACTCGCTGCAGGTGCACACCGCGGAGATCACCGTCGAGCCGGGCTCCGGCTCCGGTGAGGCAGCAGGCGCCGTGGCCGTCGAGACCTTCGGAGTCACCCCGCGGTTCGGCGGGCTGCCCGATCCCGCGCTGGTCCGGTCGGACCTGATCCGGGTGCTGAACGGGTCCCTGGACCTCACCGAGGCGTTGGCGCGCAAGGAGCGCGACTACGCGCCGTCGACCCCGCAGGTGGAGCGGACCGCCCCGCCCCGTGTCCTCTGGTTCGACGACGAGGCCACCGGCGCCGTCGTGCTGGAGCTGCGCGGCCGGGACCGGATCGGGCTGCTCCACCACGTCACCGCGGCGCTGGAGCGGGCCGGGGTGGACCTGCGGTGGGCGCGGGTGGAGACCCTGGGTGTGTCGGTCGTCGACTCGTTCGGCGTGGCCGGGGTGCCCGACGCCGCCGCGCGCCGCGACATCGAGAAGGGCGTGCTGGCCGTCGCGTCCCGGGAGCCCGCCGCCACCTGAGCCCGGCGAACCGGTCGCCGGGGAACGATCCGGATCTTCCCCCCGTTCCTCCGGGCATGACCACCGTGCGGCCCGCGTCACAGCCCGATGTCGTCGCGCCGTTCCCGGCCCCGCGCGCCCCGGGTGACGACCGGCTCCGGCTCGCGCTGCCGGGCCGGTCGCTGCTGCTGGTCGGCGGCCTGCCCGGAGCGGGGAAGTCGACGCTGCTCGCCGCGCTGGACGCCCCGGCGGGCACCGTCGTGCTCGACTCCGGGACCGCCCGGGCCGCGGTCGCGCGGCTGCTGCCGGCCCGGACGCCGTATCCGGCCTACCGCTGGCTGGTGCATCTCGCCCACCGCGCCACCGTGCTGACGGAGTGCCTGGGACGCACCGAGACCGTCGTCGTGCACCTGCCCGCGACCCGGCCCTCGGTGCGTGCGGCGCTGCGGCTGCTGGCCCGGCTCGGGCGCCGCCGGGCGGTGCTGCTGTGGCTCGACGTGCCGCCCGACCAGGCCCGGGACGGCCAGCGGCGGCGTGGCCGGGTCGTGCGGGAGCGGCCGTTCGCCCGGCACGTACGGCGCGCCGAGCGGCTGGCCGCCGGCCTGCGTGCGCAGGGCGAACGGGGCTGGGACGCGGTCCGGGTGACCGACCGGGTCGGCGCTCGCGGCGGGCTGGTGCTGGGCAAGTAGGCTGGTAAGGGTGTTCGACTCCCTCTCCGAGCGGCTCGGTACCACGCTGCAGGGTCTCCGTGGCAAGGGCCGGCTCTCCGACGCCGACATCGACGCCACCGCGCGCGAGATCCGGATCGCGCTGCTGGAGGCGGACGTCGCCCTGCCGGTGGTCCGTGGCTTCATCTCGCGCATCAAGGAACGCGCCAAGGGCGCGGAGGTCTCCGGTGCGCTGAACCCGGCCCAGCAGGTCGTCAAGATCGTCAACGAGGAGCTCGTGGCGATCCTCGGCGGCGAGACCCGGCGGCTGAACCTGGCCAAGGAGCCGCCGACGGTCATCATGCTGGCCGGTCTGCAGGGCTCCGGTAAGACGACCCTGGCCGGCAAGCTGGGCCGCTGGCTGCGCGCGCAGGGGCACACGCCGCTGCTCGTGGCCTGCGACCTGCAGCGGCCGAACGCGGTCAACCAGCTGCAGATCGTCGGGCAGCGCGCCGACGTCGCGACCTACGCCCCGCACCCGGGCGCCACCGGCTCCGGTGAGCTGCCCGAGGGTCCCGGCGACCCGGTCGCCGTCGCCCGCGACGGTGTGGCCTACGCCCGCGAGAAGCACCACGACGTCGTCGTCGTCGACACCGCGGGCCGCCTGGGTGTCGACGAGGAGCTGATGCGCCAGGCCTCCGACATCCGGGCCGCGGTGCAGCCGGACGAGGTCCTGTTCGTCGTCGACGCGATGATCGGCCAGGACGCGGTCGCCACCGCCGAGGCCTTCCGGGACGGCGTCGGGTTCACCGGTGTCGTGCTCACCAAGCTCGACGGCGACGCCCGCGGTGGTGCCGCGCTGTCGGTGCGCGAGGTGACCGGCGAGCCGATCCTGTTCGCCTCCAACGGCGAGAAGCTCACCGACTTCGACGTCTTCCACCCCGACCGGATGTCCTCGCGCATCCTCGGGATGGGCGATCTGCTCACCCTGATCGAGCAGGCCGAGCAGGTCTTCGACGCCGAGCAGTCCCAGGCCGCCGCGCAGAAGATGAGCTCCGGCGAGCTCACGCTGGACGACTTCCTCCAGCAGATGCTGCAGCTGCGCAAGATGGGGCCGATCGGCAACATCCTGAACATGCTCCCGGGTGCCAACTCCGGGCAGATGAAGGCCGCGCTCGAGCAGGTCGACGAGAAGCAGATCGACAAGCTGCAGGCCATCATCCGGGGCATGACCCGCGCCGAGCGGGACGACCCGAAGATCATCAACGCGTCCCGGCGGCAGCGCATCGCCAACGGCTCCGGCGTCACCGTCGGCGACGTCAACGACCTCGTCGACCGCTTCTTCGAGATGCGCAAGATGATGAAGCAGATGGCGGGCCAGTTCGGCATGGGTGGGCCCGGCGGCGGGCGCAAGGCCACCAAGAAGGTGCCGAAGAACCCGCGCAAGGCCAAGCAGGCCAAGAAGAACCGCCGTAGCGGCAACCCGGCCAACCGGGCGGCTCAGGGGCAGGGCGGGCCCGATCTGTCGCACCTGCCGCCGTCGCTGCAGCAGCTCCCGCCCGGCCTCGGCGGCGGGATGGACCAGCTGCCGCCCGGGTTCGACCCCTCGAAGCTGGACTTCGGCAAGAAGAAGTAGCCGGACATAGGGTCGGGCGCATGTCGGACGTTCCTGCCGCGGGGTGGCGGCTGCGGGGCACGCTGCTCGGTCCCGAGGGTGCCACCGGCGCCGACCTGTACGTCGACGGCTCCGGGCGGATCAGCCCGGAGCCGCTTCCCGGCGCCGAGGACCTGGTGACCTCGGGCTGGATCCTGCCCGGCCTGGTCGACGCGCACTGCCACGTCGGCCTGGGGCCGAAGGGCCCGATCGAGGACCTCGACGAGTGCGCGGCCCAGGCCCGCACCGACCGCGACGCCGGTGCGCTGCTGCTGCGCGACTGCGGTGCCCCGGTCGACACCTCGCCGCTGCAGTCCCACGACGACCTCCCGGAGATCATCCGCGCGGGCCGGCACGTCGCCCGCCCCAAGCGCTACATCCCCGGCCTGGCCGCCGAGCTCGACGACCCGCGGCTGCTCGTCGACGAGGTCCGCACCCAGGCCCGTCGTGGTGACGGCTGGGTGAAGCTGGTGGGGGACTGGATCGACCGCAGCCTGGGCACCGACGACGCCGACCTCGCCCCGCTCTGGCCCGACGACGTGCTGGCCGAGGCGATCGCCGCCGCGCACGAGGAGGGCGCGCGGGTCACCGCGCACGTGTTCGGCACCGCGGCGCTGCCCGGCCTGATCGGCGCCGGCATCGACTGCATCGAGCACGGCACCGGCCTCGACGACGACCTGATCGGCGAGATGGCCGCCCGCGGCACCGCGCTGGTCCCGACCCTGATCAACGTCGAGACGTTCCCGTCGATCGCGGACTCCGCGACGAAGTACCCCCGCTACGCCGGGCACATGCGCGACCTGTACGCGCACGCCTGGGAGGTCGTCGGCCGGGCGGTCGAGGCAGGCGTACCGGTCTACGCCGGCACCGACGCCGGTGGCGGGATCCGGCACGGCCGGATCGCCGACGAGGTCGCCGAGCTCGCCCGCGCCGGGCATCCGGACCCGATCGGCGCGGCCACCTGGGGTGCCCGCTCGTGGCTCGGCCGACCGGCCGGTCCGGCGCCGGGAACCCCGGCCGACCTGGTCGTCTACGACACCGACCCGCGTACCGACCTGGGGGTCCTGCGCCGCCCGTCGATGGTCCTGCTGCGGGGTGTCCGGGTCGCGGGCTGATCGGAGGTGAGTTACCGTGCCCACCGGTTGCGATCTGAAACGATGATCACAGCGGAATGACGGAACTTTTCGGCGCGGAGTACTGTCCGGGGCCGGAAATTCGTTCGTTACGCTAAGCACCGTCGTCCCGGACGTCGAGCTAGTACCTGTTCCCGAGAGGTCGTCCCATGCCGATCCCCATCAGTGAAGCCGTCACCGAACAGGCCGGTGTGGCCGCGAAGAAGGCCCGTTCGATGCGGTCCCCGGCGGCCTACGCCGTCAGCACCGCCCTCGCGGGCGCCTACGTCGGCGTCGCCGTCGTCCTCATGCTCGCCGCCGCGGGCCCGCTCAACGCCGACCACAGCGGCGCCACCAAGCTCGTCGAGGGTGCGGTCTTCGGCATCGCCCTGACCCTGGTGGTCTTCGCGGGCGCCGAGCTCTACACCGGCAACACGATGACCGTCGTCTTCGGCCTCTTCGACCGCACGCGCAAGATCGGCATCGGCTCGGCCGTCGCGCTGGTCGTGCTGTCCTTCTTCGGCAACCTCATCGGCGGCCTGATCTTCTCGCTGCTGGTCGAGGCCTCCGGTGTGCTCACCGTCGTCGCCGAGCCGGGCAAGCCGCCGGCGATGCTGGAGCTGCTGAACTCGGTCGCCAAGGCCAAGGCCAACGAGAGCATCGAGGCGATGTTCTTCCGCGGCATCCTCTGTAACTTCCTGGTCTGCCTCGGTGTCTGGATGGCCGCCCGCACGCGGTCGGACTCGGCCAAGCTGATCGTGCTGTTCTGGGCGCTGCTGGCCTTCGTCACCACCGGCTTCGACCACGTCGTGGCCAACATGACGATCCTCGGCCTGGGCCTGTTCTCCGGCTCGCCCGGCGTCACCGTCGGTGGCTACGCCGCCAACATGCTGTGGGTCGGCCTCGGCAACCTGGTCGGTGGCGCCGTCCTCGTCGGTGCCGCCTACGTGACCATCGCCCGTGACGAGCGGGGCGACTCGATCCCCGACTCGGCGGTCCCGGACAACGAGGGTCTCCGCGGACACCGCGAGACCCGCGAGGGCGCTCAGGCCTGACGCCCGCCCTGTCGTATTCGCCCGATGCCCCGCCGGAATCCCGGCGGGGCGTCGTGCTGTCCGGGGGCGCCACGAGTGGGCGGCGGGTGCGGTCGTCCGGTATCTGTGGGACATGAGCAGCACCGGGCCGCCACCGGGCCCTCCCGCGCCGCCACCCGGCCCGGGCGGGCCGGCCGCCGCGTGGCCCGCCGCCCCCGTCCCCGCTCCCGCGGCCGGGGACGAGCGCACGCTGTTCGGCATCGAGCGCTCGCCCGGCCCGCCGCGGCCGTTCCTCGGGATCCTGGCGTTCGTCGTCGTCGAGGTGGTGTTCCTGGGGGCCTCGCTGCTGCTCGGCCTCGCCATGGAGGTCGACACCGCGGGGGAGGTGCTGCTCGCGCTCGTCGTGCCGACGGTGCTCGCCGCGGCGACCGCGCTCGTCTGGACCCGGGTGCTGGGCAGCGGCCCGCGGCTCGACCTGGGCCTGCAGTTCCGCTGGGAGGACGTCGGCGTCGGGCTGCTGATCGGGGTGGCCGGGCTGCCGCTCACCGCGCTGGCCGCGCTGGGCTATCTGCAGCTCGTCGGCCCGGACGTCGGCACCGCGGTGGCCGTCGCGTTCGAGGGCATCCGCACGACCTGGCCGGTCGCGCTGCTGGTCATGGCCGGTGTCGTGCTCGTCGCACCGGTCTGCGAGGAGATCGTCTACCGCGGGCTGCTGTGGAACGCCGTCGCGTACCGGGTGCACCGGCGCTGGCTGGTCTTCCTGATCACGACGGCGGTGTTCGCGCTGGCCCACCTGGAGCCGGTCCGCGCGCCGCTGCTGTTCGTGGTGGCCCTGCCGCTGGGGGTGGCGCGGTTGCTCACCGGCCGGATCGTGGCCGGGATGGTGGCGCACGCGGTGAACAACTTCCTGCCGGGGCTGGCGCTGGCGCTGATGCTGGTCGGGGTCGTGCCGCACGTCGGATAGGCGTCTGGCAGAATGGTGCGTCGGGTCCGTGGCCGGCCCTCTATCCAGCCACGGCCGATGACCTTCGAGTGAGCGAGCCCGTACCCCACGCGAGGCCGGCTGACTCATCGCAGCACGAATCGACATTCGCGAGGAGCACCACAGCGTGGCCGTCAAGATCAAGCTGATGCGTCTGGGCAAGATCCGCCAGCCGTACTACCGCGTCGTCGTCGCGGACTCCCGTACGCGGCGCAACGGCCGGGCCATCGAGACCATCGGCCAGTACCACCCGAAGAACGACCCGAGCTTCATCGAGATCGACTCGGACCGGGCCCAGTACTGGCTCGGCGTCGGCGCCCTGCCGACCGAGACGGTCCAGAGCCTGCTCGAGATCACGGGTGACTGGCAGAAGTTCAAGGGCCTGCCGGGTACCGAGGGCACCCTCAAGCCGCAGCCGGAGAAGGTCGACAAGCTCGCCCGCTTCCAGGCTGCGCTCGCCGAGGCCGAGGGTGAGCCGAGCACCTCGGCCACCACGCCGAAGAAGAAGGGTGGCGACCGCGTCGGCAAGACCGCGGACGACGCCCCGGCCGAGGCCGCCACCAAGAGCGACGAGGTCGCCGACGCCACGAAGGACGCCGCCGAGCCCGCGACCGAGTCGTGACGACGGTTCTCGCCGACGCGCTCGAGCACCTCGTGCGCGGCATCGTCGACCACCCGGACGACGTCCGGGTGGACCTGGTCACGGGCCGGCGCGGCCGGATCCTCGAGGTCCGGGTGCACCCCGACGACCTCGGCAAGGTGATCGGCCGCGGCGGTCGCACCGCCACCGCCCTGCGCACCGTTCTCGGTGGCGTGGGCGGTCGCGGCGTCCGTGTCGACGTGGTCGACACCGACCGGTGACGAACACCCTTCCCGACGACGCCGGCCGGGACCCCGCATCCGCGGAGGTCCTGGTCGGCGTCGTCGTGCGTGTACACGGGCTGCGCGGCGAGGTCGTCGTGGAGTCCCGCACCGACGAACCGCAGGCACGGTTCGCCCCCGGTGCCGTCCTCGACGGGCGCCGCCGCCGCGGGCCCGGCACCGGCCCGCTCACCGTCGCCACCGCCCGTGCGCACTCCGGGCGCTGGCTGGTCCGCTTCGAGGGTGTCTCCGACCGCGACGGCGCCGAGGCGCTGCGCGGGGTCCAGCTGCTGCTGTCGACCACCGAGCTGGAGACCCCGGCCGACCCCGCCGAGTTCCACGTCCACCAGCTGACCGGCCTGCGGGCCGAGCTGGCCGACGGTGCCGAGGCAGGCACCGTCACCGACGTCGTGCACGGGCCCGGCGGCTCGCTGCTCGTCGTCCGGACCTCCGAGGGGCACGAGGCGCTCGTCCCCTTCGTCGAGGCCATCGTCCCCACCGTCGACCTCGACGGCGGCCGGGTCGTCCTCGACCCGCCCGAAGGCCTGCTCGACCCCGCCTGACACCTCCTCTCTGCTGTCAACCTGCGTTGACAATGCCCGCGGTGTCAACGTAAGTTGACAGTCGTGCGTGACACGACGGCAGTGGCCGCGGCGGCGGCCGGCAAGGACCCCGCGGTCGGCCTGGCGGCGGTGGTGGCCCTGCGCGAGCTGCAGGAGTCGCTGGAGGAGCTGCAGGTCACCGCGGCCCGCGACCAGGGCTGGTCCTGGCAGCAGATCGCCGACGCGTTGCAGGTCAGCAGGCAGGCGGTGCACAAGAAGTACCGCAGGCTCGGACTCTGAACGAGGGGAGCGGCACGTGTTCTTCGAGAGGTTCACCGACCCGGCACGCCGGGTCGTCGTCATCGCCCAGTCCGAGGCGCGCGAGCGGTGCTCCGGCCGGATCCGGCCGGAGCACCTGCTGCTCGGCATCCTGCAGGTCCCCGACGGGCTCGGCGCGGAGCTGCTGCGCGGCAACGGTGTCGGACCCGGTGTCGTGGACGCGGCGCTGCGCGGGGCCGGGCCCGGGGAGGCGCTGGCCGCCCTGGGCATCGACCTCGACGAGGTCCGCCGCCGCACCGACGAGGCCTTCGGGCCCGGCGCGCTGGACCGGGTCCGCGGCGGCCCCGGACGGCTGCGCAGGACCAGGGCCGGGCACATCCCGTTCGACCGCGCGGCGAAGAAGAGCCTGGAGCTGTCGCTGCGCGAGGCGGTCCGTGCGGGGGACCGGGGGATCGGCACCGAGCACGTGCTGCTCGGCCTGCTGTGGCCCGACCACACCGCGTACCGGGTGCTCACCGAGCACGGGATGACCCTGCCGGGCACCCGCCGCACGATCGCCGACCGGCGCGGCGGCGGGGCCCAGGCGGTCTGAGCAGGACCGGGTCCCGCTCGGGGTCCAGCTACCGCCCGCTCAGCGGGACCGGCCGGAGGCGCGGCGCTCGTCGGCCTCGACCACGGCGTCCTCGTTCTCGTCGGACTCCTCGGCGGTGTCCTCGTCGAGCTCCTCGTCACGGTCCCGGCCGGTCACCGCGGAGTGCACACCGGGGGTCTCGGCCAGCGTCGCGGCCAGCGCGGTGAGGTCCCCGCGGCCGTCGAGCCGCAGGGTCAGCGCGGCGACCCGGGTGCCGTCGTCGTCGGTCCGCTCGCGGTGCACGGCCACCCCGGCGACGGAGAACCCGGCCGCGGTGCACTGCTCCAGCACTCCGCGCAGCAGGCCCAGTCCGTCGGTGTAGCGGATCCGCAGGACCGGCGGACGGCGACGGTGCCGCCGCGCCAGCCGCGCCAGCGGCCGCAGCCCGCGGGTCACGAGGAAGTGCGCGCCGGTGGCGAGCACGGCCAGCAGCGGCAGACCGGCACCACAGGCGGTGCCGACCGCGGCGGCCAGCCAGATCGTCGCCGCGGTGGTCAGACCGCGCACGACGTCCTGCCGGACGAAGATCAGACCGGCCCCGATGAAGCCGATCCCGGACACGATCTGTGCGGCGATACGCGACGGGTCCAGCGCGACGTGCTCCAGGTAGAGCAGGTCCGCGAAGCCGTACTTCGAGATCACCATGAACACCGCGGCACCCACGCCGACCAGCACGTGCGTCCGCAGGCCTGCGCTCTTCGCGCCCGCCTCGCGCTCCAGACCGATCAGGATCGTGAGCACCACCGCCAGCAGCACCGGCGGCAGCAGCTCCCACTGTCCCGTCGTGGACCACAAGGCGCGGTACCACTCCTGTTCCATCCCCCGACCTCCCTGTTCGGCGCCCCTGTGGCGCTCTGCGACGATCCCGTCCTGTGCGGATCGACGTCGTGAGTATTTTCCCGACCTACCTTGCGCCGCTGCGCGAGGCCCTCCTCGGGAGGGCGATCGAGCGCGGGTTGCTGGAGATCGAGGTGCACGACCTGCGGCACTGGACCCACGACGTCCACCAGGCCGTGGACGACGCCCCGTACGGCGGCGGCCCCGGCATGGTGATGCGGCCGCAGGTGTGGGGCGACGCCCTCGACGAGGTCCTCGCCGGGCCGCCCGCCCGGCTCGTCGTTCCGACCCCGGCCGGTCGCCCGTTCACCCAGGCCACGGCGCGCGAGTGGGCACGCGACGAGCGCCTGGTGTTCGCCTGCGGGCGCTACGAGGGCATCGACGAGCGGGTGCTGCTCGACGCGCGCTCGCGCGGCGTCGTCGTCGACGAGGTCTCGATCGGCGACTACGTGCTGGTCGGTGGCGAGGTCGCGGTGCTGGTGATGGTGGAGGCCGTCGCCCGGCTGCTGCCCGGGGTGCTGGGCAACCCGCGCTCGGCGGAGGAGGACTCGTTCTCCGACGGGCTGCTGGAGGGACCGTCGTACACGCGTCCGGAGACGTGGCGGGGTCTGGCCGTGCCGGACGTCCTGCGCAGCGGCAATCACGCCGCGATCGACCGCTGGCGCCGCGACCGGTCCCTGGAGCGCACCCGCCTGCGGCGCCCGGACCTGCTCGAGGCCCTCCCCGCCGACGCCCTCGACGCGGCGGACCGTAGGGTGCTGGACGAACGGGACGGCTCGGCCTGACCGTCCGGGAGGCCGCCGCGGCGGGCTACGGGCGACCGGGTGTCCGGCCCATCGGGCCCGTCTGGCACTATGGACGGGTTGCCGGCGCCGTGTGCGGTGCCCGGTGGTGGCAGCGCGGGTCCGCATCGGGCGGGCCCCGGCGCGGCCGCACCGGACCTCCGCCACCCGACGAGCGTTCCAGCGCCTGCGGGCCGGAGCGGCTCCGGGGCCCCGACGCAGACCCCTGCCGGGGCGGCGCACGACCAGCACCAGCACGTACGACACACGAGGACGGACCGTCGACATGAACACCCTTGACGCCCTGGACGCGGAGACCCTGCGTTCCGACATTCCCGAGTTCCGCCCCGGGGACACGCTCAAGGTGCACGTGAAGGTCATCGAGGGCAACCGGACCCGTACCCAGGTCTTCCAGGGCGTCGTGATCCGCCGCCAGGGTTCCGGTATCCGCGAGACGTTCACCGTCCGCAAGATCTCGTTCGGCGTCGGCGTCGAGCGCACCTTCCCGGTGCACACGCCGAACATCGACAAGATCGAGGTCGCCACCCGCGGTGACGTCCGCCGGGCGAAGCTGTACTACCTCCGCGACCTGCGCGGCAAGGCCGCGAAGATCAAGGAGCGTCGGGAGAACATCCCCGCGTCCTGACCGTCACCCTTCCGTGACGGCCCGGTGACGTAACCTCGACGCGTGGCCTTCCCCGAGCTTCCCGACGACCGCCGGGCCCGCCCCCGGCGGTATCGCGGCGGCGACGCCCCCGACCCCACCGGCCGGCGGCAGTCGCCCTCGGATCCGGGCGCCGACGACCAGGAGTGGCTCCTCGGAGCCGCCCTGCAGCACGGTGTCCCGCCACGCGACGACGGCGAGGAGCCCGAGGACGACGGCCAGGGCGTCCGGACCCGGCACGACGCCGCCGGTCCGGAGCCCGGTACCGGCGCTCCCGGTGCCGGCAACGGCGACGGTCACCCCGCGGGCCCCTCCGTCGAGGACGGCCCCGACTCGCTGCGCGCGCGTTACGCGGCGCGGCTGCGCAACTCCTACTCCTACGACGGCGGCGAGCCCGACTCCGGTCCGGCCGCCGGCCGTCGCCGGGGCGCCGACGGCGACGATCGGGCTGCCCCCGACCAGGGGCCGCCGCCCGTGCCGGGCACCGGTGCCCCCGGCGCCCCGCCCGCGGACGCAGCACCGCAGCACCGCCGTGCGCTCCAGGCGGAGGGCCCCTACGACGACCGTGCGCAGCCCGGTGCGCCGCAGGGCCGTGCGCCGCAGCAGCCCGGCCCGCCGCCCGGTTCGTCCCGCCCCGGCCCCGGCTCGCCGCAGCCGGGTTCCGCTCAGCCGGGTTCGCCGCAGCCGGGTTCGCCGCAGCCCGGTTCCCCGCAGCCGGGTTCCTCGCAGCCGGGCGCGCACCAGGCCGGTCCGCCGCAGCCCGGCGCCTACCGGCCCGGAACGCAGCACCCCGGCGCGCACCAGCCCGGCGCCCGTCAGCCCGGTGCCCACCAGGCCGGCGCGCACCAGCCCGGTGCCCACCAGGCCGGTCCCCCGCAGGGGCGGCCGCAGCAGCCCGGATCGGGGTGGGCCCCGGACGGGTCCGTCCCCGCGGACCGGGCCCAGCCGCCCCGTGCCGACCGGCGCAACGGCGCCGACCCGGCGCGCGGGGCCACCCCGCAGCACCCCGACGGTCGTCGGGACACCCCGCCCCGTCGCCCCGACGGCGGCCCGGGTGAGGACCGCACCGCGGTGTTCCCGCAGGCCAGGCCGCCGCAGCAGAACCCCCGCGGTCCCGCCGGCCCGCCACCCGGCCCACGGGACTCCCCGGACTCGGGGCGCCGTCACGGAGCCGCCGCGGCCGGTGCGGCCGGTGCCGCTGCGGCCGGTGCCGCTGCGGCCGGTGCCGCTGCGGCGGGTGCCGCCGCGGCCGGCGCCGCGAGCCGGAACCGCTCCGACCCCCGGGCCGATCCCGAGTCCCCGGGCGGCAGCCCGCCGGACGGCGCCCGGCCCGCCGGCCGGGACACGGAGGCGGAGCAGACCTCCCGGAACACAGGGGCAGGGCAGCCCGAGGCCGACGGTCCGCGCGAGGGGAAGCGCAGCGGACCGGTCGGCGTCGGCGGGAAGCTCTCCGAGCTGGTCTCGCGCCGCAAGCCGGACGGCGAGAAGAAGCAGATGTCGTTCTGGAAGGAACTTCCGCTGCTCGTCCTCGTCGCGTTCGTGCTGACGTTCCTGATCCAGACGTTCCTGGCGAAGGTCTACGTCATTCCGTCCGGGTCGATGGAGACCACGCTGCACGGCTGCACCGGCTGCAACAACGACCGCGTTCTCGTCGACAAGGTCACCTACAACTTCTCCGACATCAAGCCGGGCGACGTCGTGGTCTTCCGCGGCACCGACAGCTGGGCTGCCGAGGACTTCTCCAGCGAGGAGCCGAGCAGCCCGGTGGCGCGCGGCCTGCAGACGATCGGGTCGCTGATCGGGTTCGCGCCGCCGGACGAGAAGGACTTCGTCAAGCGGGTCATCGCCGTCGGCGGCCAGACCGTGGCCTGCTGCGACGCGCTCAACCAGGTGATGGTCGACGGGCAGCCGCTCGACGAGCCGTACATCTACTACCTGCCCGAGGCCGGCCCGGCCCGGCAGGTGCCGTTCGGTCCGATCAAGGTCCCCGACGGCCAGTACTGGATGATGGGCGACTCCCGGAACAACTCCGCGGACTCGCGCGCCGCCGGGCACGGCCCGATTCCCGAGGACAACATCATCGGCAAGGTCCGGACGATCGTCCTGCCGTTCTCCCGGTTCAGCTGGGTCGACGCGGTGGACCCGCAGGTGAGCGCGGCCGGGGAGCCCGGGGTGCCGGACGGCCTGCCGCTGGCGCTGGGGATCATGGGAACCCTGCCGCTCGCGGCGAGCCGGCGTCGCAGCCTGCACGCCCGCGCCGAGAACGAGCGGTTCCTGCCCGCGCAGCGCCGCCCCGACCGGCGGCGCCGGAGATCCTGACCGGGAGCACCGTGCCGGTTCCCCCCGACCGTCCCCGCCGGGCCGCGGCAGGCCGTCGTGCCCGCCGCCGCCCGGTGAAGGTGCTGCCCGACGGCCTGCGCCCGCCGCGGGCCATCGTCCGCGACGCCGGCAGCTGGACCCTGCAGACCGTGCTCAACCGCCACGGCCTCGGGCCCGTCGCCGGCGTCGACGAGGCCGGGCGCGGCGCGTCGGCCGGCCCGCTCGTCGTCGCGGCGTGCGTGCTGCGTCCCGGCGACGCCCGCGCCCTGGACGGGCTCACCGACTCCAAGCTGCTCACCCCCGCGGCCCGCGACCACTGGTTCGACCGGGTCACCGCCCGCGCTCTCGACCTGTCGGTGATCGTGACCCCGCCGCACGAGGTGGACCGTCGCGGCGTGCACGTCGCCAACATCGAGGGGATGCGCCGTGCGGTCGCGGGACTGACCACGGCCCCGCCCGGCTACGTGCTGACCGACGGCTTCGCCGTCCGCGGCTTCGGCCGCCCCGCCCTCGCCGTGCCCAAGGGTGACCGGGTCGCGGCCTGCATCGCCGCCGCGTCGGTGCTGGCCAAGGTCACCCGGGACCGGCTGATGACCGAGCTCGACGGCACGTGGCCGGGCTACGGGTTCGCGATCCACAAGGGCTACAACACCCCCGACCACGAGGCCGCCGTCCGCGAGCTCGGGCCGTGCGCGGAGCACCGGTACTCCTTCGCCAACATCGCCGCGGCCGCCGGACGTGGGCCGCTGTCCGGCCCGGGCACCGGTCTGGTCCACAATGAGGCGCTCCCGGGCGAGGACGACGACGGCGTAGGGTCGTCGGCCCCGCGGGAGTGGGAGGAACCGGGCTCGAGCGAGCCGGTGTCGTTGGAGATCGTCACAGGAGGAGCGGGCCGGTGAGCGCCGAGGATCTCGAGAAGTACGAGACCGAGATGGAGCTCACGCTCTACAAGGAGTACCGCGACATCGTCGCGCAGTTCTCCTACGTCGTGGAGACCGAGCGTCGCTTCTACCTGGCCAACTCCGTCGACGTGGCCCCCCGCAACGCCGACGGCGAGGTCTACTTCGAGGTCCGCATGTCCGACGCCTGGGTGTGGGACATGTACCGCCCGGCGCGCTTCGTGAAGAACGTGCGGGTCGTGACGTTCAAGGACGTCAACATCGAGGAGCTCGACACCCCGGACCTGCGGCTGCCCGAGAGCGACTCCTTCCCGGGGAGCTGACCCCTCCGGTCCCGTCCGCTGCGCCGTCCGGCGGCCGGTGCGCTGGACCGTCCGCCACGCGGGTTGTCCACACCCGCCCCGTCCGTCCCCAGCTCGTCCGGAAGTTCCGCCGGGTCCCGCGGCGGCGCCGATGGTGGACCCATGGCAGCGAAGGACGAGCTCGGGCGCCGCGGTGAGGACACCGCCGCCGACTATCTGCAGCGCACGCACGGCATGGTCGTGCTCGCGCGGAACTGGCGGTGCCGGGACGGCGAGCTCGACATCGTCGCCACCGACCCGGAGCACCGCCTGGTCGTCGTCGAGGTGAAGACCCGCTCGGGCACCGGCTACGGCGAGCCCGCGGAGTCGATCACCCCGGCCAAGATGCGACGGATCCGCGGGCTGGCGCGGGCCTGGATGTCCGAGCACCACGTGGTGTGGCCGGAGATCCGGTTCGACGTCGTCGCGGTGCTGATGCCACCGGACCGGCCGGCCACCCTCCAGCACTACCCGGCGGCGTTCTGATGCGCGGCCTGGCGCGGGCGTGGTCGGTCGCCCTGCACGGCGTCGACGGCGTCCCGGTCGAGATCGAGGCCGCCATCGGCAACGGCATCCCCGGAGTGCACCTGGTCGGCCTGCCCGACGCGGCACTCAACGAGGCCAAGGACCGGGTGCGCTCGGCCGTGGTGCACTCCGGCCGGACCTGGCCCAACCAGCGCATCGTGCTCGCCCTGTCCCCGGCGACGCTGCGCAAGTCCGGCTCCCGCTTCGACCTCGCCCTCGCAGTCGGGGTGCTCGCCGCGGCGCGGTCGGTCCCCACCGGGCGGCTCGACGGCACCGTCCTGCTCGGCGAGCTGGCCCTCGACGGCCGGCTCCGCCCCGTCCGCGGCGTACTGCCCTGCCTGCTCGCCGCGCGGGCCGCCGGGATGACCCGGGCCGTGGTGCCGCGCGAGGCGCTCGCCGAGGCGGCCCTGGTCGACGACCTGACGTCGTTCGGCGCTGACACCCTCGGCGAGGTCCTCGACTGGGCCGCCGGAAACCGCACGCTCACGCCCGCAGCAGCTGCACCCACGGCCGACGCACCCGCCGCGGTGCCCGACCTGGCCGACGTCATCGGGCAGGACGAGGCCCGTACCGCGCTGGAGGTCGCCGCGGCAGGCGGGCACAACCTGATGATGATCGGGTCGCCGGGCACCGGGAAGACGATGCTGGCCCAGCGGATCGTCGGGCTGCTGCCCGAGCTCGGCCGTACCGAGGCACTGCAGCTCGCGGCGATCCGGTCGGTCGCCGGGCGGCTCGCGGTGGACACCCCGCTGAGCACGCTGGCGCCGTTCGTGGCCCCGCACCACTCGTCGTCGGGGCCTGCGCTGCTGGGCGGCGGCAGCGGCGTCGCCCGGCCGGGTGCGGTCTCGCTGGCCCACCGCGGCGTGCTGTTCCTCGACGAGGCCCCGCACTGGTCGGCGAGCGTGCTCGACTCGCTGCGCACCCCGCTGGAGGAGGGCGAGGTCCGCATCGCCCGGGCCGACGGCACCGTGCACTACCCGGCCCGGTTCCAGCTCGTGCTGGCCGCGAACCCGTGCCCGTGCACGGCGATCATCGACCGGTACTGCGAGTGCCGCAGCGACGTCCGCCGCCGCTACCTGGCCCGGTTGTCCGGGCCGCTGCTCGACCGCGTCGACCTGCGGGTCGCGATGGACCCGGTGACCGCGCTGAGCTCCGGGACACCGGGGGAGAGCACCGCGGTCGTGCGCGAGCGGGTGCTCGCCGCCCGTGCCGCGGCCGTCGCCCGCTGGGCCGACCAGGGCTGGCGGTGCAATGCCGAGGTGCCGGGCACCGAGCTGCGGTCCCGGTTCCCGCTGCCGCCCGAGGTGATGCGGCCGTTGAACAAGCGGCTCGAGGCACATGAGCTGAGCGCCCGGGGCGCCGACCGCGCACTGCGGATCGCCTGGACACTCAGCGACCTGCGCGGCGCCACGCAGCCGGACCGCAACGCCGTGGAGAACGCGCTGTACTTCCGTGAGCGGAGCGAGCCGTGAGCGCCGCACCCGTGACCGGGGCCGGGGCGCTCGTCCCGGCGGAGGTGCTGCGAGCGCGGGCGTATCTGCTGCGCACCGTCGAGCCGCCGAACCGCGACCTCACGATCCTGGTCGGCCGGTACGGCCCGGTCGAGGCCGCCGACCGGCTGCGCCGCGGCGCCGTGCCCGACGGGCTGCTGCGCGCCGCGGCGGCCCGCCGCACGAACGACCTCGCCGAGGCCGACCTCGCCGCCGCGGCCGCGGCCGGGGCCCGGCTGCTGGTCCCCGAGGACCCGGAGTGGCCTGCCTGGCCGTTCTCCGCGCTCGCCGTCGCCGAGAGCCGCGACCACGCTCCGCCGGTGGCGCTGTGGGCTCGCGGCCCCGGGAACGCCGCCGCGCTGGCCGAGCGGTCGGTCACGATCGTCGGTTCCCGCGCCGCCACCCGCTACGGCCTGCAGACCGCGGCCGAGTTCGGCTCGGTGCTGGCCGAGCGGGGCGTGACCATCGTGTCCGGGGCCGCCTTCGGGATCGACGCCGCCGCGCACCGCGGCGCGCTGTCCGTCGGTGGGCCGACCGTGGCGGTGCTGGCGTGCGGGCCGGACCGCGTCTACCCGGCCGCGCACGAGGTGCTGATCGAGCGGATCGCCGCCACCGGGCTGGTGCTGAGCGAGTACCCGCCGGGCACCGTCCCCGGGCGGCTGCGCTTCCTCGTCCGCAACCGGCTGCTGGCCGCGTACGGGAACGGGTGCGTCGTCGTCGAGGCGGGGGCGCGCAGCGGGACCCGGCGCACCGCGTCGGACACCGAGGCGCTCCGCCGCCCGCTGATGGCGGTCCCCGGGCCGATCACCTCGGCGATGTCGGTCGGCTGCCACGAGCTCGTCCGGACCCGGCGCGCCGAGCTGGTCGGGCGCCCCGAGGACGTCCTGGACACCGTCGGCCGCCTCGGGATCGACCTGGCGACACCGCCGCAGGGGGAGCGGCGCCCCACCGACGCCGTCGGCGCCGAGGCCCGCGCCGTGCACGACGCGCTGCACGCCCGCTCCGCGCGCAGCCCCGCACAGCTCGGCGAGGCCGCAGGACTCCCGCCCGACGCCGTCCGCGCGGCGCTCACCGAGCTGGAGGACCACGGCCTCGCCGAGTACCACCAGGGGCTCTGGCAACGCCCGGCGCGCCGTCGTGGTGCTTGACCGTGCGCGGCGCGACGCGCACCGTCCGGGCATGGCGCCGTCCGAGGTCGACAAGCCCGAGTCCGGTCCGGTGCTCGCCCCGGACGTCGCCGCGGCCCTGGAGCGCTTCACCGGGCACCTGCGCGACGAGCGCGGACGCTCACCGCACACCGTGCGGGCCTACCGTGCCGACCTCACCGACCTGCTCCAGGGGCTCTCCCGGATCGGGGCGCTCGACCTCGACCACCTGCGCCGCGGACTCACCGCCACCCACGACGCCGGGGCCGGCCGGGCGACCGTGGCCCGGCGGACCGCGGCGGCCCGCACGTTCTGCGGCTGGGCGGTGCGGGCCGGGCTGCTCGACAGCGACCCGTCGGCGCGGCTGGGTTCGCCGCGGGCGTCGGCCGAGCTGCCCGAGGTCCCCGCGGCCGCCGAGACCGCCGCGGTGCTCGACGCGGCCATCTCCGGCGCCACCGAGGACCACCCGGAGGCGCTGCGCGACCTGCTCGTGCTGGAGCTGCTCTACGGCACGGGGATCCGCGTCGCCGAGCTCTGCGGCCTGGACCTGGACCGGGTCGACGAGGCCGGGCGCACGTTGCGGGTCCGCGGCAAGGGCGACCGGGAACGGACGGTGGTCTTCGGCCTGCCCGCCGGACGGGCGCTGCGCCGCTGGCTCGAGCGCGGCCGCCCGGAGCTGGTGACGCCGTCGTCGCCGGCCGCGCTGCTGCTCGGAGTGCGGGGCGGGCGGCTGGACCCGCGGGTCGCGCGGACCGTCGTCCACCGGGCGATGCGCGCGGTACCCGGGGCGGCCGACGTCGGTCCGCACGGCCTGCGGCACGCCGCAGCGACCCACCTGCTCGAGGGCGGCGCGGATCTTCGTTACGTACAGGAGTTGCTCGGTCACGCTACGCTGTCAACGACCCAGCTCTACACCCACGTGACCGTTGACCGGCTGAAGGTGGTTCATGACCAGGCCCACCCTCGGGCGTGAGTCGTCGCGGGCGTCCCGGACGTCCTCGTCGCCCCTGCACAGGCCCGACCCGTTCCCCTCCGTCCTCGCCTCGGCGCTGGCCCGGCACGCCGGCGGCACCGTTCCGGGGCTGGCCCGCGTCCGCTCCGTGGGACACGGGGCCCGCGACACTCCCGGGCAGGTCCGCGATCACCTGATCGAGACCGTCGACCCGGAGGCCGTCGGCCGGTGGCGGGCGTTCCTCTCCGGTCGCGACCCCGCGGCGCGCTGCCGGCTCGTCGAGCACTACACCGATCTCGTGCGCGGCGTCGGTATGAAGCTGGCGGTGCGGCTGCCGTCGTCGATCGAGGCCGCGGACCTGGTGCAGTCCGGCACGTTCGGGCTGATGGAGGCGATCGACCGGTTCGATCCCGCCCGCGGGGTCCGCTTCGAGGGCTATGCCGCGCAACGGATCCGTGGCGCGATGCTGGACGAGCTGCGCGCCCAGGACTGGGTGCCGCGCACCGTCCGCTCCCGCACCCGCGAGGTCGAACGCGCCCGTGAGGCGCTGCTGCTGCGGCTCGGCAGGCCCGCGAACGACCGCGAGCTCGCGCTCGAACTGGGTGTCGCGGTCCGCGAGCTTCGTGCAGCGACCCGGCCGGTGCACCTGGTCAGCGCCGATGACCTGGGGGAGGGCACGGAGGTGCTCGCCCGCCTGCCCGCCGACGCCGCCGACCCCGTCGTCGTCGCCGAGCAGGGGGAGATCCGGGCGGCGCTGTGTGCGGCGATCGCCCTGCTCGACGAGCGCGACCGGCTGGTGGTGCAGCTGTACTACCTGGAGAACCGCACGCTCGCCGAGATCGGGGCCCGGCTCGGCGTCACCGAGTCGCGGGTGTGCCAGCTGCACGGGCGGCTGATCCTCCGGCTACGGGGGCGGCTGCAGGACGCTCTGGCCTGCTGAGCGTCGCGGGCCGACCGGCCGAGCCCGGCCCGCCCGGCGAGCCGCGGGGCCGGCCGGCCCGACCCCGGACCACCGGTGAGCCGCGGGCCGACCGGCCGAGCCCGGCACGCCCGGTGAGCCGCGGGGCCGACCCAGCGCTGCCCACCGGTGATCAGCAGGATCGTGACCGGGCGGTCGCCACACGAACGCCTGGTCACGAACCCGCCGATCATGCCGGGGTGCTCGTCACCCAGGCGCCCCCTCCCACGGCAGCAGCCGCACCCGTGGCGACCGCAGCAGCACCAGCGGATCCAGGTGATCGAGCCGGTCCCGTCGGACGCCCCAGTGCAGGCACGCCGCGACAGGGCAGCCGCCGTGCCCCGGTTCGAGCACACCGACCGGGTCCCCGGCGCCCACCCGCGCGCCTGCCGTGACCGAGGCCGTCACCGGCTCGTAGGTGCTGCGGAGCCCGTCGGGATGGTCGACCGAGACGACACCGCGTCCGGCGAGCCTGCCCGCGAACACGACGACGCCCTCCCGTGCGACGAGCACCGCCTGGCCGGGCACCCCCGCCAGGTCGGCGCCCCGGTGGCCCCTCCCGTAGCGGAACGTCGGCTTGCGGAACAGCCGCGTCACCTCCGGCACCGGCAGCAGCGGCCACGCGTAGTGCGCCCCCGGCGCCCGGATCCCCGCCCCGGGCGGCCGCGGCGGAGCCGGTACGGCAGACGGCGCGCCTGAGTGCGGTGCGGCCGCCGTCGGTGCAGCGGATGGCGGTGCGGAGGGTGTCGGTGCAGCGGATGGCGGTGCGGTAGGTGTCGGTGCGGCGGGCGCCGGTCGGGCCGGACCACCGGGCGGATCCTCGCGAACCGGCCCGGCACCGCCCTCAAGTGCCGCGGCCACCGGCCCCGGCCCCGTGCCCGCAGACGATGCCGCGGCCTCTGCCCCCGGCGCCACCCCCATGACGGCGGCCACCACCACCGCCATCACCCGCACCGCACCCCACGGCGAGCGCCGCGGACCCGTCGCCGCCCACCGCAGGTGCCGCGGGCGACCCCGGTGCCCTGCCCGGCCGGACGTGGCACGGCACGCCAGGGACCCGGCATGCGGCGGAACGGAACGGCGTCGCGACGACCTCATCCCGGAATCCTGCGCCCGGCGCGCGGCCGTGATATCGGAGATCCGCAGGCTGTGGACCGATCCGCACGGTGTGGACAACCGGCACCGGCCGGTCGGCCTTCTCGCAGCCGCGCCGGCCGGCCGCGACATCGACCGTGCCATCGGAACGTGCCACCGACCGCCCGACGACCCCCGCGGACCGGTGAACCCGAACCCCGGGCGAACTCCCGGCGAACCCGGGCTCCGCCGTCGTGACCTCGCAGGCCCGGGCGTACACTGACTCCCGCACCACGACCCGTCGTGGTGACTTCGCGCGCCCGCGTACCCGCAGGCCGCCCGCCAGGGCGGTGAACCGGGAGCGGAGCCGGGCGGTCCCGCGCCCCGTCGCCGTCGAGCAGCAGCTCACGGCAGCAGGGGAGCCGGGTCCGGTTCCGCGTCGGGCGCCAGGGCGAGACCACCGACCGGTGGCCCCGCGACAACCGCACGCGCGGCATCCGCCGCGCCCGACCGAGAGGTGAACGCAGGCCATGGCCGTCGTCACCATGAAGCAGCTGCTCGACAGCGGCGTGCACTTCGGGCACCAGACCCGTCGCTGGAACCCGAAGATGAAGCGCTACATCCTGACCGAGCGCAACGGCATCTACATCATCGACCTGCAGCAGACGCTGTCGTACATCGACCGTGCGTACGAGTTCGTCAAGGAGACGGTCGCGCACGGTGGGACGATCATGTTCGTCGGCACCAAGAAGCAGGCCCAGGAAGTCATCGCCGAGGAGGCGTCCCGCGTCGGGATGCCCTACGTCAACCAGCGCTGGCTGGGCGGCATGCTCACGAACTTCCAGACCGTCCACCGTCGTCTGCAGCGCCTCAAGGAGCTGGAGTCGATGGAGGAGACCGGCGGTTTCGAGGGTCGCAGCAAGCGCGAGATCCTCACGCTGACCCGTGAGAAGGACAAGCTCGAGAAGACCCTCGGCGGTATCCGGGACATGTCCAAGGTCCCGTCCGCGGTCTGGATCGTGGACACCAAGAAGGAGCACATCGCCGTCGGCGAGGCCCGGAAGCTCAACATCCCGGTCGTCTCCATCCTGGACACCAACTGCGACCCGGACGAGGTCGACTTCCCGATCCCGGGTAACGACGACGCGATCCGGTCCGCCGCGCTGCTGACCAAGGTCGTCGCGACGGCCGTCGCCGACGGGCTCACCGCCCGCGGCCAGCGCCGTGGCGAGGGCGAGACCGCCGCTCCCGAGCAGCCGCTCGCCGAGTGGGAGCAGGACGTGCTCGCGGGCAACGAGGTCGGCTCGGACGGCGCCAGCCTGTCCGCCGCCGGTGGCGAGGGCGCGGAGGCCGCGACCGCTCCGGCGTCGACCTCCAACGGCACCCAGAACTGAGCGATCCGCGTCCCGGGGCCCGCACGACGGGCCCCGGGACGCGGCCCGGTCCTTTCCCGTCACGACACAGAGGACGAGAGACACCCGATGGCGAACTACACCGCCGCCGACGTCAAGCGGCTCCGTGAGCTCACCGGCTCCGGCATGATGGACTGCAAGAAGGCCCTGGAGGAGTCCGAGGGCGACTTCGACAAGGCCGTCGAGCTCCTGCGCATCAAGGGTGCGAAGGACGTGGGCAAGCGTGCCGAGCGCGCCACCGCCAACGGCCTCGTCGTCGCCCAGCACGGCGCGCTGGTCGAGCTCGACTGCGAGACCGACTTCGTCGCCAAGTCCGACGACTTCATCGAGCTCGCCGACAAGATCGTGTCGGTCGCCGTCGAGCAGAAGCCGGCCGACCTGGACGCGCTGCGCGAGACCAAGCTCGAGGACAAGACCGTCGGCGAGGCGGTGCACGAGCTGTCCGCCCGCATCGGCGAGAAGTTCGAGCTCAAGAACTACGCCCAGGTCGACGGCCCCGTTGCCGTTTACCTGCACAAGCGCGCCGTCGACCTGCCCCCGCAGATCGGCGTGCTGCTGCAGTACACCGGTGACGACGCCGAGGCCGCCCGTGGCATCGCCATGCAGGTCGCCGCGGCCCGCCCGGAGTACCTGACCCGTGACGACGTCCCCGCCGACGTCGTCGAGAACGAGAAGCGCATCGCCGAGGCCACCGCCCGCGAGGAGGGCAAGCCCGAGCAGGTGCTGCCCCGCATCGTCGAGGGCCGGGTCAACGGTTACTACAAGGACGTCGTGCTGCTCGAGCAGGCGTCGGTCACCGACCCGAAGAAGACCGTCAAGGCCGTCGCCGACGAGGCCGGCCTGACGATCGAGCGCTTCGTGCGCTTCGAGGTCGGCCAGAGCTGATCCCCGCATCCGGTGTCCCGGGCGGTGCGTGCGCACCGCCCGGGCCCGGAGGTGAGAGGATCGACGACGACAGCACGACACCAGGCGGGGAGCAGCCGTGATCGAGGAAACCCTCTTCGACGCCGAAGAGAAGATGGAGAAGGCCGTCACCGTCGCACGTGACGACCTCGCCGGCGTCCGGACCGGACGGGCCACGCCGAACATGTTCTCCCGGATCGTCGTCGACTACTACGGCGCCTTCACCCCGCTGAACCAGCTCGCCTCGGTGTCCATCCCCGAGGCCCGGATGGCCGTCATCAAGCCCTACGACGCCAGCCAGCTGAAGGCCATGGAGCGGGCGATCGCCGAGTCCGACCTCGGTGTGAACCCCAACAACGACGGCCAGATCATCCGCGTGATCATCCCCGCGCTCTCCGAGGAGCGCCGCCGCGACATGGTCAAGATCGCCCGCGGCAAGGGCGAGGACGCCCGCGTCGTCCTGCGCGGCCTGCGTCGCAAGGCGATGGACGAGCTGCAGCGCATTCAGCGCGACGGCGAGGCCGGCGAGGACGAGGTCGGCCGCGCGGAGAAGGAACTGCAGACCATCACCGACCGCTACGTCACGCAGATCGACGAGCTGGTCAAGAGCAAGGAATCCGAGCTCCTCGAGGTGTGAGCCCGGTGCCCTCTTCTCCCGACGCCGCTGTCCCGATGACGTCCGACCTGCCCCACGAGGGCCCGGCCGGTGCCTCGGCGACGCCCGGGGCGCCGCAGCCTGCTCCCGCCGCGGCGCCGGAGCCCCCGCAGCTGACGCGGGGGATGAAGGGCTACAAGCGCTCCCGGATCGGCCGCAACCTCGCCGCCGCGATCGGCGTCGGCGTCGGGCTCGGCGCGGTCATCCTGCTGAGCCTGCTGATCGTCCCCCAGTGGTTCGTCCTGGTCCTGGCGGTCTGCACGGTCGTCGCGACCTGGGAGCTGGCGGGCGCGCTGCGCCGCGGCGCCGACATCCGTGTCTCGCTGCCGGTCCTGCTCGTCGGCGGGCAGGCCATCGTCTGGTTCTCCTGGCCGTACGGCCTGCACGGCGCCCTCACCGCCCTCACCGGCACGGTGCTCGCGATCCTGTTGTGGCGCATGCGGTCCGGCGCTGCACACTTCGTCAGGGACATGAGCGCGTCGCTGTTCGTGGCGGTCTACGTGCCGCTGTTCGTCGCGTTCGCGGTGCAGATGACGGTCGCCCCGCAGGGCATCGGCCGGGTCCTGACCTTCCTGCTCTGCGTCGTCGCCTCCGACGTCGGCGGGTACGCGGCCGGCGTCGTCGCGGGCCGGCACCCGATGGCCCCGACGATCAGCCCCAAGAAGTCCTGGGAGGGCTTCGCCGGGTCGCTGGCCGCCGGCGCGATCACCGGCTCGCTGTGCGTCGCCCTGTTCTTCGGCGCCCCCTGGTACTGGGGCACGGTCGTCGGTCTGCTGCTGGTCGCCACCGCGACCCTCGGCGACCTCGTCGAGTCGCTGGTCAAGCGCGACCTCGGCATCAAGGACATGGGGCACCTGCTGCCCGGTCACGGCGGCCTGCTCGACCGGATGGACTCCCTGCTGCCCGCCGCGTTCGTGGCGTGGGCGGCGCTCGGAGTCGTCGTCCCGGTCGGCTGAGGTGCGCGGCGTGAAGCGCACGTTCGGCGGGCCGAGGCGGTCCGGATCCGCCATCCCCAGCCCGAACATCTGGCACTGGCCCGAGATCTACGAGGTCGAGAACCGCGCCCAGGACGCCGACGGCGCCCTCTGGTCCGCGCTGTGGCAGGAGACCGGCGGCTGGACCGGCGCCGACGTCGTCGACATCGGCTGCGGGGACGGGTTCCACCTGCCGCGCTTCGCAGGCGAGGCGGCGAGCGTCGTCGGCGTCGAACCGCATCCACCGCTGGTCGAACGAGCCCGCGCCCGCTGCGCAGGCGACGACCGGATCACGATCCACGAGGCCGGCGCCGCGGACCTCCCGCTGCCGGACGCGAGCGCGGACGTCCTGCACGCGCGCACCGCGTACTTCTTCGGGCCGGGCTGCGAGGCCGGCCTCGCCGAGGCCGACCGGGTGCTGCGCCCCGGGGGAGTGCTCGCCGTCGTCGACCTGGACTTCACCGCCCGCCCGTACGGCCCGTGGCTGTGCGCGGACCTGCCCCGCTACGACCCGCCCGCGGTCGACCGGTTCTTCGCCCGGCGCGGCTTCGCACTCCGCCGGGTGGTGTCCACCTGGCGGTTCGACAGCCGGGCCGACCTCGAGGACGTCCTGCGCATCGAGTTCTCCGCCCGCACCGCGCGGACGGCGATCGACGACGTCGCCGGGACCACCCTCCGGGTCGGTTACCGGCTGCTGACCCGGCGCCGTCCGGCCGCACCGGTACCGCCGCGCTGACCGTCCGTCCGGCCCGCGCCGACCCTCCGGCCCGCGCCGACCCTCCGGTCCGCGTCGATCGTCCGATCGGCGACCCACACGGCGACGGCGCGACGCCGGTGACGGAATCAGGGACGACCCCGAGGCGTCCCGGGGTCGTTCCTCGCTACCGTGGACCGATGCCGAACACCATGCGTCAACCGGCGCTCGGGACGCCCGCGCCCAGCCTGGAGATCGTCCTCGGGGCGCTGACCTGGGCGGTCGGCGCCGGTGGGCTCGACAGCGGGCTCGGCACCGTGCTCGTCGCACTCGGGGTCGGCCTGACCGTCTACCTGTGGATCGTGCGGCGCCGGAACCGGGCGATGGCGGTCGTCCTGCACCCGGAGCGCAAGCGGCGCATGCAGCGGCTGATCCTCATCGGCGTCGCCGGCATCGTGCTGCTGCCCTCGCTGCTGTCCCTGCTCGGCTACGGCGAGCTCGGCCTGGCCGTGTCCGTCGCGCTGATCGGGGTGCTGCTGATCCAGGCCTCGGCGGTGCTGGAGGAGCGCAGCCTGGTCGCCGTCGGCGGGATCGTGCTGGTCCTGGCCGCGTTCGCGGCGTTCCTGGCGCTCGGCTCACCGGAGGGGTCCTCGGCGCAGGCGGTCCTCGGCCTCGGTGCGGGAGTGGTGCTGTGGATCGCCGCCGCCCGCCGTCTCGGGATCCTCGACGAGCTCTCCCGGCGCTACAACCTGCGGATCCCCGGGGTCGGCTGACCCGCCGCCCGGCCGTCGTCCGGGAGCGGCTGGCACACTGGAGGGCGCCATGTCCAGCCTTCCGCTCGTCTTCGACGCCCCGCGCCGCGGTATGCCGCCCCGCCACCTCGCCGACCTCGCCCCCGCCGACCGGGCCGCCGCCGCGGCCGACCTCGGCGTGCCGAAGTTCCGGCTGGACCAGCTCGCCCGGCACTACTTCGGGCGGCTCACCGCCGACGTCGACGCGATGACCGACCTGTCCGCAGACGTCCGGGACAAGCTCCGCCCGCTGCTCCCGGCGCTGGTCACCCCGGTCACCGAGAAGTCCTGCGACGACGGCGAGACCCACAAGATGCTCTGGCGCGGCCACGACGGCACGCTCGCCGAGTCCGTCCTCATGCGCTACCCGGACCGCGCGACGGTGTGCATCTCCAGCCAGGCCGGCTGCGGGATGGCCTGCCCGTTCTGCGCGACCGGGCAGGGCGGGCTGCAGCGCAACCTGTCCACCGGCGAGATCGTCGACCAGGTCCGGCAGGCCGCGGCCGCCGCCCGCGACGGCGTGCTCGGCGAGCCGACCCGGCTGTCCAACATCGTGTTCATGGGCATGGGCGAGCCGCTGGCCAACTACAAGCGGGTCGTCGCGGCGTTGCGCCGGATCACCTCGCCGTCGCCGGACGGGTTCGGGATCTCCGCGCGCGGCGTGACCGTGTCGACGGTCGGGCTGGTCCCGGCGATCGACCGGCTGCGTGAGGAGGAGCTGCCGGTCACGCTGGCGATCTCCCTGCACACCCCCGACGACGAGCTGCGCGACACCCTCGTCCCGGTCAACAACCGGTGGAAGGTCTCCGAGGTCCTCGACGCCGGGCGCCGCTACGCCACCACCACCGGGCGCCGGGTGTCGATCGAGTACGCGCTGATCCGCGACATCAACGACCACGGCTGGCGCGCCGACCTGCTCGGGAAGATGCTGCGGCAGCACATCGGCACCTCCCGGGTGCACGTGAACCTGATCCCGCTCAACCCCACCCCGGGCAGCAAGTGGGACGCCTCGCCGAAGCCGGTCGAGGAGGAGTTCGTGCGCCGCGTACGGGCCACCGGAGTCGCGTGCACCGTCCGCGACACCCGGGGCCAGGAGATCGACGCGGCCTGCGGCCAGCTCGCCGCCTCGCACTCCGGCTGAGCTCACGCGGCACCGCCCGCCGTCCGCGCGCCGTCTGCGCGTCCACCGTCTGCGCGTCCGCCGTCGTTGCTGCCGCCCCGCCTGTGTCGCCTCTGCCGTTTCGGGGAGACGGCCGGCTCAGAGCCGTTCGCCGGACTCCGGGTGGAACAGGTGCAGACCCTCGGTGTCCGGGACGAGCGTGATGCGGTCGCCGCGTCGCACGCCGCTGCGCCCCGTGGTCCGTACGACCACGGTGTCCGCGCCGTTCTCCGCGCCGTTCTCCGCGCCGTTCTCCGCGCCGTCCTCCGCTCCGCCGGCCGCCGCCCCGTCGGCGGGGGAGTCGGGGCGGCCGTAGAGGAACGCGTCGCTGCCCAGCTCCTCGACGACGTCGACGTGCGCCGGGACGCCCTCCTCGCCGTCGCCCACGATCCGCCACTGCTCGGGCCGGATGCCGATCGTGACCGTCTGCACGCCGTGCTCGGCGATCGTCGCCCGGGCGTCACGGGGGAGCGGGACGTCCCAGCCGGCGATCCGCGCGCCCTTCTCGGTGACCGGCACGGTGAACAGGTTCATCGCCGGTGAGCCGATGAACCCGGCGACGAACGCGTTCGCGGGCCGGTCGTAGAGGTCGGCGGGGGTGGCGAACTGCTGCAGCCTGCCGTCGGCCAGCAGCGCGACCCGGTCGCCCATCGTCATGGCTTCGACCTGGTCGTGGGTGACGTAGACGGTGGTGACACCGAGCCGCCGCTGCAGCGACGCGATCTCGGTGCGGGTGGAGACCCGCATCTTGGCGTCGAGGTTCGACAGCGGCTCGTCCATCAGGAACACTCGCGGCTCCCGCACGATCGCCCGCCCCATCGCGACCCGCTGCCGCTGCCCGCCGGACAGCGCACCGGGCTTGCGGTCGAGGTAGTCGGTCAGCCCGAGGATGCGGGCGGCGTCGCGGACCTTCTCGGCCCGTTCGCTCTTGTCGACCCCGGCCATCCGCAGCGGGAACGCCATGTTCTCCCCGACGGTCTTGTTCGGGTAGAGCGCGTAGTTCTGGAAGACCATGGCGATGTCGCGGTCCCGCGACGGCACCCCGACCATGTTGTCGCCGTCGATGCGGATGGCGCCGCCGTCGATCTCCTCCAGCCCGGCGAGCATCCGCAGCGCCGTCGACTTGCCCGAACCCGACGGCCCGACGAGGACGACGAACTCGCCGTCGCCGATCTCCAGGTCCAGCCGGTCGACCGCAGGCTTCGCGCCCGGGGTGTAGATCCGGCTCGCCTGGTCGAACACCACGTCAGCCACGGCGGGCTCCCCTCGAAGAATGCGACTCGATCATGACTTGGTCATCCGGACACGGTCACTTGACGGCGCCGAAGGACAGGCCCTGGACCAGCTTGTTCTGCGCGATCCAGCCGGCGATCACCACGGGCAGCGCGGCGACGGTCGCCGCGGCGCAGAGGCTGGCGAAGTACAGGCCCTCGGAGGTGATGAACCCGACCAGGTAGACCGGGACCGTCGCGGCCCGGGAGGCGGTCAGGTTCACCGCGAAGAAGAACTCGTTCCAGGCGAAGATCATGCAGATCAGCGCGGTCGCCGCGATCCCCGGCGAGATGATCGGCAGCACGACCTCGCGCAGCGACCGGGCCAGCGAGGCGCCGTCCATGCTCGCCGCCTCCAGCAGCTCGCGCGGCACCTCGAGGAAGAACGACCGCATCATCCACACCGCGATCGGCAGGTTCATCGCCGTGTACAGCACGATCAGCGTCCAGATGTTGTCCAGCGCGCCCAGGTGGTTCACGACGACGTAGATCGGGACGATCGCGGCGACGACCGGCAGCATCTTGGTCGAGATGAAGAAGAACAGGACGTCGGAGGTCTTGCGTACCGGCCGCAGGCTCAGCGCGAACGCGGCCGGGACACCCAGCACCAGCACCAGCAGCGTGGACACCACGGTCGCGAACAACGAGTTCAGCAGGTACGGCCCGACCCCGCCCTGGAAGACCTCGGCGAAGTTGTCGAAGGTCGGCACGTAGAACACCGTCGGCGGGACGGTGACGGCCTGGGCCTCGGTCTTGAACGCCGTCATGACCATCCAGAGCACCGGGAAGAAGAACCCGATGCCCACGATCCAGGCCAGCGTGGTGAGCAGGGCCCCGGTGCCGCGGCCCTTCGGCCGGGCCGGGCGCACAGCCGGTCCGGTGCGGGGTTCGGAGGCGGTCTCGGCGACGGTGGTCATCACGCCTCCTCGGCGGCGGAGAAGCTGCGGAAGATCAGCCGCAGGGCCAGCGTGGCGACGACGATCGTGGCCACCACGGTGACCACGCCCATCGCGGCGGACTCGCCGATGTCGAAGCCCAGGAACGCGCGCTGGTAGATGTAGAACGGCAGGTTCGCCGACGCGGTGCCGGGCCCGCCCTGGGTCATCATGTAGATCGTGTCGAACGTGTTGACCAGGTAGATCGCGCCCAGGACCACGCCGAGCTCGATGAACCTGCGCAGGTGCGGCAGCGTGACCTCGCGGAACACCGCGAATCCGGTCGCGCCGTCCATCCGGGCGGCCTCGAGCACCTCGGCCGGCTGTGACCCGAGCCCGGCGAGGATCAGCAGCATCATGAACGGGGTCCACTGCCACACCAGCGCGATGATCACCGAGGTCCGCGGGAACGAGGACACCCAGTCGGTGCCGGTGGCGCCGAACGGGGACAGCAGGAAGTTGACCAGGCCGTAGTTGGGGTGGAAGAGCACCGTCTTCCACAGCAGAGCGCCGGCGACCGGGGTGATCAGGAACGGCGTGATGATCAGTGTCCGGACGATGCCGCGGCCGGGGAAGGTCCGGTTCAGCAGCAGGGCGATCAGCAGCCCGAGGACCATCGCGATCGCGACCGACCCGAGCGTGAGCAGCACCGAGTTGAACGCGACGCCGCGGAACTGGGAGTCGGTGAACACGGTCAGGTAGTTGGTGAGTCCGACGAAGCGCTGCCCACCGGGACGGACCAGGTTCCAGGACTGCAGCGAGTACCAGATCGTGATCAGGAACGGGATCTGCGTGACGACGATCGTGAAGATCAGCGCCGGGAGCAGGGGTGCCCGCCGGATCCAGCCCTCGCGGCGCGGGTCGCCGCGTTCGGCCGGGGCGGTGGGCGGGGGAGCCGCCTGCCCACGGTCGTCGGTGACCGTCATCGGCCCGCCCCCTCCTGCTGGTAGCTCTCGCCGACGGTCTCGGCGTAGCGCTGGGACTCCTGCAGCGCCTCGTCGGCGGTCTGCTGACCGGCGATCGCGGCGGAGACCTGCTGGCTGACCCGGGTGCCGAGGTCCTGGAACTCCGGGATCCCGACGAACTGCAGACCGGTGTAGGGGACCGGCCGCGCGCTGGGCTTCGACTGGTCGGCCGAGCTGATCGCCTGCAGGGTCTGCGGCGCGTAGGCCTTCGACTCCTGCGCGTACTCCGGGATCGAGTAGGTCGACCGCCGCGCCCCGGGCGGCACCGAGGTCCAGCCGAGCTCCTCGCCGACCATTCGCTGGTAGGGCTTGGAGGTCATCCAGGACAGGAACTTCCAGGTCGCGTCGACCTGCTCGGGCCCCTTCTCCGCGGTGGTCTTCGGGATGGCCAGCGACCAGGTGTAGAGCCACCCGGCCGGGCGCCCGTCGGGCCCGGTGGGGGCGGGGGCGTAGCCGACCTTGCCGGCCACCGTCGACTCGTCGGGGCTCTCGACGAGCCCGGCGGCGACGGTCGCGTCGTACCACATGGCCGTGTTGCCCTGGGCGAACTGCGTGCCGCACTCGGAGAAGCCCGAGGCCGGTGCACCGTCCTGGCCGTCGCGGGAGAGCAGGTCGACGTAGAAGTTCACGGCCCGGCGGACCTCGGGCGACTCCAGCTGCGCGTTCCACTGCTCGTCGAACCAGCGGCCACCGAACGCGTTGATCACGGTGTCCAGCGGGGCCATCAGCTCTCCCCAGCCGGGCTTGCCGCGCAGGCAGATCCCGGCCTGCTGCCGGTCCCGGTCGGTGAGCCGGTCGGCGAAGCGCGCCACGTCGTCCCAGGTGGGGCGGGCCGGCATGGTCAGGCCGGCCTGGGCGAACAGATCCTTGCGGTACATCAGGAACGAGGACTCGCCGTAGAACGGGACCGAGTACATGTGCCCGTCCGGACCGGACAGCGCGCTGCGGATGCTGGGGATGAAGTCGTTCTCGTCGTAGCCGGGGGTGGCCGCCATCATCGGGTCGAGGTCGGTCAGCCAGCCGTTGCGGGCCCACTGCGGGGTCTCGTAGTTCGAGATCATGACGGCGTCGAACTCGTCGCCGCCGGTCGCGACCGAGGCGGTGATCTTCGCGCGGGCCTCGTTCTCGGAGAGGCTGACGAACCGCAGCTTGATGCCGGGGTTCTCGGCCTCGAACCGCGGGGTCAGCTCGACCGCGTCCTCCATCTGCGGGTTGGACACGATCGCGATCGTCACGATCCGGGCGTCGGCGGGTGCCCCGAGGGACCCGGCACCGGCACAGCCGGAGAGGACCAGGGTCAGCACGGCGGCCAGCGCGACGAACGCCGGACGGAGGCGGCGCCGCACCCGGGAGCCGGGTCGTGCGTAATTCACGAGTCGCTCCTCGTCGTCGAGGACCCGGCCGCGGTGCTGTGATGTGAGGCACCCACGAACGGAGGATGCGTGCACGGTATGGGCGAATCAACCGCTTGCGCAAGCGCTTGCCTGTAGTCTGCGCCACATCGCGACGCGGCGAGAGCGTGCCGAGCTGGAGGTGGGTCATCGCGACCATGGCCGATGTCGCCCGGCTCGCCGGGGTCTCCACGGCGACCGTCTCGCACGTCCTCAACGGCACCCGCGCCGTGCGGGACGACACCCGCCGCGCGGTACTCGGCGCCGTCCGCGAGGTCGGCTACCTGCCCAACGCGGCCGCGCGCTCGCTGGCCACCTCCCGGACGGCGACCCTCGGGCTGGCCCTGTCCGCGATCTCCAATCCCTACCTCGGCGAGCTCCTGCACGCCGTCGAGTCCGAGGCCGCCGCAGCCGGGCACATGCTGCTGCTCGCCGACCCGCACGACGACCCCGCCTACGAGGGCACCGCGGTCGCCCGGCTGATCACCCGGGTCGACGGCGTCCTGCTCGCCCCGTCCGCCGACGCCGCCGGCACGCTGGCCGCCCTCGACGGACGCCGGGTCCCGACGGTGCTGGTCGACCGGCTCCTCGGCGACGGGCACGACGAGATCGGGGTGGAGAACACCGCACCGGTCGCCGGGCTCGTCACCCACCTCGCCGCGGCCGGGCACCGGCGGATCGCGTTCGTGGCCGGCGCCTCCGGGCTGACGACGACCGAGGAGCGCCTGGCCGGGTACCGGCTCGGCCTGCGGCAGGCGGGACTGACCTGGTCGTCGGTGGTCGACGGGCACTCGGAGTCCGAACCGGCGCGCGCCGCGGTCCGCGACCTGCTCACCGGGCCGCATCCGCCGTCCGCGCTGGTCACCGGCAACAACGCGATGACGATCGGCGCGATGCTCGCCGCGCACGACGAGAACCTGACTGTGCCCGGCGACGTCGCCCTGGTCGCGTTCGACGACTTCCCGTGGGCCGACGCGTTCCGGCCGCGGCTCACCGTCGTGGCGCAGCCCTTCGCCGAGATCGGGCGCCAGGCGGTGCGGATGCTGCTGGCGCGGATGGCCGAGCCGGCGGAGCCGCCGCGCACGGTGCGGCTGCCGGGCCGGTTCGTGCACCGGGAGTCCTGCGGGTGCGTGCCCGGGTGAGCGTCCGGGCAGTGTCCCGGCGCTCAGCTCCGCCCGGCCAGCACCTCGGCCAGATCGAAGCGCACGGGCCGTTCCAGCTGGTCGTAGGTGCACGACCCGGGATCGCGGTCCGGGCGCCAGCGCACGAACTGCGTCGTGTGCCGGAACCGGGCGCCCTCCATGTAGTCGTAGCGCACCTCCACCACCCTCTCCGGGCGCAGCGGCGTGAACGACAGGTCCTTGCCCGCGTTCCACCGGCTCTGTTCGGACTTGCGCGGGGTCCGCTCGCCCTCCTCCTGCTTCGCCCACGCCCACGGGTGGTCGTCGAAGCCGGTGACCAGCGGTTGCAGCTCGGTCATCAGCTCGCGGCGCCGCGCCATGGTGAACGCACCGACGACCCCGACCGACACCAGCACGCCGCGGTCGTCGTAGAGGCCCAGCAGCAGCGATCCGACGGCGTCCGGGCCGGACTTGTGCACCCGGTACCCGGCGACCACACAGTCCGCGGTCCGCTCGTGCTTGATCTTGGTCAGCACCCGCTTGTCCGGCTGGTAGACGCCGTCCGGGGCCTTCGCGATCAGGCCGTCCAGCCCTGCACCTTCGAACCGTTCGAACCAGCGCTGCGCCGTGGCGGTGTCGTCGGTGATCGGGGTGACGTGCACCGGCGGCTGCGCGTCGGCCAGCGCGGACTCCAGCAGCGCACGACGCTCGGCGAACGGGCGGCCGGTGAGGTCGTCGTCGTCGAGGGCCAGCAGGTCGAACGCGACGAACGACGCCGGCGTCTGCTCCGACAGCAGCGTCACCCGGCTCGCGGCGGGGTGGATCCGCTGCTGCAGCGCCTCGAAGTCCAGCGTGTTCCGCCCGGTGTCGGCGACGACGATCTCCCCGTCGACCACCGCACGCTCGGGCAGGTTCTTGCGGAGCGCCTCGACGACCTCGGGGAAGTAGCGGGTCATCGGCTTCTCGTTGCGGGAGCCGATCTCGACGTCGTCGCCGTCGCGGAAGACGATCGAGCGGAAGCCGTCCCACTTGGGCTCGTACAGCCGCCCCGCCGGGATCGACGACGCGGGCTTGGCCAGCATCGGCTTCACCGGGGGCATCACGGGCAGGTCCACGTCGGCAGTCTCCTCCTCGAACCGGGGGTACGCAGGGACGACCGCCGCCGGCAGCCGAACTGATCGGTGTGGCGGTCAGCCGGTGTGATCGGATGACCGGTGTGGGACGCCTGCCCGACCGCGCCGCGCTCGACCGAGCCCGCGACGCCACGGTCCCCGACGTGCTGCCCGCACCGGGCTCCGCGCTGCGGGTGCTGTTCTGCGGGATCAACCCCGGGTTGGTCTCCGCCGCGACCGGGCACCACTTCGCCCGGCCCGGCAACCGGTTCTGGCCGGTGCTGCACGAGTCCGGGTTCACGCCCCGCCTGCTGCGTCCCGACGAGCAGGGCTCGCTCTCCGGCCTCGGGCTCGGCATCACGAACATGGCGCCCCGTGCGACGGCCCGCGCCGACGAGCTCTCCGACGACGAGCTGGTCGCCGGCGGGGAGCGGCTGCGTGCGCTGGTCGCGGAGCGGGAGCCGGGGTGGCTCGCAGTCGTCGGGATCGGGGCCTACCGGACGGCGTTCGGGGTGCGCGACGCCCGCGTCGGCCCGCAGTCGCAGGGGCTGGGGGAGACCGGGGTGTGGGTGCTGCCGAACCCGTCGGGGCTCAACGCGCACTGGTCCCGGGAGGCGATGGTCGCCGAGTTCGCCCGGCTCCGGGAGGCCGCTGATCATCGTCCCTGAGGGATCCGGTGCCACATCCGGCACCGAACCCCTTGGAGCCGCCGATCATGGAGCGGCGCGGGGCCCGGCGTCGCCATGATCGGCGGATTGCCGGTGTCCCGTGCCGGATGTGGCACCGGACACCGGCAGAACGGTGATCACCGGTGGCCGCGGACCTCCATGATCGTCTTCCGTGAGGGATCCGGTGCCGGATGTGGCACCGAAACCCTCGTAGCGGCTGATCACGGGTGGCCGGGTACCGGGTCAGGTGGGTCCGCTCAGCTGATCCGGCCTTGCGGGATATCAGCCGCGAGGCGTGGGGTCGGCCGGATCGGGACCGGGCTGCTCGGGCCGTGCCGGCTTGCCGGCGGTCAGGTAGTGGGCGGCGACCCCGCCGGCTATACCGGCGAGCACCAGTATCGGTGCGGCCGTCATCGTGCCCAGCACGAGAGCGACGACGACGCCGACGACGAGGCCGATGACCGCCCCGATCCCGACGTAGGTCCACATCCGCTGCATCGGGTCCATCTGGTCCGGCTGCTTCATCTCGGCGTCTCCCGTGTCCGGAATGTTCGTATCATCCGATTGAAGTGAAGCAGACCCGTTCCATGATCGGGGGCCGGAGGAGTGGCGCCGGGGTCCTCAGGCGCGGTCGAGATCGGGGACGTCCACCGGATCCGGTGTGCCGTCCCCGTCCCGGGCGTCGCGGTCGGCCCACTCCAGCAGCGGCTCGATCGAGAAGAGGGTGTCGTCGATGCCGGCGGTCAGGTCACCGAGCCTGGCGTAGCGCGCGGGCATCGTCGCGATCGTGAAGTCCCCGGGCTCGCAGTCGTCGATCTCGTCCCAGGTCACCGGGGCGGAGACCCGCGCCTCCGGCGTCCCGCGCACCGAGTACGCCGAGGCGATGGTGTGGTCGCGGGCGTTCTGGTTGTAGTCCACGAAGATCGACGCCGGGTCGCGGTCCTTGCGCCACCAGGACAGGTCGACCAGATCGCATCGCCGCCGGACCTCGCGGGCGAACGCGTGCGCGGCGCGGCGGACGTCGGCGAACCCGTGGTCCGGCGGGATCCGGACGTAGACGTGCAGGCCCGACCCGCCGGAGGTCTTCGGGAACCCGGTCGCGCCCAGCTCGTCGAGCACCTCGTGCACGACACCGGCGACCCGCTGCACGTCCGGCCACGACGCGTCGGGCATGGGGTCGAGGTCGATCCGCCACTCGTCGGGGGACTCGACGTCGCCGGCCCGGGAGTTCCAGGGGTGGAACTCCACGGTCGACATCTGCACCGCCCAGATCACGTCCGCGAGGTGGGCGACGCACAGCTCGTCGGCGGTCCGGTCGAAGCGGGGGAAGTGCACGCGCACCGTCGGCACCCAGTCCGGTGCACCGCGGGGGAGCCGCTTCTGGTGCACCTTCTCCCCGGTGACGCCGGTGGGGAAGCGGTGCAGCATGCAGGGCCGGTCGCGCAGCGCACGCACGATCCCGTCGCCGACGGACTCGTAGTACCGCGCCAGGTCGAGCTTGGTCTCGCCACGGGCCGGGAAGTAGACCCTGTCCGGGCTGGAGAGCCGCACGGTCCGGCCGCCGATCGTCAGCTCGACCGGCTCACCGGCAGCGGCGACCACGACCGGCGCCTGCGGATCAGTTCCGCCAGCTGTGGCGCTGCCGCAGGACCAGGTAGCCGACGCCGAGCAGGCAGATCAGGGCCGGGATGCCCATCCAGAGCCGCTCGGTCCAGCTGGTCTCGTGCCCGATCAGCATCAGCAGGAGCGCGACCGCAGTGGAGATGCCGGCGATCTTGATGCCCTTCGGGAAGCGACCGTGCCAGCCCCAGTCGACCGAGGGCTCCTCGGCCGGGTCCACGCCGGACCGGACCGCGACCTCGCGCATGTTGCTCGCCACGTGCTGCCTCCTGCTGTCCCGCTGCGATGCGGGGTTCATCGTCGCACAGGTCGGGCTCCGGGGATGATGTGCGGTGATGAAGTCACTCGTAGTGCTCGGCAGCACCGGGTCGATCGGCACCCAGGCCCTCGACGTGATCGACAAGGCCGGTGGGTTCACCGTGTCCGGGCTGGCCGCGGGCGGGTCGGACCTGGAGCTGCTGGCCCGGCAGGTGCGTGCGCACGCGGTGCCGCGCGTCGCCGTCGCCTCCACCGACGCCGCGGCCCGTCTGCGCGAGCTGCTGCCCGGCGTCGAGGTGCTCGACGGGCCCGCCGCGGCGACCGACCTGGTGACCGCCTGCGGCGCCGACGTCGTGCTCAACGGCATCACCGGCTCGCGTGGTCTCGGCCCGACCCTGGCCGCGCTGGAGACCGGGGCCCGGCTGGCGCTGGCGAACAAGGAGTCCCTGGTCGCGGGCGGCCCGCTGGTGCTCGCCGCGGCCGAGCCCGGCCAGATCGTGCCGGTGGACTCCGAGCACTCGGCGCTGGCGCAGTGCCTGCGCGGCGGCCGCGCGAGCGAGGTCGACAGGCTGGTCCTCACCGCGTCGGGCGGCCCGTTCCGTGGCCGGACCCGCGCGGACCTGGCCGGGGTGACCGTCGAGCAGGCGCTCAAGCACCCGACCTGGGACATGGGTCCGGTCATCACGATCAACTCCGCGACCCTGGTGAACAAGGGGCTGGAGGTGATCGAGGCGCACCTGCTGTTCGGCGTGCCCTACGACCGCATCGAGGTCACCGTGCACCCGCAGTCGATCGTGCACTCGATGGTCGCCTTCACCGACGGCTCGACGCTCGCCCAGGCCTCCCCGCCGGACATGCGGCTGCCGATCGCGCTGGCGCTGGGCTGGCCGGACCGGATCGCAGGCGCGTCCACGCCGTGCGCCTGGGACACCGCGTCGACCTGGACCTTCGAGCCCCTCGACGACGACGCCTTCCCCGGCGTCCGGCTCGCCCGCGCGGCCGGCGAGCGCGGCGGCTGCCTGCCCGCGGTGCTCAACGCGGCCAACGAGGAGCTGGTCGAGGCGTTCGTCGCCGGACGGATCGGCTACACCGGGATCACCGACCTGCTCGGCGAGGTCCTGGAGGCCGCCGACGCCTGGACGACCGATCCGGCTACCGTGGCGGACGTGCTGGCGGCCGAGGAGTGGGCCCGCGCCCACGCGCGTGCGAAGGCGGAGTCGTGACCGTTCTCTGGACGATCGTCGGAATCGCCCTGTTCTTCTTCGGGCTTCTGCTGTCGATCGCGTGGCACGAGCTGGGGCACTTCACGACCGCGCGGTGGTTCGGGATCAAGGTCCCCGAGTTCTTCGTCGGCTTCGGGAAGACGATCTGGTCGCGCCGGCGCGGCGAGACCGAGTTCGGCATCAAGGCCATCCCGCTCGGCGGCTACGTCCGCATGATCGGGATGCTGCCGCCGGCGCCCGGGCACGGCCGGCTCGGCCGCAGCCGTCGCACCGGGCCGTTCCAGGGCCTGATGGACGACGCCCGGGCCCAGTCCCAGGCTGACGTCCTGCCCCAGGACGCGGACCGGCAGTTCTGGACGCGCGCGCCCTGGAAGCGAATCGTCGTCATGTTCGCCGGGCCGTTCATGAACCTGGTCCTGGCGGTGTTCCTGATGGCGGTGATCCTCATGGGGATCGGGCTGCCGGCCAGTGGCACCCAGGTCTCCGAGGTCAGCAAGTGCGTCGTCCCGGCGACGGCGCAGACCGCGCAGAGCCCGACGCCGGACTGCCCCGCCGGTGCCCCGCTCGCACCGGCCGCGGCCGCGGGCATGCTGCCCGGCGACCGCATCGTCGGGCTCGCCGGCAAGGAGTACGGCCGCAACGACGGCACTGCGCTGCGGGAGGCGATCCGCGTCGCCTCCGGGCCGACACCGCTCGTCGTCGACCGGAACGGGCAGCGGATCCCGTTGACGGTGAACATCGTCCCGAACCAGGTGCAGGACATGCGGGACCCGAGCCGGACGGTGTCCGCCGGGTTCGTCGGCGTCTCACTGCTCCCCGGCGACTACGTCCGGCAGGGCCCCGGCGCCGTCGCCGACCTCATGGGCTTCTACGTCGCCCGCACCGGCCAGTCGATCGCCGAGATCCCACAGCGCGTCCCCGCCCTCTTCCGCGCCGCATTCCTCGGCGAGCAGCGCGACCCCGAGGGCCCGGTCGGCGTCGTCGGCGTCTCGCGGATCGGCGGGCAGATCCTGGCGCAGGAGGAGCCGTGGCGGGAGGAGGTCACGTTCTTCCTGCAGCTGCTGGCCGGGGTCAACATCTCGCTGTTCGTGCTGAACCTGCTGCCGATCCCGCCACTGGACGGCGGGCAGATCGTCCCGGCGATCTGGGAGGCGATCAAGCGGCGGCTCGCCCGGCTGGCCGGACGCCCGGACCCCGGCCCGGTGGACGCGGCGAAGCTGCTGCCGGTGGCGTACGTGTTCGTGATGGTGTTCCTCGCGTTCAGCGCCGTGCTGCTGGTCGCCGACATCGTCAACCCGGTCCGGCTGCCCGGGTGACGGGGGAGCAGCGCCGCCCGCTGGCGGTCTTCGACATCGACGGTGTCCTCGCCGACGTCTCGCACCGGCTGCACTACCTCGACGTGCACCGCTGGGAGCGGTTCTTCTCCGCGGCGCACGCCGACCCGCTGCTCGACGAGGGCGCGGAGCGGCTGAGCGAGGCTTTGGAGAACTACGACGTCGTCTACCTGACCGGGCGCCCCGAGCGGAACCGCGAGCTGACCGAGACCTGGCTCGCCGAGTTCGGCCTGCCCACCGGGCCGCTGTACATGCGTCCCGACGACGACCACCGCCCCGCCCGCTACGTCAAGCGCGAGGTACTGCGCGAGCTGGCCCGCGAACGCGACATCGCCCTGGTCCTCGACGACGACCCGGCCGTGGTCCGGATGCTCACCGAGGACGGCTGGCCGGTCGAGCTCGCGACCTGGCTGCCGCACTCGTCGACCCTGCAGGACGCGCAGGAGAAGCACGGCCGCACCTGAATGAGTCAGCCCGAGGCGTCGTCGATCCGCTGGGCCACGGTGCGGCCGGCCCCGGTGAGTTCCCACGAGTCGTGGGCGGGCCGCACCGGCCGGATGAGACCGTCCCGGTGCAGGGCACCGAGAACACGTCCGACGCCGGCCCGGACGCTGCCGTCCCGGCCGGCGAGGCCCTTCTCGACGTCCTCGGGGAGCATCGTCACCAGTTGTTCCACCGTCTCCGGGCACATCAGGAGGACGACGAGGACCTCCCGGGCTGCGTCGTCGGACGGTACGGTGCTCATGCGGCCTCACCTCGGCTCCGGTCGGATCCCGATCACCGTGGCACACAGCGAGCGGACAGCGCGGCAGCCGCGGTCGCCCGATCGGTGAGGCGTCCGCGAGTGCCCTCACTCACCGCGGGCGGCGATGCACGGACGACGATGGGATAGTGGGGCCCGTGAGCGTCTCCCTGGGTATGCCCTCCGCGCCCGCGCCGACCCTGGCCCCGCGCCGGACGACCCGGCAGCTGCACGTCGGCCCGGTCGGTGTCGGCTCCGACTACCCGATCTCCGTCCAGACGATGACGACCACCCTGACGTCGGACATCAACGCGACCCTGCAGCAGATCGCCGAGCTGACGGCGGCCGGCTGCGACATCGTCCGCGTCGCGTGCCCGTCGGCCGACGACGCGGAGGCCCTCCCGGCCATCGCGCAGAAGTCGCAGATCCCGGTGATCGCCGACATCCACTTCCAGCCGAAGTACGTCTTCGCCGCGATCGAGGCGGGCTGTGCGGCCGTCCGGGTGAACCCGGGCAACATCCGCAAGTTCGACGACCAGGTGAAGGAGATCGCGCAGGCCGCCAAGGACCACGGCACGCCGATCCGGATCGGGGTCAACGCCGGCTCTCTGGACAAGCGGCTGATGGAGAAGTACGGCAAGGCCACACCCGAGGCACTCGCCGAGTCGGCGATGTGGGAGGCGGGCCTGTTCGCCGAGCACGACTTCCACGACATCAAGATCTCGGTCAAGCACAACGACCCGGTCGTCATGGTCCGGGCCTACGAGCTGCTGGCCGAGCAGTGCGACTACCCGCTGCACCTCGGCGTCACCGAGGCAGGCCCCGCGTTCCAGGGCACGATCAAGTCCTCGGTCGCGTTCGGCGCGCTGCTCAGCCGGGGCATCGGCGACACGATCCGCGTCTCGCTCTCCGCGCCGCCGGTCGAGGAGATCAAGGTCGGCCAGCAGATCCTCGAGTCGCTGAACCTGCGCCCGCGGAAGCTGGAGATCGTCTCCTGCCCGTCCTGCGGGCGTGCCCAGGTCGACGTCTACAAGCTCGCCGACGAGGTCACCGCCGGTCTGACCGGCATGGAGGTCCCGCTGCGCGTGGCCGTCATGGGCTGCGTCGTCAACGGGCCCGGTGAGGCCCGCGAGGCCGACCTCGGTGTCGCGTCCGGCAACGGCAAGGGCCAGATCTTCGTCAAGGGCGAGGTCATCAAGACCGTGCCCGAGGCCCAGATCGTCGAGACGCTGATCGAGGAGGCCATGCGGATCGCCGAGGAGATGGGCGAGGACGTGACCTCCGGCGAGCCCGAGGTCACCGTCGGCTGAGCCCGCCGGTCGGGCGGGGGAGGGCGTCGGAGAGGTGAGCGACGAAGGAGCGCGAGGTGACCGACGAGCGGCCGGCGGCACGCCTTCGGGTGTCCGGAGCGTGGCATGATTGACGACGTGCTGAGGGTGGCCGGAGCACGGCTTCTCGATGATCGTCACCGCTTCGAGGTCGACGACGTGCTCGACGCCGACCCCGTCGCCACCTGCATGGTCGCGTCCCGCGTCCAGTCCGTCGGGCTCGACCCCTGGCGGCTCGGCGGCGAGATGTGGGCACACGGCTCCACCGCCGACGGCCTCTGTTTCTCCGGTGCCAACCTCGTCCCGCTCCGCGGCGAGCGCACCGCCATCCGCGCCTTCGCCGACCGCGCCCGCCGCGCCGGGCGGATCTGCTCGTCACTGGTCGGGCGGGCCGAGCTGGTCCTGCCGCTGTGGGACGAGCTCGCCCCCGGCTGGGGCCCCGCCCGCGAGGTGCGCGCCGACCAGCCGCTCATGACGCTCGAGGGCGCCCCCGCGGTCGCCGCGGACCCGCACGTGCGCCCGGCGAAGCTCGAGGAGCTGAACCGCTACCTGCCGGCGGCCGTCGCGATGTTCACCGAGGAGGTCGGCGTCGACCCGTGCGACGGCGACGGCGGCGCCGGCTACCGCGCCCGGGTCGCGGAGCTGATCACCTCGCACCGCGCGTTCGTCCGGTTCCACGACGGCGAGGTCGTGTTCAAGGCCGAGATCGGGGCGCTGTCCCGCACGGTCGGGCAGATCCAGGGCGTCTGGGTGCACCCGGCCTGGCGCGGTCACGGCATCGGTACGGCGGGCACCGCGGCCGTCGCGGCGGCGCTCGCGGCGACCGGGCGCTGCGCGAGCCTCTACGTCAACGGTTTCAACTCGCCGGCGCGGGCCGCGTACCGCCGTGTGGGGTTCGAGCAGGTCGCGCAGTTCGCGACCGTGCTGTTCTGAGCGTCGCGCCGAGACCCGCTGCCCGCAGCAGCGCACCGCCGAGCGGGCCGGACATCCGCCGCTGCCGGGCCAGCGGCTCGAGCGAGACCCGGACGGCCTCGGGGCCGTAGGTGGCCATCTCCCGTTCGTAGGCGTGCAGCGCCAGCGGGATCGTCGTCCGGCCGTCGCGCGCGGCGACCAGCCGGCCGGTCAGGACGTCGGCATCGCGGATGGCGGTCGCCGCGCCCCGCCCACCGGTCGGTGGCATCGCGTGCACGGCGTCGCCGATCGCGGTCACCACCCCGGACGGCCACGGCGCCGGGTCGGCATCGGGGTCCGCGGCCTGGAGGCGGAAGTGCGTCAGGGTGGCCGGGTCGATCCGGTCGACCAGCGTCCGCAGCGCCGGGTCCCACTCGCGGAGCAGCCGGCCGAGCAGCGCGAGGAGCCCCGGGCCGTCGAGCCGGCCGGCTCCGGACGGGAGCCGGTCCGCGGGGACGTGCACCCCGATCAGCACGCTCGCGGCTCCGCGGATCGCGGCGGGGGAGGTGCACGCCGACGGGTTCACCGGGCTCGTCGACGGGTCGTGCACGGTCAGGAACATCCCGGCTCCGCGCGGGCCGAAGGCGAGTGCCGACCCGTGGTCCAGCACGCAGGGGAGCAGGTCGCGGGCGGTGTCGTCGAGCGGGACCGTGCCCGCGACGCCGTCCACCCCGGTGGGCGCGGACAAGGTACGGCCCGCGAGCGACCGGGCCACGGCCGACCGGGTGCCGTCCGCCCCGACCAGCACGTCCGCGGTCTCGGTTCCCGCGTCGTGCCGGACCAGCACCGATCCGCCGGGTTCGATTGTGTGCGAGCGGTAGGCCGCGCCCCAGCGGACGTCGAGGCCGGTCGCGAGCAGCGTCCGCAGGGCCACGCGCCCGATCATCACCCGGTGGGCGGGCGGGAGCGGCGTCTCGGCCAGGACCCGCATCCGGTGGTTGCAGAAGGTGAACCGGTCGACGTCGGTGCCGGCCGCCGCCGAGCCGAGGACGGCCTGGAACACCTGCGGTGGGAGCAGGCGCGAGAGGGCCGTGCGGGCGTCTGCGTCCAGGTTGAGGCGGTAGCCGCCGGTGTCCTCGGGCCGGGCGTCCCGTTCGAGCACCACGGTCCCGATGCCGGCCCGTTCGAGCCCCTGGGCGAGCGCCAGCCCGCCGATCCCGCCTCCGGCTATGACGACGCGCATGGCGAACTCCTCGATATCAGGAACCTGATAGTGACTACAAGGTGCCTGATACTGTCGGCTCGTGCAAGAGCCCGACGTGCCCCTGTGGGAGCTGGTCCAGACCGCGCACGTCGTCACGCGCGGGTTCCACCGGGTCTTCGCCCGCGCCGGCCTCACCGCGACGGGATTCGGCGTGCTCGCCGAGCTCGAACACCGCGAGCAGGGCGGCGGCCCGCCGCCGTCGCAGGCCGAGCTGGCGCGGATCACGTTGCTCCGGCCGCAGAGCGTCGGCGAGCTGGTCACCGACCTCGTCGGCCGGGGGCTGGTCCGCCGGGACGGCCCCGGCGGCCGGGGGCGCAGGGCCGGGCTGGAGCTCACCGCCGACGGCCGGGCGACCCTGGAGCGGGCGTGGCCGCTGGTCCGCGCGTTCAACGCGCCGGCCTCGATGGGACTGCAGGCCGACCGCGCGACCGAACTGGTGACGATGCTGCGGACCGTGCGCGAGCACCTCGCCACGGCCGAGGCCGAGGAGCCCGGGGGGACCACACGGTCCTGACGTCCGGGTCGGCATACTCGATCACCGTGCTGGGCTCCCTGGGGAAACGTCCGATCGTCGTCGCGGCCGTGGTCGCCGTGCTGCTGGCGGCCGGGATCGTCGTCGCGGTCCTGCGGCCGTGGGCCGGGCCGTCGGACACCGCGGAGCAGTACGCGACCGCCTGGTCGGCCGGCAACGCCCCGGCCGCCGGTGCGCTGACCAGCGCGCCCGCCGAGGCGTCGCGCTACCTCGACCGTGCCCGCACCGACCTGTCCGCGACCTCGATGACCGCGACGGTCACCGGAACCCGCACCGAGGGCGACCGCGCCACCTCGACCGTCGACGTCGCGTGGGACCTCGGGCAGGGCCGCCGCTGGGCGTACACGCTGAACCTGCCGCTGGTGCGCGCCGAGGAGACCGACGGCAACGACACCGGCTGGGCCGTCGACTGGTCGCCCGCCGCGTTCGCACCCGGTCTGGAGCAGGGGGAGCGCCCGGTCAACCGCACCGTGAACGCGACCCCGGCCCCGGTGCTGGACGCCTCCGGCGCCACGCTGCAGGCCCCGACCCCCGTCGTCACGATCACCCTGGCCAAGGCGAACGCTGCGCAGTCCTCGGGGCCGCTGGGGTCTGCCCTGTCCTCGGTCGACCCGACGATCACCGCGAAGTCGATCGCCGACGGCGCCGGGGCCGTCCCGGACGGGCAGGTCTACACCGTCGCCGTCCTGCGCCAGGGCGACTACGCGAAGGTGAAGGACCGCATCCAGGACCTGCCCGGCGTGACCTTCGCGCCGTCGACCCGGCTGCTCGCCCCGGACGCGAAGTTCGCCGGCCAGGTGCTGCAGGGCGCTCGGGGGGACATCGAGAAGGCCGCGGGCGGCGTCCCCGGCTGGTCGGTCGATGCGGTCGGCGCCGGCGGGAAGCCCCGTTCGCTGACCGGCGTCCCGCCCATCGCGGGCAAGCCGGTCACTCTGGAGCTGAACAAGCAGGTGCAGGACGCCGCGCAGGCCGCCGTCGACGGCGAGTCGAACCAGGCCATGATCGTGGCGGTGAAGCCGTCGACCGGCGCGATCGTCGGCGTCGCGCAGAATCCGAAGGCCGATGCCGACGGCGCACTGGCACTGACCGGCCGCTACCCGCCGGGATCGACCTTCAAGACGGTCACCGCCTACGCCGCGCTGCCCGCCGAGAAGCTCAACCCGGGCTCGCCGGTGGACTGCCCCGGCACCACCGTCATCGACGGCCGCACCATCCCGAACGAGGACGAGTTCGTGCTCGGGAACGTCCCGCTGCAGACGGCGTTCGCCAAGTCCTGCAACACGACCTTCTCCCGGCTCGCGCTCGGCCTCGCCCCCGACGCGCTGCCCGCCGCGGGCAAGGCGCTCGGCTTCGGTGCCGACTGGAAGATCCCAGGGATGACGACGATCACCGGCTCCGTCGACCCCGCGACCGAGGACCTGCAGCGCGCCTCGGACGGCTTCGGGCAGGGCGACGTCCTCGCCTCGCCGTTCGGGCTGGCGATGGTCGCCGCCACCGTCGACAAGGGCGCCCCGGTGACGCCGACGTTCATCCGCGGGCAGCGCACCGAGGTCGCCGTCGCCCCCGGCACCCCGGACCCGAAGGTCCTGGCCCAGCTGCGGCCGATGATGCGGGCCGTGGTCACCGAGGGCACCGCGAAGGCCGCCGCCGGGCAGGGCGAGGTCTACGGCAAGACCGGCACCGCCGAGTACTCCGCAGGTGGGGGCGGGGACAACAAGGCGCACGGCTGGTTCATGGGCTACCGCGGCGACCTCGCGTTCGCCGCGCTCATCGTCGACGGCAAGTCCTCCGGCCCGGCGGTGGAGATGGCGGCGAAGTTCCTGGGGAAGGCACCCCGCTGAGGCCGGTGGCGCACAACGGATGTGGTGCTGACGCCGTGCACCCTTGCCACGAGGGCCTACCCTGTACGCCGTGGATCCCCGCCGTGTCCCCGCCCTGGCGCTCGTGGCCGACCTGGTCGCCGTCGTCGTCTTCGCGGCGATCGGGCGCATCAGCCACGCCGAGGCCGACAGCATCCTGGGCCTGATCGGCACCGCGCTCCCCTTCGCCCTCGGGGTCGTCGCCGCCTGGGCGACGCCGTGGGTGCGGGCCGCGCCGACGACCGCGCGCGCCGGCGCGGTGGTGCTGGCCGGCAGCGTCGTCGTCGGGTTCGTGCTGCGGCTCGGGTTCCTGGACCGCCTGCCGCTGTCGTTCGCCGTCGTCGCCACGATCTCGCTCGCGGTGCTGCTGCTCGGCTGGCGGGGACTGGCGGCCGTCGTGGCCTACCTGCGCACCCGCGAGCCCTCCCAGCACTGATCTGCACCGGGCTGCACCGTGCTACGGGCCCGGGGACCCCGGCCCGGGCGTCGGACGAGGCCTACCATGGGGGACATGTCGTCCCGCACGTTGCTCGTCCCCGGCACCCCGACCCCGATCCGGGACGTGCCCCAGCACATCCCGCGCCCGGAGTACGTCGGCAAGGCGGCCCCGGCGCGCAGCCGCAGCGGCGACGTCCAGACGCCCGAGACCATCGAGGCCATGCGGTACGCCGGGAAGATCGCGGCGCAGGCGCTGCAGGTGGCGGGGGAGACCGTCCGGCCGGGGATCACCACCGACGAGGTGGACCGCGCCGTCCACGAGTTCCTGATCGACCACGACGCCTACCCGTCGACGCTGGGCTACCGCGGCTTCCCGAAGTCCTGCTGCACCAGCCTCAACGAGGTCATCTGCCACGGGATCCCGGACACCACGGTGATCGACGACGGGGACGTGGTGAACGTCGACGTCACCGCCTACATCGGCGGCGTGCACGGCGACACCAACGCCACGTTCCTCGCCGGCGACGTGTCCGAGGAGGCGCGGCTGCTCGTCGAGCGCACCCGTGAGGCCACGATGCGCGCGATCAAGGCCGTCCGCCCCGGGCGCGAGCTCAACGTCGTCGGCCGGGTCATCGAGTCCTACGCCAAGCGCTTCGGCTACGGCGTGGTCCGCGACTTCACCGGGCACGGCATCGGCCACGAGTTCCACTCCGGGCTGGTCGTCCTGCACTACGACCAGCCCGACGTGCACACCGTCATCGAGCCCGGCATGACCTTCACCATCGAGCCGATGATCACCCTCGGCGGGATCGACTACGACACCTGGGACGACGACTGGACCGTCGTCACCAAGGACAAGTCCTGGGTCGCCCAGTTCGAGCACACCATCCTGGTCACCGACGACGGCTCGGAGATCCTGACCCTGCCCTGACCGGGCCGGGTCTCTGCGAACCTGGGACGGGCTCAGGCGGCCCGGCGCTCGCGCAGGGCGGCCAGGGCGTCGTCGGCGTGGCGCTCCATCGCCGTCTCCGACCCGATCTCGGCCAGGATCCCCCGGTCGGTGTCGATCACGTAGGTGCGGCGCCGGGTGTGGAAGTTGCCGGGCAGCCAGGCCCGCCACGCGCCGAAGGACTTCGCGACGGTGTGGTCGGCGTCGGACAGCAGCGGGAAGCCGAAGCCGTTCGCGGCGGCGAACATGCTCTGCTTACCGGGCGGGTCCGAGGAGATCCCGACCGGCTGCGCGCCGACCTCGGCGAACTCCGCAGCCAGGTCGCGGAAGTGGCAGGCCTCGGCGGTGCAGCCGCCGGTCATCGCGGCCGGGTAGAAGAACAGCACCACCGGGCCGGTGGCCAGCAGCTCGCTCAGCCGGCGTGGGGTGCCGGTGTCGTCGGGCAGCGTGAAGTCGGTGGCGAGATCGCCGACGGCCATGGGGAGCTCCTCGGGGGACGGGGTCGGTCAGGGGGTGTTCGTCGGGCGCGACGATCCGGTTCGTGGCGGCATCGGGGTTCGTGGCGGCATGGGGGTTCGCGGCGGCATCGGCAGGAACCCGCTGGTGCGGCGGACGTAGTCGGCGTAGCCGGGGCGGCGCGCCGCGATGTCGCGTTCGAGCAGCGCGGCGCCGGTGCCCTTCACCAGGTTCGCCGTGATGGCGGCGACCCCGACCAGCCCGACCAGCCCGGCCGGATGGTGCAGGGCGAGCACGCCCAGGCCCCACCAGACGCACGCGTCGCCGAAGTAGTTCGGGTGCCGGGTGTAGCGCCACAGCCCGCGGTCCATCACCTCGCCGCGGTGCGCGGGGTCGGCGGTGAACCGGGCCAGCTGGGCGTCGCCGACGGTCTCGAAGACGAACCCGACCGCCCACAGCGCCACCCCGGCGACGGTGACGGCCACACCCCAGCCGCCGACGCCGCCGTAGCAGGCGATCTGCACGGGCAGCGAGACGATCCACATCACCGCGCCCTGGGTCGGGTAGATCTTCGCCAGGAACGTCGCGGGGGCACGGCGGCGCAGATCGACGTAGCGCCGGTCCTCGGGCCTGCCGTGGTTGCGCCGGCCCACGTGCCAGGCCAGCCGCCCGCCCCAGACGGCGACGAGCAGCACCACCAGTACCCGCCGCCACGTGCTGCCCGCCGGGTCGAGCAGCCCGGCGGTGACCGCGCTGACCAGCGCGATCACCACGAACCCGAGCCCCCAGACGACGTCGACGCCGTCGTGCCGGTCGCGCCGCAGCCCGACCAGGCACGCCACGCCCATCACCACCGCGACGGCGACGAGCGTGACGCCGAGGTTCGCGGCCAGTGCCGCCCACGGGAAGCCGGTCATGCGCTCGCGGACTCGGTGGTGACCGTCGAGCCGGGGGAGACCGCCGGGTCCAGCCCGAGGATCCCGGTGCGGCTGCGCGGCAGCCCGGAAGCGCCGTCGGCGCCGGGGCGCACGGTCAGGATCTGGTGCACGCCCATCCGGTTCTCCTCGAACGCCAGCGCCGCACCGGCCAGGTACAGCAGCCAGACGCGCCACTGCTCCTCGCCGATCAGCGCGACGGCCTCGTCGCGGCGGTCCTGCAGGGTGTCCAGCCACGGCCGGACCGTCCAGACGTAGTGCTCGCGCAGCGACTGGACGTCGACGATCTCGTGCCCGGCCTGCTCCAGGAACCCGAGCGTCTCGCCGAGCGGGCGCATGTACATGTCCGGGGCGACGTAGGCCTCCATGAACGCGCCGCCGCCCGGGGCGGTGTTCGCACCGACCGAGCCGCGCGACATCTGCTGCAGCAGCAGCCTGCCGTGCGGGCGCAGCATCCGGTGCAGCTGTCCGGCGTAGACGGCGTAGTTCTCCTGGCCGACGTGCTCGCCCATCTCGATCGAGGAGACGGCGTCGAATGCCGCAGCAGGGTCCTCGGCGATCTCGCGGTAGTCCTGCAGCCGGATCTCGACGCGGTCGGCCAGCCCGGCGCGGCGGACGCGTTCCAGGCCGTAGTCGCGCTGCTCGGCGGACAGGGTCACGCCGGTGGCGTGCACGCCGTAGTGCTCGGCCGCGTGGACCAGCAGCGACGCCCAGCCGCAGCCGACGTCGAGCAGCCGCATCCCCGGCGCCAGCCCGAGCTTGCGGCAGATCAGGTCCAGCTTGTCGCGCTGGGCCTGCTCCAGGCCGTAGTGCTCGTCGGTGTCGCGGGCCCAGTAGCCGCAGGAGTAGGCCATCTGCGGGTCGAGCAGGAACTCGTAGAAGTCGTTGGACAGGTCGTAGTGGTGGCTGATCGCGTCCCGGTCGCGGCGGCGCGTGTGCCGCCTGCCCCCGAGCTTCGCCTCCGACGCCGGCGGCGCGGGCGGCGGCCCGACGGCGCCGAGCCGTGCCGCGGTGCGCAGCGCGCCCAGCTTCTGCCGCCACCCGAGCTTCACCGCACCCGCGCCGGGCCGTGCCGTGCCGGTGCTCGCTCCGCCTGCGCTCCGCGAGAGCTTCCAGAAGCGGGACAGCCCGTCCGCCACGTCGCCGTCGACGGACAGGTCGCCGGACACGAACGCCCGGGCCAGGCCCAGCTCGCCCGGCGCCCACAGCAGCCTGCGCAGCGCGCGACGGCGGTTGACGATCACCGTCGGCGGGTTCGGGTCGTCCGCGGTGCCGGTGAACCCGGCCTCGCTGCCGTCCCAGGCCCGCAGCCGCACCGGGAGCGGGGCGCCGAGGACGTCCTCCAGCAGTCCGGCGAGACGGGCGGCGGGGGTGGTGCTCACGAGGCGGCTCCGGGGACGAAGGAGGGCTTGCGCTGCAGGGAGAACTGGAAGACGTCGAGATAGCCGACGCGGAACCCGGCCTCGCAGTAGCCCAGGTAGAACTCCCACATCCGGCGGAACGTCTCGTCGAACCCGAGGGCGGCGACGTCGTCCCAGCGGGACAGGAACCGCTCGCGCCAGTGGCCGAGCGTGCGGGCGTAGTCGAAGCCGAGGCTGCGGCGCTCGGCGACGTGCAGGCCGGTGTGCGCGTCGAGGTTCTCCTCGATCGCGGTGACCGACGGGATGATGCCGCCGGGGAACACGTACTTGTGGATCCAGGTGTAGTCGTTGCGCGCCAGCATCATCCGCTGGTGCGGCATGGTGATCGACTGCAGCCCGACGCGGCCGCCCGGCTTGAGCAGCCGGTCCAGCGTGGCGAAGAACGTCGGCCAGTACGCCACCCCGACGGCCTCGATCATCTCCACCGAGACGACGGCGTCGTAGGAGCCCTGGGCCTCGCGGTAGTCGCGCAGCAGCACCTGGACGCGGTCGGCGACCCCGGCCTCGGCCACCCGCGCCTCGGCAAGCTCCTTCTGCTCCTGGGAGATCGTCAGCGTGGTGACCCGGGCGCCGCGCTGCGCGGCCCGCGTCGCGAGCCCGCCCCAGCCGGTCCCGATCTCCAGCACGTGCATGCCCTCGCGGACGGCGGCCATGTCCAGGATGCCGTCGATCTTGCGTTCCTGCGCGAGGACCAGGTCGTCGGAGTCGTCGGCGAACCAGCCTGCGGAGTACGACATCGTCTCGTCGAGGAAGATCGAGAACAGGTCGTTGGACAGGTCGTAGTGGCGGTGGATGTTCTCCCGCGACCCCTCCACCGAGTTGACCTCCGCGGCGGGCTGGCGGGCCTCGGCGAACCGGCGGCCCAGGCGCTGCAGCGCCGGCGGGATCAGCGTCGACAGCCGCGCCGCGAACGGGGTGAGCAGGCCCGGCAGGTCGGTCGTCGTCCAGTCGCCCACCATGTACGACTCGCCGAACCCGATCTTGGAGTTGGCGCCGAGCCGGGCGAAGAACGCCTCCGGGCGCTCGATGCGCATCACCGGCGACGACGCGTCCCCGGCCCCGATCCGCGCCCCGCCCGGAAAGATCACCCGCACCGGGAGGCTGCGGACGGCGTTGCGGAACAACGACTCCGCGACCCGCGCCTTCACCGGGGCCACCGGCGGCGTCGCGAGTCCCGGCCAGACGCCCTCGTTCGGGCGGGGCACGGCGTGGCTGCGGCCACGGCCCGGCGACGCGCCGCCGCGGGGTCCGGCCGCGGTGGCGCGGGACAGGTCGTGCTGCGTGGTCATCGCGTGACCCCTTCCTGGTGGCGTTCCGCTACGGGAGGAGATTCGGGCAGCTGGGTCGTCTGGTTCTGCGGCGGAGGAGTGGAGCGCGCCACGATCGGGATGCGGCGCAACCACAACCCGATGCCGTGCCACCGGATCAGCGCCGACGTGCGCTGGGTGACCAGCGGCCGGCGCAGTACCGTGCGCGCGACCTCGCGGACCGTCGCCGGGCGGCGGGTGCCGGCCAGCGTCGCGACCAGGGCGGGCGCGCCCTCCTGGTGCAGCGTGACGGAGATGCCGAGCCGCTCGCCGGGCTCGGGCAGGTGCATCGAGTAGCTGCCGTCGACGGTGAGGAACGGCGAGACGTAGAACTCCTTGTCCGCCGTCGCCCGCCCCGCCTCGTCCGGGTGGAGCAGGTAGCAGTGCCGCTCGCCGTAGGTGTTGTGCACCTCCGCGACCACGCAGGCCAGGGACCCGTCGGGGTGGTGGCACCAGAACACCGAGATCGGGTTGAACACGTAGCCCAGCACCCGGGCGTGCGCGAGCATCCGGATCCGGCCGCCGCGCAGGTCGATGCCGTGCGCGGCGAGGTAGGCGTCGACGTTCTCGCGGATCGAACGGTCCGGGTCGCCGAGGTGGTCGGCGGCGTCGAACCGGGCGAACGGGCGCAGCCACCGGGGCAGCTCGGGCAACGCGTCGAGGTCGACGAGCCACACGTAGAGCGGGTGCGCGAACGCGGTCGGCAGGTCGCGCCGGCGGGCGTGGCGGACCTCGGCGTCGTAGAGCACCGGGGCGGCCCTGTTCGCCGTGTCACTGCCGGCCGTGCCCCCGCTCACCAGGCCACCCCCAGTGCGCGGGCGGCGCGCACCCCGGAGGCGCAGCCGTCCTCGTGGAAACCCCAGCCGTGGTACGCGCCGGCGTAGGCGGTGACCGGGGTGTTCAGCTCCGGTAGGCGGCGCTGCGCGGCGACCGAGGTGGGCGTGTAGACGGGGTGCTCGTAGGTCATCCGGGCGACGACGGTGTCCGGGGCGACCCGGTCGCGGCCGTTGAGCGTGACGACCCAGGACTCCGGGTCGGTGAGCCGCATCAGCCGGTTCATGTCGTAGCTGACCAGTACCGGGCTGTCACTGGCATCCCCGCAGGCGGGCTTGAGGTAGTTCCACGACGCCCGCGCCCCGCGCCGGGTGGGTAGCACCCCGGTGTCGTGGTGCAGCCAGGTCTCGTTGCGGGAGTAGGTGAACGCGCCGAGGACGTCGCGCTCGTCGGCGGAGGGGTCGGCCAGCAGCGCCAGTGCCTGGTCCGGGTGCGTGGCGATCACGACGCGGTCGAACCCGGCGACGTCGTCGGCGTCGTCGCGGATCTCGACGCCGGCCGGGGTGCGCAGCACCGACCGCACCGGCGTCGACGTCCGCACGGCCGGGAGCTGCTTGACGATCCGGTCGACGTAGGAACGGGAGCCGCCGGTGACCGTGCGCCACTGCGGCGAGCCGCCGATCCCGAGCATCCCGTGGTGGTGCAGGAACGTGAACAGGTAGCGGGCCGGGTAGTCCAGCGAGATCGCCGCGCCCGCCGACCACACGCAGGACACCACCGGGATCATGAAGTGCTCGACGAAGTAGCGGGAGTAGCCGCCGATCGCCAGGAACGCCCCGAGCGTCACGTCGCCCGCGTCGGGGGACTCCAGCACCCGCCGGGCGTGCCGGTGGAAGCGGACGACCTCGCCGAGCATCTGCAGGTAGGCGGGCCGCCGGAACAGGTTCGACGCCTGCGGGAACAGCCCGCCGAGCTTGCGCGCCCCGGCGTACTCCAGTCCGCAGCCCTCACAACGCACCGACATCGACATGTCCGAGTCCTGGGTGGGCACGCCGAGCTCGTCGAACAGCCGGAGCAGGTTCGGGTAGGTCCGGTCGTTGTGCACGATGAACCCGGTGTCGACGCGGGTCGTGCGGCCGTCGGCGGCGGCGAGCTCGTGGGTGTGGGCGTGCCCGCCGGTGCGGTCGTCGGCCTCGTAGAGGGTCACGTCGTGTGACGGCGCCAGCAGGTACGCGGCGGTCAGGCCGGACACCCCGCTGCCGACCACCGCGACCGTCGGCCGTCCGTTCATGTCGTGCTCCTTCGGGGTCCTCGGCGGGATCCCGCCTCGAGCGGGACCTGCAGCCCCGCGGGCGCGGGCTCCGCCATGGCGTTCGTGATCGAGGGGTCCGGGGGTTCGGCGCCGAGCTCGCCGAGGACGAAGCGCCGCACCAGCGACGTCCAGTCCGCGGCGCGGCGGAGCATCGCGTGCCCGTCGCCGTGCACGTCGAAGCGGGCGACCCGGTCGGTCACCGCGCGGGCGCGTTCGGCGTAGGCGAGGGACTCGGCGGGGTCGGTGATCCGCTCGTGGTCGCCGTGCGCGATCAGCACCGAGCGCCCGGCGAGCTGCGCGACCGGGTCGGTGCCGTCGAGCCAGGGCGCCAGCGCACAGACCGCGACGACGTCCGGGGCACCGGCCGCGTACAGCACGGCGCGGCCGCCCATCGAGTGCCCGACCAGCGCGAGGGGGCGCCCGGGGTGCCGGCGGGCCAGCTCGCCGATCGCCCACTCGGTGTCGACGAGCGCGTCGCGGGCGGCACCGTTCCAGCCCCGCACCCGGTAGCGCAGCAGGTACACCGCGACGCCGACGCCCAGCTCGCTGCGGGCGTGCCGGCCGTACCGGTCCAGGGCGTGCGCGAACGGCCGCATCCGCCAGTACGCCAGCCCGCGGCGCGTGGCGGGCACCGTCGAGTGCGACTGCCCGCCGTGCGCGACCAGGACGACGGCGGCCGGTTCCGCCCGGACGTGCGCCCCGGGCACGGCCTCCAGCCGCGGCAGCGGACGGTCGGACACGGGCTGGCCTCCTCGGACGCGGTCGGGGTGCGGGACACCGGGGCGTTCGTCCGGTCCGTCCGGGACGGCCGGATGGTGCGACAGGAGTCACAAGCGGTTCGCTGCACCGGGTCTCCCCGGTCGCGGACCATGTGAACGTGTCCGATCGGATCATCGCCCGGGTGCGGTGATCCGGCCACCGGCGACCGGCGAAGATGTGAGCAGGCCGTCCGGACCGTACCCCCGGAATCGGCCACTCCGACGAACCGGACGAGAACGAGGGAGAACGACGAGATGGGCATGCCACCGGAGCTGACGGTGTGGCAGCGGATCGAGGCGACGCTGCGCAGGCGTCGCCGGACCTCGGGATTCTGGTTCGGGCTCGCGATCGCGGTGATCTGGCCGATCGTGCTGTGGGGCACCCGGCTCGGCTGGCGCGGCGGGGAGAACCTGCCGAAGTCCGGCGGGGCGCTGCTGGTCGGCAACCACGTGTCGTTCTCCGACCCGATCTTCGACATCGCGTTCGGCACCGCGCACGGGCGGATGCCGCGGTTCATGGCCAAGGCCGAGCTGTGGGACGTCCCGGTCGTGAAGTGGGTGCTCGGCGGCGGCGGGCACATCCCGGTGTACCGCGCGTCGAAGCGGGCGGGGGAGTCGTTCCAGGGTGCGATCGACGCCCTGGAGCGCGGCGAGATCGTCGCCGTCTACCCGGAGGGCACCTACACCGAGGACCCCGAGGGCTGGCCGATGAAGCCCAAGAGTGGCGTCGCGCGGATCGCGCTGCGCAGCGGGGCCCCGGTCATCCCGGTCGCGAACTGGGGCACCCAGGACTTCCTGCCCGCCGACGGGAAGCCGAAGATGTTCCCGCGCAAGCGGATCGGCATCTCGGTTGGCCCGCCCGTCGACCTGTCGGAGTTCGCCGGCAAGCCGCTGACGAAGACCACCCTCGACGCCGCCACCACGAAGATCATGGACGCGGTGCTGGTGCTGCTGGAGGACCTGCGGGGCGAGAAGGCCCCCGACCGGCCGCCGTACGACCCGGCCGCGGCGAAGAAGGCCGCCCCCGGGATCGCCGCGCCTGCCGACGCCCCGGCGGCACCGGGCACGCCGGTGGGGGAGCGCGAAGCCGGCTGACCGCGGCCGGCTGACCGCGGCCGGCTGACCCCGCAGCCGGTTCCCACACCCCTGCGCCGGCCCGCACACCTCTGCCGGGGTTCGCACACCCGAAATATGGGGTGTGGGGACCGGCGCGGGGGTGTGAGGTGGGTCCGAGCTCCGTCAGAGGTCGAGGCCGAGCAGCGCGTTCTCCACGACCTCGGGCAGGGCCGGGTGGATCCAGTACTGCCCGGTGGCCATCGCGCGGGCGTCGAGGCCGAACGACATGGCCTGGATCAGCGGCTGGATCACCGTCGACGCCTGGGGGCCGAGCAGGTGCGCGCCCAGCAGCCGTCCGGAGCCCTTCTCCGCGATGATCTTGCAGAGGCCGGTGGTGTCCTCCATCGCCCAGCCGTAGGCGACGTCGCCGAAGTTCTGCACCTTCACCGCGATGTCGTGGCCGGCCTCGCGGGCGGCGGCCTCGGTCAGCCCGACCGAGGCGATCTGCGGCTCGGTGAACACCGCCGCCGGGACGAACCGGTGGTTGGTGGCCCACAGGTCGTCGGGGTGGGTGAGGTTGTGCCCCACCACCTTCGCTTCGTGGTTGGCGACGTGCTTGAGCTGGTGCTCGGAGCTGACGTCACCGAGCGCCCAGACGCCGTCGGCGGAGACGCTGCGCTGGTAGGCGTCGACCTCGACGCGGCCGTCGGGCAGCGTCGCGACCCCGCCGGCGGGCAGGTCCATCCGGTCGCCGTTGGGGCGGCGGCCGGTCGCGACCAGCAACGTGTCGGCGACGATCTCCGAGCCGTCGTCGAGGGTGACCGTGACCTCGCCCGGCCCGCCGCTCCCGTCCCCGGACAGGCCCGTGACCTGCGTGTTCAGCCGGGTGTCCCAGCGGTCCTGCGCGATCTCGGTGAACCGCTGCGACAGCGTCTCGTCGAGGTGGCGCAGCAGCCGCGGCCCGCGGGCGACCATGGTGACCTCGGCGCCGAGCGCGTGGAAGACGTGCGCGAACTCCGCGGCGATGTAGCCGCCACCGAGGATCACCAGCCGGCGTGGCACGGCGTCGACCCGCATGACCGTGTCGGAGGTCTCGAACGGGACCCCGGAGTCGGCGACCACGGGGGGCACGACGGGCCGGCTGCCCGCGGCGATGACGACGCGGTCGGCGGTGAGGGTGTCGGTGCCCGAGCCGTCGGTGCGCTCGACGGCGAACTCCCGGTCCCCGGTGAACCGGGCGTGCCCGAAGTACACGGTGACGTTCGGGCTGCGGTCCACGCGGTACTCGCGCCCGCCGGCGGAAATCGGGTCGATCCGGCCGAACACCCGGTCCCGGATGTCGGTCCAGCGGATCTTGTCGATGCTCGCGTCGACGCCGTAGACCGAGGAGTGCCGGATCTCCTCGGCGACGTCGGCGGCGTAGACGTACATCTTGGTCGGGATGCAGCCGACGTTCAGGCAGGTCCCGCCGAAGACGCCGTGCTCGACCAGTGCCACGTCCAGGCCGGCGAACCGTTCGTCGAGGAAGGTGTTGCCCGAGCCGGTGCCGACGACGACCAGATCATGGTGAGCCACGACCGCGAGGCTAACCGCTCACCGCACACCGCCGCCGCTCTGGTACGCACGCCCGCATGACCGCGCACGCCCCGGATCCCGCTCTGCACCCCCCGGACCCGGCCCTGCACCGCAGCTCCGCCGCCGACCTCGACGCCGCGACGCTGCACGCGCTGCTCAGGCTGCGGGTCGACGTGTTCGTCGTCGAGCAGGAGTGCCCGTACCCCGAGATCGACGGCCGCGACCTCGAACCCGGCACCCGGCACTACTGGCTGACCGGTGACGACGGCACCGTGCTCGCCACGCTGCGGCTGCTCGTCGAGCCCGGCGGCGGGTTCCGGATCGGGCGGGTCTGCACCCGGCTCGACGCCCGCGGCCGCGGCCTCGGTCACCGGCTGATGACCGCCGTGCTCGACGACGTCGGCGGCGCGCCCTGCGTGCTCGACGCCCAGGTGGTGCAGGAGGCGTTCTACGCCCGGCACGGGTTCGTCGTCACCGGGGAGCAGTTCGTCGAGGACGGCATCCCGCACGTCCCGATGGCCTGGCGGCCGCAGCCGGATCCCGCCTGACCAGCGGACTTTCCCCACACAACGCAGCGTCAAACCCCCCGATCACGTGAGCGCGCCGGACGGACGGGACGCCATCGTTGCGCGACAATGCGCCGAATGCCCGGCCGTGCGGCCGGGGCACCGACCCGGAGGGACGGGAGCGCATGAGCGACGACCGAACGCGCGAGAACTCGCCGTCGTGGGGCCGCGTCGGGCCGGAGGACCCCTCGGCCGACCCCGCGACGAAGCCGGCCATGACGCCGGAACGGACCGGAGGCGCGCACGCGCGCCCCGAGGAGCCGACGACCGCCATCCCGACCGGTGAGCCCGGCGGGCAGCCGTCGACCGGCGAGCACGGCACTCCCCAGGAGCCGGCCGGCAAGAAGGGGCGCACGAAGCAGAAGGCGCCGAAGAGCCGCACCGGCGGGCTCTGGGCGGGACTGATCCTGTCCGCGCTCGTCCTGATCATCCTGCTGATCTTCATCGCGCAGAACACCGCGCCCGCACAGATCAACTTCCTGGGCTACGAGGGCGAGCTGCCGACCGGTGTCGCGCTGCTGTTCGCCGCGATCGCCGGGATCGTGCTGGTCGCGATCCCGGGCAGCATCCGGATCGCGCAGCTGCGCCGCGCGATCCGCAAGGCCGGCTGAGACGCCGCTCCCGACACGAGAACGCCGCCCGGTGCAGCACCGGGCGGCGTCTCCGCGTCGTACGAGGTCGTCCGAGGGTCAGCGGCGGCGGCCCCGCTGGCGCCCGCCGCCGGCGTTGCCGCTCTGACGGCGAGGCGAGCCGTCCTTGGCCGCCCGCGGCTTGCGCTGCGGCTGCGCCGGCTTCGCGACGACGATCGGCTCCCCGGACGGGGTCCTGGCGCCGGTCACCCGGACCAGCTCGGCGTCGCCGGGGGAGACCTCAGCGACGGTCGGGTCGACCCCGGCCTGGCGGGTCAGGGTGTCGACCTCCCGGCGCTGGTCACGGGTGACCAGGGTGACGACGACGCCGTCCTCCCCGGCGCGGGCGGTGCGCCCGGCACGGTGCAGGTAGGCCTTCGGGTCGGCGGGCGGGTCCACGTGCACGACCAGCCCGACGTCGTCGATGTGGATGCCGCGGGCGGCGACATCGGTCGCGACGAGCGTCGGGACCTCACCGGAGCGGAAGTCGTCGAGCGCTCGGTTGCGCTGGCTCTGCGAGCGGCCACCGTGCAGCGGGCCTGCCGGGACGCCCTGGCGACGCAGCACCCGCACGAGCCGGTCCGCGCCGTGCTTGGTGCGCACGAACAGGATGGTGCGGCCCTCGCGGGCGGCGATCTCGGCGACGACGTCGTTGCGCTGGTCGCGGTCCACGACGAACACGTAGTGGTCCATCGTCGAGACGCTGCCGGTGGGGGCGGCCACCGACCGGGTCACCGGGTCGGTGAGGTGCCGGCGGACGAGGGTGTCGACGTCGCCGTCGAGCGTCGCGGAGAACAGCAGCCGCTGACCGTCGGAGGGGGTGCGGTCGAGGATCGCGCGGACCTGGGGCAGGAAGCCCATGTCGGCCATCCGGTCGGCCTCGTCGAGCGCGGTGACGGTGACCTCGGACAGGTCGCAGGTGCCCTGCTGGAGGTGGTCGGTGAGCCGGCCCGGGGTGGCGACGAGCAGGTCGACCCCGCGGCGCAGCTCGGCGATCTGCCGGTTCATCGACATCCCGCCGACGACCACGGCGACCTTCAGGTCCACGGCCTTCGCCAGTGGCGCGAGCACGTCGACGACCTGGGTGGCGAGCTCGCGGGTCGGCACCAGCACCAGCCCGCGCGGGGTCGACGGGCGCGAGCGCTCCCCGGCGAGGCGGGCCAGCAGCGCCAGCCCGAAGGCCAGGGTCTTGCCGGAGCCGGTCTGGCCGCGGCCGAGCAGGTCACGCCCGGACAGGGTGTCGGGCAGCGTCGCGGCCTGCACCGGGAACGGGGCGGTGAAGCCCTCCTCGGCGAGCGCCTTCACCAGGCGCTCGGGCAGGCCCAGCTCGGCGAACGACGGCATGCCCGACGCGGGCTCGGTCCACGGCTCGACGTCGGTGCTCACCGCCTGGCCCTGCGGTGCGGACTTCTGCTTCGGGGCCTTCCCGCCGCCGTTGCGGGGGGTGTTGTTGCGCGGCTTCGGGGCCGACCCGGCCCCGCCACGGCCGCCGCCACCACGACGGCGACGGCTCTGCTCACCGGCCGGACGGTCCCCGTCGCGGCCGTCACGGCCGTCACGGCTGTCACGGCCGCCGCGGCCGGCGGTGCGGTCGGTGTTCTCGGTACGGGCCGGGCGGTCGCGGTCGGACCGGCGCTCGGGGCGCGGGCGGCCGGAACCGGCGGACTCGGAACGGTGCTGCTCCGGGCGCTGACGCTCGGAACGGGGCTGCTCGGGGGCGCCGGTCGGCCGGGTGGCGCGACGGCGCGGACGGCGCTCACCGGCGTCACCGGTCTGGTCGGACGACGGCGAACGGAACTGGGGCCTGGTCACAGGGCTCCTCGCAGGACGTGGCACGCCATGCGGAGACCTCGGGGAGGGAGCTCGGCCGACGGGCCCGGGCGCGGTCGCCGCGTCGATGCGGGCGCGCTCCGTGATGGGAAGGGCTTCGAACGGTGGGCCCGGCGGGTTGTCTGCCCGGGGCACTCGTCGAATCACCGTACGCCCCGTGGATCCGGTGCGGGACCGCCACCCGCCCCGCAGCCGGGGCCGGGTGGTCACCGTCACGTCAGCGGCGAGCCGGTTCAGCCGAACGTCCGCAGCGCCCCGATCCCGATCAGTCCGAACACCAGCGCCCACACCACGACGGTCACGACCTGCCAGATCACGACCTGCCGCCGGTCCAGCCCGGCCGCGATCATCCCGAACGCGGTCAGCGAGATCGCCAGCAGCGTCGGTGCGAGCAGGGAGGCGACCGGGACGCCGTAACGGTCCACCCGCGCGATCATCTTCTGCCGCCGGGCGCTCGGCGGCCGCTGCGCGCGGCGGTCCAGTCCCCGCCGGGCCCGGTCCCCGAGCCACACCGCGACGGCCAGTGCCAGCAGGTTCCCCACGACCGCCCCGGTCCCGGCGAGCAGGACCGGCATCCCGGCCGCGGTCCCGACCAGCGTGCCGATGTAGGACTCCAGGAACGGCACCACGCCGATCACGAACACCGCGAGGAACGCCAGGACCGGGTGCAGGTCGGTCACCCACGCGTTCAGCTGCTCCATCATGCCTCGATGGTGCCGTATGTCCGGTTTGTCGTGCCGGTCTCCGGTCGGGAACTCGCGGTCGGGAACTCGCGGCCGGGACCCCTCAGGCCGGGATGACGAGGTCCAGGTGGTCGCCGTCGCGCTCCACGGTGTGCCCGGCACGGCGCGCGATCCGGGCGACGGCGGTCGCGTCGGCGGGCTCGGCGCGCGAGGCCGCGAGCAGCCGCGCCAGCCCGCCCTTGTGGGACTTGTTGTGGTGGCTGACCACCGATCGGGACCCGTCCGGGCGCTCGGCGAGCACGTTCACGGTGACCGCGCCGGGCACCGCGCCCAGGGCGGCGTAGCCACCCGAGCGCAGGTCGACGACCAGCTCACCGGCGGCGATCCGCGCCAGCAGCGGGTCGGCCACCGGCCGCCACCGCGACGCCAGCGTCCCCGAGCCGGGCAGCTTCGACCCGGCCGAGAGCCGGTAGGCCGGGATCGGGTCGTCCGCGCCGACGACGCCGAACAGCGCCGACTGCACGGCCAGCCGGGAGCGGGCCCGGTCGCGGACGGCGCGGGTGAACGATCCGGCGTCGAGGGCGTCGTAGAGGACCCCGGTGTAGCGGTCCAGCGCCGGCATCGTCGGCGAGGTGAACAGCGCGGCGTTCCGGTCGATCTCGGCGTCCTGCCGGGCGGAGACGCCGAGCGCGGCGCGGGCGGCCGGGCGGTCCGCGGCCAGGGCCACCAGCTCGTCGGCCAGCTCCTTGCGGACGGCGCCGAGGTCGGCGTCGTGGGACAGCGCGGCGAGGTCGAGCGGCGGGCCGTCCCCGCCGGCGCGCTTGGTCTCCGAGGGCGGCAGCAGCACGAGCACGGCGGGCGAGAGTACTTCCCCGGTGATCACCGGCGGCGGCCCCCACCTGCGATCGCGGCCACAGCGCGCCGCCCGGCGGGGGCGTTGTGCCCCATCCCGGGCGCCGCTAGGTTCGAGGCCGTGACCTGCCTCGTGGCGCGCCTGCACGTCGACCTCATGCGCCTGTCCAGCGCGAGTTGTCGACGCTGCGGCTGACCTCCGCCCGACCGAGGGCGCACCTGCCGTCCCGCAGGCCGGGCGCCCCGCACGACCCGTCCCGTCCGGCACCGCTGCCGAGGCACGGAAGTCGCCGGACCGCATCCGAGGAGCACATCCCGTCATGACCGAGCCCGACCCCACCGCCAACTGGTCGTTCGAGACCAAGCAGGTGCACGCCGGCGCCGAGCCCGACCCGACCACCAACGCGCGGGCCACGCCGATCTACCAGACGACGTCCTACGTCTTCCGGGACTCCGAGCAGGCCGCGAAGCTGTTCGGCCTGCAGGAGTTCGGCAACATCTACACCCGGATCATGAACCCGACCCAGGACGTGCTGGAGCAGCGCGTCGCCGCCCTGGAGGGCGGGGTCGGGGCGCTCGCCGTCGCCTCCGGGCAGGCCGCGCAGCAGCTCGCCGTGCTGAACATCGCCGAGGCCGGGGACCACATCGTCGCCAGCGCCTCGCTCTACGGCGGCACCTACAACCAGTTCCACTACACGTTCCCCAAGCTCGGGCTCGAGGTCACGTTCGTCGACGACCCGGACGACCTGGAGGCGTGGAAGGCGGCCATCCGGCCGAACACCAAGCTGCTCTACGCCGAGACCCTGGGCAACCCGCGCGGCAACGTGCTGGACGTCGAGGGCGTCGCCGGGGTGGCACACGAGGCAGGCGTGCCGCTGGTCGTCGACAACACCGTCCCGACGCCGTACCTGCTGCGGCCGATCGAGCACGGCGCCGACATCGTCGTCCACTCGCTGACCAAGTTCCTGGGCGGGCACGGCACCTCGGTCGGCGGCATCATCGTCGACTCCGGCAACTTCGACTGGACCGCGCACGCCGACAAGTTCCCCGGCCTGACCCAGCCGGACCCGAGCTACCACGGCGCGGTGTTCACCGACGCCGTCGGCCCGCTGGCCTACATCATCAAGGCCCGCGTGCAGCTGCTGCGCGACCTCGGCCCGGCGATCTCCCCGCAGAACGCGTTCTACATCCTGCAGGGCATCGAGACGCTGTCGCTGCGGATGGACAAGCACAACGCCAACGCCCAGGAGCTGGCGGAGTGGCTGCAGGAGCGCGACGAGGTCGAGACCGTGCACTACGCCGGGCTCGAGTCCTCGCCGTGGCACACCGCGGCGCAGAAGTACCTGCCCAAGGGCGCCGGTGCGATCGTCGCGTTCGAGCTGCGCGGCGGGGTCGAGGCGGGCCGGAAGTTCGTCGACTCGCTCGAGCTGTTCAGTCACCTCGCCAACATCGGTGACGTGCGCAGCCTGGTGATCCACCCGGCGTCGACGACGCACAGCCAGCTCTCCCCGGAGGAGCAGCTGGCCTCCGGCGTCACCCCCGGCCTGGTGCGCCTGTCGGTGGGCCTGGAAGGCGCCGAGGACCTCAAGGCCGACCTGGACGCGGGCTTCCGCGCGGCCAAGGGCGCGTGAGTGCCGACCGTCTCCCTCCCGCCAGCGGTGCCTGGCGGGAGGGAGACGACCCCGGCGCGCGACGGTTCCTGGACCTGCCGGGTCCGCTGAAGCTGGAGGCCGGCGGGGAGCTGCCGGAGGCCCGGCTGGCCTATGAGACGTGGGGCGAGCTCGCCCCGGACGGCTCGAACGCGGTCCTGGTGCTGCACGCGCTCACCGGGGACGCGCACGTCGAGGGCCCCGCCGGGCCCGGACAGCCCACCGCGGGCTGGTGGCCCGGCCTGATCGGGCCGGGCCTGCCGCTGGACCCGGCGCGCTGGTTCGTCGTCGCCCCGAACGCGCTCGGCGGCTGCCAGGGCTCGACCGGCCCGGCGTCGCCGGCCCCGGACGGGCGGCCGTGGGGCAGCCGGTTCCCGGCGGTCACCATCCGCGACACCGTCGCCGCCGAGCAGCACCTCGCCGACGCGCTCGGCATCGACTCCTTCGCCTGCGTGATCGGCGGGTCGATGGGCTCGATGCGATCGCTGGAGTGGGCCGCGACCGAGCCCGACCGGGTGCGGCGCCTCGCGCTGCTGGCCGGTCCGGCGGCGTCGTCGGCGGACCAGATCGGCTGGGCCGCACCGCAGATCGAGGCGATCCGCGCGGACCCGGGCTGGCACGGCGGCGACTACCACGACCTCGGGCCCGGGGAGGGGCCGTGGCGCGGCCTCGGCGTCGCCCGCCGGATCGCGCACCTCTGCTACCGCTCCGGGATCGAGCTCGACACCCGGTTCGGCCGCGACCGGCAGCCGGGGGAGGACCCGCTCGACGGCGGCCGGTTCGCCGTCGAGTCCTACCTCGACCACCACGCCGACAAGCTGGTGCGCCGGTTCGACGCCGCGTCCTACGTGCTGCTGACCCGTGCGATGAACCTGCACGACGTCGGGCGCGAGCGCGGCGGCGTCGAGGCGGGCCTGCGCCGGGTGCGGGCCCGGACCCGGGTGGCCGGCGTCGTGTCCGACCGGCTGTACCCGATCGCGGACCAGCAGCGGCTCGCCGACGGCATCTCCGGCGCCGGTGACCTCACGGTGATCGACTCCCCGTACGGCCACGACGGCTTCCTCATCGAGACGCCGACGGTGGGACGCCTGCTCACGGAGCTGCTCGCCGAATCGGCATGATCGTCAGCTGAACGGCGCAACAGGAGTTGCGCTGTGTCGATCTTGAGAGGGTTTCAGCCACTCTCAGTGTTCTCTCAGCGCCATGTCCCTAGTGTTCCGCTCGTCCCGATACCCCATCCGGAAGAGCGCACCGTGACCTACACGACGGCACGTCCGCAGACCGCGACGGTGACCGCCACCGGCACCGGTCGGCATCGTCGGGTGTCCGGCCGCGTTCCCGAGGCGGGGGCCCCGACCGCTCCGATCGACCCCGCCGGGGATGTGGCCGGGAATGTGACGGCCCCGGGCCGCCCGGCCGGAACCCCCACCGACACCGGTCGGCACCGCCGGGAGGCCGCGCGGTCCGCCCGCGCCGCCTACGCCGAGGCGAACGGGTCGCCGGAGCAGTCGGTCGAGCGCAGTGCCGGGGCCCGCCGGGCCGCCGAGCGCGGCGTCGTCGGGCAGGCGTTCCCGCAGCAGCGCGGCGGCCGTCGCCGTACCGACTGGGTCGACGCGGCCAAGGGCATCTGCATCGTGCTGGTCGTCGTGCACCACGCGGTGATGTTCCTGGAGCCGCACGGGCTGATCCCGGGCCCGCTGAACATGCTCAACACCGCGCTCGCGTCGCTGCGGATGCCGCTGTTCTTCCTGGTCTCGGGGCTGTTCCTGCCCTCGGTGCTGGCGAAGCCGTGGCGCACGCTGCTGCACCGCCGGGTCGCGTTGTTCGCCTGGCTCTACTTCCTGTGGACCGGGATCCAGTTCGGGGTGACCTCGCTGCTGCCCGCGGGCGTCGCGCCGTCGCTGGCCACCCAGGACCTGTCGTCGCTGCTGCTGAGCCCGCTGCTCCCGGCGCCGTCGATGTGGTTCCTCTACGCGCTGGCCGTGTTCTCCATCGGTGCGCGGCTGACCCGCAACGTCCCCACCTGGGTGCTGCTCGGCGCGACCGGGATCCTGTCCGCGCTGGCCGGCGCGGAGATCCTGCAGGTGGACGCGTTCGCCTGGGAGTTCATGGCCCGCTACGCGTTCTTCTTCGCCCTCGGCTGGCACGCCCGGTCGATCGTGGAGAAGCTCGCCGCCGCCGCGACGCCGCTGCGGGTCGGGCTGGCCGCGGTGCTCGCCGGGCTCGGTGCCGGCGCCGAGGTGCTGCTGAACCTGAAGAACGTGTTCGGTGTGGCGTTCGCGCTCAACGTGGTCGCCGTCGGCGGCGGGGTGCTCGTCGCCGGGCTGCTCGCACGGTGGAAGGTGGGCCGGGTCGCGATCTTCCTCGGCCGCCGCACCCTGCCGATCTACCTGACGAACATCCTGTTCATCGGCCTGCTGACGACGCCGGTCGCGGGCCTGGCCCTCCCGGCCCCGGCGCAGGTGGCGGTGCTTGCCGTGATGGTGGTGGCGACGATCGCCGGGGCGCTCGGCCTGCACAAGGCGATCCGCGCCGCGCACGGCACCTGGCTCTACGACCTCCCCGGCCGCTGGGCCGTGCGCCCCGCGATCGGCTGAGCACCCCGGCGCCCCCGGGGCGCCCGCCGATGCGGGCCCCGGCGTGGCTCTCAGCCGACGCGCTCGCCGTAGACCCGCTGCACGCGCATCGTCATCAGCACGCGCTGGTCGCGCACCATGACCTCGCGGTACTCGTCCCAGTCCGGGTGCTCCCCGGCCGCGGCGCGGTACCACGCGACGAGCGCCTCGACGGCCGGGCCGTCGACGGTCTCGTCCGGGCCGGCGAGCTCCACGGGGCCCTCGGCGGTGGCCCAGGCGCGGCCGTCCTCGCTCTCCACCGACAGCGCGGCCCGCGGGTCGCGGCGGAGGTTGGCGGTCTTCGCGCGGCCCGCGGTCATCGAGACCTGGATCGTCCCGGCCTCGCGGTCGTAGTACGGCGTGACCGGCGACAGCTGCGGCATCCCGCTGCGCTTGATCGTCGCGAGGACGCCCTGGCGTGCTCCGGCCAGCAGCTCGTGCTGTTCGTCTCCCATGCCCGGTCAACGAGCGGACGCGCGCGAGGTGTTCCCACCGGAACCGGGGTGAGCCGCCCCGCAGGGGGTGGCTACCCTGTGCCGGGTGTTGACCCGGATGTCGTCGCTGTTCCTGCGCACCCTGCGTGAGGACCCGGCCGACGCGGAGGTGCCCAGCCATAAGCTGCTGGTCCGCGCCGGCTATGTCCGTCGCGTCGCCCCGGGGGTCTACTCCTGGCTGCCGCTCGGGCTCAAGGTGCTCCGCCGCATCGAGAACGTGGTGCGCGAGGAGATGGACGCCATGGGCGGCCAGGAGATCCAGCTCCCGGCGCTGCTGCCGCGCGAGCCCTACGAGTCGACGAACCGGTGGACCGAGTACGGCCCCAACCTGTTCCGGCTCCACGACCGTAAGGGCGGGGACTACCTGCTCGGCCCCACGCACGAGGAGCTGTTCACCCTCACGGTGAAGGGCGAGTACTCCTCGTACAAGGACTTCCCGGTCGTGCTCTACCAGATCCAGAACAAGTACCGCGACGAGGAGCGGCCGCGCGCCGGCATCCTGCGCGGGCGCGAGTTCCTGATGAAGGACTCCTACTCGTTCGACCTGTCCGACGAGGGCCTGTCGGAGTCCTACGCGAACCACCGCGCCACCTACATCCGGATCTTCGACCGGCTCGGGCTGGACTACGTGATCGTGGCCGCGACGTCCGGGGCGATGGGTGGCTCGGCGTCGGAGGAGTTCCTGGCCGAGTCCGAGACCGGCGAGGACACCTTCGTCCGCGGCCCCGGTGGCTACGCGGCCAACGTCGAGGCCGTCACCACGCCCGCGCCCGCGGAGATCCCGCTCGACGGGCTGCCCGCCGCACAGGTGCACCACACGCCGGACACCCCGACCATCGAGTCGCTGGTGGACCACCTGAACGCGACCACCGACCGCACCTTCACCGCGGCCGACACCCTCAAGAACGTGCTGGTGAAGATCAAGCAGCCCGGTGCCGACGAGTGGGAGCTGCTCGGCATCGGCGTGCCCGGCGACCGCGAGGTCGACATGAAGCGCCTCGAGGCGTCGCTGGAGCCCGCTCAGGTGGAGCTGCTCGACGAGGCCGACTTCGCCCGCAACCCGTTCCTGGTCAAGGGCTACATCGGGCCGGGCGCGCTCGCCGCGAACGGCGTCCGGTTCCTCGTCGACCCCCGGATCGTCACCGGCACCGCCTGGGTGACCGGGGCGGACAAGGCCGACCACCACGTCGTCGACCTGGTCGCGGGCCGCGACTTCACCCCGGACGGCACCATCGAGGCCGCCGAGGTCCGCGCCGGTGACCCCTCGCCGGACGGCCAGGGCGTCCTGGAGGCCGCCCGCGGCATCGAGATCGGGCACATCTTCCAGCTGGGCCGCAAGTACGCCGACGCGTTCTCCCTCGACGCGCTGGGCCCGGACTCCAAGCCGGTCCGGATCACCATGGGCTCCTACGGCATCGGTGTCTCCCGGCTGGTCGCCGCGATCGCCGAGCAGGCGCACGACGACAAGGGCCTGGTCTGGCCGCGCGCGGTCGCCCCGTTCGACGTGCACGTCGTCGTCGCCGGGAAGTCCGCGGAGCTGCTCGAGGGCGGCGAGGCCGTCGCCGCGGAGCTGGAGCAGCGGGGCCTGTCGGTGCTGCTCGACGACCGCAAGGCCAGCCCCGGCGTGAAGTTCGCCGACGCCGAGCTGGTCGGGGTGCCGACGATCGTCGTCGTCGGGCGCGGGCTGGCCGACGGCAAGGTCGAGATCAAGGACCGGGCCTCGGGGGAGCGGACCGAGGTCGACCGCGACGGCGTCGCCGGTCAGGTCGCCGCGATCGTCCACGGGGTCTGACCCGTGTGCCCCGAGGGGCACCCTCGCCACCGCCGGTGGCAACCAGGGTGCCCCTCGGGGCGACGGGCCGAGCGTGCGGCGGGCCGGGCGTGTAGCCGGGCTCAGCGCGGCGGGACCGCCGAGGACGCCAGCCGGGTGAGGTCGTCGTGCGGGACGGGCCTGCCCGGACCGCCGGCGGCGTCCGCGGCCACCAGCAGCATCGCGACGCCGACCGAGCCGTCCTGGGCGCGGGTGCGCGGCACGGCGAGCACCCCGACGTGCGCGTCCGTCGCGCGGCAGCCGGGTGACGGCGCCCCGCCCGCGACCGGGCCGGTGCCGTCGGTGTGCACGGTCGCCTCGACCCAGGTGCCCTGCTCGATCCCCGCACCGCTGCCCGGCCGCGGCCCCGGTGCACCCACGGTGACCTGCGGCTGCGTCCCGGCGTAGACGGCCTCGCCCGTGCCGCGGGCGAACGCGCCTGCGGCCTGCTCGACGCTCGTCCCGGCCGGTACGGCGACCAGCCCGGACGCGGCCACGCCCTGCGTCGCCACCGGCGACGGGCACGCGACGGCCTCGGGCGCGGGCACCTCGGTGAGCGGGGTGAAGGGCACCCCGAAGACCTCCAGCGGTGCGGCCCCGGCGGCCACGGGGGCCCAGCCGTCGGGGGACTGGACGGCGAACGCGTCCGGGTCCCGGGTCTGTGCCGTGGGGGCCCCGTCCCGGGGCTGTGCCGCGGGGGCCCCGGCGGGCGGCGGTGCGGAGCGCGGCACCGCGAAGGCGATCACGGTGCCCGCGACGAGCAGCACCACGACGAGCGCGGCGAGCGCGGGGCGCCACCAGCGGATGGGCTCGGGGGACGGCTCCGCCGGATGCCCGGGGGAGTCGCCCGGACGGCGGGTCGTCGGCGTCCGGCCGGGGGAGGTCACCCGAGCAGGGTACGGGCGGCTCCGAGCGTCACCCCGAGCCGGTGCGGGACCCGCGGTACGGGCGTCGCCGTGCAGGTCAGCCGGGCAGCAGGGTGAACTGCACCGAGCGGGTCGGGTTGTCCACGTTGGTGTCCACCAGGCAGATCGACTGCCAGGTGCCGAGCGCGAGCCGGCCGTCGAGCACCGGCACCGTCGTCGACGGCGGGACGAACGCGGGCAGTACGTGGTCGCGGCCGTGGCCGGCGCTGCCGTGCCGGTGGTACCAGCGGTCGTCGGCGGGGAGCAGCTCCCGCAGACGGGCGAGCAGATCGGCGTCGCTGCCTGCCCCGGTCTCGATCACGGCGATACCGGCGGTGGCGTGCGGGACGAAGACGTTCAGCAGTCCGTCGACCGCACCGGCCTCGGACAGGAACCGTTCGATCCGGTGCGTCAGATCGACGACGGTCTCCTCCGCCCCGGTGTGGATCTCGATCAGTTCGCTGTGCACGTCCACGAACCCTAGGCTCGTCACTAGGGTCGGGCAGCATGGAACGCGCTGTGACCGTGCATGCTTTCGGGCGACAGTTCCGCCACCGACCGGGTTACCTGAACGCCGCGTCCATCGGCGTTCCCCCGCAGGAAGCGGCCGACGCCGTCGCCGAGGCGGTGCGTTCCTGGGCCGACGGCCGGTCCCGGCCCGCCGACTTCGACTCCGCCGTCGAGACCGCCCGCGCCGGGTTCGCGGCGCTGACCGGGATGCCGGTCGACGACGTCGCCCAGGGCGCCACCGTGTCCGGGCTGGTCGCCGATCTGGCCGCCGGCGTCCCGGACGGCACCCGGGTGCTCGTCGCCGAGCACGAGTTCGCCAGCCTCACCCGGCCGTTCGCCCGGCAGGCCCGGCGCGGGGTGCGGGTCACCGCGGTTCCGCTGCCCGAGCTGGCCGCGCACGCCGGCGGGCACGACGTCGTCGCGGTGTCGGTGGTGCAGTCCGCCGACGGCCGTATCGCCGACCTCGACGCGCTGCACGACGCCCGCGCCCGGCACGGCGTCCGGCTGCTCTACGACCTCAGCCAGGCCGCGGGCTGGTTCCCGGTCCGCCGCACCGCGGTCACCGGGGCCGACGCCGTCGTCGCGGCCGGGTACAAGTGGCTCATGGCCCCGCGCGGCGCGGCCTGGCTCGCCCGCCGTCCGACGTGGACGGACGGTCCGCCGCGCGGACGGGCGTGGCCGGAGCCCCCGGGCAGCGCGGCCGGCTGGTACGGCGCCGCCGACCGCGCCACCGGGATGTACGTGCCCGACCCGGCGCCGCGGCCCGGTCCGGCCGGGACCGAGGAGTCCCCGGTGTGGCTCGCCCACGTCGGCGCGGCGGTGACGCTGCCCTGGCTGGCGGAGCTGGACCCGCAGGCCTTGTACGACGAGGTCGTCGGGCACGCCGACGCGCTGCGCGACCGGCTGGGGCTCGCACCGTCCGGCTCGGCGGTCGTGTCGGTGCGCGACCCCGGTGTGGCCGACCGGCTCGCCGGGGAGGGGATCACCGCGTCGGTCCGGGGCGGTGCGGCCCGGCTGGCGTTCCACCTCGCCGCCACCGGCGACGACGTCGACGCGGCCGCCCGGGCGCTGTCCGGCGCCGCGCTCGCCGGTTGAGGGGCGGTCACCGGCCGAGGAGCGGGGCGACTCAGGTGCGGCCGGGGAACACCGGCACGACCGGCGACCGGTCGGTCACCTGCCGCCAGAACGCGACCCGGCCGGTGCAGGCGACCATCGCCCTGAGCGCGGCCCCGCGCAGCGCCGCGGCGCTCGAACGCTCCAGCACCGAGCGCCACCCGGCGATCGCGTCGGTCTCGGCGGCGACCAGCAGCGCCCCGGCCGATGGCGCGTCGACCACCGGCTGCGGCGGCGAGTAGGCGGGCAGCGCGGAGACCGGGCGCTCACCGACGCTCGACAGCGTCGCGGTCACCTGCCCGCGCAGCGTCTTGTGCGCCTCGATGTCGCCGCGGGCGTGCTTCGCCCAGTCCGGGGGGACGAACGCCACCGCGAGCGAGTACGCCCACAGCGCGGCGTGCTCGCTGGCCAGCGCCCGTTGCAGGGCCTCCACGGCCACCTTGGGCAGCCCGGAGCGGTCGTCGGAGTCGTCACCGGAGTCGTCGTCCTGGCGCGGCGACGCTGCCGCGGTGCCGGTCACGTCAGGATCCCGGCGTAGGTGGAGCAGCAGGCCGCGATCTCCGCGACCAGGCCGGCCTGCATGGCCGGTGCCTGGTTGACGACCTCGCCTGCCGTGCGGGCCGAGGCGTCCACGGCGTCGCGGACGTCGGCCAGCGAGGCCCGCTGCGGGGTCGCCGGGACGGGCGCCTCGCCGGGGGTGCGTCCGGCGGCCGCGTCGAGCGCGGTGGCGTGCTCCATCCGCGCGGCCCGCAGCGGCTCGAGGCGTTCGGCCAGCTTCGGGTCCGACGTCACGGCCGCGGCGATCATCGAGGCGTCCATCCGGGCCTGGTCCGCCATGCCGAGCAGCGGCTCGGACGAGCCGTTGTTCCCGCCGGAGTCCGACTTGCAGGAAGCCAGCAGGGGAGTGGCGGCGACGGCGGTGGCCGCGATGCGGAGCACCTGCCTGCGGGAGGCGACGGAGCCGCCTCGGGTCTGGTCGGCCGCTCGCACGGCGCGCGGTCGTCTGCTCACGAGCGGTCATGGTGCCAGCCGGACGGGCCGTGTCCGGCAGCCACCCACGTGGCCCGGGCCACGTACCGGCCGCTCACCGCGGCGCCGGACGGGCGGCGGAGGCCGGTCGGCCGCCGATCACCGGCGGCGGCACGCTAGGCTCGTCGGCCGTCCCCGCCCACCGATCCACCGGCCGTCCGTCGTGCACTCCCGCAGCCGGGAGCCACTTCGCCCGGACCGGTGCGGCCCGGCGTGCGACGGCGACCGCACCCGCGACCAGGAAGGCCTCCCATGCGCAGCACGGACCCCGCAGAGCTGTCCGAGCAGCTGCGCGGCCTGCTCGAGCCCGTCGTCAGCGACGCCGGCCTCGAGATCGACGCCGTGGAGGTGCGGACCGCGGGCCGCAAGCACTCGGTCAAGCTGGTCGTCGACCACCCGGAGACCTCCGGCGAGACCGGCATCGACCTCGACGCCATCGCGAAGCTGAGTCGCGCCGCCGCCGCCGAGCTCGACCCGCACGAGCACCTCATCGAGGGCTCCTACACCCTCGAGGTGACCTCGCCGGGGCTCGACCGCCCGCTGACCCGCCCGCGGGACTGGCGCCGCAACTTCCTGCGGCTGGCCACGATCACCCTCACCGGCGGCGACGCCATCGAGGCGCGGATCGGGAAGGCCGGCGAGGAGCGGGTCCAGGTCGCCGTGCGCGGCACCGGCAAGGGCCGCAGGCCCGAGCTGCGCGACCTGCCCTACGACGAGGTGGACAAGGCCCGGGTCGAGGTCGAGTTCAAGGCGCCCCCGGCCGCCGAGACCGCGCTGCTCGACCCCGGCGGCGACAGCGGCGACAGCGGCAGCGGCGACAGCGGCAGGGACGGCGACGGGGACACGGACAGCACGCACACGCACGAGGAGAACCGGTGAACGTCGACATCCCCGCCCTGCGGGCCATCGAGCGGGACAAGGAGATCCCGTTCGAGACCGTGCTGGAGGCGATCGAGTCCGCGTTGCTCACCGCCTACCGCCACACCGAGGGCAGCTTCTCCGACGCCCGCGTCGACATCGACCGCAAGACCGGGGTCGTCCGGGTGCTGGCCCGCGACCCCGACGAGGCGGGCGAGGACGGCACGCCGGGCCCCGAGTTCGACGACACCCCCGAGGGCTTCGGCCGGATCGCCGCGACCACCGCGCGCCAGGTGATCGTGCAGCGGCTGCGCGACGCCGAGCACGAGCGCACCTACGGCGAGTTCGCCACCCAGGAGGGCGAGGTCGTCGCCGGGGTCGTGCAGCGCGACGCCCGCGCGAACTCCCGCGGCGTCGTCGTCGTCGAGCTGGGTGGGGGCACCGAGGCTGTGCTGCCCGCGGCCGAGCAGGTCCCCGGCGAGGTCTACAAGCACGGCGACCGCATCCGCTGCTACGTCGTCGGCGTCAACCGCGGCCCGCGCGGCACGTCGATCACGCTGTCGCGCACGCACCCCAACCTGGTGCGCAAGCTGTTCGCGTTCGAGGTCCCGGAGATCGCCGACGGCACCGTGGAGATCGTCTCGGTGGCGCGCGAGGCCGGCTACCGCTCCAAGATCGCGGTGCGGTCGACCCGCTCCGGGCTCAACGCCAAGGGCGCCTGCATCGGCCCGATGGGGGCCCGGGTGCGCGGCGTGATGGGCGAGCTCGACGGAGAGAAGATCGACATCATCGACTGGTCCGAGGACCCGGGCGAGTTCGTCGGGAACGCGCTGTCGCCGTCGAAGGTCGTCTCGGTGACCGTGCTCGACGAGCGGGCGCGGGTCGCCCGCGTCGTGGTCCCGGACTTCCAGCTGTCGCTGGCCATCGGCAAGGAGGGGCAGAACGCCCGCCTCGCGGCCCGGCTGACCGGCTGGAAGATCGACATCCGCAGCGACGCCGACCCGGGCGCCCAGGTCGGGCCGGACGGCGACCCGGCCGAGGTGTCGTCGTAGGGGTGCCGGGCGAGGGGAGGCCCGCACGGGGCTCTGCGCTACACTCGGTACCGGCCCGCCGTCGTGGGCCGTCGTCCGACTGTGCAGGCTCCGGCCCGATCCGTACCTGCGTCGGATGCCGGCAGCGGGAGCAGGCCGACGAACTGTTGCGGTTGGTACTGGAGAACGGACACCTCGTCCCGGACCCGCGCCACCGCCTCCCCGGCCGGGGTGCCTGGTTGCACCCCACGACGGGGTGCCTCGACCGGGCCGAGCGGCGCTCGGCGTTCAACCGGGCGTTCCGCGTCCGGGGACAACTGGACGCCACCGCCGTGCGGCACCGGATCCAGGATCAGCAGGGGCCGGGGACCCTCCCCGGCCCGTCAGTGGAAGAGAGCATGGTCGACCCGTCATGAGCCAGCAGTGAAGATCGCACCATGAACGTGCTTCGACACTAGGTTCGAGGTCGAGCGGGAACCGCCGCCCGGCCTCCGGTCAGTACAAGGAGAGCAGTGGCAGGCAAGGCCCGCGTGCACGAGCTCGCGAAAGAGCTCGGTATCAGCAGTAAGCAGGTCCTCAGCAAGCTGCAGGACCTCGGGGAGTACGTGAAGTCTCCCTCGTCCACCGTCGAGGCCCCGGTCGCGCGCAAGCTGCGCGACTCGATGGCAGGCGGTGGCTCCGGCGCGTCCGGCAACGGCGCCTCCGGCAACGGCGGTCAGCGTCGCGGCTCCGGTGCCCCCGGTGGCACCCGCCCGCGTCCGTCCGGTGGTGGCTCCGGCGCTCCGTCGCCGTCGCGCCCCACCCCCAAGCCCGGCCCGACGCCCGGTGCGTCGCCGTCCGGCCCCGCTCCGAAGCCCGGTCCGCGCCCGGGGCCCTCGCAGGGTGCCCCGTCGCCGTCGGCTCCGAAGCCCGGCCCGGCCGCGCCCAAGCCCGGCCCCGCGGCGCCGAAGCCCGCCGCGCAGCCGGAGACCCCCGAGCCGAAGGCCCCGCAGCCGCAGGCCCCGGCGGCCGACGCCGGCTCGTCCGCGCCGTCGGCTCCGAAGCCCGGCCCGGCCGCGCCCAAGCCCGGTCCCGCGGCTCCGAAGCCGGGCCCCAAGCCCGGTCCGGCCGCGCCGAAGCCCGGCCAGTCCGGTCAGCAGTCCGGCGGTCGCCCCTCCGGCGGCCAGCAGCCCGGCGGTCGCCCCTCCGGCGGCCAGCAGGGCGGCGGCGACGCGCCGCGCGGCCCGAAGCCCGGCCCGCGTCAGCCGCGCGTCGGCAACAACCCGTTCGGCGTCGGTCAGGGCTCGTCCCGCCCGGCCCCGCGCCCCGGCCCGCCCCAGCAGGGCGGCGGCCAGCAGGGTGGCGGTCAGCAGGGCGGCGGCCAGCAGGGCGGCGGCGCCCCCCAGCAGCCGGCCGCGCGTTCCGGTGAGGCCCCGCCGCGTCCCCCGCGTCCGGGCGGTGCCCCGGGTGCGGGCGGTCCGCGTCCGAGCCCCGGCAACATGCCGCCGCGGCCGAACCCGGGCATGATGCCCTCGCGTCCGGCGGCGGGCCGGCCCGGTGCCGGTGGCCGTGGTGGCCCCGGTGGTGGCCGTGGCGGTCCCGGCGGCGGTCGTGGTGGCCCCGGTGGCGGTCGTCCCGGTGGTGGCGGCGGCGGTTTCCGTCCCGGTGGCGGCGGTCCCGGTGGGCCGCCCCCGGCCGGTGGGTTCCGCGGTCGTCCCGGTGGTGGTCGTCCGGGTGGTCGCGGCGGTGCCGCGGGTGCCTTCGGTCGTCCCGGCGGCCCGGCCCGCAAGGGCCGCAAGTCGAAGCGGCAGAAGCGCCAGGAGTTCGACTCCATGGCCGCTCCGTCGGTCGGCGGCGTCCGCCTGCCCAAGGGCGGCGGCGAGACGATCCGTCTCCCGCGCGGCTCCTCGCTGACCGACTTCGCCGAGAAGATCAACGCCAACCCGGCGTCGCTGGTCCAGGTGCTGTTCCACCTGGGCGAGATGATCACGGCGACGGCCTCGGTCTCGGACGAGATCCTCGAGCTGCTCGGCCAGGAGATGAACTACAACATCCAGGTCGTCAGCCCGGAGGAGGAGGACCGCGAGCTTCTCGAGTCCTTCGACATCGAGTTCGGCGACGAGGGTGACGACGCCGACCTGGCCGCCCGTCCGCCGGTGGTGACCATCATGGGTCACGTCGACCACGGTAAGACGCGGCTGCTGGACACGATCCGCAAGGCCAACGTCCGCGAGGGCGAGGCCGGCGGCATCACCCAGCACATCGGCGCCTACCAGGTCGAGACCGAGCTGGACGGCCAGGAGCGGGCGGTCACGTTCATCGACACCCCGGGTCACGAGGCGTTCACCGCCATGCGTGCCCGCGGTGCGAAGTCCACCGACATCGCGGTCATCGTGGTGGCGGCGGACGACGGCGTGATGCCGCAGACCGTCGAGTCGATCAACCACGCCCAGGCGGCGGACCTGCCGATCGTGGTCGCGGTCAACAAGATCGACGTCGAGGGTGCGAACCCGCAGAAGGTCCGTCAGCAGCTCACCGAGTACAACCTCGTGGCCGAGGAGTACGGCGGCGAGACCATGTTCGTCGACATCTCCGCCCGCCAGGGGCAGAACATCGACGCGCTGCTCGACGCGATCCTGCTGACCGCGGACGCCTCGCTCGACCTGCGGGCCAACCCCGACATGGACGCCCAGGGCGTCACGATCGAGGGGCACCTGGACCGCGGCCGCGGCCCGGTGGCCACGGTGCTGGTCCAGCGCGGCACGCTCAAGGTCGGCGACTCGGTCGTGGCCGGCGACGCCTCCGGACGTGTCCGGCGGATGGTCGACGAGCACGGCAACGACGTCAGCGAGGCCCTGCCGTCGCGTCCGGTGCAGGTCATCGGTCTGACGTCGGTGCCCGGCGCGGGCGACACGTTCCTCGTCGTCGACGAGGACCGCGTGGCCCGGCAGATCGCCGACCGGCGGCGCGCCCGTGAGCGCAACGCCGAGCTGGCGAGCCGTCGCAAGCGCGTCAGCCTCGAGGACCTGGACGCGGCCCTCAAGGAGACCAACACCCTCAACCTGATCATCAAGGGCGACAACTCGGGCACCGTGGAGGCGCTCGAGGAGTCCCTGATGAAGCTGGACGTGGGCGACGACGTGGACCTGCGCGTCATCCACCGCGGCGTCGGTGGCATCACCGAGGGCGACATCAACCTCGCCATCGCGGACAACGTCATCGTCATGGGCTTCAACGTCCGTGCCGAGGGCAAGGCCACGGAGCTGGCCAACCGCGAGGGCGTGGAGATCCGCTACTACTCGGTGATCTACCAGGCGATCGAGGAGATCGAGGCGGCCCTGAAGGGCATGCTGAAGCCGGAGTACGAGGAGGTGGAGCTCGGCCGCGCCGAGGTCCGCGACGTCTTCAAGTCCTCCAAGTTCGGCACCATCGCCGGTTGCCTCGTGATGGGTGGGGAGATCCGCCGGAACGCCCGGGCGCGCCTGATGCGCGACTCGACGGTGATCCAGGAGAACCTCCCGATCTCCTCGCTGCGCCGGTTCAAGGACGACGTGGTCGAGGTCCGCGAGGGCTTCGAGTGCGGTATGACGCTCGGCAGCTACTCCGACATCAAGGTCGGCGACGTCATCGAGACGTTCGAGATGCGCGAGAAGCCGCGCGCCTGAGTGCGGTGAGCAGCAGCTCGACGGGGCGGCCGGTGGTGACACCGGCCGCCCCGTCGGCGTCCCGGCCCCTGCGGGCCGGGTGAGCCCGACCGGGAGGTACGGCGTGTACGTCGGTGCCCTGGAGTGCGACGTCCTGCTCGGCGACGTCCACTCGCTCAAGCAGAAGCGATCGGTGGTCCGGCCGCTGGTCGCCGAGCTGCGCCGGTTCGAGGTCGCGGCCGCGGAGGCCGGTGACCAGGACCTGTACCGGCGTGCGCTGATCGGGGTCTCCGCGGTGTCGGGCGACCCCGGCCACCTGCGCGCCCTGCTGGAACGCTGCGAGCGGCTCGTCGCCGCCCGCCCCGAGCTGGAGCTCCTCTCCGCCCGGACCCGCATCTTCGGGCCCGACGACGAGGAGTGAGCGAGAGCTCCGTCCCACCCCCTGACCCGCTCCCGGCGGACCGGCCCGGTCGCCGGGGGACATGCATAGACTCGGGCCCGCACGTCCGGTGGAAGGAGCAGGACATGGTCGACAACGCGCGCGCCCGCAAGCTCGCGAAGCGGATCACGCAGATCGTCGCGGAGGCTCTGGAGCACGAGGTCAAGGACCCCCGGCTGGCGATGGTCACGATCACCGACACCCGGGTGACCGGTGACCTGCGCGAGGCCACCGTCTACTACACGGTGATGGGCGAGACCGTCGACACCCCGCCGGACACCGCGGGGGCGGCGGCTGCGCTGGCCAGCGCCACCGGTGTGCTGCGCAGCCGCGTCGGGCAGCAGACCGGTATCCGGCACACGCCGTCGCTGGCGTTCGTCCCGGACTCGGTGCCCGACGAGGCCCGCCGCATGGAGGAGCTGCTCGCCCGCACCCGCGAGTCCGACGCCGAGGTGGCCCGGCTGGCCGCGTCGGCGGAGCCTGCGGGCGACCCGGACCCGTACCGGGCGCCGCGCGACGAGGAGCAGGAGTGACCCACCGGTGACGGCCGTGACCCGGCCCGCGGCGGGGCCCGTCGACCCGGCCGGGGCGGCCGCGGTGCTGCGCGCGGCGTCGAGCGTGCTCCTCGTCGGGCACCTCCGCCCGGACGCCGACGCCGCAGGCAGTACCCTCGCCCTCGCCGTCGCGCTGCGCCGCATCGGGACCGACGTCGTCGTCTCGTTCGGCGGCCCGGACCCCGTCCCGGGCCTGGTCGCGGCGCTCGACGAGCACGGCCTCGTCGTCGACTCGGCCGACGCCCCCGAGGCACCCGAGCTGCTGGTGTGCTGCGACATCTCCTCCGAGCAGCGCCTCGGGGACCTGGCCGGGCGGGTCTCCGCCGCGGGGGACTCGCTGGTGATCGACCACCACGCGTCGTTCACCGGGTTCGGCAACCACCACCTCGTCGACCCGCAGGAGCCGGCCACGGTGACGCTGGTCCGCGCGGTGATCGCCGAGCTCGGCGTCGAGCTGGACGCCGAGCTGGCCCGCCCGCTGTTCGCCGGCCTCTACACCGACACCGGCGGCTTCCGCTGGGGCGGGCCCGGGGCGCTGCGCCTGGGCGCCGAGCTCGTCGAGGCCGGCGCGGACCCACGCACCCTGATGGACGCGGTGTTCGGCACCAGACCGTTCGCCTGGCTGGCCGCCGAGGCCACCGTGCTGGGCGGTGCGCGCCGCGACCCGGACGCCGCCGGTGGGGCCGGGCTGGTGTGGGCGGTCGTCGACCCGGCGACCGCGAGCCGGTTCCGGGACCAGACCGTCACCCTCGTCGGGCAGCTGCGCGCCACCGCCGGGGACGGCGTCGCCGCGCTGCTCACCGAGACCGAGCCGGGCCAGTGGTCGGTGTCGATGCGCGGCACGGGCACCCCGGACCTGTCCCGCGTCGCGACGGCGCTGGGTGGCGGTGGGCACGCCGCGGCCGCCGGGTTCGAACGCTCCGCCGGCGGCGCCGAGGAGATCCTGGGTCCGCTGCGCGCCGAGCTGGCCGCGGCGGCCGGATGACCGCCCACCGGCGTCCATCCGGAGTACACAGGGGCGTCACGGGCACACGGTACGAGGGGGCGGGCCGGTCCGCCGTCCCCCGGCCGCGGGACGTAGCGTGACCGTCGATCACAGGAGGTGTGTCGTGAGCAGCGAGCCGACAACGGCCGACGGGCCCGCGTGGCGTGAGTTCCTCGGGGCGATGGTGCGCAACCCGGCCGGCGTGGGCGCGGTGTGGCCGAGCTCGGCCCGGCTGTCCGAGCGGCTCGCCCGGATTGTGCCGAGTCACGGTGAGCCCGTCGTCGTCGAGCTGGGCCCGGGTACCGGTGCGGTGTCGTCGCAGGTGGCACGCCGGCTGCCGTCCGGGGGCCGGCACCTGGCCGTCGAGCTGGACCCGTCGATGGCCTCCTACGTCGAGCGCACCCAGCCCGGCCTCGAGGTGATCAACGGCGACGCCGCGAAGCTCGTCGCGCTGCTCGCCGAGCGCGACGTGCACCACGTCGACGCGGTGATCTCCGGGCTGCCGTGGTCGCTGTTCGGCGCCGAGCTGCAGCAGGCGATCCTCGACCAGGTCGTCGAGGTCATCGGTGAGACCGGCGCGTTCGCCACGTTCGCCTACTCCCACACCCTGCCGATGCCCTCGGCCCGCCGGTTCAAGGCGACGCTGCGCGACACCTTCGACGAGGTCGTCGCCACCCGGACCGTGTGGCGGAACCTGCCGCCCGCGTTCTGCTACCTCTGCCGCCGCCCGAAGCGGTCCTGACCGACGCGGGTGCCGGACACGACCGAGCGGACCCCGGGCGGGGCCCGCGACATCCTGCGGCTCGCGCTGCCCGCGCTGCCGGTGCTGGCGGCCGAGCCGCTGTACGTGCTGGTCGACACCGCCGTCGTCGGACGGCTGGGGGCGGTGCCGCTCGCCGGACTGGCCGTGGCGGGGGTGCTGTTCTCCCAGGTCACGAGCCAGCTGAACTTCCTGTCCTACGGCACGACGGCGCGCGCGTCGCGGTTCTTCGGGGCCGGGCGCCGGGCCGCGGCGGTCTCCGAGGGCGTGCAGGCGACCTGGCTGGCGCTGGCCGTCGGGATCGTGGTGCTCGTCGCGGGGCAGCTGCTCGCCGCGCCGGTGTCCGGTGCGCTGGCCGGTGGCGACGCCGTCGCCGACGGGGCCGTGAGCTGGCTGCGGATCGCGCTGTTCGGGGCGCCGCTGGTGCTGGTCACCCTGGCCGGGAACGGCTGGATGCGCGGTGTGCAGGACACCCGCCGCCCGCTGCACTACGTCATCGCCGGTAACGCGGCGTCCGCGCTGCTGTGCCCGTTCCTGGTGCACGGCATCGGGTCCTGGCCCGGCTGGGGGCTGCCCGGGTCGGCGGTGGCGAACGTGGTCGCGCAGGTCGTCGTCGCGGCGCTGTTCCTGTCCGCGCTGGCCGCCGAACGCCGCCGTGCCCCGGCCGCGGATCCGGTGCGCCTGGCCCCGGACCTGTCCGTGCTGCGTGCGCAGTCCACGACCGGGCGGGACCTGGTGCTGCGCTCGCTGGGGTTCCAGGCCTGCTTCCTGTCCGCGACGGCCGTGGCCGCCCGGTTCGGGGCGCCGTCGGTGGCCGCGCACCAGGTGGTGCTGCAGCTGTGGTCGTTCCAGTCCCTGGTGCTCGATGCCGTCGCGATCGCCGCGCAGTCCCTGATCGGCTCCGCGCTCGGCGCGGCCACCACCGACACCTCCCGCGCCCGCGCCGTCGCCGGGCGGGTCACCCGCTACGGCCTGCTGCTCGGCTGCGTGTTCGGGGTGGTGTTCGCCGCGCTCTACCCGGTGCTGCCGGGCGTGTTCACCACCGACGCCGCGGTGCTGGCGACGATCCCGGTCGCCTGGTGGTTCTTCGCCGCGTTGCAGCCGGTCGCGGGCGTGGTGTTCGCCCTCGACGGCGTGCTGCTCGGCGCGAACGACTCCGCCTTCCTGCGCACGACGACGCTCGCCGCGGCCTTGGGCGGCTTCCTCCCGCTGATCTGGCTGTCGCTGGTGTTCGGGTGGGGGCTGGCCGGGATCTGGACCGGGCTGACGCTGTTCATGCTGATCCGGCTGGTCGCGGTCGGGCTGCGGACCCGCGGCGGGCGCTGGGCCGTGCCCGGCACCGCCTGAGCAGGTCAGGGGGCGAGCGGCAGCCGCACGGTGAACACGCTGCCGCCGCCGTCGCGCGGCCCGACGGCCACCCTCCCGCCGAGGCGCCGGGCGATCCGGTCCACCAGGGCCAGCCCGATCCCGCGCGGGCGCCCGCCGGGGGAGTCGCGGGTGGAGAAACCGAACGTGAACAGCTCGCGGGCGACGTCGTCGGGCACCCCCGGCCCGGAGTCGGTGACCTCCAGGACCAGCTCGTCGCCGGGGGTGGCGACGTGCACGCCGACCTCGCGCCGGTCGCGGCCTGCGACGGCCTCCAGGGCGTTGTCGACGAGGTTCCCGGCGAGTGAGACCAGGTCGTCGGGGGCGACCGGCAGCCGTGCGCCGGGCAGCAGCTCCGGGGTGCACTCGTCGACGACGGTGAAGGTGACGTCGTGCTCGGCGGCGGTCCACGCCTTGTCCGCCAGCAGCGCCGCGAGCACCGGGTCGAGTACCTCCGCGGCGACGGCGGCGCCGGGCCCGCGGGTGCGGTCCAGCGCGGCCGAGCCTGCGGCCGCGGCATCGGTGGTGTCGCCCAGCTCGACCAGGGTCAGCACGGTCTGCATCCGGTTGGCGAACTCGTGCGCCTGCCCGGACAGCGCCGCGACCTTGTCCTGGGCGTCGTCGCGTTCGCGCAGCGCCCCGGCCAGCTCGGTGCGGTCGCGCAGGGTGAACACCCGGGTGTCCGGGCCGGCGGCGGGACCGGCGGCGCGGCTGCTGACCAGCAGCACGCGTTCCCCGGCGACGGCGGGCTCGTCGCGCAGGTCGCTGTGCATGCCGCGCTGCAGGACGGCGTGCACGGCCGGGTCGACGTCGAGGTCGCCGAGGGCGGCACGGGGGCGGCCCGGGCCGGGTGCGGCGAGCAGCCGCCGGGCCTCGGTGTTGACCACGACCGGCCGCCCGTCGCCGTCGACGACGATCAGGCCCTCGCCGACGGCGTGCAGCACGGCGTCGTGGTGGGTGTAGGCGGCGGTGATCTCCTCCGGCTCCAGGCCGAGGGTGCGGCGGCGCAGCCAGCGTGCCAGCGCGATCGCCAGCGCGACTCCGACGAGCAGCGCGACGGCCGCGGCGGCGAGGATCCCGGGCAGCGAGCGCAGCGCGAGGTCGCTGACCCGGGTCTGCAGCACCCCGACCGAGACGACGGCGACGACGCGGCCGCCGTCGAACACGGGCGTGACGGTGCGGACCGACGGGCCGAGGGTGCCGGTGTAGATCTCGGTGAACGTGCGCCCGGCCAGTGCGGGCTCGATCGTGCCCTGGTAGCGGCCGCCGATCTGCGCCGGGTCGTAGTGCGACCAGCGGATCCCGCCGGTCGACATGATCACGACGAAGCTGGTGCCGGTCGCGGCGCGGACCCGCTCGGCGAGCGGCTGCAACCGCGCCGACAGGGCCCGGACGTCGCCGCCGCCGTCGCCGCCCGCGCGGACGGCGGCGGTGACGTCCGGGTCGGCGGCGACGTTCACGGCGGTGGCCCGGGTGAGGCGGCCTGCGGCGTCGCTCTCGAGCTCGCGGGCGCCGTAGGCACCGAGCGCGGCGAGCCCGCCGACCGTGACCAGCACGGTGACGACCTGCACGACCAGCAGGCGTCGGACCAGCCGCGAGCGGCGGATCTCGGAACGGAACGGCCGGCGCACCCTTCCACCCTGCCACCGCGGGGGTGGGAGGGCGGACGGTGCACCGGCCGTCACGCGGGGGTGGTGCGGGTCAGGACCCGGCGGGGACCGGCGTCCGCTCGGACGTCCCGGCGGACGGGAGGTCGGCGTCGGAGCCCGGGGTCTCGTCGCTGTCCCCGTGCTCGGCCTCCATGTCGGCCTCGACCAGCGACGGGTCGTCGAGCACCGCGGCCAGCCGCTCGCGGTCCAGCTCACCGTTCCAGCGGGCGACGACCAGGGTGGCGACGACGTTGCCGATGCAGTTGGTCAGCGCCCGGCCCTCGGACATCACGCGGTCGATGCCGACGATCAGCGCCAGCCCGACGACGATCGCCTCCGGGGTGAAGAACTCCCCGCCGAAGGCCTGCAGCGACGCGGCCAGGGTGACCAGGCCGGCGCCGGTGACGCCGGCGGCACCCTTCGAGGTCAGCACCATCAGCACGGCGAGGCCGATCTGCGCGCCGATCGGCAGGCTCTCGCCACCGGCCTGGATGATGAACAGCGCACCCAGGGTCAGGTAGATGCAGGTGCCGTCGAGGTTGAACGAGTAGCCGGTCGGGATGACCATGCCGACGGTCTGCTTCGACGCACCGGCGGACTGCAGCTTGGTGAGCAGCCGCGGCAGCACCGACTCCGACGACGAGGTGCCGAGGATGATCAGCAGCTCGTCCTTCACCAGGCGGATGACCTTGAGGATGTTGAACCCGGTCGCCCAGCTGATGCCGCCGAGCACGACGAGGATGAAGAACGCGCAGGTGCCCCAGAAGACACCCATCAGCTTCAGCAGGTTCCACAGCGAGGCACCGCCGAAGTTGCCGACGGTGTAGGCCATGCCGCCGAACGCGGCGACCGGCGCCGCCCACATGACGATGCGGATGATCCCGAAGATCACCTTCGAGATGGACTCGAACACACCGACGAGTCGGGTGCGCAGGGTCGAGTTCAGCCCGGAGATCGCGCAGGCGGTCAGGATCGCCAGGACCAGGACCTGCAGCACGGAGTTGTCGACGAACGGGCCGATGAAGCTCTTGGGCAGCAGCGAGTCGGTGATGAAGCCGACGACCCCGCCGCCGTGCTCGGCGTCGCCGAGGTTCTCCTTGGCCTTCTCGAAGTCAGCCGCGCTCGGCCGGCCCTCGAAGCCGGCACCCGGCGCGAAGACGTTCGCAGCGAGCAGGCCGATCGTGAGGGCGAGGACCGTCATCGCGAAGAAGTAGCCCAGCGCCCGCAGGGCGAGGCCGCCGGCGCGGGCGAGGTTGCCCAGCGAGGCGATGCCGACGATCACGGTGCAGAAGATGACCGGGCCGATGATGACCTTGATCATCTGGACGAAGGCCTCGGCCAGCCACTTCATTTCCTTGCCGAAGCCCGGAGTCAGCAGGCCGACGAGGATGCCGGCCGCGATCCCGATGATGACCCAGAACCAGAGCTGGGCGTAGATCTTCTTCTTCCGCCGGGTGGGCGCTCCGGCGCCCGCCCCGGAAGACTCGGCTGCGGTGCCGGTCTCGGCCATGTCCGTCCTCCTCGACGTGGTGGTTGCGCTCACCGTGCTCGGGGTCACCCGGGCGGGTCAACGCGACGGCGGTGGTAGTTGAGGAACTCTTGAGCAACGACAGCGATACGCTCTGCCCGTGCGGGTGCTTCTGGTCGAGGACGACGCCGTACTCGGCGACGCCCTGCGCCGCACCCTCGACCGGCACGGGCACAGTACAGAGCTGGTCGCCAGCGGCGCCGCGGCGATCGCGGCGGTCACCGCGCGCGAGCCTGCGGTCGTCCTGCTGGACATGGGGTTGCCCGACCGGGACGGCATCGGCGTCTGCCGGGAGATCCGGGCGCTGTCCCGCGTGCCGATCCTCGCGATCACCGGGCGCGGCGACGTCGCGGCCCGGGTGCAGGGCCTGCGCAGCGGCGCCGACGACTACCTGGTGAAGCCGGTGTCGACCGAGGAGCTGCTGGCCCGGATCGAGGCGGTGCTGCGGCGCTCGTCCGGCGGGCCGGTGGCGACGACGGTCGAGGTGGCCGACGTCGTGGTCGACCTGGACCGGCGCGCGGTCACCGCGGGCGGGGACCCGGTCGGGCTGACCCGCAAGGAGTTCGACGTGCTGGCCGCGCTCGCCCGCCGCGACGGCGCGGTGCTGCCGCGCGCGGAGCTGCTGGAGCAGGTGTGGGGCGTCGCCGACCCCTCTGCGGCGCGGACGATGGAGGCGCACGTGGCCTCGCTGCGCGCCAAGCTGGGGGAGCGGGAGGTCGTGGTGACCGTCCGTGGGGTCGGGTACCGGCTCGCCCGTTGAGCCCGCGCCGCGGGCCGCACCGTTAGGGTCCCGCCGTGCCCCGCAACCCCCCGCCGCCGCCCGGCCTCGTGATCGTCGACAAGGACCGCGGGCCGACCAGCCACGACGTCGTCGGGAAGCTCCGGCGGATCATGGGCACCCGCAAGGTCGGCCACGCCGGGACACTGGACCCGATGGCGACCGGCGTGCTCGTCGTCGGGATCGAGCGGGCCACGAAGCTGCTCGGGCACCTGTCGCTGGACACCAAGGCCTACACCGCGACCGTGCGGCTCGGCACCGCCACCGACACCGACGACGCCGAGGGCACACCGGTCACCGGCCCCGCCGACTGCGCGGCGGTCACCGAGGCCGACGTGCGCGCCGCGATGGCCCCGCTGACCGGCGACATCGAGCAGGTCCCCAGCGCGGTGTCCGCGGTGAAGATCGACGGCAAGCGCGCCTACCAGCGGGTCCGCGACGGCGAGGACGTCGAGCTGCCCGCCCGCCCGGTGACGGTGTCGGCGTTCGACCTGCTCGGGGTCCGCCGCGACGGCCCGTACCTCGACGCGGACGTCGTCGTCGAGTGCAGCTCGGGCACCTACGTCCGCGCGCTGGCCCGCGACGTCGGCGCCGCGCTCGGTGTCGGCGGGCACCTGACGGCGCTGCGCCGCACCCGGGTCGGGCCGTTCACCCTGGAGCACGCCCGGACCGTCGAGCAGCTGGCCGAGGCGCCGCAGCTGTCGCTGGACCTGGCCGCAGCGGTGGCGACGGCGTTCCCGCGGGTGGACCTCGACGAGTCACACGCGGTCGACGTCCGCTACGGCAAGTCGCTGCCGGCGGCCGGGATCGCGGGCACCTACGGGGTGTTCGCGCCGGACGGGGCCGCGCTCGCGCTGATGACCGACCGCGGGTCGTCGTCGCGGCCGGTGGTCGTGCTCGCCCCGGCGGGCTGACCCACGGCGTCCACTCGTAGGCTCGGTGCCGTGCAGCGCTGGCGTGGTCTCGAGGCCGTTCCACCCGGCTGGGGGCGGTGCGTCGTCACCATCGGGGTGTTCGACGGCGTCCACCGCGGTCACCGGCAGCTGATCGGGCGTGCGGTGGCCGAGGCCCGGCAGCGCGGGCTGCCCGCGGTCGTCGTCACGTTCGACCCGCACCCGGCCGAGCTGGTCCGGCCGGGGACGCATCCGGCGCGGCTGTCCACGCTCGACCGGCGGGCCCAGCTCGTCGCCGACGCGGGGGCGGACGTCTTCTGCGTCATCCCGTTCACCGAGCAGCTGTCCCGGATGGAACCGGCCGGGTTCGCGCACGAGGTCCTGGTCGACAAGCTGCACGCGGCCGTCGTCGTCGTGGGGCGGAACTTCACGTTCGGGCACCGCGCGTCCGGTGACGTCGACACCCTCGCCGAGCTCGGCACCCGGTTCGGGTTCGCCTGCGAGGCACTGGATCTGATCTCCGACGACCAGGTCACGTTCTCCTCGACCTACATCCGGTCCTGCATCGACGCGGGTGCGGTCGTCGACGCGGCGCACGCGCTCGGGCGCTGGCACCGGGTCGACGGCGTGATCGTCCACGGGCACAAGCGGGGCCGGGACCTCGGCTACCCGACGGCGAACGTCGCCTGCCCGCCGCACACCGCGATCCCCGCCGACGGGGTCTACGCCGGCTGGTTCCGCATCGGTGGGCGGCGGCTGATGGCGGCGATCTCGGTCGGCACGAACCCGACCTTCTCCGGGCACGTGCGCACCGTCGAGGCCTACGTGCTCGACGTCGACGAGAACTTCTACGGCCACGAGGTCGGCGTCGAGTTCGTCGCCCGGCTGCGCGGGCAGGAGCAGTACGACGGCGTCGAGGCGCTCATCGCGCAGATGGGGCTCGACGTGGAGCGCACACGCGAGATGCTCACCGAGGTCGGCGACGCCCCCGGTCCCGACGAGGTCCCCGGCTTCACCGGCGGCTGAGGCTTTACCGGCGGCTGAGCGGCGTCCGCGCCGGTCGCGGGGCTGAACGGTCGCGGGTGAGTGGAAATCCCCTGGTGGGTCCGATCGGCCGCCGCGCCGCGGCACGCAGGCGACGATCACCGGCATGGACGAGCACGCGGCGGGCGACACCGGCGGGCGCGGGGGCGACGCGCGGGGCGTTCCGGCAGATGCCCCGGGAGACCCGGTGCACCGCAATCGGCGACGCCAGTGCGAGCTGTACGGCGAGCCGCTCGGCGACCGCGTCCGTCGCCTGACCATCGGGCTCGGCATCAGCCAGGCGCGGCTCGCGGCGACGATCGGGATCAGTCCCGCGATGCTGTCCCAGCTGGTCGGCGCGCGGCGGATCAAGATCGGCGACCCGGCGGTGCTGGGGCGGCTGGCGTCGCTCGACCGCGTCGTCGCGGCCGGGCCGGTCCATCCGGACGACATCCCCGCGCTGCTCGCCGACGTCCGTGCGCAGACGGTGCACTGGGGACCCGCGGCGACCGCAGGCGAGTGCCCGCCGTATCCGGCCGCGGGGCACCCGTACCGCGGTGCCGGGCTGGCGTATCCGCACCGGGAAAGTTCCGCGCATCCGCACCGGGGAAGTTCCGGAGGGGCGCATCCGCACCGCGGGGATACCGGAGCAGCACATCCGCACCACGGGGGCTCCGGCGTGGCGCATCCGCACCGCGGCACCGGGCGGCGCGACGCCCCGCACACGGCCCCGCACACCGAGGACCCGCTGCGCGGCATCTCCGACACGGCCCGGCTGATCGCGGCCGCCGCGGTGCTCGCGCCACGGTTCCCCGACGTCGCCGACGCCCTCCGCCGCGCCGCCACCGGGCGCTGATGCCCGCCCCGCGGCCCGGTTGATGCCCGGCGCCCCGCGACCCGGTTGATGCCCAGTGCCCCGCCGCCGGCGGATGGTCACCTCCCGGAGATGCCTCAGCTACTGAGACGTTCGCCCACCGAGGTGACTGTCCCCGGCCGCAGCGAGGGCCGGGCCCGGGAGCCCGCCGGATGCCGCGCCGTGGACGTGGCCCCGCCGCAGCAGTGGCCCCGCCGCGGAAGTGACTCAGCCGCTGAGGCATTCGCAGGACGTATCACCTGCTCCCGGCGGTCCCGGCGGTCCCGGCGGTCCCGGCGGTCCCGGCGGTCCCGGCCGGCGGCCCGGAGGCTCCGAGTGCTGCCTCCCGTCACGTGCTTCACCTGCTGACGTAGTTGCGCCGGGTACCCCCTGGCCGGGCGAGCACCGCGGGCGAGACGCGCCCGGCGAGCAGAGCGGCGCCGACCGGTGACGGGTGCGACGCTGACCCGCATGCGGCTGTTCACCGCCCTCTGGCCGCCCGATGACGTCGCCGCGGCCCTCGACGAGCACCTCCGCGCGTCCCCGCCCTGGCATCCCGACGGCGGCTGGCGCCTCGTCCCGCCCCGGAACCGGCACATCACCCTGTGCTTCCACGGCGACGACGACCCGGCCGTCCGCGCCGGGATCCTCGACCGCGACCTGGCCGGAGCCGCCGCGCCGGCGCTGCGGCTCGGCGGGCCGGGCACGTTCCCCGGCGTCCTCCGGCTCGCGGTCCGGAGCGCCCCCGCGGTTCCCGGCACCCCGGACCGCCGCACCGCCGACCCCGGCCCCGCGCACGCGCACGCGCTCTGCGAGCTGGCCGCCCGGACGGGGGCCGACCCGTCGTCGTTCCACCCGCACCTCACGCTGGCGCGGCGCTCCGCCCGCGCGGACCGGGAACGGCCGGCCCTGCGGGACGGGGCGGCCGAGGACCCCGTGGGACCGTGGTGGACCCCGGCCGAGGCGCTGCTGGTCCGTAGTGACCTCACCCCGGACGGCCCGGTGTACACGCCGGTGCACCGTGTTCCGCTGGTCGTGCCGCCACCGGCCGGTACGGCCGTACCGACCGGGCCCTGACCAGCGACGCCGTGCCGGACCACGGGCGCGGGCCGCGCGCGGTGGACGGGGGAGCCGCTGGTACCGTTCTCCGTTGGGTCCGGCTGCAGTTCGTGGCGGCCGCGACCGACTACCGCCCGCTCCGCCGGTATCGCGCTCCTGCGCACCGGCCAGGGGAGCGGCACGGCCCCACGAACTGTTCACGACGAAGGAGTACCAGCAGTGGCACTGTCCACCGCCCAGAAGAAGTCCACGCTCGAGGAGTACGGGACCCACGCGAACGACACCGGGTCCCCCGAGGCCCAGGTCGCTCTGCTGACCCAGCGGATCACCGGCCTCACCGAGCACCTGAAGCACCACAAGCACGACCACCACTCGCGTCGTGGCCTGCTGCTGCTGGTCGGCCGTCGCCGCCGGCTGCTGAAGTACCTGCGCGCGGTCGACGTCGCCCGTTACCGGGCGCTGATCGAGAAGCTCGGCCTCCGCCGCTGAGACCCTGCGACCCGGTACCGGATCCCCGGTACCGGGTCGTCTCGCATCGGGCCCCGCCCGGTGCGGGGAGCACCACCCGAAGGACCGGGAAACATCCGTAAGACCGGTACGACCGGGTAAGACAACTGAAGCGCCGCCGTGAGGGACGGGGCAGCTCCGCCGGTCCTCGGTAGTGGCCCCCGGGATCACAGGTCCCGGAGGCTTCGATCGAAGACCGGCCAAGCCGGAGTTCCCGACCGTCGTCGGCGGCGTCGTACGAGAGCACTCCCTACGACGAGGAGCACAACACCGCATGTCCGACGTGATTTCCGAGGACGGCGTGCACGAGAGCACGGCCGTCATCGACAACGGTGCCTACGGCACGCGCACCATCCGGTTCGAGACCGGACGGCTCGCCCGCCAGGCCGCCGGGTCCGTCGTCGCCTACCTGGACGACGAGACCATGCTGCTGTCCGCCACGACCGCCTCGAAGCGGCCGAAGGACCAGTTCGACTTCTTCCCGCTCACCGTGGACGTCGAGGAGCGGATGTACGCCGCGGGCCGGATCCCCGGCTCGTTCTTCCGCCGCGAGGGCCGCCCGGGCACCGACGCGATCCTGACCTGCCGCCTGATCGACCGCCCGCTGCGCCCGTCGTTCGTCGACGGCCTGCGCAACGAGATCCAGGTCGTCGTGACGGTCCAGTCGCTGGACCCGAAGGACCCCTACGACGTCGTGGCGATCAACGCCGCGTCGGCGTCCACCCAGCTGGCGGGCCTGCCGTTCTCCGGCCCGGTCGGCGGCGTCCGCGTCGCACTGATCGCCAACGAGGCAGGCACCGACACCCAGTGGGTCGCCTTTCCGACCCACGACCAGCTCGAGCGCGCCGCGTTCGACATGGTCGTCGCCGGCCGCATCGTCGGTGACGACGTCGCGATCATGATGGTCGAGGCCGAGGCCACCGAGCAGACGCTCGAGCTGGTCGCGGGCGGCGCCACGGCCCCCACCGAGGACGTCGTCGCCGACGGCCTCGAGGCCGCGAAGCCGTTCATCCGCTCGCTGTGCGTCGCGCAGCAGCAGCTGGCCGACGTCGCCGCCAAGCCGACCGCCGACTACCCGGTCTTCCCGGCCTACCAGCCGGACGCGTTCGAGGCCGTCTCCGACGTCGCCGAGCAGGACCTGGCGCAGGCGCTGACCATCGCAGGCAAGCAGGAGCGCGAGACCCGGATCGACGAGATCAAGGGCTCGGTCCTGGAGAAGCTGGGCGAGCGCTTCACCGGCCGCGAGGGCGAGCTGGGCGCGGCGTTCAAGTCGCTCAACAAGAAGCTGGTCCGCCAGCGGATCCTGCGCGACAAGGTCCGGATCGACGGCCGCGGCCTGACCGACATCCGGCCGCTCTCGGCCGAGGTCGAGATCATCCCGCGGGCGCACGGCTCGGCGCTGTTCGAGCGCGGCGAGACCCAGATCCTGGGTGTCACCACGCTGAACATGCTCCGCATGGAGCAGACGATCGACTCCCTCGGCCCGGAGACGTCGAAGCGCTACCTGCACCACTACAATTTCCCGCCGTTCTCCACCGGTGAGACCGGCCGCGTCGGCTCGCCGAAGCGTCGCGAGATCGGCCACGGCGCCCTCGCCGAGCGCGCGATCCTGCCGGTCCTGCCGAACCGCGAGGAGTTCCCCTACGCGATCCGCCAGGTCTCCGAGGCGCTGGGCTCCAACGGCTCCACCTCGATGGGCTCGGTCTGCGCGTCGACGATGTCGCTGCTCAACGCCGGTGTGCCGCTGAAGGCGCCGGTCGCGGGCATCGCGATGGGCCTGGTCTCCGACGAGGTCGACGGCCAGACCCGCTACGTCGCGATGACCGACATCCTGGGCGCGGAGGACGCGTTCGGCGACATGGACTTCAAGGTCGCCGGCACCAAGGACTTCGTCACCGCGCTGCAGCTCGACACCAAGCTGGACGGCATCCCGTCCGAGGTGCTGGCCGCCGCGCTGTCCCAGGCCAAGGACGCCCGCCTGACGATCCTCGAGGTCATCGGCGAGGCCATCGACGGCCCGGACGAGATGAGCAAGTACGCGCCGCGGGTCACCGCGGTGAAGGTCCCGGTCGACAAGATCGGCGAGGTCATCGGGCCGAAGGGCAAGATGATCAACTCGATCACCGAGAAGACCGGTGCCGACATCTCGATCGAGGACGACGGCACGATCTACGTCGGCGCGAACGACGGCCCCTCCGCGGAGGAGGCGATCGGCATGATCAACGCGATCGCCAACCCGCAGCTGCCGAAGGTCGGCGAGCGGTTCCTGGGCACGGTGGTCAAGGCCGCCGCGTTCGGTGCCTTCGTCTCGCTGGTCCCCGGCAAGGACGGCCTGATCCACATCTCGAAGCTCGGCAACGGGAAGCGGATCGGCAAGGTCGAGGACGTCTGCGCCGTCGGCGACAAGATCCGCGTCGAGGTCACCGACATCGACAACCGCGGGAAGATCTCGCTGGTCCCCGTGGCCGAGGGCGAGGAGTCCGCGGCCGGTGACGTCACCGCCGAGACCCCGGTCGAGGCCGGTGCCGACCAGAGCTGATCTGGTGCAGCACGACGAGCACACGGCGACGGCCCGGGAGCATCGCTCCCGGGCCGTCGCCCGCGTCGGGACCCCGTCGGCGGATGCCGCCGACGGGGTCCGGCGCTCCGACCTGCCCGGCGGGCTCCGCCTGGTCACCGAGGCGGTCCCCGGTGTCCGCTCGGTGGCGATCGGCATCTGGCTGGGCATCGGCTCGGCGGACGAGACCGGCGAGCAGGCCGGTGCCGCGCACTTCCTGGAACACCTGCTGTTCAAGGGGACCCGCCGCCGTAGTGCGGCCGGGATCGCCGAGGAGATGGACGCGGCCGGCGGCGAGCTGAACGCGTTCACCGCCAAGGAACACACCTGCTATTACGCGCACGTCCTCGACACCGACGTCGCGCTCGCGGTGGACGTGCTCGCCGACGTCGTCACCGACGCCGCGCTGGCCCCCGCCGACGTCGAGCTGGAGCGGGGCGTCGTGCTCGAGGAGATCTCGATGCGCGACGACGACCCGGAGGACCTGCTCGGCGACCTGTTCGACGAGACGCTGTTCGGCGACCACCCGCTCGGCCGCCCGGTGATCGGTTCCGAGACCTCGATCCGGGCCATGAGCCGGGACGCGCTGCACGGCTTCTGGCGCGGCGAGTACACGACGCCGCGGATGGTCGTGGCCGCCGCCGGGAACCTCGACCACGACGCGGTCGCCGACCTCGTCGCGGCCGCGCTGTCCCCGGCCGCGGCCGCGCACATCGGTGACCCGCCGGTCCCGCCGCGGACGACGACCGGTGCCACCCCGGTCCGCTCCGGCGCCCTGGCCTGCGAGTACGACGACTCCGAGCAGGCGCACCTGATGCTCGGCGTCCCCACGCCCGGCCGGCACGCCCCCGGGCGCGCGGTGCTGGGCGTGCTCAACACCGCGCTCGGCGGCGGGCTGTCGTCGCGGCTGTTCCAGCAGGTCCGCGAGCAGCGCGGACTGGCCTACCAGGTCTACTCGTCGACGGTGCGCTACGCCGACGCCGGCGCTCTCTCGGTCTACGCCGGCTGTGCCCCGGAGCGGCTCGGCGAGGTCGTGTCCGTGGTCCGCGGCGTGCTGGGCGAGGTCGCCGCCGGGGACCTGTCCGACGCCGAGATCGCCCGCGCGAAGGGCGCACTGCGCGGGGGACTGGTGCTGGGCAGCGAGGACACGCCGTCGCGGATGAACCGGCTCGGCCGCTCGGAGATCGACCACGGGCGGCAGCGGTCGCTGGCCGACAGCCTCGCCGGGATCGACGCGGTCACCCCGGCCGAGGTCGCCGCGCTGGCCGCGCAGATCCTGAACCGGCCGCTGACCGCGACCGTCGTCGGGCCCTACGACGACGTGGACGAGCTCCCCGCCTCCTTGCGCGAGCTGGGGTGACGGTTCCCCTCGGAGATCGCTCCGGCCGGGAGCGACTGCCGGCCCGGGTGCTGCTGACGCTCGCGCTGCTCGTCGGTTCGTCGTTCGTGATGGTCCTCAACGAGACCACCATGACGACCGCGCTGCCGGTCGTCGTCGACGACCTCGGTGTCGCGGTCACCACGGCGCAGTGGCTCTCCAGCGGGTTCCTGCTGACGATGGCGGTGGTCGTGCCGACCACCGGCTACCTGCTGTCGCGGTTCCCGCCGCGGCGGATCTACCTGTCGGCGGTGGGCCTGTTCTGCGTGGGCACCGTGCTGTGTGCGCTCGCGCCCGGCTTCGGGCTGCTGCTGGCCGGACGGGTGGTGCAGGCATCCGGCTCGGCGATCATGGTGCCGCTGCTGATGACCAGCATCATGACTCTCGTCCCCGACGGTCGTCGCGGCCGCGTGATGGGCACGATGGCGGTCGTGCAGGCGGTCGCCCCCGCCACCGGCCCGACGATCGCCGGTGCGGTACTCGCGGTGCTCGGGTGGCGGTGGATCTTCTGGATCGTTCTGGCCTGCGCCGGGCTGATGCTGCTGGCGGGCGTGCGGTGGATGCACGTCGAGGCGACGACGTCCCGGGCGCGGCTGGACCTGCTCTCGGTGCTGCTGGCCGCGGGCGCGTTCTCGCTGCTCGTCTACGGCCTGGCCCGCTTCGGCGAGGCCTCCGGCGAGCCCGGCTCCGGCGGGGTTCCGGCCTGGGTGTGGATCGCCGCTGGCGCGGTGCTGCTGGCCGTGTTCGTCCGGCGCCAGCTGCGGCTGGGCCGCGACGACGCCGCGCTGCTGGACCTGCGCCCGCTGGCGATCCGTGCGTACACGCTCCCGCTGGTGCTCGCCGACGCCGGTTACCTCGCGCTGTTCAGCTCGGTGATCCTGCTGCCGTTCTACATCCAGCACGTGCTCGGGCTGAGCCCGCTGGTCGCGGGGCTCGCCGTGCTGCCGGGCGGGACCGTGATGGGGGTGCTCGGCCCCGTCGTCGGGCAGGCCTACGACCGGTTCGGTGTGCGGGCGATGGCGGTGCCCGCGTCGGTCGTGGTGTCCGCAAGCCTGTGGTCGTTCACCGCTCTGGGGGCGACGTCGCCGATCTGGCTGGTCGTCACGCTGCACGTCCTGATGTCGGTGGGGGTGGCGATGAGCTTCACCCCGCTGGTGACCGAGGCGCTCGGCGTCCTGCCGGCGTCGCTGCACGCGCACGGCAGCGCGATCCTGACCTCGACGCAGCAGGTGGCCGGTGCCGCCGGTGCCGCGCTGTTCGTGACGGTGATGACGCTGGCCTCCGGCGCGACAGGCGGGGTCGACGCGACGGGCGTGCGGTCCGCGTTCGTCGTCGCGGCGGTGATCGCGACGGGCACGGTGCTGGGGTCGCTGCTGCTGCAGCGGCGGTCGTCGCGGTGAGGTGGCCCGTGCGCGTCGATCAGGGAATCCGCTGACGACGGAGACCCCGGACGGCAGCTGAGGTGCTGCGGTCCGGGGCCTCCGTGGTTCAGGTGCTCAGAGCGTCACGGGGTGCCGTTCTGCCAGCCGAGGGTCTCCGGCAGCGGCGGCCACGCGAAGAGCGAGGCGCCCCAGTTCGCGAGGCCGGGCTTGGTCGCCCAGATACTGGGACCGGAGTACACGGGCATCACACCGTGGGTGGCGAGAGTCTTCTTCTCCACCGCGTTGGCCGCCTTGTACTGTTCCTCCTCGGTCGGAAGCGTGTTGACCTTCTTCAGCTCGGCGTCGAGCTCCTTGGTGCCGGTGCCGGAGTTGTTCAGCGTCGAGTTCGAGCAGTACATCTGGCAGATGTAGGCGACGCCGTACGGGTCACTCGACTTGAACCCGCTGTAGATCATGTCGAACTCCTTGTTCGCCAGGATCTTGGAGAACTCGGTCGACGGGACCTGCCGGACCTTCATGTCCACACCGATGTTCTTCATCATCGCGACCATCGCGCCCGACTCCGCACGCTTGGTCGGAGTGTCAGGGACTGTCCGGAAGATCGTGTGTGGGCGGTGATCGTCTGTGTCAGTTCAGGGCGATCCGGTCGCCGTAGAACAGTGTCAACGCGTTCAGTGCAGCCTTCCAGCCGGTGGTCCGGCCGGTCACGTTG